>DATNGG010000123.1:0-88145 GCA_035605975.1 Allostellaceae bacterium | reverse complement strand
CGTGCTGGTCTGGCCGGTGGCGGTGCAGGGCGAGAGCGCGGCCGAGCAGGTGGCGGCGGCGATCGCCGGCTTCAACGCTTTGGCGCCGGGCGGCCTCGTGCCGCGGCCCGATCTCATCATCGTCGCGCGCGGCGGCGGCAGCCTCGAAGATCTGATGGCGTTCAACGAAGAGATCGTGGTGCGCGCGGCGGCCGCCTCGGCGATTCCGCTGATTTCGGCGGTCGGCCACGAGACCGACACCACGCTCATCGATTTCGCCGCCGACAAGCGCGCGCCGACGCCGACCGCGGCGGCCGAGATGGCGGTGCCGGTGCGCTCGGAGCTGATCGGTGAGATCCAGGCGAAGGCGCTGCGGCTTTCGACCTCGCTGTCGCGCTGGCTTGCCGAGCGGCGCAACCATGTGGCGGGGCTCGGCCGCGGCCTGCCCGATCCCGCGGGGCTCATCGGCAATGCCGCGCAGCGGCTCGACGATCGCGCCGAGCGTTTGAGCGCCGCGTTGAGGCATCTCATTCGCGCCGATCGCACGCGGCTCGATGCGGCCTCGAGCCGGATCAATCCCGCCGCGCTCAACGCACCGATCCTCCGCGCGCGCGAGCGGCTCGAGCATTTGCCGCCGCGGCTGCATGACGCCGCCACCCGCCTCATCGAGCGGCGGCGCGAGCGCGTCGAAGGGATGATGGCGCGGCTGCAAACCTGCTTCGATGCGATTCACCGCAAGCTCGAGAGCGGCTATGCGATCGTCTCCGCCGAGGGCAAGATCGTCACCAGCGCCGCCGAGATCGCGCCGGGCGCGGCGCTGACGCTCGAATTCCATGACGGCAAGGTCGGCGCGACCGCGGAGGGCGCATCGAAGCGCGGCAAGCCCAAAGCGCCGTCGCCGGCCCAGGGCAAGCTGCTGGGCCTCGCTTTTGCCTTGCTCCTCATCGGCGGCACGGCGCAAGCCGGCACGCTGCGCCTTACCGGCACGCCCGAGCAGGGCGGGCTGCTGCGCGGCGAGGTCGATCGCGGCGCCCGCGTGACACTCGACGGCAAGCCGATCCGCGTCGCGCCCGATGGCGATTTCATCATCGGCTTCGGCCGCGACGCAGCAGGCGAGGCGGCGCTCGATGTCGTTTTCACCGACGGCACGCGCGCGCATCGCGTGCTCGCGGTTGCGCCGCGGCACTGGGATGTGCGCCGCATCGACGGCTTGCCGCGGGAGATGGTCACGCCCTCGCCGGCGGAGCTCGCGCGCATCAAGACGGAAGAGGGTCTTGCCGACGCAGCGCGCGCCATCGACAGCGACGCGCTGGGCTTCGAGGGAAAGCCGCTCTGGCCGGTCATTGGCAGGATCAGCGGCGTCTTCGGCAGCCAGACCGTGCTCGACGGCGTGCCGCATGCGCCGCATACCGGCGTCGACATCGCCGCGCCGGCGGGCTCGCCGGTGAAGGCAAGCCTCGCCGGCCGGGTGACGCTCGCCGCGCCGGATTTCTTCCTCACCGGCGGCACGGTGATCATCGACCACGGCTATGGGCTGTCGAGCGTCTATATCCATCTCGCCTCGCTCGCGGTCAAACAGGACGAGGCGGTGACGCAGGGCCAGCTCATCGGCACGCTCGGCGCGACCGGCCGCGCCACCGGTCCCAATCTCCATTGGGGCATCAACTGGTTTCAGCTGCGGCTCGATCCCGAACGCCTCGCCGGCCCGATGCCGAAGGAATGATCCCGCTTCGTGCGAAGCTGAGCCGCGTAGCACAGGCGACCGGCGAATCTAGCCGGGTCGCCGTCGTGCGAAGCTGACCAAGGAGTTAATCCGGCCAGCGGCGATGCAGCCAGAACCATTGCTCCGGCCGCTCGCGCACCCAGCGCTCGATGACGCCGTTGACCGCCGTCATCAGCGTCAGCGTATCGGCGGCGTCGTTGCCGGTGCGCGGCAAGGGCAGCGCGGGCTCGGCGGTGATGCGGAAATGCGCGCCGCGCGTCCGCTCGACACGCACCGGCACGACCGCGCAATCGAAGCGCAAGGCGAGCCGCGCCAGCGCCGGCGCCGTCATCGCCGCGCGACCGAAGAACGGCACGGCGATCCCGTCATTCATCTTCTGATCGACCAGCATGCACAGCTCGCGCCCGGCGCGCAGCGCGCCGAAGGCCTTGTAGGCGGCGACCGCGCCCTTGGGCACGAGCTCGCCGCCATCGCTGCCGCGCGCCCAGGCGATCAGCCGGTCGACGATCCGGTTGTTGGCGGCGCGGTAGACCGCGGTCACCGCGAAGCCCGCCTGGGTCGCGGTGCGGATCGCGATTTCCCAATTCCCGTAATGCGCCGAGAAGAAGATGTAGCGCCGGTTCGGGTCATGCGTCGCAAGGATGTTGCCGCGGTCGTTGCGCTCGATGCGTCCGTCATCGGCGAAGGCGCGGAATTTCCTGAGATGCGGATATTCGGCACAGACGCGGCCGAGATTGTTCCACATGCCCGAAACGATGCGCTCGATCTCCGTCGCTGGCAGCTCCGGCATGGCAAGGCGCAGATTCTCGCGCGCGCGCTTGCTGACGCCGAGGCGCGGCCCGATCGTCCGCGCGATGAAGCCGCCCAGGCCCGAGGCCCAATCGAGCGGCAGGAAACGAAAGAAGGTGTAGAAGATCACGGCGCCGGCGCCTTCGAGCCAATCGCTGGGCGAGGCGCGCCGCTCAGCCATGCGCCCGCTCCAGCGCCGGCGCAAGGACGCGGCGCAGCGCCGCCTCGTCCGCCCATTCGACCTCGACCTTCAAGGCGCTCGCGCGCTGACGCCAGGCGGGGGCGATGCGCACCCAATCCTTCTCGGTGGTGACGAGGGCGGCGTCATTCTCGCTCGCCTCGGCGGCGAGCCGCGCCAGCTCGGTGTCGCGGTAGGGGTGATGATCGGCGAAAGGATGCGCACCGGCGAGAACGGCGCCGATCTCTTCAAGGGTCGCGAAGAATTTCTTCGGCTGGCCGATGCCGGCGAAGGCGATGACGGATTTGCCCTTGAAGATCTCGCCCGCGCGCGGCGCGAGGGTGGCGCGCAGCACGGTCTTGCCGGCAAGAACGAGATCGGGCCGCGGCCTCCCCATGAGGACGATCGCCGATGCGCGCGCCAAGCCCCGATCCGCGGGCTCGCGCAGCGGGCCAGCCGGAATGACGCGGCCATTGCCGAGCCCATAGGCACCGTCGATCACCACGAGCGCCAAATCGTGATGGAGATAGGGATTCTGGAGCCCGTCATCGAGCAGCAGGATGCCGGCGCCGGCGGCGATGGCGGCGCGCGCCGAGGCGACGCGGTCGGCGCCGATCCAGGTCGGCGCGGCGCGCGCCAGCAGCAGCGGCTCGTCGCCGACCTCGGCGGCGCTGTGCCGCGCCGGATCGACTTGCAGCGGTCCTTTGAGCCGCGCGCGATAGCCGCGGCTCAAAATATGCGGCGCGAGCCCGGCCTCGGTCAGGATACGCGCAAGGCTGAGGCTCACCGGTGTCTTGCCCGCGCCGCCGGCGACGAGATTGCCGACGCAGATCACCGGAACGCTGGCGCGCCAGGCATGGCTGAAGCGGCGCCGCGCCGCGCTGAGCGCCGCATGGCCCCAGCCCAAAGGCAGGAACAAGCCGGACAGCAATCCCGGCTTTGTCCAGAACTTCGGCGCCTCAGGCATGTGCCGACAATCGGTCGAGCCAGGGTGCGATGCGCTGAAGCACGGCATCGAGCACGGCGCGATTGTCGGCGGCGATGCCGGCGGCGGCGGCGGCGCGCGCCGCGCGCTCGACCGCATCGCCGAGCAGCCGTCCGACTGCCGCGGTCAACTCATCGACATCGCGCACGGTGACCGCCGCGCCCGCCGCCGCAAGCGACTGGGCCATGGCGGCGCAATTGCTCATATCGGGGCCGTGCAGGATCGCGCAATCGAGCAAAGCCGCTTCGAGCGGGTTGTGTCCGCCCATCGGCGTCAGCGAGCCGCCGATGAAGGCGATGCCGGCAAGCCGATAGAACAGCCCCAGCTCGCCGAGCGTATCGGCGAGATAGATATCGGTTGCGGCGGTGAGCGTCTCGCCGCGTGCGCGCCGCGCGACTTTGAGGCCCTGACGCGCGAGCATCGCCGCGATCTCGTCGGCGCGGGCGGGATGGCGGGGGGCGATGATGGTCAGCAGCCCAGGCCGTCCCGGCGCCAAGGCGCGATGCGCCAAGGCGGCGGCTTCCTCCTCGCCCTGATGCGTGCTGGCGGCGAGCCAGAGCGGCCGGCCGACGGCGCTCGCGGCGATGCGGTCGAGCTCGCCTTCATCGAAGGGCAAGGGCGCCGCCGCGGTTTTCAAATCGCCGACGGTTGCCGCTGCGGCGGCGCCGAGGCGGCGGAAGCGCTCGGCCTGGACCTCGTCCTGGGCGAGGCACAGCTCGAAGCAGGCGAGGAGCGGCGCGATCATGCCGGGCACGCGCTGCCAGCCGCGGAAGGACCGCGCCGACATCCGGCCGTTGAGGAGGAGGAGCGGGACGCCCGTCCGGTCGGCCTGCGAAACGAGGTTCGGCCATAGTTCCGACTCGACCCAGAGCGCGAGATCGGGCCGCCAGTGATCGAGAAAGCGCTTCACATAGGCCGGGCGATCGACCGGCACATATTGGTGCCAGGCGCGATCGGCCGGCAGGCGATGCGCCAAAAGCCGCGCCGAGGTCACGGTCCCGGTTGTCACCAAAACGGACAGCGCCGGCCGCTCGACCAGCAGCCGGTCGATCAGCGACAGCATCGACACCGCCTCGCCATTGCTCGCCGCATGTACCCAGATCAGCCGCCCGGCGGGACGCGCGCGGCTGGCGAAGCCCTGGCGCTCGGGGAAACGCTCGCGGTCTTCCTTGCCATGCGCCATGCGCCGCGCGAGATAAAGCGCCACCACCGGCCCGAGCGCGGTGGTCCCGGCCTGGTAGAGGGTCAGCAGCCGGCTCATCGCGAGCCCGCCGCGCGCCGCACCTCGCGCAAGGCGGCGCGGTCCATGGTGCCGGGAGCGACGGCCGCATGTCCCATGCGGCGGTCGGCCTCGGCGGTGATGAGGTTGAGCCGCGTTTCGACGAGGACGCGGCGCTCTTCCATGGCGGCATCGTCGAGCGCGCCCGCGATGAGGATCGGCTCGCCCCAGATGAAGATGCCGCGGGTGAAGGGTAGGGGCAGGTGAAACCGGTCCCAGCTCGCAAGGATCCGGCGCCGTCGCGTCGCATAGGCCAAAGGCACCACCGGCGCGCCGGCCAGGCGCGCGACGGCGACGATGCCGCGGCTCGCGCGCATCGCCGGCCCGTCCGGCCCATCCGGCGTGATGCCGACGCAATCGCCCGATTTCAGCCATCGCACCATCGCCCGCAGCGCCTGGCTGCCGCCGTCATTGGAGGAGCCGGCGACCGAGTCGATGTCGAAATGGCGCACGGCGCCGGCGATCAGCTGCCCATCCGTATGCGCGGAGATCAGCATGTGCATCGGCGCGAAGCGCTGCCAGGCCATCGGCATCATCAGCAACCTGCCATGCCAGAAGGCGAGGATGAAAGCGCCGCTCTGCGCACGCACCGCCTGGGGGAAAGCCGCGCCCTCGACCGTCCAGCGGCTGGTGCGATAGACGAGGCGCACATAGGCCTGGACCAGCCAGCAGGCGAGTCGCAGGCCGGCCTCGCTGCGCAGCAGCGCCTTGATCAGTCCCATGCCTTGGACCTAAGCCCCGGCCTCGGCTGCGGACACCTGCATCGGCGCCTCGCCGCCGAGGAATTGCATCGCGTGAAGCCGCGCATAGGCGCCCTCGCGCCGCAGCAGCTCGGCGTGGCTGCCGCTTTCGGCGACGCGCCCGTCATCGATGACATAGATGAGATCGGCCTCGATCACCGTCGAAAGGCGATGCGCGATGACGAGGGTGGTGCGCCCGCGCATCAGGCTCTTCAGCGCGGTTTGCACGTGGCGCTCGGATTCGGTGTCGAGCGAGGAGGTCGCTTCGTCGAGCAACAGGATCGGCGCGTTCTTCAGCATGGCGCGCGCGATCGAGAGACGCTGGCGCTGGCCGCCCGAGAGCTTGACGCCGTGCTCGCCGACGGGCGTGTCGTAGCCCTGCGGCAGGGCACGGATGAAATCGTCGGCCGCCGCGGCGCGCGCGGCCGCTTCGATCTCTTCCTCGCTCGCGCCGAACCGGCCATAGGCGATATTGGCGCGCACCGTGTCGTCGAAGAGCGTCACCTCCTGGCTGACGAGGCCGATCGCGCCGCGCAGCGAGGCGAGCGTGACATCGCGCACGTCCTGGCCGTCGATCGTCACCGCGCCCTGGGTTACGTCGTAAAAGCGCGGGATGAGATTCATGACGGTCGATTTGCCCGCGCCCGAGGCGCCGACCAGCGCCACCGTCTTGCCCGCCGGGACCGCGAGCGTCACGCCTTTGAGCGCCTCGGTCGTATCGCCATAGGAAAAGCGCACCTCCGCAAAACGCACCTCGCCGCCCTTGACCGCGAGCGGCGCCGCATGCTCGCGCTCGCGGATCTCGGGCTCGATATCGAGCACGGTGAAGAGGCGCTGCGCCGCGGCGAGGCCTTCCTGGAGGTTGGTGTTGAGGCTCGCCAAGGTTTTGACCGGCTGATAGGCGAGGAGCAGCGCCGTCACGAAGGAGAAGAACGCGCCGGCGCTGCGCGCGCCGCTGAACACTTGATGCCCGCCATAGAGGATGACGAGTGCGACGGCGATGCCGCCCAGCGTTTCCATCAGCGGCGAGGAGATCGAGCGGATGCGCTGCGCCCGCTCGACGAGGCGATAGAGGCTTTCGATGATGCGCCCGGCGCGCGACATCTCGTAGCTCTCCATGCCATAGGCCTTGACGTAGCGCGCGCCCTGGAAGGTCTGGTTGAGCAGGGTCATGAATTGGCCGAGCTCGACCTGGGTGTTGGCGGAGACGCGCCGCATGCGGCGGCCGATCTTCTGCATCGGCCGGAAGGCGATCGGGAAGGCGATGAAGGCGACCAGCGCCAAAAGCCAGTCCTGATAGAACATCAGCGCGATGAGGAAGGCGGCGGTGACCGCCTCCTTGCCGATCCCGGCCATGACGTTGGTGGCGCAGCCGCGCAGCAGCCCGGCATCGTTGGTGAAGCGCGACACCAGCGTGCCGGTCGGATTGGCGTGGAAATAGGCGAGATCGGCGCGCATCAGCCGCGCGAACAGCTTCAGCTGGATATTGGCGACGATGCGCTGGCCGATCGTCGTCATCCACACCGATTGCGCATAGCCGGCGAGGCCCTTCACCAGCGCCAGCACGATCACCGCCGCCGGAATGACGAGGAGCAGCGTCTCGTTGCGCTCGACGAACACCTTGTCGAGCAGCGGCTGCATCAGCCAGGCATTGGCGGCGGTCGCGGCGGCGACGAGGCCCATCGCCGCGAAGGCGAGCGCCATCTTGCCGAAATGCGGCTTCAGGAACTCGCCGACGAGCCGGCGCATCAGCGGCGCCGTGTCGTGGCTGAATTCGCGACGGGCGCTGGGATCGGCTGAGGCGCTCAAATCGTCATCGGGGTCCAAGGTTGCGTGATCGCGGTCGCGTGCCGTCATGATAGCATGGCGGCTCCCCCGCATGGGCCCGGTATCTATCGGCGAAGTTGCTGTTATGCAAGCATTCTTCTCCGCGCGGGCGATGGCGCTCGAGCCCGGCTTCGGCTATGGGAGACGCGGCAGAACGGGGACGCCATGAGCGGTGCGGGCGCGGGCGGGAACCAAGAGCAGCCGCGCCGGCTGCTCGTCATCCACAACCCGACGGCCGGACGGCGCGCCGCCAAAAAACTCGCGGCGTGGCGCAAGGCGCTCGATGCGCTCGGCGCCGAAGTGACGCTTCGGCACACCGAAGGGCCGCTGCACGCGCTCGAGATCGCGCGCGGCGCCGATGCGCAGCGCTTCGATGCGGTGGCGGTGGCGGGCGGCGATGGCACGATCAACGAGGCGCTGAATGGGCTGGTCGGCTCGGCGCTGCCGCTCGCGCTGCTGCCGCTCGGCACCGCCAATGTGCTGGCGAACGAGCTGCGCTTGCCGCGCGATCTCGAAGCGCTGGCCCGGATCGCTGCGTTCACGCCGGCGCGTCTGGTGCGGCCGGGCGAGATTCTGAGCGCCGACCGCGTCGAGCCCTGGCGCTTTCTCTCGATGGCGGGGGTGGGGTTCGATGCCCAAGTCGTGGCGCATCTCGATCTCAAGCTGAAGCGGCGCATCGGCAAGGGCGCTTACGTCATCGGCAGCCTCCAGCAGCTCCTCTGCCGACCCTTGATGCGCTTTCCGGCAATCATCGACGATCACGCCGCATGGCCGGCCTCGATTGTTGTGGCGCGCGCGCATTTCTATGGCGGCCGCTTCGTGCTGGCGCCGAAGGCGACGCTCGATAGCGATCAGCTTTACGCCGTGCTGTTCGAGCGAACCTCGCGGGTTTCGACCGCACGATATGTGCTGGCGACGATGGCCGGCTGCCTGTCGCATCAGCGCGACGTGCGGGTGAGCGCGGCGGCGCATATCGAGATCGCGGGTCCGCCCGGCGCGCCGGTGCAGATCGACGGCGATATTCGCGCGCATCTTCCCGCGCGCATCCGGCTTGCCGATGCGGCGGTGGGACTCATCGCCTGAGCGCGAAGACTAAGCCCCGGCGACCGTCATCCCGTCGATGCGCAGGGTGGGCGCATCGCTGCCGGTCTTGAAGACGAGGTCATTGGCGGCGGTGAGGTGAAGGAAGATGTCCTTGAGATTGCCGGCGATCGTCATCTCGCTCACCGGAAAGGCGATCGCGCCGCGCTCGATCCAGAAGCCGGCGGCGCCGCGGCTGTAATCGCCGGTCACGCCATTGACGCCCATGCCCATCAGCTCGCAGACATAGAATCCGCTCGCAATGTCGCCGATCAGCTCCTTGGCCGTCACCGCGCCGGGCTCGAGATAGAGATTGGTCGGACCCGGCCCGGGCGGACCCGACGTGCCGCGGCTGGCATGGCCGGTGCTCTTCATGCCGAGCTGGCGCGCCGAGCGCTGATCGAGCAGCCAGGTCTTCAGCACGCCGTCCTCGACGATGGCGCGCCGCGCGTTGCGCACGCCCTCGCCGTCGAAGGGCTTGGCGCGCAGCCCGCGGCGGCGATGCGGGTCGTCGATGACGGTGACGCCCGCCGGCATGATGCGCTCGCCCAGCTTGTCTTTCAAAAAGCTGGTGCCGCGCGCGATCGCGGGGCCGCTGATCGCGCCGATGAGATGGCGCAGCAGCCCGCCCGCGACGCGCGGATCGAACACCACCGGCACCTGGCAGGTCGGAACCTTGCGCGCGCCCAAGCGCTTCACCGCGCGCTCGCCTGCGCTCTTGCCGATGGCCGCCGGATCGCTCAGCGCCTCGGCCCAGACCGCGCTCGAGAAATCATAGTCGCGCTCCATTCCGGTGCCGCTGCCCGCGAGCACGGCGGCGCTGACGCTGTGATGCGTCATGCCATAGCCGCCGGCAAAGCCATTCGAGGCGACGAGCGCGATGCGCGACCGGCTCCAGCCCGCCTCCGCGCCCTCGGAATTGGTGACGCCGGGCACGGCGCGGGCGGCGTCCTCGGCGGCGGCGGCGCGGGCGATCAGGAGCTCGGGCGCCGGCTCCTGCGGATCGACCAGATCGAGATCGGGCCATTGGCGCGCCAGCTCCGAGGGATCGGCGAGGCCGCAATAGGGATCCTCCGGCACGGTCTTCGCCATGGCGATGGCGCGCGCGACGAGCTCGCCGCGCGCCGTCTCGCGCCGGTCGTTGGAGGAGACGATCGCCTGGCGCTTGCCGACCAGCACGCGCAAGCCGAGATCGTAATTCTCCGAGCGTTCGAGCTTCTCGACCTTGCCGAGACGCTGCGCATGGCTCAGCGACGCGCTCTCGACCAGCACCGCGTCGGCGGCATCGGCGCCGGCTTTGCGCGCACGCCCGATCAGATCGTCGAGCAATGCCTGCGAATCCTGCGGTATCGGTTCAGGGGTCGGCATGGGTTCCTGTCGCGAATGGCGGTTCTTCACATATAGCGATCACCGGCCCCTGCGTCACCCCGGCGCGCTCAGTCGGGCGCGAGCCGCCAGACGATGCCGATGCGCTCGGTGCGATCTTCGAGATCGAGCGGCGTCGGCACGGCATAGCGGGCGAGTTCGGTGAGCCCGGTTTTCGGCAAATAGGCGCGGCCAGGATCGCCCAAGAGGACGGTCGCGCCGCCCCGCGCCTTCGTTTTGAGCCAGGCGATCAGCCGCTCGGCGAGAGGCCGCTCGTAGCACATATCGCCGGCGAGAATGAGCGTCCACGGCGCCGCGGCGCGGCCGATCACGTCGCTCGCTTCGAGGGCGACCGACACGTTGTTGAGCCGTGCATTCATCGCGATGGCGGCGGTTGCGAAAGGATCGATCTCGGCGGCGGTGACGCGGCGTGCCCCGGCCATTCTGGCGGCGATGGCGACGAGGCCCGAGCCGGCGCCGAAATCGAGCGCGTCTTGGCCGGCGGCGACGTCGCGATGGTCGAGGAGATAGCGGGCGAGCGCTTGGCCGCCTGCCCAGGCAAAGGCCCAATAGGGCGGCGGTAGCTGCTGCTTTGCGAGGCTCGCCTCGGTCGCATGCCAGAGCGGCGTGACTTCGCTGGCGAGATGCAGCCGGATCTCGGGCGTGAGCGGCGGCGCCGCGATCGCCGTCTGCGCGCGAATGAAAGCGGCCGGATCAGACGACATGCGCGGCGATGATGCCGAGGAGCAGAATCCAGCCCGTCAAGCGGTTCGATTTGAACTTCGCGAGGCAATCGGCCGAATCCTCGGTATCGATCCGCGCCGCCTGCCAGCACAACTGAAAGAAGACGAGCACGAGAGCGACGCGGAAGGCGAGGCCGAGCCCCGCCGCTTGCCCCGCCAGCGCCCAGAGCAGACACGCCGCCACGTAGAAGATGAAGAGGAAAGGGCGCGTGTGCTTGCCGAGCGCCAGCGCCGAGGATTTGACGCCGATGAGCGCGTCGTCCTCCTTGTCCTGATGGGCGTAGATCGTGTCGTAGCCGAGGGTCCAGGCGATGCCGCCGAGATAGAGCAGCAAAGGCGGCCAGCCGAGATCGCCGCGCACCGCCGCCCAGCCCAGAAGCGCGCCCCAATTGAAATTGAGGCCCAAGAAGAATTGCGGCCAATAGGTGATCCGCTTCATGAAGGGGTAGGTGGCAATGAGCAGGATCACCGCGATGCCGAGGGCGATCGATAAGGCGTTCAACGAGAACAGGATGGCGGCACCGATCGCGAGCTGCACCGCCATGAAGGCCGCGGCGGCCTTGAGGCTCACCGCACCGCTTGGGATGGGTCTGGTGCGCGTGCGCTCGACCCGGCCGTCGAAATTGCGATCGACGATGTCGTTGAAGGTGCAGCCGGCGCCGCGCATCACCACGGCGCCGATGCCGAAGAGCGCCATCAGCCACCAATCGGGCCAAGCTTGCGCCGCGAGCGCGATGCCCCACCAGCAGGGAAAGAGCAGCAGCCAGGTGCCGATGGGGCGGTCGAGCCGGGCAAGCCGCGCATAGGGCCGCAGCCTTGCCGGGGCGAAGCGGTCGACCCAATCGCCCATGCGGATATCGGTCATGGCGCGAGGATGGCGGGGCGCCATGCTAAGCTCAAGCTTGATAAAACCCTTCTCCGCCTGGAGGGCGGAGAAGGGTTGGGATGAGGTGGGCTGCCCCGGTGCGAGACTTGCGACCGAAAACGATTGTTGCGCGGCGGCTGCGCCGCAACGCAACCGATGTCGAGCGCAAGCTCTGGCGCGTGCTGCGTGAAAGCGCGCTGCCTTGGCGGTTCCGTCGCCAACATTCGATCGGCCGCTTCATCGCCGATTTCGCCTGCCTAGTGCGAAAGCTCATAATCGAACTCGATGGCGGCCAGCACGCGATGCACCTGGAGCAAGATGAAGCGCGAAGCAGGGAACTCGCACGTCATGGATATCGAGTGATACGATTCTGGAACAACGATGTGGTCGAGAATATCGAAGGTGTGATGGAGACCATCAAGCAAGCTTTGGAAAGACCCCCACCTCTCCCAACCCTCTCCGCCCCCGGGGGCGGAGAGGACTTTTAAAATGGCGCAACCGTGTCTTCGAAACTCGAAGCGCGCCTGTTCGTCGACGCCGACCTTGCGGCAGGGCAGTCCTTGGCGCTCGGGCCCGAGCAGACGCACTATCTGAAATCCGTTCTGCGCTTGAAGGAAGGCGCGGTCGTGGCGCTCTTCAATGGCCGCGATGGCGAGTATGCGGCCCGGATCGAGAGCTTCGCCCGCAACCTCTGCAGCCTCCGCATCGAGGCGCAAATCCGCGCGCAAGCGGCAGAGTCCGATCTCTGGCTCGTCTTCGCGCCGATCAAGCGGGCGCGGATCGATTTCCTTATCGAGAAGGCGACCGAACTCGGCGCCGCCGCGCTCTTTCCGGTGATGACGCGTTACACGGCGGTCGAGCGGGTCAATCTTGCGCGGCTGAAGGCGCATGCGGTCGAGGCGGCGGAGCAAAGCGAGCGGCTGACCGTGCCGGCGATCCATCCGCCGCAGCCGCTCGAGCGGCTCATCGCCGGCTGGGACGGGAGGCGCCGGCTGCTGCTCTGTGACGAAACCGGG
Organism: Allostellaceae bacterium; assembly: GCA_035605975.1. GTDB lineage: Bacteria > Pseudomonadota > Alphaproteobacteria > ATCC43930 > CGMCC-115725 > CAIKMD01. Next base: position 75,576 of record DATNGG010000123.1, on the reverse strand, counting down.
ACTTCGCCGCCCATCGCCGCGGCGCTGAAGGACGCCCATCGCGGCCCATGGGCGGTGCTGATCGGGCCCGAAGGCGGCTTTGCCGAGACGGAGCTTGACGCCTTGAAGAAACTCCCCTTTGTTTGCCCGGTCAGTTTGGGGCCCCGTGTGCTGCGCGCGGATACCGCGGCGCTTGCGGGCCTCGCCGTGTTGCAGGCGCTGTTGGGGGACGCGCCGCCGCGCGGCTAGGGGTTAGAGGCGTCTGGAGCAGCATCGCGCATGTCGGCACCTTCGCAGTCGGGCGGTGCACCGATCACTGACAAGCGTCAGCTGATCGAGTATCTGGCGGCGGGATGCAAGCCCGCCGCCGAATGGCGCATCGGCACCGAGCACGAGAAATTCGTTTTCCGCCGCGCGGATCTTCATCCCGTGCCCTATGAGGGCGCGGATGGCATTCGCGCGCTGCTCGAGGGCTTGCGTCGCTTCGGCTGGGAGCCGGTGCTGGACGGCGACACGATCGTCGGCCTCAGCGGCGGCGGCGCCGCGATCTCGCTCGAGCCGGGCGGCCAGTTCGAGCTTTCGGGCGCGCCCTTGGAGACGCTGCATCAGACCTGCGACGAGCTGCACACCCATCTGCGTCAGGTGCGCGCGGTCACCGAGGAGCTGGGGCTTGGTTTGCTGGGCCTTGGCTTCCTGCCGAAATGGCGGCGCGAGGATTGCTTCTGGATGCCGAAGCGCCGCTATGCGGTGATGCGCCGCTACATGCCGACCAAAGGCAAGCTCGGCCTCGACATGATGCTCCGGACCTGCACGGTTCAGGTCAATCTCGACTTCTCGTCCGAAGCCGACATGGTGCAGAAAGCGCGCGTCAGCCTCGCCTTGCAGCCGGTGGCGGCGGCGCTCTTTGCCAATTCGCCGTTCTTCGAAGGCAAGCCTTCGGGCTATCTCAGCTATCGCAACCATGTCTGGACCGATGTCGATCCGGACCGGTCGGGCATGCTGCCTTTCGTGTTCGAAGAGGGGTTCGGCTTCGAGCGCTATGTCGATTACCTGCTCGACGTGCCGATGTATTTCGTCTATCGCGACGGCGATTACATCGACGTGGCGGGGCAATCCTTCCGCGATTTCATGGCGGGAAAGCTGCCTGGTCTGCCGGGCGCCACGCCGACCATGAGCGACTGGTCGGATCATCTGACGACCGTCTTTCCCGAGATCCGCATCAAGCGCTACATCGAGATGCGCGGCGCCGATGGCGGACCGTGGCGCAATATCTGCGCGCTGCCGGCCTTCTGGACCGGCTTGCTCTACGACCGCCAATCGCTCGACGGCGCCGCGGATCTCATCGCCGATTGGAGCGAGGAGGAGCGCGAATATCTGCGCAACGAGGCGCCGCGCCTCGGGCTTGCGACGCCGTTCCGCGGCAAGAAGCTCAGCGAGACCGCCCTCGCGGCGCTCGATCTCGCCCGGGGCGGCCTGCGCCGGCGCGCCCGGCTCGACGCGGCGGCGCAGGACGAAAGCCATTTCCTCGCGCCGCTCTTCGAGCTCGCGCATTCCGGCAAGACGCCGGCCGAGAAGCTGCTCGACGATTTCGCGACGCGCTGGCGCGGCAAGGTCGATCCGGTCTACGTCGAGGACGCTTATTGAGGCGCAGCCGCGAGGCGCACGCTCATCCAGCGCTGCGGCTCGGCCGAGCCCTCATCGGGCGGCAGGCCCGAGAGCGACATCCAGCGCGAATTGTACCAGGCAACGGCGGAGACCTCGATTTTGAGCTTGCCCGATTTTGGCGGCCCTTCGAGGCCCAAAGCCTGCCAGGGCAGCAGCGCTTCGGCGACGATGCGCGGCTGATCGGCGCCGAAATACAGCGCCTGCGTGCCGGGGATCTCCGCGCATTTATTGTCGTGCAGTGCCGCGACGGTTCCCGCGCAGAGCAAGGGCGCCATCGGCGGGTAATCGCGCGTTTTGCCCTTGGGCGGATTGAAATAGAGGGTGAAGCGCTTCGGTCCCGCGCCGGCATCGAGGTCGAGCTCGAGGCGGTAGGATTCGGTGAGGGGATAATCGCCGTGATAATCGAGCAGCTCGAGGTCGTAATAATCCTGGCCGATGGTGGCGAGGGCGAGGCCGTGCTCGCTCCAGCTGAGATAGGCCTCGCCGAAGGCGACCTTGCCCTTTTGCGGAATGAACGCGGGCAGAAGCGAGGCGGGCTTCGGCCAATCGATCAGCGAGAGATGCGCCGGGTCGATGGCCGCGTGCGGCACGGCGAAATTCGTGCGGCCGGGGCGTGACGCCACCGCCGCCTGCGCGTGGATTTGCGGCAATTGCCGGTTGGCTGCGCCGAGTGCCGCGACCAGCCGGTCGTAAGGCCGGTCGTGAATATCGACGAGGCCGAAATTGTAGTCCTCGCTGTCGGCGCGTCCGCCGAGCGGGTAGTCGTAATACTGGAACCAGTGTTCGCCGAGAATTTCCGGCACGCCGGCGAAGAGCCGCGCCGAGGCCGCCGCGCCCGCGGCGCGCTCGGCCTGGGTGTCGACCGTCATGAGATGGCCGTTATTGGTATTGCCGGTACGGTTCTCGCGCGCGGCGTAGAACCATTCGGATATCAGCATCGCCTTGCCGCCGGTGATGCGGCGAATACCGTCGAAGAAATAGGGCGCGATCCAGCCCTCGGGGCTGGCGACATTGTAGTTGACGGCGAGCGCGTCGACCCGCGGCGCCTCGACGCGCAAAGCCGCGGGATCGTAATAGATCGGCAGCCGGTCGCCGAAGAACACGGCGTCGGGATCGGCCTTTTTGATCGCCCGCCGCGCCAGCGCGTAATAGTGCTGGGCGACGAGCGCGGTCCAGCGCTCGACCGCGGCGATGCCGTGGCCGCCGATGCGCAGCCGCGTCGGCTTCTCCGTTTGCAGCAGCGCCTTCCACGATCCGACGCCCTCGGGCGGGACGAAGTCGCGCGCAAAACGCCGCCAATCATCGTGATAGAACGACCGCAGCGTCGCGATCCAGCGCTGCTTGGTAAAGTTGCTCGCGGGCTTTTGCGCATAGAAGAGGAACAGCGCGCCGCTCCACCAGCCGACCTCATTGTCGGAGAAATAGCCGATGCGATAGGGCGAGTGGCGATAGGGCGCGGTGAGTTTTCTCGCTTCCGCATCCATGCGCGCCGGCATGTTCGGATCGAAAGGATCGAACCAGTGAAACTTCGCGAGCCGCCCGAGCTCGAGATTGATCACGGTCGGAAGCTTCAATTGCTGCGGCGGCAGCGACCACGCGCCGGCAGAGTTGAAGCCCCACTCCTTGAGCCGCGCCCGCGTGTCGGCGATCCATTCCGGAAGCGAACTGGCGGTTTTGTGCCAATCGTAATGCGGCCGGTCGAGGTGCGCGCCCGAAATCCCGCCATCCAGCACATTGACGCCGATCGAGAAGAATCTCTCGCCGCAGGGCGTGACGAGAAAGCTCGCGCCGTTTGCGCGCGCAACGCGCCAACGCGTCGTTCCGGCGCTATCGAGATCGCAGGCGTGTGCCCGGAGAAGCGCGGTCAGCAGCAGCAGAGCCAATGCGAGCGGCGGCAAGGCCGCCCGCCGGCCGAGCCTCATGCCGCGGTGCCGCCGACGGTCAGCCCGTCCATGCGCAAGGTCGGCTGCCCGACGCCGACCGGCACGCCCTGGCCGTCCTTGCCGCAGGTGCCGATGCCGCGATCGAGCGCCAGATCATTGCCGATCATGGTGATCTTGGTCAGCGCATCGGGACCGTTGCCGATGAGGGTCGCGCCCTTCACCGGCTTGCCGAGCTTGCCGTTCTCGATGAGATAGGCCTCGGACGCCGAGAACACGAACTTGCCCGAGGTGATGTCGACCTGCCCGCCGCCGAAATTGACGGCATAGAGGCCGCGCTTCACCGATTGCAGAATCTCTTTCGGGTCCTTGTCGCCGGCCAGCATATAGGTGTTGGTCATGCGCGGCATCGGCGCATAGGCGAAGCCCTGACGCCGGCCATTGCCGGTCGGGCGCATGCCCATGAGCCGCGCATTGAGCCGATCCTGCATATAGGCTTTGAGGATGCCGTCCTCGATCAGCACGGTGTTGGAGGAGGGCGTTCCCTCGTCATCGACCGAGAGCGAGCCGCGCCGATCCGGCAGCGTGCCGTCATCGACGACGGTGACGCCGGGGCTGGCGACGCGCTGGCCGATGAGACCCGAGAAGGCCGAGGTCTTCTTGCGGTTGAAATCGCCTTCGAGACCGTGTCCCACGGCCTCGTGCAGCATCACGCCCGGCCAGCCCGGTCCGAGCACCACGGTCATCTCGCCCGCCGGCGCCGGGACGCTCTCGAGATTGACGAGCGCCTGGCGCAGCGCCTCGTCGACCTCGGCCTGCCAATTGGCGGGATCGAGGAAGCGCCGATAATCGGTGCGCCCGCCGGTACCGGAGCTGCCGCTCTCCATGCGCGTGCCGTCGCCGACGACGATGCTGACATTGAGGCGCACCAGCGGCCGGATGTCGCCGACACGCAACCCGCCGGCGCGAATGATCTGCACCGCCTGCCATGACCCGGCGAGCGAGGCCGAGACCTGTTTGATGCGCGGATCCTTGGCGCGCGCATAGGCGTCGATCTCGGCAAGGAGCTTGGTCTTGGCGGCGAACTCGGTCTGCGCCAGCGGATTGGCCGCGGCGTAGAGCTGGCGGTTGGTGCCGAGGGGCGGCGCCGCGACCGTGCCATGTGCGCCCTGCTTCACCGCGCGCACCGTCTCGCCGGCACGGCGGATCGCCTCCTCGCTCAATTCCGAGGCATGGGCATAGCCGGTCGCTTCGTCGGAAAGGGCGCGCAGGCCGAAGCCTTGCGTCGTATCGAAGGAGGCGGATTTGATCCGACCGTCATCGAGGGTGAGGCTCTCGGACTGGCAATATTCGAGAAACAATTCGCCGTCATCCATGCCGCTGAGCGCATCGCCGACGAGCTTTTCGACGCGCGCTTGGTCCATGCCCGTCTTGGTGAAGAAAAGATCGTCGGTCAGCGTGAGATCGGTCATGAAAGGTCTCCCCAGCCCAAGGGTTTTGCCACGGCGCGAAGAACGGCGCCAGAGTCTTGGCCGCGACAGCACATATGGGAAGCGCGGCGTGCGGTTTCAGGGCGCCCGGCTTGTTTTATGCGGCATAAAGTCGCAATGATGCGGTTGGCGTCGCGCCGCCTTGGAGGTTATTACCAGGACTGGAATTTTAGGGCCGTGGCGGCGTTTCGCCGGCCTCCGTCCGAGGGGCGAGAAAGTATGCAAGTGAGTCGAAGACTGGCGAAATCCGGACCCGCGACGCGGCTGCGGCGCGTCCTTGCCGCGGCGCTCGGCGGCGCAACGCTCGCCGCCGCGTGGGTCCATCTGGCGATGGCGGAAGTGCCCCATCCATGGGAGATGGGGATGGTGCAGGGCGACACGCCGGTGCGCGACCGCGTCGACTGGTTCCACAATATGATTCTCCTGCCGATTACCACGGTGATCACAGTCCTCGTGCTCGGCCTCCTCGTCTATACCATGTGGCGTTTCAACGCGAAGCGCCACCCGGTGCCGTCGAAGACCACGCACAACACGGTGCTCGAAGTGGTGTGGACGATCGTGCCGTTGCTGATCCTCATCGCGATCTGGTGGCCGTCGATCAAACTTCTCTACTACGCAGACAAAACCCAGCACGCCGACATGACGCTGAAGGTCACCGGGCACCAATGGTATTGGTCCTACGAATATCCCGACCAGGGCGACTTCGCCTTCGACAGCAACGTGCTCTCCGACGCCGATGCGGCGAAGGCGAAGGAACCGCGTCTGCTCGGCGTCGACAATCCGGTGGTGATCCCGGTCGGCGCGACGGTGCGGGTTCTCATCACCAGCACCGACGTGATCCACAGCTGGTATCTGCCGTCGGCGGCGGTTCAGGAATACGCGGTGATCGGCCGCACCAATGAAAGCTGGATGAAGTTCGAAAAGACCGGCACCTTCTACGGGCAGTGCAACCAGATCTGCGGCATCAATCATCCCTTCATGCCGATCGAGGTCAAGGTTGTCTCGAAGCCCGATTTCGACGCCTGGGCGGCGCAGGCGAAAAAGAAATACGCCAAGGCCGGTGATGCGCCGGGTGCGATGCGCGTAGCGCAGGCGGCGGCGAACTAGGAACTGTTTTCAGGTATTTCGCGGGGAGCGAAAGATGGCATACGGAACTCAAGCGCACGGCCACGGCGACGCGCATGCGGCGCATGGCGACCACGTTCCCGGCTTCTGGACGCGCTGGCTGTTCTCGACCAACCACAAGGACATCGGCACGCTCTACATCATCTTCTCGATCACGGCCGGGCTGATCGGCGGCGCGTTCTCGATCCTGATGCGCTACAATTTGATGCGGCCGGGCGACGTGCTGTTCGGCAGCGATCATCAGCTCTACAACGTCATCATCACCGCGCACGGCCTCATCATGATCTTCTTCCTGGTGATGCCGGCTTTGATCGGCGGCTTCGGCAACTGGTTCGTGCCGCTGATGATCGGTGCGCCGGACATGGCGTTCCCGCGCATGAACAACATCAGCTTCTGGCTGCTGGTGCCGGCGATCCTGCTGCTCTTGGGCTCGACGCTGGTCGGCGATCCCGCGGGCGCCGGTGTCGGCTGGACGCTCTATCCGCCGCTCTCGGGGAAGGTCGGGCATCCCGGCCCGGCGGTCGACATGGTGATCTTCTCGATACACCTTGCGGGCGCCTCGTCGATCATGGGCGCGATCAACTTCATCACCACCATCTTCAACATGCGCGCGCCCGGCATGACGCTGCACAAGATGCCGCTCTTCGTGTGGTCGATCCTCGTCACCGCCTTCCTGCTGCTCTTGTCGCTGCCGGTGCTGGCGGGCGCGATCACCATGCTGCTGACCGACCGCAATTTCGGCACCGCCTTCTTCGATCCGGCGGGCGGCGGCGATCCGCTGCTCTTCCTCAACCTCTTCTGGTTCTTCGGGCATCCCGAAGTTTACATCATGATCCTGCCGGCCTTCGGCATCATCAGCCAGGTGATCTCGACCTTCTCGAAGAAGCCGATCTTCGGCTATCTCGGAATGGCCTATGCCATGGTGTCGATCGCCGTGGTCGGCTTCGTCGTCTGGGCGCACCACATGTTCACGACCGGCATCAGCGTCGACGCCCAGGCCTATTTCACGACGGCCACCATGGTCATCGCGGTGCCGACGGGCATCAAGGTCTTCTCCTGGATCGCGACCATGTGGGAGGGCTCGATCGAGTTCAAGACGCCGATGCTGTTCGCAACCGGCTTCCTCTTCCTCTTCACGGTCGGCGGCGTCACCGGCGTCGTCCTCGCCAATGCGGGCGTCGATCACTATCTGCACAACACCTATTACGTCGTGGCGCATTTCCACTACGTCCTGAGCCTCGGCGCCGTCTTCGGTCTCTTTGCCGGTTTCTATTATTGGATCGGCAAGATGTCGGGCCGGCAATACAACGAGCTTTTCGGCCAGATCCATTTCTGGACGACCTTCATCGGCGTCAATCTCACCTTCTTCCCGATGCACTTCCTCGGCCTCGCCGGCATGCCGCGGCGCATCAGCGACTATCCCGACGCCTTCGCCGGCTGGAACATGGTCGCCTCGCTCGGCTCGTTCATCTCGGGTGCCTCGACCTTGTTCTTCGTCTTCATCGTCTTCCACACCCTCTTCGCCGGCCGGCGCGTCGGCGCCAATCCGTGGGGCGAGGGAGCGACGACGCTCGAATGGACACTGTCCTCGCCGCCGCCCTTCCACTCCTATGACGAGCTGCCGGTGGTCGCCTCGTCGCCGAGCCATTGAGGGACGGGAGCATCGCGGCCGTGGCCGATCTCTCCGCCTCCGGACTCGCCCCGCGCATTGCGCGCGCCCGCGCGGTTGTGGAGGCGGCGCCCGCTTCGGGCACTGCCTCGATTGGCGATTACATCGCGCTGTTGAAGCCGCGGGTGATGTCGCTCGTCGTCTTCACCGGTTGGGCGGGCCTCTATCTCGCGCCGGGCCATCTCAATCCGGTGCTGGCCTTCACCGCCGTTCTCTGCATCGCCGTCGCCGCCGGCGCGGCGGGCGCCATCAACATGTGGTATGACCGCGATATCGACGCGGTGATGGAGCGCACGCGCGACCGGCCGCTGCCGGCCGGGCGCATGGCGCCGGGCAATGCGCTGGGCTTCGGCGCGGTGCTAGCCGTCGGCTCGGTGCTGATGATGGGGCTGGCGCTCAACCTCGTCGCGGCGGCGCTCTTGGCGATCACCATCGCCTTCTATGTCTTCGTCTATACAATCTGGCTGAAGCGCCGCACGCCGCAGAACATCGTCATCGGCGGCGCCGCCGGCGCGTTCCCGCCGCTGGTCGGCTGGGCGGCCGCGACCGGCCAGGTGGCGCTGCCGTCCTTGGCGCTGTTCGCGCTGATCTTCTTCTGGACGCCGCCGCATTTCTGGGCGCTGTCGCTTTATCGCGCGGGCGATTACGCCAAAGCGGGCGTGCCGATGCTGCCGGTGGTGGCGGGCGCGCGCGAGACCAAGAAGCAGATGCTGCTCTATACGCTGGTGCTGTGGCCCGTCGCCGTCTCGCCGACCCTGCTTGGCATCGCCGGCTGGACCTATGGCGCGCCCGCGCTCGTGCTCTCGGCGATCTTCACCGGGTTCTCGCTGCTGGTGATGCGCGATCCGCGTGAGCGCGCCGCCAAGGCGATGTTCGGCTTCTCGATCCTCTATCTGTTCCTGCTCTTTGCGCTCCTGGTCGCGGACCAGATCCTCGCGACCGGGGCTTTCCCTGGATCATGAACCGGGTTGCCGCCGTGGATGACCGCCAGAGGCGCCAGCGCGGCAAGAATCTCGCGCTGCTCGGCGTGCTGCTGGCGCTGATTGTGCTGCTGTTTTTCGTCACCTTGGCGCGACTGGGGTCGCTGCCATGAGCCGCAACGATCCTCGCCCGCGCCGCGGCAAAGGCGTCACGGTTCTGGGGCTCATCGCCATCATCGGAGCGATGTCGCTGCTGGTCGTGTTCTCGGTCCCGCTCTACCGTCTCTTCTGCGCCGCGACGGGATATAACGGCACGACGCAGCGCGCCTCGCTCGCGCCCGACACCGTCGTCAAGAATCGCGTCATCACCGTGCGCTTCAACGCCGACGTCGCGCCCGGGCTCGATTGGGCGTTCCGCCCCGAGCAGCCCTCGGTGACGATCCATCCGGGCGAGACCAAGGTGATCCACTATCGCGCGTCGAATTTCAGCAAACAGGCCGAGACCGGCACGGCCACCTTCAACGTCACGCCCGACAAGGCCGGGCCCTATTTCGCCAAGCTGCAATGCTTCTGCTTCACCGAGCAGCATCTCGACCCGGGCCAGAGCACCGATCTCGCGGTGCAGTTCTTCGTCGACCCCGATATCGTCAAGAATCCGAACGCCACGGATGTCGACACGATCACCTTGAGCTATACCATGTTCCGCGCCAGGGGTGGCGCCGCGGCGGAGCGCACCGCCGTCCTTCCCGCGACCGCTTCCGCCAATTGATCGCCGAGATGAGGCTATGACCACGGAACCCGCCGAACAGTTCGACTACCACGGCCACAAGCATCCCTATCACCTCGTCGAGCCCTCGCCCTGGCCGATCGTCGGCGCGCTCGTCGCGGGCGTGCTCGCCGGCGGCGGCGTGCTGTTCATGCACGGCTATGGCTGGACGGTGATGACGCTCGGCTTCATCGGCGTGCTCTGCGTCATGTTCGTGTGGTGGCGCGACGTCATCCGCGAGGCGGTTTATGGCGGCTATCACAATCCGGTGGTGCAGATCGGTCTGCGCTTCGGCATGGCGCTGTTCATCGCCTCTGAGGTGATGTTCTTTGCCGCCTTCTTCTGGGCCTTCTTCAGCGCCGCGCTGTTTCCGACCGATGCGATGGGCGGGGTATGGCCGCCCAAGGGGATTCATCCCTTCGATCCTTTCGAGATCCCCTTCCTCAACACGCTCGTTCTCCTGACCTCGGGGACGACCGTCACCTGGGCGCATCACGCGCTCATTGAAGGCGACCGCAAGGGTCTCATCCAAGGCCTGGCGGTGACGGTTTTCCTCGGCATCTGCTTCACCGGGCTGCAAGCCTACGAATACACCCACGCCTCCTTCGGCTTCACCCAGGGCATCTATCCCTCGACCTTCTTCATGGCGACCGGCTTCCACGGCGCCCATGTGATCATTGGCACGACCTTCCTCACCGTCTGCCTTATCCGCGCGATCAAGGGGCATTTCCGGCCGGAGCATCATTTCGGCTTCGAGGCCGCGGCGTGGTACTGGCACTTCGTCGACGTGGTGTGGCTGTTCCTCTTCATCTGCATCTATTGGTGGGGCGGCGGCGCTGGCGCGATTGGCGCCGAATAGCCGATGAACGCGGCGGGCGCCTATCCGCCGGTCTCCGCTCTCCAGGTGGCGCTTGCCTGTCGCTGCCCGCGTTGCGGCAAGGGCAAGCTCTATGACGGCCTTCTCGCGGTGGCGCCGCGCTGTGCCGCTTGCGGTCTCGATCTCGCCGCCGAGGATGCGGGCGATGGCCCGGCGGCTCTCGTGATCCTCGTTCTCGGCGCGCTCGTGCTTCTTTGCGCGAGTTTGGTCGAGCTCGCTTTTGCGCCGCCGCTCTGGGTTCATGCCGTGCTCTGGACCGCCTTCATCATCGGCGGCGCCATCTGGATGCTGCGGGTGATGAAGGCCTGGCTCATCGCCATGCAGTTTCGCCATCACCTCTTGGACGGCGCCTGATCGCGGTGACGCGCGCTTCGCTGTTCTGGCCGTCCTTCTGGGCCGCGCTCGGCTTTCTTCTCCTTCTCGGGCTTGGCACTTGGCAGGTGCAGCGCCTGCACTGGAAAGAGGGGCTGATCGCCGAGCGCCAGGCGGGGCTTCACGCGGCCCCGATGCCCTTGCCATCCTCGCTTGCCGCCGCGCGCGCGCTCGAATTCCATCCGGTTACGGCCGAGGGCGAGTTCCTCAACGCGCAGGAGCTCGATCTTCACGCGCAATCGCTGCGCGGCGAGCAAGGCTTTCACATCGTCACGCCGTTGCGCCTTGCCGATGGCGCGATCCTACTGGTCGATCGCGGCTTCGTTCCGACCGACCGCGAAGCGCCGGCGACGCGTGCGGCGGGCGAGCCACAGGGCCGCGTCCGGGTGACGGGCCTGCTGCGTCTTCCCGAAGGCAAGGGCTGGTTCACGCCCGAGAATGAGCCGCAGCGCAATTCCTGGTTTTGGATCGACCTGCCGGCCATGGCGAAGGCCGCGGGCGTCGCTCCAGTCCTGCCATTTTACGTCGATGCCGACGCGACGCCCAATCCCGGCGGCTGGCCGAAGGGCGGCCAGACCATCACCGATCTGCCCAACAACCATCTGCAATACGCGATCACCTGGTATGCCTTGGCGCTGGCGTTGATCGTGATCTATATCCGGTTCGCCCGCCGGCGCCTGGGAGGGCGATCGTGACTCCGAGTCCATATGCGCAGCTCGAAACCCGCTTCCGCCGCCTCGGCACTCTGCGCGAAGCGCAAGCCGTGCTGCATTGGGATATGGCAACGCAAATGCCCGAGGGCGGCGCCGAGGCGCGCGCCGAGCAATTGGCCGGGCTGAAGCTTGCCTGTCATGAGATCGTGACTGACGCGGCGATGCCGGAGCTTCTCGCCGGCGCCGACACGCAGAACGATCTCGATCCGTGGCAGCGCGCCAATCTGCGCGAGATGCGCCGCTCCTGGCTGCACAACGCCGCCGTGCCGGCGGATTTGGTCGAGGCCTCCTCCAAAGCCGCATCGGCCTGCGAGATGATCTGGCGCCAGGCGCGGCCCAACAATGATTTCGCCGCGGTGCTGCCGGCCTTGCGCCGCCTGCTCGATCTGACGCGCGAGGTCGCGCAATTGAAGGCGGAGCGGCTCGGCCGCTCGGCCTACGATGCGCTGCTCGATCAATATGAGCCTGACGGCTCGACCGCGGCGATCGATCGCGTGTTCGAGCCGTTGGCGCGATCGCTGCCGGGGCTTATCGAGGGCGCGCTCGAAGCGCAGGCGCGCCGCCCCAAGCCGGCGGCGCCGCAAGGCCCCTTTCCGATCGCCGCGCAGCGCGACATCGCGGTGAAGCTGATGGAGCGGCTGGGTTTCGATTTCAATCACGGCCGGCTCGATATCAGCCTTCATCCGTTCTGCGGCGGCACGCCCGACGATGTGCGCATTACGACGCGCTATGACGAGGGGGATTTCCGCCGCGCGCTGATGGGCGTGCTGCACGAGACCGGCCACGCGCTCTATGAGCGCGGCCTGCCCGAGGCTTGGCGGCGCCAGCCGGTCGGCAAGGCGCGCGGCATGGGGATTCATGAAAGCCAATCGCTGCTCGTCGAGATGCAGGTCTGCCGCTCGCGCGCCTTCCATGATTTCATGGCGCCGCTGCTGCGCGACGCTTTCGGGCGCGGCGGGCCCGAATGGGAGGGCGAGAATCTCTACCGGCTCGATACGCGGGTTGAGCGCAGCCTTATCCGCGTCGATGCCGACGAGGTGACCTATCCCGGCCATGTGATCCTGCGCTACCGGCTCGAGCGCGCGCTGCTCGCCGGCGATTTGCCGCTCGAGGAATTGCCCGGCGCATGGCGCGACGGAATGCGCGCACTCATCGGGATCGAACCGCGGAACGACCGCGAGGGCTGCCTTCAGGACATCCATTGGTATGACGGAGCCTTCGGCTATTTCCCGACCTACACGCTCGGCGCGATGACCGCGGCGCAACTCTTCGATGCGGCGAAGCGCGCCGATCCGGCGATCGAGCCGGGCATCGCTCGGGGCGAATTCGCGCCGCTCTTCGCCTGGCTGCGCGCGAATGTCCACGAAAAGGCCTCACGCTATTCGAGCGCCGAGCTCGTCACCCAGGCGACCGGCAAGCCGCTCGATGCCGCGATCTTCGAGCGCCACTTGCGGGCGCGCTATCTCAACGCTTAAGTCTCGCCAAGAAGGAGCGTAACCCGATGGCCCATTTCGTCCTTATCGCCGAGTTTCAGGTGAAGCCCGAGAGCGTTGCCGCTTTCGTACCGCTGATTCTCGCCAATGCGCAGGCCTCGGTGGCGAAAGAGCCTGGCTGCCTGCAATTCGACGTAACGCAACAGGCGGATGATCCGACGAAAATCACGCTCTACGAGGTCTATGCCGATGCGGCGGCGTTCGAGGCGCATGGCAAGATGCCGCATTTCCAGGAATTCTTCGCTGCCGCCAAGGATATGATCGTCGGCCGCGGCGTGCGCCGGCTGACCCGGCTGGCGGGCTTTCACAAGCATTGAACCGGCGCTGAGCGGGACCAACTTCACATCATGACCGAGAACAGCGAGCGCCGGCTGCGGGTGCATGCCGTCACCTGGGAAGCCGAGGGCGTTCACTCCTACGAGCTGCGCGACCCCGAAGGCGCCGAGTTGCCGCCCTTCACGGCCGGGGCGCATATCGATTTGCTTTTGCCGAGCGGCGTCGTGCGCTCCTACTCGCTCGTCAATCCGCAAACGGAGCGGCATCGCTACCTGATCGCGGTGCAGCGCGACCGCGCGAGCCGCGGCGGCTCCACCTGGGTGCATGACAGTTTGCGCGTCGGCGCGATGATCCCGGTCGCCGGCCCGCGCAACAATTTTCCGCTCGCCGAGGACGCGGCGCATTCGCTCTTCATCGCCGGCGGCATCGGCATCACGCCGCTGTGGTGCATGATCCAGCGCCTCATCGCGCTGGGCCGGCCCTTCGAGCTTTACGATTGCGTGCGCACGCGCAAGGAAGCCGCATTCCGCGAGCCGATCGCTGCGGTCGCCGCGCATCCGGGGGCAAAGCTCACTTTCAACTTCGACGGCGAGCCTGGCGGCAAGATGCTCGATATCGCGGCGGTGGTGGCCAAAGCCGACCCGCGAGCGCATATCTATTGCTGCGGACCCTTGCCGATGCTCGCGGCCTTCGAGGAGGCGACCAAGGACCGGCCGCGCGACCAAATCCATGTCGAGTATTTCACGCCCAAGGAGGCGCCCGCGGCCGAGGGCGGCTTCACCGTCGTTCTCGCCAAGACCGGGCGCAGCTTTACGATCGCGCCGGGCAAAACGATTCTCGAAACCCTGCTCGATGCCGGCCTCGATGTCCCGTCCTCTTGCCTCGAGGGGGTGTGCGGGACCTGCGAGACCAAGGTGCTGGAAGGCGTCCCCGATCACCGCGACGTGGTGCTGACCGAATCGGAGCGCAAGGCCAACAAGACGATGATGATCTGCTGCTCGGGCTCGAAGACCGAGCGGCTGGTGCTCGACCTGTGATCAAGCGGTGAGGGCGGGGCATTTTCGCGCCGCCGCCTTGACCGCCAGGCAGCGGCGGGCCATCTAAAAAGCGTCTGTACGCGAAAAGCGTCACGCGGTTGCGCGGCGGGTGAAGTGCGAACCTTAGAATTACGAAACAAAGGGTATCACTTTAACTGAACGTGGTATTAAGGTACCATATGGCCTGACAGGCCGGCGCTCTACTACATCTTGTTCTTCTGGTGGCGCATGACACGCCTCCAGTGCAACTATGGTCCCTTGGGAATCAACCGGGGGTCAGAAATGACGATCAATGTTGTCAATCTCGACGCGATGATCCCGCGTGCAGATTTTACGGCAGAATCCCAGGGACAAAATTTTTCTTCGATCAACCGGCTTTCGATCACCGACCTTGAGCAGGGCTTTTTAATTCCCACACTCAAGAAACCCGACTTCCAGCGCGAGACTAAAGATTGGTCGCCGACGAAGGTCTATGATCTGATCAGAACCTTTGTAGATGGCGAGCTAATTCCGGCCATCATCCTTTGGCAAACGGGTGGGAATGTTTTTGTCATTGATGGTGCGCATCGCCTGAGTGCGCTACTCGCTTGGGTCCGCAATGATTACGGCGACGGAGAATCAACAAAGAAATTTACCGGCATTTTTTTGCCGGACGAACAGAAGAAGGTCGCGGATCGAACACGATCATTGATACACGGTGATCTTGGGAGTTATGCGGATTTCAAAGTTGCTTCGCAGAAGCTCCAATCAATCAGTGATCCGCTACTAGGAGAGCGCATTAAACGACTAGGGAGTCGCGCACTAGATGTGCAGTGGGTTCCTGCGGACAATGCGAAGGCAGCGGAAAAATCTTTTTTCAAGATCAATGAAGTTGCGACGCCACTTGACAAGACAGAAATCAAAATTCTGAAGGCTCGCACTTCGCCAAGCGCAATCGCTTCTAGGGCGATCATTAACCGCGGCGTAGGCCATGAATATTGGAAAGAGTTCAAAGACACCGTAAGAACCGACATTCAGCAGCTAGCGAAGAATCTCTACGACAGTCTTTTCTTGCCCCCACTATCCGAGCCGCATAAATCGGCCGATATGCCTGTTGGAGGACATGGATATAACACTCTGCCGTTTGTGTTTGATCTTGTGAACAGCACGAATCATGTGACCGTGTTTGACGCGGCGAAACTCGATGAAACCGCTATAAGCGCCCTAGCTGACAAAGATGGTGCTCAGACCGTTCAATATCTCAAGAATGTAGAAAAGCTAATGGAGCGGATCACTGGTCCAAGTTCAGTTAGCATTGGGCCGCATCCGGCTGTGTATTTTTATACGAGAGGCGGGGCATTCCAGCCGTCTGCATTTCTCGCGACCGCAGAGTTTCTGACATGGCTAGAAAAGAATAACGAGCTGATCGCATTTTGCGGCGTGAGAAAAAATTTCGAGACATTCCTTATCGAACACAAGGAATTTCTTAGTAGGACAGTTCACAAGTTTGGCGCGGGCGTGCGAAGCGTCACACCGATGGTAGAATTGCTGCGCAAGATTTTCGCATGCCAAAAAGGTGGCATGAATGTGCCTGAGACTGTGGAGTCTCTGCGCACAGATCCAAAATTCTCATACGTATTCGCCGGGATTCAGATTGAGGCAAAAAGCGGACAATTCGGGAGAAACACTAAATCGGCGGCGTTTCTAAAGGCGCTATTCGAAAATCCAATTCGCTGCTCAATTTGCGGCGGCATGCTTCACGGGAAATCGATTTCTATCGACCACGTTACTGATAAGAAAGATGGCGGCTTAGCGACGACCGCAAATGCAGCCGTCGCTCATGGGTATTGCAATTCAACGTACAAATACAAACGGATTGCCGCATGAATGATGATGACCAATTCTCTGACGGCGAGGCAGCGAAACGACGCGACGAAGTGATTCGCCGAATGGCAAACACTCCGCCGCAGCATCGTCGCGCCGCTAAACCTTCTTCTCCGGGAAAGGCAAAGACAACTGGCGCGAATCACGGCGCGAAGAAACGCGCCGCTCGCCAGAAGGCTTAGTGTGAGGTTTCGGTTTGTCCGCTGTTAGCGCCACATTGATACGTCAACCGCTTCCCAATGACGCCCTTGACCGCCTTGGTCGCGCGTTCAGAGTCGGTAACGTCAAGCGCCGTGCGCTCGTTATACCGAAAGTCGAATTCGCAGAGGTACCGTTTCAGGTGCTGCTGTGAGATATGGTGATATGTGCCCATCACGCCGCGCTTGAACGTCGCAAAATAGGACTCAATCGTGTTCGTATGCGCGTCGCCGCGGACGTACTCGCCAATCGAGTGGTTGACCGCCTCAGTCTGAAAGCCGCGCGCAGCGTACTGCGTCGTGTGGTTTTCGTCAGAGTAGATCACGGTCTTGCCCGCAAGGTTTGCGCGGACGATCTCGCGAAGATTAGCGCCGTTCACTTCCGCAACGTGATGCGAGCGGACACGACCGGCGCGCTCCACAAGCGCAAAAACGGGTTCCTTATCGACCATCGGGCCGCGTCCCTTCGGCCCACGCTTAGACGCGTGGCGGTTCTTCTGCCGTCCGCCTACGTAAGTTTCGTCAATCTCGACCGTCTTGCCTTCGCCGCCCATCGGGGTGGGGTTCATATCGCGCATACCTTCGCGAATACGATGCGCCATGAACCATGCCGTCTTATACGGCAGGCCAAGCATGCGCCCGAGCTGGTGCGCGCTCATTGCCTTCTTGCTCGCGCACATAAGGTGCGTGGCGAGGAACCACTTCGTCAGTGGGATATGCGACCGCTCGTAGATCGTGCCGACTGCCGCCGTGAACTTTTTCCGGCAATCCTTGCAATGGTACCAGCCCGGCCCCATCGATCCGCCGCCCAACACCGCCACGCGATCACCCGTCACGCCGCAATATGGGCAATAGGGGCCGTTCGGCCAACGGATGCCCTCAAAATGCGTACGGGCGGCATCAATGTCGGTGAAAATCGGGTTCGTCAGATCAACCGGGCGAGACATGTTCGTGCTCCTTCAATGCCAAAAAGCATGGCATATCATGGACGTTCAGTCAAGGTGATAATTCCCGAAACAAAGCCAATTTATCGAGAGATTCCAATGCGTGGCGTTTGGCTTTGCGCCGGCACGCGGCGGAGTCGCCCGGTTGCGGGGCGCGCTGGCGGGGACTAGGCTCTTCCGGTTTCGCTGGAATTGGGGATCGGATTTTGCCCTATACGAGCACCCGCGACGCCAGGCACCCGCCGCACCACCTGCCCTTCGACGAGACGCTGCTCGCGGGATTGGCGCCCGATGGCGGGCTCTTCGTGCCGACTGCCTGGCCGAAGCTCTCGGCCGAAGAGCTGACGAGCTTTCGCGGCAAGCCCTATGCCGAGATCGCCGCGCGGGTGATGGCGCCGTTCCTCGACGGCACGATCGCGCCGCGCGATTGGGAGCGCATGGTCGCCGACGCCTATCGCGATTTCGATGATCCGGCGGTCGCGCCGCTGAGGGAATTGGGCGACGGGCTCTTCCTCTTGGAGCTGTTTCACGGCCCGACCCTTGCCTTCAAGGATTTCGCGCTTCAGCTCGTCGGCCGGCTGTTCGATCATGTGCTGAAGCAGCGCCGCGCGCGCGCCACCATCATCGGCGCGACCTCGGGCGATACCGGCTCGGCGGCGATCGCCGCCTGCCGCGACCGCGACGCGATCGACATCTTCATGCTCTATCCCAAAGGCCGCATCTCCGACATCCAGCGCCGGCAGATGACGACCGTCGCCTCGCCCAACGTCCACGCGATCGCCATCGACGGCACCTTCGACGATTGCCAGGACCTGGTGAAGGCGATGTTCGCCGATGCGCGGTTTCGCGCCGAGCTCGCGCTCTCTGCTGTCAATTCGATCAATTGGGCGCGCATCATGGCGCAGATCGTCTATTACGTCGCGAGCGCCGCGGCGCTGGGCGCGCCCGAGCGCGGGGTCGCGTTCGCGGTGCCGACCGGCAATTTCGGCAATGTCTATGCCGCACATGGCGCGCGCCGCATGGGGCTGCCGATCAGCCAGCTGGTCATCGGCACCAACCGCAACGACATCCTCGCGCGCTTCATCAATGACGGCGCCATGACCATCGGCGCGGTCGAGCCCTCGCTGTCGCCGAGCATGGACATTCAGGTCTCGAGCAATTTCGAGCGGCTTTATTTCGAGCTCGCGGGCGGCGATGCGGCGCGCGTCGCCGCGGCCATGGCGGCGTTCCGCCGCGACGGCACGCTGCCGGCCTCGCGCGCCGAATGGCATCAAGCGGCCGCGCTCTTTGCCGCGCAGCGCGTCGACGATGCCGGCATCCTCGCGGAGATCGCCGCGACCTATCGCGCGACCGGCGTGATCCTCGATCCGCACAGCGCGGTCGCGGTCGCTGCCGCCAAGGCGAAGCGCGCCGATCGGGCCACGCCGATGGTGGCGCTGGCGACGGCGCATCCGGCGAAATTCCCCGAGGCGGTCGAGCGCGCGATCGGCAAGAAGCCCGAGATGCCGGTTCGGCTCGCGGGGGTGTTGACGGCGCCCGAGCGCGCGCCCGCTCTTGCCAACGACCTCGGCGCCGTCGAGGATTTCATCCGCGCCCATGCGAGCGCGGTTCTCGCCGGAGCCGCATCATGACCGTGACAATGAGCCGGCTCGCCAATGGCATGCGCGTCGTCACCGATCGCATGGACTCGGTCGAGACCGTCTCGATCGGCGTCTGGGTCGATGTCGGCACGCGCCACGAGCCTGCCGCCATCAATGGCGTCGCCCATCTCTTGGAGCATATGGCGTTCAAGGGCACGCAGCGGCGCAGCGCGCTCGACATCGCCGCCGAGATCGAAGCGGTGGGCGGGCATGTCAACGCCTATACCTCGCGCGAGCACACCGCCTATTACGCCAAGGTGCTGAAGGCGGATGTCGCGCTCGCCGTCGACATCCTCGCCGATATTCTCCAGAACTCGATCTTCGATGCGAACGAGCTGGAGCGCGAGCGCGCGGTGATCCTCCAGGAGATCGGCCAGGCGCAGGATACGCCCGACGACATCATCTACGACCTCTTCCAGGAGTGCGCCTATCCCGATCAGCCGATGGGCCAGCCGGTGCTGGGCCGCAGCGAAATCGTCAAGCAGCTCGATCGCGACAGCGTCGCGGGCTACATGCACAGCACCTACGCCGCGCCGGGCATGCTGCTGGTCGCCGCCGGGAATGTCAGTCATGACGCGCTCGTCGCCGCGGCCGAGCGCTCCTTCGCGGCGCTGACGGCGCATAGCGCGGCGGCGACCGAGCCGGCGCGCTATGTCGGCGGCGATTGGCGCGAAGAGCGCGAGCTCGAGCAGGTCCATGTGCTGCTGGGCTTCCCCGGCTTCGCCTTCGCCGATCGCGATTACTACGCCGCCTCGATACTGTCGACCGCGCTCGGTGGCGGCATGTCCTCGCGCCTCTTCCAGGAGATTCGCGAGAAGCGCGGCCTCGTCTATTCGATCTATTCCTTCAGCCATAGCTACAGCGATGGCGGGCTCTTCGGCATCTATGCCGGCACCGGCGAGGACGAGGCGAGCGAGCTCATGCCGGCCTTGACCGCCGAGATCCGCCGGCTCGAAGCGGGGCTCGAGCCGGCCGAGCTCGAGCGTGCGCGCGCCCAGCTCAAGGCGGGGCTGCTCATGTCGCTCGAGGGAACGACGGCGCGCTGCGAGCAGCAGGCCAATCACATGCTGGTCTTTGGCCGGCCGCTCGATCCGGCGGAACTGGTGCGCCACATCGACGCGGTCGACGAGGATTCGGTGATCCGCGTCGCGCGCCGGCTCGCCGCGGCGGCGCCGACGCTGACGGCGCTCGGGCCGATCGGCCGGATCGAGGGTTATGATCGCCTTGTCGAACAGCTGAAACCTTGAGGCAGGAAACGGGGGCGGGGGTGGCGCTCGATCTGCTTCGTCTGCAACGCCTGTTCGGCGCGGCCCCGCCTCCCTTTCGCCTCGTCGGCCGGGTCTTGGCGCTGCGCGCGCCCGAGCGCCAGGATTGGCAGGCCTGGGCCGAGCTGCGCGAAGCCTCGCGCGCTTTCCTCACGCCCTGGGAGCCGTTGTGGAGCGACGATGCGTTGACTCGGGCCGCGTTCCGGCGCCGGCTCGCGCGCTATGCCTTCGAGTGGCACAGCGATCAGGGCTACACCTTCCTCCTTTTTCGCGTCGAGGACGGCGCGCAGCTCGGCGGCATCAGCCTCACCAATGTGCGGCGCGGCGTCGCCGAGAGTTGCAGCATCGGCTATTGGATCGGCGAGCGTTTCGCGCGCCAGGGTTACATGACCGAAGGCTTGGAGCTGACGCTCAAATTCGCCTTCGAGCGCCTGCGGCTGCATCGCGTCGAGGCGGCCTGCCTGCCGCACAACGTGCCGAGCCGCGCCTTGCTGCGCAAGGCGGGCTTCCGCGAAGAGGGCTATGCGCGCGAATATCTCTGCATCAACGGCAAATGGCAGGACCACGTTCTCTTCGGCCTGCTTGCGAGCGAATGGCAGAAGCGCAAGCCCGGCGCGTGACTCAGGTCGCGGCCGGAGCGGTCAGGCGTGGCCGGCCTCGCCGGAGAGGGCCGACAGATCGACGCCGAGCTTGGCGATGGCGCGGCGCCACTTGTCGTCGAAGCCGACATCGAAGATGAGATCGTCATCGGCCGCGACGTGCAGCCAGCCATTGGCCTGGATCTCCGCATCGAGCTGGCCCGGACCCCAGCCGGCATAGCCGAGCGCGAGAAGGCGCCGCCGCGGCCCGGCGCCGCCGGCGATCGCGCGCAAAATGTCCATGGTCGCGGTGAGGCCGATGCTTGCGCCAACGACCAATGTCGCCGCCTCGGTGTAGTCAGCCGAATGCAGCACGAAGCCGCGTCCCGATTCGACCGGCCCGCCGAAATGCACCGGCGCATCGCGGAAACCCTCGCCGGTGAGGCCGAGCTGGCCCATCACCTCGGCGATCGAGGGCTGTTCCACGATCTTGTTGATGACGAGGCCCATCGCACCGTCCGCACTATGCGCGCAGAGAAAGACCACCGAGCGGGCGAAGCGCGGGTCCTGCATTTGCGGCATGGCGATGAGCAATTGTCCGGCGAGCGACGTCACGGGGCCAATTCCTTCTTGGGTTCAGATAAGCGACACCGCGCCGCCTTGCAAGCCGGCGCGGCGCGCCGGATAAGCGGGGCCGCGCCGCGAGCCTGACGAATTCGTGACCTTGGCGGGCGCTGGCCAGCTTATATAAGAGGGATATCCTTAAGGGGCATATGAGACGATTGCCGATCCACGGGCTTTGCCGGTTTCTCGCGGTCTTGGCGGCGCTTCTGCCGCTTTCCGCCCAGGCGCAAGAGGAAGCGGCCTCGCCCTGGTTTCAAACCGATCAGGGCAAGGTCCGGCTCATCGCCGGCCAGGCCGCGCTGGGCGATGCGCAGCAAATCAAGCTCGGGCTCGAATTCGCCCTGCAGCCGCATTGGAAAATCTATTGGCGCGCGCCGGGCGATGCCGGCTATCCGCCGCAGCTCGATTGGACCGGCTCGGACAATCTCGCCGGCGCGACGATGGAATGGCCGGCGCCCGAGCGCTTCTCGGTGCTGGGGCTGGAGACGGTCGGCTATACCGGCGCGGTGGTGCTGCCGATCGAAGCGCGGCTCGCCCAGCCCGGCGAGCCGCTGCATCTGCGCGCCAAGCTCGATTACCTCACCTGCAACGATGTCTGCATTCCCTACAAGACCACGCTCGCCCTCGATCTGCCGGTTGCGGGCGATGGCGCCGCCTTCGGACGGCTTATCCAGCGCTACGAGGCGCTGGTGCCGGGCGACGGCACGGAATCGGGGCTTGCGCTCGAAAGCGCGGTGCTGCGTGCCGGGAGCCCGCCGGTGCTCGATCTGCAGGTGCGCAGCAGCCGCGCGCTGACGGCGCCCGATGCCTTCATCGAATCGCCGCAGGCGGTCGGCTTCGGCGCGCCGCTCGTCCTCGGCGACAGCGACGGCATGGTGCTGCGCCTTCCGGTCAGCGGCGATTGGGCATCGCTGCCCGGCCACCCGCTCGCCGTCACCCTCATCGACGGCGCGCGCGCCATGGAGGGCAGCATCACCCCGGTGCGCGGCCCGGCCCTGGTCGATCTCGCCACCCTCGCGGCGATGCTCGGTTTGGCGCTGCTCGGCGGGCTCATCCTCAACCTCATGCCCTGCGTGCTGCCGGTGCTGTCCTTGAAGCTGCTCGCGGCCTTGCCGAAGCCGGGGCAAAGCCCGGGCCGGGTGCGGCGCGGCTTCCTTGGCACCGGCGCGGGCATTGTCGCGTCGTTTCTGGTCCTGGCGCTGGTCACCGCCGGCTTCAAATCCGCCGGGCTTGCCGTCGGCTGGGGCGTTCAGTTCCAGAACCCCTATTTCCTCGTCTTCCTGGTCGCCATCCTGACGCTCTTTGCCTGCAATCTTTGGGGGCTGTTCGAGGTGCCGCTGCCCGCCGGGATCGCCGCGCTGGGCGAGCGCGCCAATCTCGGCAATTTCGCCGCCGGCGCCTTTGCGACGCTTCTCGCCGTGCCGTGCTCGGCGCCGTTCCTCGGCACGGCGCTGGGCTTTGCCTTGGGCGCCGGCCCGCGCGAGATCATCGCCATCTTCCTCGCCCTCGGCTTCGGCATGGCCTTGCCCTATTTCCTCGTCGCCGCTTTGCCGCGGGTGGCCGCTCTCCTGCCGCGGCCGGGACGCTGGATGATCCATCTCCGGCGCGTCCTCGGGGTGCTGCTGGCGGCGAGCGCAGCCTGGCTGCTCTTCGTGCTCCAAGGCGAGATCGGCCTGCGCGCGGCGCTCGGCATCGGCGTGCTGATGGCGATCGTCGCGGCGACCCTTGCTTGGCTGCGCGATGCCGGGCCGCGCTGGGCGATGCTCGGCGTGGCGCTGGCGGCGGCGCTGCTCGTGCCGGCGGCGGCGCGCCCGCCCGCCGAGACGGCGCCGGCGAGCGGCATCTGGCGCGCCTTCGATCCCGCGGCGATCCCGACCCTGGTGCGCGACGGCAATATCGTCTTCGTCGACGTTACCGCCGATTGGTGCCTTACCTGCAAGGTCAATGAGCGGCTGGTGCTCGATTCGGCCGGCGTGCGCCAGGCGCTCGATCGCCCGAAAGTGATCGCAATGCGCGCCGATTGGACACGGCCCGACCCGGCCATCGCCGCCTATCTCTATCGTTTCAAGCGCTACGGCATTCCTTTCAACGCGGTCTACGGCCCCAGCGCGCCGGGCGGACTGCCCTTGCCGGAGCTCCTCACCGCCGGCGCGGTGACGCAGGCGCTGACCGGGGCCGCGGGGCGCTGACGCGGGGAGGCGCCGGGCGTGATTTTTCCCAATCGAGCCGCTATGGTGAGCGGCGTATTCGCAAGACCAATGAGGAGGCGGCGATGACCATCGCGGTTGGCGACAAGATTCCCTCGGCCAAGCTCAAGACCATGACGGCCGAAGGCCCCAAGGATATTTCGACCGACGAGATTTTCGGCGGCAAGAAAGTCGTGCTCTTCGCCGTGCCCGGCGCTTTCACCCCGACCTGCTCGGCCAAGCATCTGCCGGGCTTCGTCGAGAAGGCGGCACAGATCAAGGGGAAGGGCGTCGACACCATCGCCTGCCTCGCGGTCAACGATGCCTTCGTGATGGGCGCCTGGGGCAAGGCGCAGAACACCGACGGCAAGGTGCTGATGCTGGCCGACGGCGCCGCCGCCTTCACGAAGCAGCTTGGGCTCGATCTCGACCTCTCGGCGCCCGGCATGGGCGTCCGCTCCAAGCGCTATGCGATGGTGGTCGATAACGGCGTCGTCAAGGCGCTCAATGTCGAGGCGCCCGGCGCCTTCGAGGTGTCGAGCGCCGACGCCATCCTCCGCGCACTTTAAGGGCTTTCCCGCCCAAGGTCGGCCGCGCCGCGCGCCTGCTCGACGCCTTGTCGGGCGAGCGCGTCGGCGCGTTCGTTTTCGGGATGGCCGGAATGCCCGCGGACCCAGCGCCACTCGACGCGGTGGCGCTCGATCGCCGCTTCGAGCCGCTGCCACAGATCGACATTCTTCACCGGCTTTTTGTCGGCGGTCTTCCAGCCATTGCGCTTCCAATTGTGGATGTAGCGCGTGATGCCGTCGCGCAAATACATGCTGTCGGTGTGAAGCCGCACGAGGCTCGGCCGCTTCAGCGTCTCGAGCGCCTGGATCGCCGCCATCAGCTCCATGCGGTTGTTGGTGGTCGGATTGGCCGAGCCCGAGATCTCCTTCTCGTGGCCCTTGGCGACGAGCAGCGCGCCCCAGCCGCCCGGGCCCGGATTGCCGCTGCAGGCTCCGTCCGTGTAAATGTCGACCGCCGGCGCGTCGCCTTCGCTCACGGATCGAGCCCGTAGGCGCTGCTTTGCGACACGCCGCGGTGAAAGCGCAGCTTCATCAGATATTCCTTCGGGTCTTTGGGCTTCACCAGCGCGCCCGCCGGGTGGTGGAGCAGGTCGTAGAGCCGCGTCAGGAGAAAGCGCAGTGCGCTGCCCCGCGCCAAGAGCGGCAAGGCCGCGAACTCCGCCGCGCTGAAGGGCCGCTTGGCGCGGTATTGGCCGAGCAGCAGGCGCGCCTTGGTGACGTTGAAGCTGCCATCGGTCTCGAAGCACCAGGCGTTGAGGCAGATCGCGACGTCATAGGCGAAGGCATCGGTGCAGGCGAAGTAGAAGTCGATCAACCCCGACACCGCCTCGCCGCGGAAGAAGACGTTGTCCGGGAAGAGATCGGCATGGATGACGCCTTGCGGCAAATCCTTCGGCCAGGCGCGCTCGAGCGCGCCAAGCTCGGCCTCGAGCTCGGCGGCGAGCCCCGGCTCGATCGTGTCGGCGCGGACGCGGCAGGCCTCGTAAAGCTTGCGCCAGCCGTCGAGCGAGAGATCATTGGCGCGCCGGCCTGGGAAATCCGCGACGGCGAGGTGAAGCTGGGCGAGGGCGCCGCCCAGCCCGGCGCAATGGACCGGCAGGATGCGGCGCGGCCACATGCCGTCGAGAAAGCTGACGATCGCCGCCGGCCGGCCGCAGAGCAGGCGCAGCGCCTTGCCGTCGCGGCCGTGAATCGGCGTCGGGCAGGCGATGCCCTTCTTGGCGAGATGGTCCATCAGCGCCAGGAAAAACGGCAGGTCGGCCGGCGCGACTCGCTTTTCGTAGAGCGTCAGGATGAAGGTGCCGCGCTCGGTGCGCAGCAGGTAGTTGGAGTTCTCGACGCCTTCGGCGATGCCCTTGCACGAGATCGGCTCGCCCAGCGCGTATTCGGCGAGAAAGCTCCTCAGCTCGTCGTCGGGTACGTCGGTATAGACCGCCATCCGTATCGTCGCGGCGTCTCGCCCGACGCTTGTGCCCCGCGCACGCGTCGCATAGAGTGCGTGCCGGTTGGCCGGCTGCCGCAAGCCAGCAACCTAGTACAGAGATCGAGCGCAAGGAAGGGGCGATGGACCGAGTGGCGAGAGCGGTGCGTGCCGCGGCGTTGATCGTCCCAGCGGCGTTCTTCTTGGCTGCGTGCTCGAGCGGCGGGGGCACCTACAAGACCGGCTATACCTGCCCGGCGACGACCACGGTTCCCGATCTGCAGACCCTGGCCCGGCTGGTGCCCAACAGCAGCGTGCAGACCATCCAGACCGCGGGCCGGATCGCGTCGGTACATTCGGATTGCGACAAGGAAGCGAAGGGCGTCGCCACCAAGCTGTCGATCGAATTCGCCGCTCTGCGCACCTCGCCGAGCATTCAGCATATCGACCTGCCTTACTTCGTTGCGATCGCCGACAGCGCCGGCAATATCCTCGGCAAGCAGCAATTCAGCCTGGGCGTCGACTTCCCCAAGGACGCGCCGACGGTCCGCGCGACCGACAACATCACGGCGCATCTGCCGCTCGAGAATCCGCAGCTCGGCAATGTCTATACCGTGATCGTCGGATTCCAATTGTCGCAGAGCGAGCTCAAATTCAACCGCGCCCACCAGCAGTGACGCGCCTTTCCTCGCGGCCGGCCTCGGATTCGGGCGCCGGGCATCGCTGATGCTGCGCATCGCCGCCTTCCTTCTCGCGTGCCTGGTCGCCGCCGCGCCCGCCGCGGCCGAGGAGCCGCGCCTCAACGTCTACAATTGGTCGGATTACATCGCGCCCGACACCATCGCGAATTTCGAGAAGGCGACCGGGATCAAGGTCACCTATGACGTCTATGACAGCAACGAGACGCTCGAGGCGAAGCTCCTCGCCGGGCATTCGGGCTATGACGTCGTCGTGCCCTCGGCCTCGCCCTATCTCGCGCGCCAGGCCGCCTCGGGCGTCTACCGCAAGATCGACAAGAGCCAGCTCAAGAATTACGGCAATCTCGATCCGCTTCTTTTGGCCGCCGCCGCCAATGCCGATCCCGGCAATCAATATGGCGTGCCCTATATGTGGGGCACGACCGGCTATGGCTATAACCGCGCCAAGGTCAAAGCGGCGCTGGGCGATCACGCGCCAACCGACAGCTCGGCGCTGATCTTCGATCCGAAAAATGCCAAGACGCTGGCCGCTTGCGGAATCTCGCTGCTCGATTCCGCCCAGGAGATGATCCCCGCGGCGCTCGCCTATTTGGGCGGCGATCCTTTGAGCCGCGCTCCGGCCGATCTCGACCGCGCCGCCACGGTGCTGACGGCGATCCGCCCCTTCATCCGCAAGTTCCATTCCTCGGAATACATCAACGGCCTCGCCAATGGCGATCTCTGCGTCGCCTGGGGCTATTCCGGCGATATCGTCCAGGCGCGCAATCGCGCCCGCGAAGCGAAGAACGGCATCGTTATCGCCTACACCATCCCCAAGGAAGGCGCGATGATCTGGATCGACATGATGGCGATCCCTGCCGATGCGCCCCATCCCGGCAACGCGCTCAAATTCATCGATTACATTTTGCGCCCCGAGGTCGCGGCGGCGATCAGCGACGCGGTCGCTTATGCCAATCCCAATCGTGCGGCAACGCCGCTGGTGGAGAAGGCGCTAACGAGCGATCCCAATATCTATCCGCCCGCCGCCGTGCGCGCGCGGCTCTTCTTCGACAAGCTGGTCACGCCGCAATATGAACGGCTGCGCACCCGCGCCTGGACGCGCATCAAGACGGGCGAGTAGCCGCGATGGTGTCGCATCTCGCGGTCGAAGGGGTGGTGAAGCGCTATCCGGGCGCGGCGTCGCCGGCTGTCGCCGGCGTCTCCTTTGCGCTCGAATCGGGCGAGTTCTTCGCCCTGCTGGGCCCGTCGGGCTGCGGCAAGACCACGCTGCTCCGGCTGCTCGCCGGGTTCGAGGCGGTCGATCAAGGGCGCATCCTCATCGACGGGCAGGACATGGCGGGCGTGCCGCCCTATGCGCGGCCGGTCAACATGATGTTCCAGTCCTATGCGCTCTTCCCGCACATGACGGTCTTCGACAATGTCGCTTTCGGCCTGCGCCAGGACGGGCTGCCGCGCGCCGCGATCGCCGCGCGCGTCGCGGCGATGCTCGATCTCGTGCAACTCGGTGCCTTGGCTCGGCGCAAGCCCAACCAGCTCTCGGGCGGCGAGAAGCAGCGCGTCGCGCTCGCGCGGGCGCTGGTGAAGGAGCCGAAGCTCTTGCTGCTCGACGAGCCGCTGACCGCGCTCGACCGCAAGCTGCGCGAGGAAACCCGCTTCGAGCTGGTGCGCATTCAGCGCCGCGTCGGCATCACCTTCCTGATGGTGACGCACGACCAGGACGAGGCGATGAGCATGGCCTCGCGCGTCGCGGTGATGAATGAGGGCCGTATCGTCCAGATGGGACCGCCCGGCCAGGTCTATGAATATCCCGCCAACCGGTTCGTTGCCGGCTTCCTTGGCGCCGTCAATCTCATCGCCGCGCGCGTGATCGCCGCTGAGAACGGCGTCCTCTCGCTGGAGAGTGCGGAGGCGGGCGGCGCGCTCTCGGTTGCGCATGAGCGCGCGCTTGCGCCCGGCACCGCGGTCGCGCTGGCGCTGCGGCCCGAGAAGATCGCGCTCGCGCCAAGCCCCGATCCGCGCTGGGCGAATGCGCTGTCGGGGCGAGTGCGCGCGCTCGCTTATCGCGGCGAAGCGTCCGATGTCGAGATCGAATTGCCGACCGGCAAAATCCTGCGCGTGACCCTCGCCAATGCCGAGCGCCGCATGGGCGCGCCCTTCGCGCCCGGCGAGGCGGTCGCTTTGGGCTGGGCGCGCGAGGCCGGGTTGGTGCTGGAGCCGTGAGCGCCGCGCCGGACGCCGCTCGGCGCGCCTCCGACCGGCTGCGCCGGCTCGGGGTGGTGGCGCTGCCCTATGGCTGGCTCGCGCTCTTCTTCCTCGCGCCCTTCGCCATCGTACTCAAGATCAGCCTTGCCGAGCAGGCGATGCGGATTCCGCCCTATACGCCGCTCCTCGCCGATGGCAGGCTGCATGCGAGCGCGGCGAATTATCTCTTCCTCCTGAGCGACAGCCTTTATGTCCGCGCCTACCTGAACGCCATCGGCTTTGCCGCGGCGGGCACGCTGCTCTGCCTTCTCCTCGGCTATCCGCTCGCTTATGGCATCGTCCGCGCGCCGGCGCGCTGGCGCAACGCGCTGCTGCTGCTCGTCGTCCTGCCGTTCTGGACGAGCTTCCTCATCCGCGTCTATGCCTGGATCGGGCTCCTCAAGGGCAACGGCCTCATCAACAATCTGCTTCTCGATCTCGGCCTCGTGCAGCAGCCGCTGCCGCTCATCGACAACGCCTTCGCGATCTATGTCGGCCTCACCTATTCCTATCTGCCCTACATGGTTCTGCCGCTCTATGCGGCGCTCGAGAAGCTCGATCCGGCGCTGATCGAGGCGGCGTTCGATCTCGGCTGCCGTCCGGCGCGCGCGTTTTGGCGCGTGACTTTCCCGCTCTCCCTGCCGGGCGTGATCGCCGGCTGCCTTCTCGTCTTCATCCCGATGTGCGGCGAGTTCATCATTCCCGATCTCTTGGGCGGTCCCAACACGCTGATGATCGGCAAAGTGCTGTGGGACGAGTTCTTCACCAACCGCGACTGGCCGCTCGCGGCCTCGGTGGCGGTGGCGATGCTCGCTCTTCTGGTGGTGCCGATGGGGCTGCTGCGGCGCTATTTGACGGCGGAGAGCGCATGAGCGGACGCTTGTCGCCGTTTCTCGCCGCGATGCTGCTGTTGGGATTCGCCTTCCTTTACGGGCCGATCCTGTCGGTCGTCGTTTATTCCTTCAACGCCTCGCGGCTCGTCACCGTCTGGGCCGGGTTCTCGACGCGCTGGTACGGCGCGCTCTTGGAGAACGAGCAGATCAAGAGCGCGGCGCTGACGAGCTTCGAGGTCGCGCTCCTCGCCGCGACCGGCGCTCTCATCCTCGGCACGCTCGCCGGCTTCGCGCTGGCGCGCTACCGGCGCTTTGCCGGCCGCACCCTCTTCGGCGCGCTCCTGACCGGGCCGCTCGTCATGCCCGAGGTAATCACCGGCCTCTCGCTGCTGCTGCTGTTCGTCGCGCTCGAAGAGGCGATCGGCTGGCCGCGCGGCCGCGGCGTTCTGACCATCGTCATCGCGCATGTGACGCTCGGCATGGCCTATGTCTCGGTCGTGGTCGAGGCGCGGCTCGCCGCCTTCGATCGCTCGCTCGAGGAAGCGGCGCTCGATCTCGGCGCACGGCCCTCAAAGGTCTTTGGCGCGATCACCTTGCCGCTGATCGCGCCGGCCCTCGCTGCGGGCTGGCTGCTCGCCTTCACCCTCTCGCTCGACGATCTGGTGATTGCGAGCTTTACCACCGGCCCCTCGGCGACGACTTTGCCGATGGTGATCTTCTCGAGCGTGCGCCTGGGCGTCAGCCCGCAGATCAACGCGCTCGCAACGCTCCTGCTGGTGTTCGTCGCGCTGGCGATCCTCGTCGCCGGCCGGATCCTCGCTAGGACTCGTAGCGCAGCAGCGAGGTGACGGGAACGTCGAGGCGGGTGCGGCCGTTGAGGAAGTTCAGCTCGATGATGAAGGCGGTGCCAATGACATTGGCGCCGACCATGCGGCAGAGCCGCACGGCGGCGGCCATGGTGCCGCCGGTGGCGAGCAGGTCGTCGACCACCGCGACGCGCTGGCCGGCGGTGATCGCGTCCGACTGAATCTCGACCGTGTCGGTGCCGTATTCGAGATCATAGGTGTGCGGAATGGTGGGACCGGGCAGCTTGCCCTTCTTGCGGATCATGACGAAGCCGCGATTGAGCGCAAAAGCGACCGGCGCGGCGAGGAGAAAGCCGCGCGACTCGATGCCGGCGAGGAGGTCGGGCTCGAGCGGCTTCAGTGCCTGGACCAGCTGGCGGATGGTCTCGTGCCAGGCGTCGGGATGCTTCAGCAGCGTCGAGATATCGTAGAACAGGATCCCGGGCTTCGGGAAATCGGGAATGCCCCGGACATGCTGCTTCAAATCCACGGCTCGGCTCCTTGTGTCGCGCGGACGAAAGAACCGCTAATCTACCCGACTTCGTGGCGTGCGAAAGCTCAATCGGGCGCTTGCCGCGACGCAGGAAAGAACGACGCAGGGCATGGCCGAGGAAGCTTGGATCGAGGCGAAACGCGCGGGGCCAGGTCTGGACCTCGCCGCCGGCGGCCGCTGGCTCGTCTCGAGCGCGGCCTTGCTCGATGCACGGCTCAAAGTGCTGGACCGCGCCTTCGAGAGCGCGGCGCCGCCGCGGCGGGTCGCGATCGATTGCAGCAAGGTCGAGGCGCTCGACACGGTCGGCGCATGGCTGTTGCTGCGTCTCGTGGCCGTGCTGGAGAGTCGAGGGGCCGCGGCGACGATCGAGCATCTCGATGCGCGGTTTTCGCCGCTGCTGCGCCAGGCCGAGAAATTCGCCCGCGCAACGGCGCCGGCGGCGCCCGAGCGGCGCGCCGGCCCGATCGATCTCCTTGCGGAGCTCGGGCGCATCACCAGCAGCGCCATTCGCCAGATCGCCAGCGGGCTCGATTTCTTCGGCCTCGTCGTCATCACCGGCCTTGGCACGCTGCGCCATCCCGGGCGCTTCCGCTTCGTTGCCTTTGTCAGCCATATGCAGCGCACCGGCAGCACCGCCCTGCCGATCGTCGGACTCCTGTCCTTTCTCGTCGGCATCGTCTTCGCCTATCAGGGCGCCGATCAGCTGCGCTATTACGGCGCCGAGATTTTCACCGTCAATCTGCTCGGCCTCGCCTTCGCGCGCGAGCTTGGCGTGCTGTTGACCGCGATCATCGTCGCCGGCCGCTCGGGCAGCGCCTTCACCGCCGAGATCGGCACGATGCAGGTCAACGAAGAGATCGACGCCATGACGACGCTCGGCCTCGATCCGATCGAGGTGCTCGTCCTGCCGCGTTTGTGCGCGCTCGCCGTGACATTGCCGCTGCTCACTTTCTATGCCAACGTGATGGGGATGGTCGGGGGTGCGTTCATCTGCGACTTGTCGCTCGGCATCCCGTTGCCGCTCTTCTTGCAGCAGCTTCGAGGGGCGATCACGGGATGGAGCTTTTGGCTGGGGATTCTGAAGGCGCCGTTCTTCGCGGTCTGCATCGCGCTGATCGGCTGCCGCGAAGGCCTGGCGGTGACGCGCAGCGCCGAAAGCGTCGGGCGCCTCACGACGCTCTCGGTGGTCGAATCGATCTTTCTGGTGATCATTTTTGATGCCGCCTTCTCAATCATTTTCGCCCAGCTCAACATCTGACGCGCCGATCCTGCGCGTCCGCGGGCTCGAGACCCGCATCGGCGGCCGGATTCTCCACCGCCAGATCGATCTCGATTTGCATGCGGGCGAGGTTCTGGCCGTGGTCGGCGCCTCGGGCGCGGGCAAATCCGTCCTGCTGCGGGCGATCTTGGGCCTCATCCGCCCAAGCCAGGGAACCGTCGAGGTGTTCGGGCGCAACCCCGCCGCGCTCGATCCCGCCGCGTTCCGCAGCGTCGAGGCGCGTTGGGGCGTGCTGTTTCAGGACGGCGCGCTGTTCAGCTCGCTCACCGTCGCCGAGAACATCGAGGTGCCGCTGAAGCAGCAGCTCGACCTGCCCAAGCCGCTGATGGAAACCATCGCCGAGCTGAAGATCGCGCTGGTCGGTCTGCCACCCGACACGGCGGGGAAATATCCGGCGCAGCTTTCGGGCGGCATGCGCAAGCGCGCGGGCCTGGCGCGCGCGCTGGCGCTCGATCCGGCGCTGCTGTTCCTCGACGAGCCGACCGCCGGCCTCGATCCGATCGCCGCCTCGGCCTTCGACATGCTGCTCCGCGATCTGCAGAAAAGCCTCGGCCTCGCGGTGATGATGGTGACGCATGACCTCGACAGTCTCGTCGCGCTCGCCGACCGCATCGCGGTGCTGGTCGACGGCCGGCTCAAGCTCGGCACGCTCGATCAGATGCTGCAAGAGACCGATCCGTGGATTAAGGAGTATTTCAGCGGGCCGAGGGGACGCGCTGCGCGGCCAAATCTCGTGATGGGAGACGGAGACTAGCATGGAAACCCGCGCCGCCTATGTTGCCGTCGGAACCTTCGTCCTTGCGCTCAGTATCGGCGTGGTGATCGCCGTGCTGTGGCTGGCGCACGCGCAATTCAACGAAGCGAAAACCCGCTACGACATCTATTTCGCCTATGTCGGCACCGGACTCGGTCAAGGCTCGCCGGTCCGGATCAGCGGCGTGACCGTCGGCCGTGTCGTGCGCGTCGGGCTCGATTCTGACAATCCGGGCCGCGTGCGGGTCACGGTCGAGGTCGATGCCGATGCGCCGATTCGCTCCGATTCGGTCGCCTCGATCGAGATCACCTCGCTGACCGGCGGCGCGGCCGTCGAAGTCACGCCCGGGAGCAAATCCGCGCCGCCCATCCAAATGACCGGCACCGAGCCCAACCCGATCATCTGGTCGCGCGAATCCGACATCCAGCAGCTGGTCGCCTCTTTCCCTCAGCTCTTGAACAAGGTGACGGACCTCACCGTGCGCCTCTCCGACACGCTCGACGACAAGAACCGCGCCGCCCTGGCGGCGACGCTCGACAATCTCAGCAAGGTTACGGCGGTCGCCGCCGCGCACAGCAACGACATCGACCAGCTTATCGTCAATGGCGCGGCCGACATGAAAGACCTCAAACAGGCGATCACGAGCCTCAACGACGCTGCTGTGCGGGTGGACACGCTTGCCGCCAATGCGGGCGACGCGGTGAACGATTTCCGCGGTCTCGTCCGCGACAACCGCGCGCCGCTCAAGGATTTCACCCAGAACGGGCTCGACGAGCTGCGCCAGCTTCTGGCGCAGACCAGCACGCTGGTCGCGACGATGAACCGGACGATGAACTCGATCGAGCGCGATCCATCGCTGCTGCTCTATGGCGATCGTCGTCAGGGATACCGCCCGCAATGACGCGCCTGGCATTCCCGCTCGCCGCTCTGGCGACGCTCGCGCTCGCGGGCTGCGGCGGCATCCTGCCGCAGCCGGCGCCGCCGCCGCAGCTCTATCGCCTGACCCCCGCGGCCCAGTTCTCCGCACCGCAGCGCGCGGTCCCAACCCAGCTCGTCATCGACGCGCCGGAGGCCGAAGCGGCGCTCGATACCACCCGCATTGCGCTGGCGCGCGGCCCGACGAGCCTCGATTATTTCGCCGATGCCGCCTGGACCGACCGGCTCTCCTCGATGCTCCAGGCGCTGCTGATCGCGTCCTTCGACAAGGCCGATCGCATCGCCGCCGTTGGCCCGCAAAACGGCGAGCTGCGCGCCAATGTCGCTCTGGTTTCGACGGTCATGCATTTCGAGGCGGTCTATGGCGGCGAGGGCGCGCCGAAATGGCGAATCGAGATCACGGCAAAGCTCGTGCGCATGCCGGAGCGGACTTTCATCGCCTCGCGCAGCTTCGCGGCCGAGGCGCCCGCCGCCCGCAACGATGTGCCCTCGATCGTTGGCGCCGCCAACGCGGCCTGGCGGCGCGTCGCGAGCGATATCGTCGATTGGACCGCGGCGACCTTGGCGCGGCCCCCTCGTTCCTGACGCCGCTGCGCGCTTGCCAGAGGCGCGGCCGCGCGACATAACCCCGGCAGGGGGTGCCGCAAAAATCCGATGGTCGATCTCGCCCGACTGTCCCGCGCCGCGTTGGAAGCGATGGAAGCGCATGGCGGCGCGTTGCGCGATGCGCAACAGGCGCTGGCGGCGGCGGGTAGGTCGGTCGTCGCCGCCCTGCTCGGCGAGGCGCGGACCGTCTATGAATGGCAACACTACCCCGCCGGCGATGCCTATGATCCGGCAAGCCATGCGCAGTATTTCTATCACGCGCATCCGGCAAGCGATGCGGCGGCAAAGCGCAATGCCGGCGCGGGCCCGGCCGAGCACGGGCATTTCCACACCTTCCTGCGCGCCCGCGGCATTCCCGCGGGGATAAGCCCGCTGGTTCTGCCCGAGCTCGCGATCGCCGAAAATCCCGCCGCGCCCAAGGCGCCGCTCGAGCCCTCCGCTCCCGAGACCGCCGATGGCGGCGAGGCGGAGCCCTGGACCCATCTCGTTGCGATCGCGATGGAAGCGGGCGGTAGGCCGCTACGCTTTTTCGCCACCAATCGCTGGGTCACGGGCGAGACCTGGTATGTCGCCGCCGATGTCGCGGCGATGCTCGACCGTTTCGCGGTCGCGCCGGGCGGAGCGGCGCCGCTGGTCAATCGCTGGGTGACGGCGCTGATCGGGCTTTACAAGCCCGATCTTGCCGAGCTTCTGGCGCGGCGCGACGCGGCGGTGATGGATTGGCGCCGCCGGCGGCGCGCCAAGGTCCATGTCTTCGAGGATCGGCGGCTCGAAATTGCCGCGACGCTCGACATCGACATCGAGCGCCGGATCGAGCTCATCGCGGCGGCGCTGCGCCGCGTCGCGTGAGGCGGCTTCAGTGCTGCTGCGGTGGCGGCGGTGCGACCGGCGCGTTGACCGGCAAGCGGCGGGCGCGCAGGCAAGCCTGGCGCGCCGCCTCGCGCTTGGCGTTGCTGTCGGCGGTGTGATCGGGGAACTGCTTGGCCGCCTGCTTCGTGCAATCGTCCATCTGATGCCAGATGGAGAAATTCTGCTTTTGCTGCGTGTCCGCGCGGGCGGCGTGCGGCGCGGCAAGCGTGCCGGCGAGCGTCAACGCGACGAGAGATGCAAAGAGGGGAATTGTGCGCATGAGCCTCCTGTCTCAGCCATCGGATGCAACGCGCCGCCGTCCGCGCCACGCCGCCGCCGGCAGATAAATCGCGAGATAGAGAAGGATCGGCCCGATGATCAGCAGGATCGAATTGCCCTGCTCGCGCCGCAGCAAGCGCCGCGCATCCTCGCGCGCCTCGGCGAGACACGTGGCTGCGGCGGGGCCGACGCGCTCGCCGCAGACCGCGCCGATGTAATCCGTGACCGTCGTCAGGCGGCCATCGACCCGGATCGCATCCTTGAATTGCGGATAAAGCCGCCAGGTCATGGCGATCATCCAGGCAACGGCAAGGAGCGCGAAATAGCGCGCCAGCGGCGACATCTCGGACAAAATTGGCCCGTTCCTCTCTCAAGCCGCATCCGGGTGGGCCATCCCGCCCGGATGCCGCGATTATAACGCCTGGCGCCGCGCAACAAATCCGCCGCCGGGTTAAAATTTTGCCGGTCAGGCGATGCCGGCCGCGTGGCGCACGCTCCAGATCATCGAGCTGCGGACGACATATTCCTTGTGGCGGACCGGATCGGCGGCGATGGCGCGCAGCTCGTCGAGGTTGCGTTGCCGCACCGCCGGGTCTTTCTCCTCGAGCACCTGCTTGTTGCGGATCGATTGCGCCTGGACGAAGGCGACATTGGCGGCGCGCCGCTGACGCACATATTTGTCGAGCAGCGCCTCCTCGGCCTCGCCGCGGGCGACTTGCGCGAGCTTCTCGCCGAGATTGAACGTCGCCTGCAGCGCCCCGTTGAGGCCGAATGCGCCCAAGGGATTGTTCACATGCGCCGCGTCGCCGACGATGACATAGCGGCCGCGGCGGAACTCGGCGGCGACGCGCTGATGCACGCGGTAGATATTGGTGTGGACGATGTCCCACGGGCCGGGCAGGGCGAGGAAGTGCTTGAGGCCCTTCGCCGCGAAGTCATGGCCCAGCACCGTCTCGTCGGAGAGATCGGGATCGGGCGGGAACAGCACGCGCCAGAGTCCGGGCGGCCCCTCATGCGGCATCTTGAAGATCGCGCCCCAATCGACCGGATCGGCGACATAGGCGTTGAAGGTATAGCCATGCGGCGCGAGGTCCTGGCGAATGCCGATGACGAGGAAGCGCTCGGGCCAGGTGAAGCCTTCGAAGGCGACATCCATCAGATGCCGCACCGCGCTGCGCGCGCCGTCGGCGCCGATGAGATAGCGTCCCCGTACCGTCTCGATCCCGCCCGGCGTCTCGAACCGCGCGGTGACGCCCGAGCCGTCCTGTGTCGCGTCAACGAAGCGATGCGCGAATTTCACCGTGCCGCCGAGCGTCTCGAACCGCGCTTTGAGCAGCGGTGTCAGCTTGAACTGCTCGCAATGGAAGCGGAAAGGATAGGGCGTCTCGTCCTTGAGCAGGGAGAGATCCCACTCGACGATCACGCCTTCCGCGCGGCCGCGAATCTGCCAGCGCGGCACCTTGATGCCCATGGCGAGGAAATCCTGGCCGACGCCGATCGAATCGAGCAATTCGACGGTCGGCGGATGGAAGGTCCCGGCGCGCAGATCGCGCGGCAGCTTCTCCTCCGCCTCGAAAACCAGCGCCGGCACATCGGCCAGCGCCAGGCGCACGGCAAGCGCCAACCCCGCCGGCCCGGCGCCGACGATCAGAATCGGATCAGGTTTTGCCAAATTCACCCTCGCCTCGCGCCGAACAGCGGCGCCAAGTCACCCTAGAGCGAGAGCCTTTCCTGTCAACCGGCGCGGCACCGCGCCGCCGGCTTACATCGGCGGCTTGACGCCGTTTTTCTCGACCGTCACCGATCGGGCGGTGAGCGTGCCGTCCGTGCCCTTGCGGGCAAAGACATAGACCGCCTTGCCGCGCTTCAGATCGCGTGGCGTTGCCGGGACGGTCGCGACGATCGGCGTCTCCGGCCCGACGATCACCTGCGCCGTGCCGTTCTTGTAGTTGACCGAGAGGATCTGGCCCTGCGGCGCCTTGGCGATGCCGATCACGGTCGCGTTGGTCATCAGGCTTTGCGGGCGCAGATCCCAGGGATATTGGCCTTCCCCCGCGCCGCGCCGCGCTTCGGGGAAGATATGCACCTCCACTGCGTGGAGCTTGCCGTCGGCGCCCGGCACCGAGGTCGAGCCGACGAAGTCGCCGGCATGGATATCGGAGAGCTTCTTGCGCACCAGACTCTGCACGCGGTAGCTCGGGGCAAGCAAGACCGTCGCGAGCGCGCCGTCGCGGGTTTTGATGGTAAGGCTGCGATCCTGAAGCTTGACGATGGCGCCGCGCACGCTCGTCGGAACGCCTTGCGGCGCCTGCGCCAGCGCCGGCGCGATCAATCCGGCGATCGTCGCGGCGACGAGAAGGGGTTTTGTCCACATCGTTATGGCCTCGAGCGGTCGCAAAGCGCCGCCGCGCGGGGCGAGCGCTTGGCTCCCCTCGGCTCCGGCACGAGCGAGATTAAGCGAAATGCGCCGGCGGGCAAGCCGCCGGTTACATCGGCGGCTTGATGCCGTTCTTCTCGACCGTCGCGTTGTTGGCGGTGATGGTGCCGTCGGCGGTCTTGGTGGCGCGCAGGAACACCGCTTTGCCGGGCTTCAGATCGCTCATCGACGCATCGGTATTGCCGACGATCTTCGTTTTCGAATCGACCACGACCTCGACCGGCTTTCCCTTGACATTGACCGTCAGCGTGCCGCCCCTCTTGGCCGTCGCGACGCCCGTGGCATGGGCGTTGGTCATGATGCTGCCGGGCCTCAGATCGTAAGGAAACTGGCTTTCGGGAACGAAAGGCGGCAGGAAGTGAATTTCGACGGCGTGCAGCTTGCCGTCCTTTCCCGGCATCGAGGTCGAGGCGACGTTGTCGCCAACCTTGATGTCGCTGAGCTTCTTCCTCGCGAGAGCGGAGACCCGGGAATTGGGCGCAAGCGCCACGGTGACGGTCTTGCCGTCGCGCTCCTTGACCGTGAGGTTCTGCCCGGCCAGTTTCGCGACCGTGCCGCGTATGTTGACGGGCGTGCCCTGCGGCGCCTGAGCGAAGGCCGGCATCGCCAAGGATGCAAGCAGTGCGACGACGAGTAATGGCTTTGCGCGCATGATGTCTCCCCCTGTCTCCGAGGCCGCCACCCGTGCGTTTTCGCGCGGGGCGTGCCGGGTCGCTCATACCATGAAGGGTCGAACACGGGCAGGCGCGGCGCCCTCACTTTTGCGTTATCGCGCCGGTTGATTTCGCCGGGTCCGGCGGGTAAGCACCGGCATTATGGATGCGCTCCCGGCCGAACTTCTCGGCGAAATCGCCAGACGGCGCACCTTCGCGATCATCTCCCACCCCGATGCCGGCAAGACCACGCTGACGGAGAAGCTGCTGCTGTTCGGCGGCGCGATCCAGCTCGCGGGCGAGGTCAAGGCGCGGGGCGAGCGACGGCGCGTGCGCTCGGACTGGATGGAGGTGGAGCGCGAGCGCGGCATCTCGGTCAGCTCCGCCGTCATGAGCTTCGAGCATGACGGCCTCGCCTTCAACCTCCTCGACACGCCCGGCCACCAGGATTTCAGCGAGGACACCTACCGGACGCTCACCGCGGTCGACAGCGCGGTGATGGTGCTCGATGCCGCGCGCGGCATCGAGGCGCAGACCTTGAAGCTCTTCGAGGTGTGCCGCCTGCGCGACGTGCCGATCATCACCTTCGTCAACAAGCTCGACCGCGAAGGCCGCGAGCCGTTCGATCTGATGGACGAGATCGAGCGCCGCCTTGCCCTCGACGTCGTCCCGGCGAGCTGGCCGATCGGCATGGGGCGAGACTTCCTCGGCACCTACGATCTCTTCGCCGACGCGCTGCTGCTGTTCGAGCGCGGCGCCGGCGAGCGCATCACCGACCCGGTGCGCTGCAGTGGTCTCGATGATCCCAAGCTCGAGCAGCTCCTGCCGACGGCGGCGCTGCAAAAGCTGCGCGAGGAAGTGGCGATGGCGCGCGGCTTGACGCCGGCTTTCGACCGCGAGGCCTATCGACAGGGTCATATGACGCCGGTCTTCTTCGGCTCGGCGCTCAACAATTTCGGCGTGCGCGAATTGATGAAAGGCGTTGGCGCGCTGGCGCCAAGCCCGCGGCCGCAGCCGGCGCTGCCGCATCCGATCGAGCCGGGCTCGCCCAAGGTCGCGGGCTTCGTCTTCAAGGTGCAGGCGAATATCGATCCGCAGCATCGCGACCGCATCGCCTTTCTGCGCCTCTGCTCGGGCCGCTTCCGCCGCGGCATGAAATTGAAGCATCGCCGCAGCGGCAAGACCATGAGCATCCAGAACCCGGTGCTGTTCCTCGCGCGCGAGCGCAACCTCGCGGAGGAGGCCTGGCCGGGCGACATCATCGGCATTCCCAATCACGGCACGCTGCGCATCGGCGACACGCTGACCGAAGGTGAGGAGCTGCGCATCACCGGTATCCCGAGCTTTGCCCCCGAGATCCTGCGCCGCGTGCGCCTCGAAGACCCGATGAAGTCGAAGCATCTGAAGCGCGCGCTGGAGCAGCTCGCTGAAGAGGGCGTGACGCGCGTGTTCCGTCCGCTGACCGGCGGCGACTGGATCGTCGGCGTCGTCGGTCCGCTGCAGCTCGAAGTCTTGGCCGCGCGCATCAAGAGCGAATACGATCTCGGCGTGCGTTTCGAGCAGAGCCAGTTCGAGACCGCGCGCTGGGTTTCGGGCGCGGCCGAGGAGGTGAAGCGCTTCGAAGATGCCAACCGTTCCATGATCGCCGAGGACCATGACGGCGTTCCGGTGTTCCTCGCGCGCAATGCCTGGGATCTCGACCGCATGACGAAGGACTGGCCGAAACTGACCTTCAACGCGACGCGCGAACAGACCGAGGAGCTGGCGGGCGGGTAGGTGTGGGGACGCTCTTTGACCGTCGTCCCCGCGAAAGCGGGGACCCAGGGCGGGTTACGCAAGGAGATCATCATAGAGATCGCGCCATGAGGGATTATCGCGCTCGATCAGTTGCAACTTCCATTGACGGCGCCATTTCTTGAGTTGCTTTTCGCGGATGATCGCTGCTTCCATCGTGGCGTGGAATTCGAGATAAACAAGCATGTGCACGTGATAATTTCTCGTGAACCCTTCGACCGCTTCTGTGCGATGCTGCCATGTCCTCTGCGCGACGTTGCTGGTCACGCCGATGTAGAGGGTACCGTTTCTCCGGCTGGCGAGAATGTAGACGCATGGTTGCTTTTGCTTCATATGCCGGTTGCTCGCTCTGGGTCCCCGCTTTCGCGGGGACGACGGGAATCATTGTTCTGAGCTGCTTATCATCATGATCCGTCTCTCCGTGCTCGACCAATCGCCGATCCGCGCCGGCGGCACGCCGACGCAGGCGGTCGCCGAATCGGTCGAGCTGGCGCGCGCCTGCGAGCGCTGGGGCTATCACCGCTATTGGGTCGCCGAGCATCACGCATCGGACGGCTTGGCGGGCGCGTCTCCCGAAATTCTCGCAGCGCGCCTTGCCGCGGCGACGCAAACGATGCGCGTCGGCACGGGCGGCGTGATGCTCTCCCATTACAGCGCGCTCAAAGTCGCGGAGCAGTTCCGCATGCTCGAGGCGCTCTACCCCGGGCGGATCGATCTCGGCATCGGCCGCGCCCCGGGGAGCGATTACGCAACGGCCAGGGCGCTCGCCCATGGCCCGGGCGCGCTCGGCATCGAGGAATTCCCGCGCCAGATCCAGGACCTGCTGGCATTCCTGCGCGATGCCATTCCCGACGGCCATCCCTTCGCCGGCATCACGGCACAGCCGCGCGGCGCAACCTACCCCGAGCCCTGGCTTTTGGGCTCGAGCGACCAAAGCGCGCTCTATGCCGCCTATTTCGGCTGCGCTTTCTCCTTCGCGCATTTCATCACCGACCGGCACGGGCCCGATATCATGGCCGCCTATCGCGAGAATTTCCGCCCCTCGGTGTGGTATGACGCGCCGCTCGGCAGCATCGGGGTCGCGGCGATCTGCGCCGAGAGCGAGACGCAAGCGCAGCGCCTTGCCCTCTCGCGCGACCTCTCGCGGCTGCGCATGGATCAGGGCATTCGCGGCCCGGTGCCGTCGCTCGAAGAGGCCGAGGCCTATCCCTATTCGCGCGAGGAGCGGCTGCGCATCGCCTTCAACCGCCAGCGTCAGGTGATCGGCGATCCGGCGCAGTGCAAGGAAAAGCTGCTGGCGCTCGGGACAAGCTACGGCATCGAGGAATTCGTGATCGTGACGATCACCTATGATTTCGATGCGCGGCTCAAATCCTACGAGCTTCTGGCGCGGGAATTCGGCCTCGCGCCGCGCAGCTGAGCGTCACCCGCCCGGGCGCTTGCGCTCGATCTCCAAGACTTCGCCGCGTCCCGCCGCGCGCAGCTCCTCGGCCGCCTGGCGCAGCCGCGTGAAGGCGCGGATGCTCAACGGGATGGAGGCGATGTAGATGAAGCCGATCATGAGCAAGGTCGCCCAAGGCTCGGTGGTGGCGAGGGCGGCGAGGCCGCCGATCACCAAGAGCAGCGCCAGCGCCCATTCGCGCGGCACCTTGATGCGCTTCGCCGAAAAGGTCGGGACGCGGCTGACCATCAGCGCGGCGGTCGCCGCCAGCACCGCGCCGCTGAACCACGGCGTGCGAAACCCGTCCCAGCCGAACTCGAAGTTGAGCAGCATGGGCAGGATGGCGAGGCCAGCGCCCGCCGGCGCCGGCACGCCCGTGAAGAAATTGTAGGCGTAGGCCGGCAAATCGGCGCCGATCTGGGTGTTGAACCGCGCCAAGCGCAGCGCGCAGCACACGGCGAAGAGCAGCGCCACCACCCAGCCGATGCTTTGCAGATTGTGCAGCGTCCAGACATAGAGGAGGAGGGCGGGGGCGACGCCGAAGCTGACGAAATCCGACAGCGAGTCGAGCTCGGCGCCGAATTCCGAGGTGCCTTTGAGGAGGCGCGCGATGCGCCCGTCGATGCCGTCGAGAATGCCGGCGACGATGATCGCGACCACCGCTTGCTGATAATGTTCGCCGAGCGCGAGACGCATCGCGGTCATCCCGGCGCAGAGCGCCAAGAGCGTCAAGATGTTGGGGATCATCCGGTTGAGCGAGAGGCCGCGGATCGGACGGACGCGCAGGCGGGGCCGCGGCATGTCAGTGCTCCGTCGCGCGGCGCAGCGGCTCGGTGCTCGAGGCATCGGCCAGCACGGTCTCGCCGCCCAAAGCGCGCTGACCGATCAACGCCAGCACCGCCCAGCTCGGCGGCAGATAGACCTCGGCGCGGCTGCCGAAGCGGATGAGGCCGATGCGCTGGCCGGCGATGATCGTTTCGCCCTCGCGCAATGTCGAGACGATACGGCGCGCGACCAGCCCGGCGATCTGCACCACGGCAATGTCGCCACCGGCGGTCGAGAGCCGGGTTGCCATGCGCTCATTGTCGCTGCTCGCCTTGTCGAGGCTCGCATTGAAAAATTTTCCCGGGCTGTAGGCAAGCTTGGCGACGTTGCCGGCCATCGGCGCGCGGTTCACATGTACGTCGAAGACGCTCATGAAGATGGCGATCCGGCGCATCCTCTGCGGGCCGAAACCGAGCTCGGGCGGCGGCGGCGCCTCGTCGATCGCGATGATGAGCCCATCCGCCGGCGACAGCACGAGACCGGGGCGTTGCGGGCTCACCCGCCAGGGATCGCGGAAGAAATAGATGCACCAAAGGGTGGCCAAGAGGCCGAGCCAGCCGAGCGGCTGCGCGATCCAGAAGAGGATCGCGGCCACGACGGCGAAAATCGCGATGAAGCGCCAGCCATCGCGATGGATCGGCGCGAGAACATGCCTCAGCACAGCGTCAGCCTCCGGCCTGGCAAGCGATGGCGCGATCTCTTCAAGCGGCACCCATTCCCCATTCGAGCGGACCATGCTCTAGCGGAAATGGGTTAAGCCTTCTATCGCCCTTCGCGCCGCCAGGCGAGGAAGAAGGCGCCGAGCGCGAGGATCAGCGCCAAGAGCCCGGGCAGAAGCGGCGTCTCGCTGACGCCGGTGACGACATAATCGCCGTTCTGGCGCAGCCCCAGCCAATT
The DNA here is from genome assembly GCA_035605975.1 of Allostellaceae bacterium. Classification (GTDB taxonomy): domain Bacteria; phylum Pseudomonadota; class Alphaproteobacteria; order ATCC43930; family CGMCC-115725; genus CAIKMD01. The sequence goes on along the minus strand of DATNGG010000123.1, from coordinate 32,168 downwards.
GCGGCCGGACAGGGTGCGGTCCGGGCCGACGCGGCGCAGCTCGGGGATGGCGCCCGGCCCGACCCAATAGGTGCCGCCGCCCGTCGCCTTCACATCGGCCGCGACCTTTTGGTCGGTGGTGCGCACATCGGCAAGCTCGATCGGATTGAGCGCGCCGGCGGCGGCCAGCGCGGTGCGCGTGCCGTCCGTGACCCGGTAGAGCCCGCTCTCGGTCACCGGCAGCGAGCCGACGCTCCGCCCGCCGCTTTGCGGCGCCAGGTTGAGGGTCTGCGGCTTGCCGTCGGGGCCGGTCACCTGCACCGGCCGGTCATCGGGCTCGAGCGATTGGCGGGTGACGATCAGCCGATTGCCCGAGACCTCGGCGCGCAGATCGTTCTCCTCGAGGTCGGGCTCCTTCATTAGCCAATAGACCACGCGGCGCAGCAGATCGGCTTGCGGCCCGCCGCCTTCATAGCCGCGCGTCCAGAGCCACATCTCGTCGGAAAGCAGCTCGGCGACCCGGCCCTTGCCGACCCGGTCAAGGACGAGCAGCGGGTGATCGCCCAGCCCGTCCATCACCACCGTGCCGCGCCGCGCCTGCGCATCGACATCGAGGAACCAGCGCCCCCAGGGCGGCGTCTTCATCGCATCGGCGGGAAGGCCGGGGAGATCGGCGGTCACCGGATGGCGCGTGCCGGCCTTGCTCAAATGCGGCACATAGCCCTGCTCGAAAATCTGGCCGGTCGGCTCGGCCGGCAGCACGGCGCCCAGCGGCGTGCGGTAGAGGCTGTCGGGCGAGCCGAAGCTCGGCCCCGCCGCGTCAAGAAACGCGCCGCCCTTCTCGACATAGCGCGCGATGTTCTCGAGATAGGCGGGCGGCAGAACGTTCATCTGCTTGTAGCGGTCGAAGATGATCAGGTCGAACTGATCGAGTTTCTCATCGAACAGCTCGCGGATCGGAAAGGCGATCAGCGACAGCTCGCGGATCGGCGTGCCGTCCTGCTTCTCGGGCGGGCGCAGGATGGTGAAATGGATGAGGTCGACCGACGGATCGGATTTCAGGATGTTGCGCCAGGTGCGCTCGCCCTGATGCGGCTCGCCGCTGACCAGCAGCACTTTGAGCCGGTCGCGCACGCCGTTGATGACCAGCGCGGCGCGATTGTTGTCGAGGGTAAGCTCGTGCGGGCCGCGCTCGGCTTCGAGCTCGACGACATTGGCCCCGCCATGATCGATCGGGATCGTCAGCGGCACGTCGCGCCCGAGCGGCACGGTGCGAATGACCGGCGCGCCGCCATCCTTGCGCAAGGTGAGCCGCGCCTCGCCGCTGCCGCCGTCCGGCAAATCTTCGATCCGCACATTGATGTGCACGTCCTTGCCGACGAGGCCGAAGCTCGGCGCATCCTTGACGACGAGACGCCGGTCCGCCTCGCCCGGCTGACCGGTCAAAAGCACATGCAAGGGAGCATCGAAGCCGAGCTGGGCCGGCGCCGGCATGTCGTGCACCTCGCCATCGGTGATCATGATCGCGCCGGCGATGCGCTGGCGCGGCACATCGGCGAGGGCGCGGGTCAGCGCGGTGTAGAGCTGCGTGCCGGTATCGGCCATCGGCGCATTGGCGTCGGGCGCGCCCGCATGGACGATCCGCACATCGAGGTCCTTGAAGGCGGCAAGGCGCTGCTCCAGCGTGTCGAGCGCCTGCTGCGCATAGAGGCGGCGCTGGCCGATCCGCATGCTCGGCGAATCATCGACCACCACCACCGCCACGTCCTTTTGCGGCACGCGCTGCTCCTCGACGAGCGAGGGATCGAGCAGGATGACGAGCAGCATCGCACAGGCGGCGAGGCGCCAGCCCGTGCCGCGGGCGCGGCGCAGTGCGCCATAGCCGAGAATGAGCGCGGCGAGCGCGACGAAGACGCCGATCGCCAGCCAGGGCAGAAGCGGCGACGCGGCGACGCTATAGCCGCCGATGGTGGCGAGGCCGCTCATTGGCCGAGCCGCTCCAGGATCGCCGGCACATGCACCTGATCGCTCTTGTAATTGCCGGTGAGCGCATACATCACGAGGTTGACGCCGAAGCGATAAGCGAATTCGCGCTGCGGCTCGCCGCCGGGCACCGCGGCGTGCAAGGGCCGGCCGCTGCCGTCGATCGCCCAGGCGCCGGCCCAATCATTGCTGCCGACGATGACGCTCGAGACGCCGTCATTGACCTGATCGGCGGTCGGCTCGACCCACAGCGTTCCGCCTGCCCAGCGGCCGGGAAACTCCTGCAGCAGGTAGAAGGACTTGGTCAGGACGTGATCGGGCGGGACCGGGACGAGGCCGGGAATTTCGAGCCCCGCCGCGATCTGCCGCAGCCGCTGCTGCGTCGTGCTCGCGGTCAAAGGCGTGCTCTCGCCCTGATCCTGGGTGTCGAACAGGATGGTGCCGCCGGTTGCAAGATATTTGTTGATGCGCTCGACCGCCTGCGGCGAAGGCGGCGCCTCGCCCGCCACCACCGGCCAATAGAGCAGCGGAAAGAAAATCAGCTGGTCATGCTCGATATCGACGGCCATCGGCTCGCCCGCCTCGACGGCCGTGCGCTGCCGCAGCACGCGCGACAGCCCGGCGAGGCCCGCCTGCGATTCCGCATCCGCCTCGGGCACGCCGGTTTGGACATAGGCGAGATGAAAGCCGCTGGTCGCCTTGATCGCGAAATCGTCGTTGCTCTGCGCCTGCGCCGGCTGGGCGAGCGCGATGAGAAGCAGCGCGCCGGCGCCCGACGCGGCGCCGCGCTTCCACCGGGCGAGGCCGGCGAAAAGCCCGCGCAGCGCATAGGCGACGAGCAGATCGATGAGGCCGAGCGCCAGCGCCGCCGTCAGCAGGCCCGGGCGGAAATCGATCTCCGGCCCGCGCGCATAGGAGGTGCGCTCGACGCCGGGCGGAAGCTCGGGAAGGGCGGCGAAGCGCTTCACCGCCGGCGCGAGGTTGAGCGCCTGGCGCGCATCCTCGGTGCCGTAGAAGCCGGGCGGAAATTTCGCCGAGGCGATGGTCTTGGCAAAGCCGCCGGCCTGGATCGTCGACGCGGTCGCCGAGGCACGCTGCAGCCGGCCATAGCCATCGAGGGTCTCGACCGGCGGCAGCGGCTTGTCGCTGTTGCCGGTGACGCCCTGGCTCAGCGCGACGATGCGGCGGAGCATGTCGACGAAGAGTCCGGAAATGCCAAGGGTCGACCATTCCGGATCGGCGGTCGTATGAACGAGCACGAGCCAGCCTTTGCCGCGCTTTTCGGCGGTGACCAGCGGCGTGCCGTCGGTCAGCCGCGCCCAGGTCTTGTTGCCGAGATCGAGCGTCGGCTCGGCGAGCACTTGCCGAGCGATGGTCACGTCCTCGGGGATGCTAAGGCCGGCGAAGGGGCTCGATGCGTCGAAGGGCGCGAGCCGTGCCGGCTTCTCCCAAGAGAGCGCGCCGCCCAAGGTGCGGCCGCCCTTGCGCAAGGTCACCGGCAACAGCGTGTCGGTCCCGGTCTCTTCGGCGAGACGCGGGCCGGCAAAGCGCAGCACCGTGCCGCCGGCGTTGATCCATGTGTCGAGGGCAGTGGCTTCGGCCGGCCCATTGGGTGAGCGGTCGGGGAGAACCAGAACCGCGATCTCGCCTTTGAGCAAAGTGGGGACATCGCCCTCGCGCACCTCGCTGAAGGGCGCGAGCGCCTTTTCGACGTAATAGACGCCGCTCAGCAAAGGCTGGGCCGGGCCCGAGCTGTGCGGCACGACGACGCCGACCGGACGCCGGCGCCAGCGCTCGTCGAGCAGCAGCACCGCGCCGGCCGATGCCTCGCCCTCGATCTGGATTTGCGTTGCGCGGTTGCGCAACTCGCTCGGCATTTGCAGCCGCACTTCCTTGCGCAACGCCCCTTCCGGCAGCGTCACTTGCTGGCGCGCGAGGAGACGGCCGTCATCGCCGAGCACGCGCAGATAGAGATCGAGCGGCGCGCTCGCATCGGCGCGGCTGACGATCGCCGTCAGATCCTTCTCGTCGCGATTGCCCGCGGCGAGCAGGCGCGGCAATTCGGTGGGCGGGTCGTCGAGCACGCGCAGCGCACCGAGCTTTGCCAAGCCTTGCGCGAAAGGTGTCGCCTCGCCGTCATCGATCCCGTCCGACAGCCAGACGAGATCGGCGCCGCCGGCTAGATTGAGCTTTTGCAGCCGCGCCAGCGCTGCTTGGCGATCCTCGGGCCAGGGCATGGGCGCGAGTTCGGTCACGGCGGCATGAGCGTCCGCCGGTCGCAGCAGCGACAGCGGCGGCGGCGCGGCGTTGCCGGGCAGCGGCGCCGTCGGCAGCAGCACGACGTTGCGGCCTTCGCGGTCGGCTTGGGCGATCAGAGAGTCGAGCGTCGTGCGGCGCTCATCCCAATGGCGCGCGGCGCTCCAGCCATTGTCGACGGCGAGGACGAGCGGGCCCGAGCCGACAAGCCGCGCGCGCGGATTGAGCAGCGGATGCGCCAAAGCGAGAATGATGAGCGCCGCCAGCGCCATGCGCAGCAGGATGAGCCAGAGCGGCGTCTTCGCCGGTGTCTCTTCGCGCGGCACAAGGCCGAGCAGCAGACGCAGCGCGGGGAAGCGCACACGGCGCGGCGCCGGCGGCGTCACGCGTAAGAGCCACCACAGGATCGGCAGGCTGGCGAGACCGATCAGCAGCCAGGGCGCGGCAAAGGCGAAGGGGCCGAGCGCGAGCATCGCTCACTCCGCGCGCTCGGCGAGCGCCGTGTAAAGCGCCAGCAGCGCGGTGTGCGGCGGCCGGTCGGTGCGATGCGTCGCAAAGCGCCAGCTGGCGGCGCGGGCGATGGCGGCAAGCCCCGCGCGATGCCGCGCCAGCCGCTCGCCATAATCGGCGCGGAGGGTCTCGACCCGGCTGATCAGCAGCGGCGCCTCGCGCTCCAAGCCCTCGAAGCGGACGCGGCCCTCGAAAGGCAGGGTCTCCTCGGCCGGATCGAGCACTTGGAGCAGATAGCCTTTGAGGCCCATCGCGGCATAAGCTGCGACCACGGCTTCAACGGCATCGAGCGCCGTGATGAAGTCGCCGATCAGCACCGCCTGGCCGTGGCGCGGCAGGGACTCGACCGCCGGCAGGCCGGGGCCGGCATCGCCGAGCTGGATCGCCATGCGGTTGAGCACCGCGCGCCCATGGCTCGGCAAGATGCCGCTGCCAAGCAGCGTCACGCGCTCGCCGCCGCGCAGCAGCAGCGCCGCCAAAGCGAGGGTGAGGAGATCGGCGCGCTCGCGCTTGGTCGGCAGGCCGCGATCCGAGGTGTAATCCATCGAGGGCGAGGCGTCGCGCCACAGCCAGACGCTCTGTGCCGCCTCCCATTCCGTCTCGCGCACATAAAGGCGCTGCGACTTCGCGCTCTCGCGCCAATCGATGCGCTGGGCGGCATCGCCCGGCTGATATTGGCGGAATTGCCAGAACGTCTCGCCCTGCCCGACGCGGCGGCGGCCATGGACGCCTTGCGCCACCGTCGCCGCGACACGATTGGCCGCAACCAACAAAGGCGGCAGCGCCGCAGCCGCCTGCTCCGCGCGATGCTGGAGACGGGCGGGCTCCGCCATTAACGCAGCGGCTCGATCAGCCGGCCGATGACTTGGCTCAGCTCGACGCCTTCGGCGCGCGTCGCGAAGGTCAGCGCCATGCGGTGGCGCAGAACCGGCGGCGCCAGCGCGACGACATCATCGACCGAAGGCGCGAAGCGCCCTTCGAGCAGCGCTCGCGCCCGGCAGGCGAGCATCAGCGCCTGGCTCGCGCGCGGGCCCGGCCCCCAGGCGATTTGCGCATCGGCCTCGGCATTGGTGCCGGGCCGCGCCGCGCGCACCAGTTTGAGGATCGCGTCGACGACGCTCTCGCCGACGGGCACGCGCCGCACGAGGCGCTGCGCCTGGGCGAGCTCGGCCGCGGTCAGCACGGGCGAGGCGGTCTCCTCGGCGATGCCGGTGGTCGCCAGCAGCATCTGCCGCTCGGCGTCGAGATCGGGATAGCCGACATCGATCTGCAACAGGAAGCGGTCGAGCTGCGCCTCGGGCAGCGGATAGGTGCCTTCCTGCTCGAGCGGGTTCTGCGTCGCCAGCACATGGAACGGCTTGGGCAGCGGGTGATATTGCCCGGCGACGGAAACCCGGCCTTCCTGCATCGCCTGCAGCAGCGCCGATTGCGTGCGCGGGCTGGCGCGGTTGATCTCGTCGGCCATCAGCAGCTGGCAGAACACCGGCCCTTGGATGAAGCGGAAGGAGCGACGCCCGCTCTCGCTCTCTTCGAGCACTTCCGAGCCAAGAATATCGGCCGGCATGAGATCGGGCGTGCATTGGATGCGCTTGTCCTCGAGCCCCAGCACGGTGCCAAGGGTTTCGACCAGCCGGGTCTTGGCGAGGCCCGGCACGCCGATCAGCAGCGCGTGGCCGCCGGCGAGCAGGGTGATGAGGGCTTGATCGATCACCTCGCGCTGGCCGAAGATGACGCGGCCGATGCGCTCGCGCACCGCGGCGAGGCGCTGGCCGAGCGTGTCGATCTCGGCGGCAAGGTCGGCACCGGCGCCGCCGACCGGGCGAATTGTGTCAGGGCTGCTCACGGGAACGACTCCTCCTGCGGCCGAAGGGCGATCATGGACGATGCAGACTCCAGTGCGCCCGGGCTTGCGCGCCTCGCGGCGGCCGCCGAAGCGCCGCCAGGACGCGCCGGGCCCCGGGATTGCGGCCATTTCGCTATTCGCATAGACCGGAATGGTAGCTGGTTCTATCGCGGGACTCCAATCAATCGCGCGTCATTGATGGGGCTGTTCAGCCGGGTGCTGAGCCGCGATGCGGCAGGCGATTATTGGTTGATCACGCCTGCCGAACGCGGCCGCATCACCGTCGAAGATGCGCCCTTCCTCGCCGTCGCGCTGGAGCGGCGCGGCAGCGCGCGCGATCAGGCGCTCATCTTTCGCACCAATGTTGGCGATTTGGTGACGCTCGACGCCGTGCACCCGCTGCGCGTCGCGACCGACCCGGCCAATGGCGGTCCGCGGCCCTATATCTTGGTGCGAAACGGGCTGGAAGCGCGCGTTGTGCGCCCGGTATTCTACGAGCTCGTTGAACTGGCCGGGGAGGAGCGGGTCGGCCACACGACCCGGTTCGGGGTATGGAGCAAAGGGACGTTTTTCCCGCTGGACCAGGCAATGGACGCGGCCTGAGTCGCGCCGCGATTCGCGCGCACTTCCTCGCGCCCGCGATCGGCACGCGCGGCAACGGCACGCGCGAGGCCGACAACATTCGCGCCGCGGTGCTGGTGCCGCTTATCGAGCGCCCGCATGGCTGGTACGTGCTTCTGACATTGCGCTCGGCGGACCTCTCCGATCATGCGGGGCAAATCTCGTTCCCGGGCGGGCGGATCGAGCCCGAGGACCCCGACGCCGTACACGCCGCGTTGCGCGAGGCCGAGGAAGAGGTCGGCCTGCCGACCAATCATGTCGAGGTGGTGGGCCGGCTCGATACCTGGCTGACGGGCACGGGTTTCGAGATCACGCCCGTGGTCGGCCTTGTGCGCCCGCCCGAGAGCTTCGCGCCGCAGCCGGGCGAAGTCGCCGAGGTGTTCGAGGTGCCGCTCGATTTCGTTCTCGATCCCGGCAATCACCTGCGGCGCTCGCGCGAGCTGCGCGGCGAGCTGCGCTCGTTCTTCGTGCTGCCCTATCAGCACCGCAACATTTGGGGCGCAACCGCCGGCATGCTCGTCAACCTCGCCGAAGCGCTGACGCGGTAAGGCGCGATGGGGCGGGTCCTCCTCACCATCATCGTCCCGCTGCTGCTTCCGACCGCGCTTTACGTCGGCTGGCGCTTGACCTTGGGGCGGACCGCGCCGGTGCCGCCGGTCTCGCTCTGGGTCGCGGCGGCGGCGCTCGCCATCGCATCGCTCGCGCTCATTCTCGCCAACACCGATTTCAGCCGCCCGCGCGAAGGGAGATACGTACCGCCCTATGTCAAGAACGGCGACATCGTCCCGGGCCATGTCGAGCCCGATGCCGGCGCATCGGCGCGCTGACCTTATGCGCATCAGGCCGCAGAGCTGGATGAAGCGGCCGGCGACGCGCGCGTTGCTCGCGGCGCTCAAAGGCGAAGCGCGCTTCGTCGGCGGCTGCGTGCGCGACGCGCTGTTGAAGCGGCCGATCGGCGATATCGATTTGGCGACGCCGCTCTTTCCCGACGAGGTGATGCGCCGCCTCGCCGCGGCGGGCATCAAGGTCGTCCCGACCGGCCTCGCGCATGGCACGGTGACGGCGCTGATCGAGCGCCATCCCTTCGAGATCACCACCTTGCGCCGCGATGTCGAAACCTTCGGGCGGCACGCCAATGTCGCTTTCACCTCGAACTGGGCCGAGGATTCGCGCCGCCGCGACTTCACCATGAACGCGCTCTATCTCGCCGCCGATGGCGAGATCTTCGACTACCAGGAGGGCTTGCGCGATCTGCGCCGCGGCAAGGTGCGCTTCGTCGGCGATCCGGCGACGCGCATCCGCGAGGACGTGCTGCGGGTGCTGCGGTTCTATCGCTTTCACGCCTGGCTCGGGCGCGGCGCCGCCGATGCGGCGGCGCGCGCCGCCTGCCGCGTTTCGGCGCCGCTGGTCTCGACCTTGTCGGGCGAGCGCGTCCAGGCCGAGCTGATGAAGCTGCTGCGCGCCGCCGATCCGGCAGCGACGCTCGCGCTGATGGCCGAGGATGGCGTGCTCGGAAAAATCCTGCCGGCGACGCGGCCGCTCGATATCCTGCGGCGCCTCGTCCGCCTCGAGCGCAGCAACGATCTCGAAGCTGACGCGTTACGGCGGCTCGGCGCCGTCATTGCCGGCGATGCCGAGGGCGTCGCGCGCCGGCTCAAACTGTCGAATGCCGAGCGCGACCGGCTCATCGCCTTGGAGGGCGCGCTCGATCTCGCCGGCGATGCGCCGGCGCAGCGGCGCCTTCTCTATCGCCTCGGCCGCGAGACCTATATCGACCGCGCGCTGATGACCGCCGCCCAAGCGGGCGCGACGCGCAAGCTGCGCGGCCTGCTCGCCGCCGCCGCACGCTGGCGCAAGCCGGTCTTTCCCTTGTCGGGCGGCGATGTGACCGCGCTCGGCCTCGCGCCGGGGCCGGAGATCGGGCGTCTCCTTGCGGCGCTCGAGGACTGGTGGGAGGAGGGCGATTTCCGCGCCTCGCGCCGCGCCTGCCTCGCCGAATTGCGCCGCCGCGTTCTCGCGGTCGTCGCGTGAGTTTCTCTGCTTCGCACGACGGCGCAGCGCTGAAGAGTCGCGCTGCGCCTGTGCTACGCGGTCCCTCCGCTTCGCACGGCGGCACGCTTCGCGTGCCTGTGCTACGTGATTTTCTTTGCTTCGCACGATGGCGCAGCGCTGAAGATTCGCGCTGCGCCTGTGCTACGCCTAGGGCCAACTCACCTCGGGCGGCAGCGACATGAGGATCGCTTCGACATGGCCGCCGGTCTTGAGGCCGAAGAGCGTGCCGCGGTCATAGATGAGATTGAACTCGACATAGCGGCCGCGGCGGACGAGCTGAAAACGCCGCTGCTCCTCGGTCCAGCGCTCGCGCATGTGGCGGCGCACCAGCGCCGGATAGACGCCGAGAAACGCCTCGCCGACATCGCGGGTGAAGGCGAAATCGCGCGCCCAATCGCCGCTGTCGAGATAGTCGAAGAAAATTCCGCCCACGCCGCGCGGCTCGTTGCGGTGCTTCAAAAAGAAATATTCGTCGCACCAGGCTTTGAAGCGCGGGTGATAGGCGGGATCGTGCTTGTCGCATGCGGCTTTGAGCGCCGCATGGAACTCTTGCGTATCCGCCGCGACCGGATAGATCGGCGTCAGGTCGGCGCCGCCGCCGAACCAGGATTTCGTCGTGACGAGATGCCGCGTGTTCATGTGCACCGCCGGCACCAGCGGCGAGCGCGGATGAATGACGAGCGAGATGCCGCTCGCCCAAAAGCGCGGATCGCTTTCGGCGCCGGGAATCTGGCCGCGAAATTCGGCACTGAACTCGCCCCAGACGGTCGAGACATTGACGCCGGCCTTCTCGAAGACCTGGCCTTTGAGGAGCGCGATCGTGCCGCCGCCGCCGCCGCCTTCGCGCTCCCATGGCGTGCGCTGGAAGCGCGCGTCGGCGCCGGCAACTTCCGTCTCGATCGCCTCGAGCGCCGTGCAGATGCGATCGCGCAGCGCCTCGAACCAGGCTCGCGCCTCCCGCTGATGCGGCGTCTCTTCGCTCATGGCGCCGCCTCGGGCCATTGTCCCGTTTGCCTCATCGCCTCTCCCAATACCATGGAAGCAGCGAGCGCGACATTGAGCGAGCGCGCCGGCGCGCGCACCGGGATCGCCACTCGCGCATCGACGACGGCATGGACCGACTCCGGCACGCCGCTCGATTCGCGTCCCAACAGCAGATTGTCGTCGGAGCGAAAGGCGAAGCGGTGATAGGCAATGGTGCCGCGCGTCGTCAGCAGCACCAGCCGGCCGCCGCCGCGCGCCGCGAAATAGCGTGACCAGGAGGCGTGGCGCGCATGCTGGGCCAGATCGAGATAGTCCATGCCGGCGCGCTTCAAACGGCGATCCTCCCAAAGAAAGCCGAAGGGCTCGATCAAATCGGCGGCGATGCCGAGGCAGGCGGCGAGGCGCAAAATCGCGCCGGTGTTTTGCGGAATGTCGGGTTCGTAAAGCACGAGCCGCATGACGGGCTTGCCTCCTCTTCGTGCGGCAGGATGTCGCATAGTCGGCTTCGTTCAACAGTATAGCTTCCGCCGCGGACTGCATCGTCTCGATGCCGTGGCTCGCGCGATTCCGCTCGGCGGCTTTGCGCGACAGAATAGGACCGAAGAGAGGGGAATTCATGGCGGAAACCGCGCGACCAGGCCCGATGGATGCGCATGGCCCCGAGGGCGGGACGCGGCGGGATTTTCTCTCGCTGGCGGCGACGGCGGTGGCCGGGATCGGCGCGGCCTGCGCGGTCTGGCCGCTGATCACGAGCATGAATCCGGCGAGCGACACGCTTGCCGCCGGCGCGCCGATCGACATCGATATCTCGGGCGTCCAGCCGGGACAGCAGATTATCGTGCTGTGGCGCAGCCGCCCGATCTTCATCGTTCACCGGACGCCCGATCAGATCGCGACGCTCAAGGCCGATAAGGATGCGGGCCAGCTGCGCGACCCGAATTCGAGCGCCGATCAGCAGGGCGCCTACGCCAAGAACGTCTACCGCTCGATCAAGCCCGAGCTCTTGGTGCTGGTCGGCATCTGCACCCATCTCGGCTGCGTGCCGGAATTCACGCCGCAGCCCGGCTCGATCAGCCCGAACTGGCCAGGCGGCTATTTCTGTCCGTGTCACGGCTCGCGCTACGATCTCGCCGGCCGCGTCTTCCAGAACGTGCCCGCGCCTTACAATTTGCCGGTGCCGCCCTATCACTTTGTCAGCGACACGGTGATCCGCATCGGCGAGAACCCGCCCGATTCCACCTTCGACTTCAATTCGATCGAGCAGATCTAGGAACATCCGCGCCATGGCCGCCCCGCAATCGCAAAGCAAGGTCGTTGAGTGGATCGACCACCGACTGCCGATCTTCACCTTCATGCGGCACGAGCTGCATGAATATCCGACGCCGAAGAACCTGAGCTATTGGTGGAATTTCGGCTCGCTCGCCGGGATCATGCTCGTCATCATGATTTTGACCGGCATCTTCCTCGCGATGGAGTACACGCCGAACGTCGATCTCGCCTTCGATTCCGTCGAGCGGATCATGCGCCAGGTGAATTATGGATGGCTCATCCGCTACATCCATATGAACGGCGCGTCGTTCTTCTTCATCGTCACCTACATCCATATCTTTCGCGGCCTCTATTACGGCTCCTACAAGGCGCCGCGCGAGCTGTTGTGGATGCTCGGCGTGCTCATCCTGCTGACAATGATGGCGACGGCCTTCATGGGCTACGTGCTGCCTTGGGGCCAGATGAGCTTCTGGGGCGCGACCGTCATCACCAACTTGTTCTCGGCGATCCCGGTGGTGGGGAACGACATCGTCACCTGGCTGTGGGGCGGCTTTGCCGTCGCCAACCCGACGCTCAACCGCTTCTACGCGCTGCACTACCTCTTGCCCTTCGTCATCCTCGGCATCGTCGGGCTGCACATCATGGCGCTGCACACTCACGGCTCGAACAATCCCCTGGGCATCGACCGCAAGGGCCCGCAGGACAGCATTCCCTTCCACCCCTATTACACGGTGAAGGACGCGTTCGGGCTCGGCGTCTTCCTCATCATCTTCGCGGTCTTCGTGTTCTATTTCCCCAATCTCCTGGGCGATCCACAGAACTATATCCGCGCCAATCCGCTGCAAACCCCACCCGAGATCGTGCCCGAATGGTACTTCCTGCCGTTCTACGCGATGCTGCGCTCGGTGCCGGACATTCTCTTCATCAAGGCGAAGCTGGCCGGCGTCATCGCCATGTTCTCGTCGATCTTCATCCTTTTCGTCCTGCCCTGGCTCGACACCTCGCCGGTGCGAAGCGCGCGCTTCCGCCCGGTTTACAAGTGGGTCTTCTGGCTGTTGGTCATCGACGTGCTGGTGCTCGGCTATGTCGGCGCGCACCGACCCGAGGGCTGGTATGTCTTCACCGGCCGCGTCGCGACGCTCTACTACTTCGTTCACTTCCTGGTGCTGATCCCGCTGATCGGGATTTTCGAGCGGCCGCTGCCGCTGCCGACCAGCATCAGCGCCGCGGTCACCAAAGGCGGCGGCAAGCTCGCCGGCGCGGCGGCGCGGATGGAGAAGCCGTGATGTTGAAGCTCACGCTCGCCATCATCGCCGCCTTGACGCTCGCCGCGCCCGCGCTCCGCGCCCAGGAAGAGGCAACCCCGCCGCTGCCGCATCAAAGCTGGTCCTTCGAGGGTCCGTTCGGCACCTTCGATCGCGCCGCCTTGCAGCGCGGCTTCCAGGTCTACGACCAGGTTTGCTCGAACTGCCATGCGATGTCCTTGCTCTCCTATCACGATCTCTCCGGCATCGGCTTCGGCGAGAACGAGATCAAGGCGATCGCGGCGCAAAAGCAGGTGACCGACGGGCCCAACGATCAGGGCGACATGTATCAGCGTCCGGGCCGGGCCTCCGATCACTTCGTTGCGCCTTTCCCCAACGATCAGGCGAGCCGCGCCGCGCATAACGGCGCGTTGCCGCCCGATCTCTCGGTGATCGTCTATGCGCGCGAGGGCGGGGCCGACTATGTCTACGATCTGCTGACCGGGTTCAGCGATCCGCCGCCGGGCGTCAAGCTGCGCGAGAACATGAACTACGACAAGTATTTCCCCGGCCACCAGATCGCCATGCCGCCGCCGCTCTCGGACGACATCGTCACCTATTCGGACGGCACCAAGGCGACGGTCGCGCAGGAGGCGCATGACGTCGTCACCTTCCTCGCCTGGGCGGCCGATCCGCATCAGGAAGACCGCAAGCGCACCGGCGCCAAGGTGATCATCTTCCTGCTCGTGATGACCGGCATTCTCTACGCCGCCAAGCGCAAGATCTGGGCCGAGGTGCATTAACGCGGCCGGCTAATCTTTGGCCGCGCCTCGGAGATAGCGGCCGAAGAAGCTCTTCACCTGAAGGATGCTGTCTTGCCATGCGGCGGCGTTGCCGCCGGTGGTGGCGCCGCGGCCATCCTCCTTGTTGACGTTGCGGCGCTCGGCGATATAGCGCACCGGGAAGGCGCTATCGAAGGCGTGATAGGCGCCCGGATAAATTTTGAGCGACACCGGCAGGCCCGCTTCCTGCGCCCTCTGCGCCAGCGCCTGGCATTGATCGGCGGGCGTCCAGTCGTCCTTCTCGGAGCGCCTGCCGCACCAGCGGGCTCGCCGCATCGACCATGGTCGCAAGCGTGGTCGCGCCGCCATGCGAGCCGCCCATCATGCCGATGATGACGACATAGCCTTCGCCGGCGAGGAGGCTCGCCCAACGGCCGGGCGAGCCGCTCGAATGCGCGCCGAGCCCGCTGCAATCATGCGCGATGACGATCGCCGGGAAGGGGCCCGCGCCCTCGGGGCGCAGGACCGTTGCGGGAATTGCTTGCGGCGCGCCGTTGGTGCTGGATTGGAGGGTCGCGCCTAAGCCGGTATAGCGCAGCGCCGCGCTGCTTGGCGCGGCGAGCGGCCCGAGCATCGGCACGAGGCCGGCGAGACAAGCCCATACCCGAAGCGTCATGGGTGCCCTCCCCCGAAGCGGCGCATCATCTCATGGTGCCGCGCCGGCGACAATCGCCGCTCTTGCCTATTGCGGCGCGGCCTTGGCGCGGGGAAACTCGCCCCCATGGCAACAATCGGCATTATCGGCGGCAGCGGGCTCTACCAGATCGACGGGCTGAGCAAGGTCGAATGGCGCCGCGTTGCTTCACCTTTCGGCGAGCCCTCGGACGCGCTGTGCTTTGGCGAGCTCGAGGGCGTGCGCGTGGTCTTTCTGCCGCGCCACGGACGCGGCCATCGTCTGCCGCCGAGCGCGATCAATTTCCGCGCCAATATCGACGCGCTGAAACGCGCGGGCGTCACGGATATCATCTCGCTTTCGGCGGTCGGCAGCCTCAAGGAAGAGCTGCCGCCCGGCAGCTTCGTGCTGGTCGATCAGTTCATCGATCGCACCTTCGCCCGCGAGAAGAGCTTTTTCGGCGCCGGCTGCGTCGCCCATGTGTCGATGGCGCGGCCGGTGTGCCGGCGCCTCGGCCACCGCCTCTCGGAGGCCGGGCGCGCGGCCGGAATCGCACTCGTCCAGGGCGGCACCTACATCGTCATCGAAGGCCCGCAATTCTCGACCCGCGCCGAGAGCGACCTTTATCGCGGGCCGTGGAATTGCGATGTGATAGGCATGACCAACATGCCCGAGGCGAAGCTCGCCCGCGAAGCCGAGCTCTGCTATGCGACCGTCGCCATGGTGACGGATTACGATTGCTGGCATCCGGCGCATGACCATGTCACCGTCGATATGATCCTGAAGGTTCTGAGCAGCAATGCCGATGCGGCCAAGGCGCTGGTGAGGGCGGTGGTGCCCTTGACCGCACGCGATGCGACCTGCCCCGAAGGCTGCCGCCACGCGCTCGACGCGGCGCTCATCACCGCACCCGAGGCGCGCGATCCCGCCGTGCTCGCCCGGCTCGAGGCGGTCGCGGGCCGCGTTCTCAAAAAGGCGTGAGGCGATGAAGGTCGCGGGCAAGCCGATGCGCACCATCTGGCTCGAAGCGGATGGCAGTGCCGTCGGCATCATCGATCAGACGCGGCTGCCGCATGCGCTGGTGACGGCACGGCTCGAAACCCTCGATGACGTGGCGCAGGCGATCCGCACCATGCAGGTGCGCGGCGCGCCGCTGATCGGCGCCGCCGCCGCTTACGGCGTGGCGTTGGCGATGCGCGCCGATGCGCGCGATGCCGCGCTCGAGGCGGCGTGCCGCACGCTCCTCGCCACGCGGCCGACCGCGGTCAATCTGCGCTGGGCGCTCGAGGAGATGCGCCGTCTCCTCGCGCCTTTGCCGCCGCCTGAGCGCGCCGCAGCCGCCTTTGCGCGCGCCGCTGCGATCTGCGATGAGGATGTCGCGATCAACCGCGGCATCGCCGATGCCGGCCTGCCGCTGATCGAGGCCGCCTGGGAGAAGAAGGGCAGGCGAGGGCGCGTCGAGGTCCTCACGCATTGCAATGCCGGCTGGCTTGCGACGGTCGATTGGGGGACGGCGCTAGCGCCGATTTATCGCGCGCATGAACGCGGCATCCCGCTGCATGTCTGGGTCGACGAGACGCGGCCGCGCAATCAGGGCGCAAGCCTCACCGCTTGGGAGCTGGGCCAGCACGGCGTGGCGCATACGGTGATCGTCGACAATGCCGGCGGCCATCTGATGCAGCATGGCCGCGTCGATCTCTGCATCACCGGCACCGACCGCACCGCGGCCTCGGGCGATGTCGCCAACAAGATCGGAACGTATCTCAAAGCACTCGCCGCCAAGGACAATGGCGTGCCGTTCTATGTCGCGCTGCCCTCGCCGACGATCGATTGGTCGATCGGCGACGGCATCGCCGAGATTCCGATCGAGGAGCGCGATCCCGCCGAGGTCACCGCGATCGCGGGGGTGACGGACGCAGGCGCGGTCGCGACCGTGCGGCTGACGCCGGCCGAGAGTCCCGCCGCCAATTTCGCTTTCGACGTGACGCCGGCGCGGCTGGTCTCGGGCCTCATCACCGAGCGCGGCGTGTGCGCCGCCTCGCGCGAGGGGTTGTTGTCACTGTTTCCGGAAATGAAACCCCGCGCCACCGCCGGGGCGGACGCGGGGTGAGACCGTCTTTGTCGTCATGCCCGGACTTGTTCCGGGCATCCATGCCTTGAAGTTTCGTGGATGGCCGGGTCAAGCCCGGCCATGACGATCAAAGAGTAGAGGGTTCTTAATAAAGCTCACTTACCCGACGTGCTTGACGAGGAATTCCTGGCTGCGGCAGGCGGCGACCTGCGCCGCTTCGGCGTTGAACGAGCCGCGCTCGTCGCAATGGAAACCATGGCCCGCGCCCAAATAAACATAGATCGGCGCGTTGGGCTGGGCCGCCTTGATCTTCTCGACATCGGTCAAGGGAATGCTCTGATCCTTCTCGCCGAAATGGAGGAGGATCGGCGCCTTGGGCTTCTCGCTGCAGACTTGCGCGATCTGTCCGCCGTAATAGCCGACGCCGCACGCGACATTGTTGAGCCGCGTCGCCGACAGGAAGGCGATCGAGCCGCCCATGCAATAGCCGAGCACCGCGACCTTGCCCGCCTCTTTGGCGACATCGATCGCCGCTTGCGTGTCGGCGAGGCGCAGATCGAGATTGGCCTTGCCGGCGAGGCCGCGCGCCTTGTCCATGGCCGAGCCGTCATAGCCGACATCGAATCCCTTCTCGACGCGATCGAACAAAGCCGGAGCGATGGCGAGATAGCCGAGCTGGGCATAGCGATCGGTGACGGATTTGATGTGGTGGTTGACGCCGAAAATCTCTTGGATCACGACGATACCGCCGCGCGGCTTGCCGGACGGATCGGCGCGGTAGGCGTCGAGCTTGAACCCGTCCTTGCTCGTCAGCACGATGTTTTGGCCCATGGTCACTCCTCCTCGGTTGCTCTCGGTTGTCGCTGGTTGGTTCGGCCGATCATAAAAGGTCGGCGGGCGGCGTGAAACAGGCTTCTTCGCCGTCACAAGTTAAAGCGGAAATGGAAAATATCGCCGTCCTGGACGAGATAGTCGGCGCCTTCCAAACGCATCTTGCCGGCTTCCTTGGCGCCGGCCTCGCCGCCGCAGGCGACGAAATCGGCAAAGGCGATGGTCTCGGCGCGGATGAAGCCTTTCTCGAAATCCGTGTGGATGATGCCGGCGGCTTGCGGCGCCTTGGCGCCCTTGGCGACGGTCCAGGCATGCGCCTCTTTGGGCCCGACGGTGAAGAAGGTGACGAGATCCAAAAGCCGGTAGCCGGCATGGATGACGCGGGCAAGTCCCGGCTCCTTGAGGCCTAGTGCGTCGAGATAGTCGCGCTTCTCCGCTTCGTCGGCGAGGACCGACACCTCCGCCTCGATCGCCGCCGAGATGACGACGCTGGCGGCACCCCGCTCCGTTGCGTAATCGGCGACGCGCAGCGATTGCGCATTGCCGGTCGCGGCCGCATCCTCCTCGACATTGCACACATAGAGCACCGGCTTGGCGGAGAGGAGCTGGAGCGATTTGAAGACCGTCCGCTGCTCGGGTGCGAGCTTCAGGCGGCGCGCCGGCTTGCCGTCGCGCAGCAACTCGAGCACCGGCTCTCCGACCTCGAGCAGGGTCTTTGCTTCCTTGTCGCCGCCGCGCGCCTTCTTTTGCGCCGCCGCGACGCGCTTTTCCATGCTCTCGAGATCGGCGATCAGCAACTCGGTCTCGATCGTCTCGGCATCGCGGATCGGATCGATCGAGCCTTCGACATGAGTGACGTTGCCGTCCTCGAAGCAGCGCAGCACATGCGCGATCGCATCGACTTCGCGGATATGGCCGAGGAACTGGTTGCCGAGCCCTTCGCCCTTGGAGGCGCCGCGCACCAGCCCGGCGATGTCGACGAATTCCAGCTGGGTGGCGACGATCTTCGCCGATTTGGCGAGGCGGGCGCAAACCTCGAGCCGCTCGTCGGGCACGGCGACCCGGCCGACATTGGGCTCGATGGTGCAGAACGGATAATTCGCCGCCTCCGCCGCCTGGGTCGCGGTGAGCGCGTTGAACAGCGTCGACTTGCCGACATTGGGCAGGCCGACAATGCCGCAATTGAAACCCATTCTCTACTCAGTCCTCTATAATCGTATCCCGGGCGGGCGGCGGCGCTTTCGGCTTGTTGGGCTTCAGGATCAGCGCGACCTTGGTCATGAAGCCCGGCGCATCGTCGTGCACCAGCAGCGGCGCCGCCTCCGCGATCGCCGCCAGTAGCGGCTCGAGCCACAGCTTTTCCTCGGCGAGGAAATTCTGCAGCACATAAGGCTCGACCAGCTCCTTGCGTCCGGGATGGCCGACGCCGACGCGCACGCGCCAGTAATCCGGACCGATCGCATCGTCGATCGAGCGCAGGCCATTGTGCCCGCCATCGCCGCCGCCGCGCTTCACCCTGAGCTTGCCCTCGACGAGATCGATATCGTCATGGATGACCGCGATCGCGCCGGGCTCGATCTTGTAAAACCGCGCCGCCGCGCCGACGCTGTCGCCGCTCGCATTCATGAAGGTCTCGGGCTTCAACGCCATGACGCGCGTCTCGCCGATCATGCCTTCGGCGAGCGCGCCCTGGAATTTGCCGCGAAACGGCGCGAGCCGATAGCGCTGGGCAATCGCGTCGAGCGCCATGAAGCCGAGATTGTGGCGATTCATCGCGTAGCGGGATCCCGGATTGCCGAGCCCGACGAGAAGGCGCATGGCGAGGCGGTGCGCGGCCGGAGCGGGACAATCCCGCCCGGCCCGCTCCGGATCAGCTCTTGCCGCCGGGCTGGCGCGCCGGGGCGCCAGCCGCCGGAGCCGCCGCCGCTGCGCCGGCCGCCGGGGCTGCCGCGCCGCCCGCCGCCGGAGCCGCCGCTTCGCCCTCGGCCGGAGTGCCCGCCGCGGCCGCGGCTTCGGCAGCGGCCGTTGCCGCCGCCGCTGCTGCGGCTGCCGCGGCCTGCTCTTCGCGGATCGCCGTCGGCGCGGCGATCGAGGCGACGGTGAAATTGCGCGTGATCGCCGGGCGCGCGCCGCCGGGCAGGTTGACGGCGCCGATGTGAATGCTGTCGCCGATATCGAGCCCCTCGAGGCTCACCGTGATCAGGTCGGGAATGCTCTCGACCGCGCAGACGAGATCGATCTCGTGGCGCACGACGTTCAGCATGCCGCCGCGGCGAATCCCGGGCGAGGTTTCCTGGCCGGTGAATTTGACCGGCACGGCGACGGTGATCTTGGTGCCGGCGTTGACGCGCAGGAAATCGGCGTGGATCGGCTGATCCTTGATCGGATCGAGCTGCACGTCGCGCGGCAGGCTGCGGTGCAGGGCCCCGTCGAGCTCGACATTGACGAGCCGCGCGAAGAAGCCCGGGCGATGCAGCTCGCGGGTAAGCTCGCGCGGATCGAGCGAGATGAGGGTGGCGGGCTTGCCCTCGCCATAGATGACACCGGGAACGCGGCCCGAACGGCGAGCGGCCCGGGCGGCCCCCTTTCCGGCCCGGTCGCGCGCCTCGGCGCGTAAAGTGACGATATCGGCCATCAAACTGCTCCTTTGCGTGAAAGGGCGGCGGCCTCCAGGGGTGCCGCACGCCGTTGAGAATTCGGATCGCTAGACGAAAAGGCTCGACACCGAGC
The DNA here is from genome assembly GCA_035605975.1 of Allostellaceae bacterium. Classification (GTDB taxonomy): domain Bacteria; phylum Pseudomonadota; class Alphaproteobacteria; order ATCC43930; family CGMCC-115725; genus CAIKMD01. The sequence goes on along the minus strand of DATNGG010000123.1, from coordinate 12,340 downwards.
GCTCTTCGCTGATGCGCAGGATCGCCTCGGCCATCAGCGGCGCAATGGTCAACCGTCTGATGTTGCGCGCCGCGCCCACCGCCTCGGTCGCGGCGATGCTGTCGGTCACGACGAGCGCTTCCAAGGGCGAGGCGATGACGCGCGCCACCGCGCCGCCGGAGAGGACGCCATGCGTCACATAGGCGGCGACGGATTTCGCGCCGCGCTCCATCAGCGCCTCGGCGGCGTTGCAAAGGGTTCCGGCGCTGTCGACGATGTCGTCGATGAGGATGCAGCGGCGCTTCTCGACATCGCCGATGATGTTCATCACCTCGGAGACGCCGGCGCGCTCGCGGCGCTTGTCGATGATCGCGAGATCGGCATCGACGCGGCGGGCGATCGCGCGCGCCCGCACCACGCCGCCGACATCGGGCGAGACGACGACGAGATCGCCGCCGTCATAGCGAGCCTTGATGTCCTCGATGAAGACCGGCGCGGCGAAGAGATTGTCGAGCGGAATGTCGAAGAAGCCTTGGATCTGCCCAGCATGAAGATCGAGGGTCAGCACCCGGTCGGCGCCGGCGGCGGTGATCATGTTGGCGACCAGCTTCGCCGAGATTGGCGTGCGCGGACCCGATTTGCGGTCCTGGCGTGCATAGCCGTAATAGGGGATGACAGCGGTCGCGCGCCGCGCCGAGGCGCGCTTCAGCGCATCGAGCGTGACCAGCAATTCCATCAGATTGTCGTTGGCGGGAAACGAGGTCGACTGGATCACGAACACGTCCTCGCCGCGGGCGTTCTCGTGAATCTCGACGAACACTTCCTGATCCTGGAAGCGCCGCACGCTCGCATCGGTCAAGGGCAGATGAAGATAGGCGGCGATCGCCTCGGCGAGCGGCCGATTGCTGTTGCAGGCAAGAATTTTCATGCGATTAAATGCCGGTTTGCGCGCCGGGCGAACTCTAACAAAGCGCCCCCGGGCTGTAAACCCGCGCCGGACCGGTCCGGCGCGGCGTCAGGACGGCGCGGCTGCCCGGCGAGTCTCGGCGATCAGGGCGGCAATCCCCGCCGCGGCGGCATTGGCGGCCTCGTAAGCGGTCACGCCCCAAGGTCCGTCGAGGCTGCCGGCCGGGACGGAATTCTCCTGCTTCACCTCGCCGACCTGGCCGCCATCCGGCCGGCGCAGCCGCCAGGCGATCTGAACCTCCTGCTTGCCGCCCGACGGGGGCGAGACCGCGACATCAGCGACGACGACGAAATTGGCCTTGTCGCCGGGCTTCTCGACCAGGCTCAGATGCGAGCGGCGCAGCGCATCGGCCATGGCGCGCGCCAGCGACTGGGCTCCGTCGCCGGGCGCGCCGCTGACGCTCTGCACCGCGATCACCGGGTCGCTGTCGGCGAGCGGCGGCGGCGCCGTGCTCTCGACCGCCTTCGCAAAGAACGGCGCGGATTGGCGCGCCAGCGGCGCGACCGCGATGTCGCCTTGCCGCCAGGCGGCGGCCGGAATTGTCAGCGTCGAGTCCTGGCGGCTCAGCGGCATGCCGGAGGCTTCGTGCATTTGCCAGGCGATCGTCACCAAGAGATTGCCATTGCCGACATCGCGCGTCGTCGCCGTGCCGGTGAGGCGGAACGAGCCCTGATTGCTCGCATGGGTGCTCGCCGGAACGTCCTGGTCCTGAAGCGCCTTTGCCATTGCCGCGGCGAGTTGCTGGGCGGCCGCCTCGGGCGCGCCCGCAACCGGCTCGACGATAACGCCGGCGCTGTCGGGCGGCGTGAGGACCGCCGAATTGGGCGGCGGCACATCATGCGCGAAGGGACGCGGCAAAGGCTGACACGCGGCGAGCAACAGCAATCCGGCGACAGCGATGAAGCGCATGGGCGGCGATGATACCTGCGTCGCGTTATGGCGCAAGGCAGATCGCCGAGACCTCGTGGCCGAATTGACGCTCGCCGGCAAGGCAGGTGCGGCGATAGGAAAAGAATCGCTCCGCTTCCGCCGCCGTATCGCCGCCTGTCGCGTCGATCTGGCGAATACCGGCGTCTGCGAGTCGCGAGCGCACATAGCCGGCGAGATCGAAAAGATGATGACCCGGCCGCGCTGCCGAACGGAAGAACGCCGCATTGGCGGTGCTCTGCGCGAGGAAGGGCGCCGGGAATTCCGGCCCGACCTCATAGGATTGGGCGCCGATGCAGGGCCCGATCGCCGCTGTGATGCGGGCAAGCTCCGCGCCCTCGCGCCGCATCGCCGCGACCGTCGCCGCGACGACTCCGCCCAAGGCGCCGCGCCAGCCCGCATGCGCGGCGGCGACGATGCCGGCCTCGGCATCGGCGAAGAGCACCGGCGCGCAATCGGCGGTGAGGATGCCGAGCGCCAAGCCCTTTCGCCGCGTCACCATCGCGTCGGCGCGCGGGCGCTGGTCTTGCGCCCAGGGCGCTTCGGCCAGCATCACCGTCGCGCTGTGTACCTGTTGGCAGATCGCGAGGCGATCGGCGCCAAGCCCGAGCGCCGCCAGCACGCGGCGGCGATTCTCCGCGACATCGGCCGGCGCGTCGCCCGAGCCGAGGCTGCAATTGAGCGAGGCGAAAATCCCGCGGCTGACGCCGCCTTCGCGGGTGAAAAAGCCGTGGCGGATCGCGGGAGAGTCGAGAATGGCGCTGCGGATCAAGGTGCTTCTGCCGAGAAGCCGGCGGGAACGGGCCCCTGCGGTCCGGCGAGCGCCAGCACTTTGAACAGCGTGCCCATCTGCGCCGGCTCGATCAGGCGGCGGCAGCCGGTTTCGATGGTCTGGGCTTCGGCGGGCATAACGTGTCGCAGCAGCGCTTTTTGGCGGGTTTCGAGGCCGAGCGCCAACAGAAACACACGCTGCGTTATCGGTCCGTAAACCGTCGCACCGCCGAAGCGCGCCGCCCGGGCGAAGGCGGCGAAGTCGACATGCGCGGTCAGATCGCATTCGCCCGGGGCTTCGAGCGGCGAGACCGGCCGATGCCGGCGCAGCGCCTGCAGCGTGTCGCCGAGCGCCATCGCGCCGGGGCGATCATCATAGCCGTAATCGATGACGAGCGCGGCGCCGCCTTGGCGGCGCAAGCGAACGCCGATCTGCTCGCCGAGCTTTTCGGCGGTCGGGCTGATTTCCCGGATCTTGCCCTCGTTTTGCGGCATCACGCCGCTCGGGATTTCGACAAGCGGTTCCGGGGCGAGACGGAATTCGAGTTTCTCGCCGCTCGCGTCCACACCGATCATCCGCTCATGCCAGCGCAAATCATGTTGCTCGAATTGGCTGATCGGCAGCGCGTCGAGGAACTCATTGGCGATGAGCAGCATCGGCCCCGGCGGCAAGCCGGCGAAATCGTCGTGCCATTGTGGGCGATAGGCGCCGAGCGCGGCCGCCTGCTTCTCGCGCAGCACCGGGCTGCGCTCGATGAGGTGAAGCCGCAGCGCCGCGGCAAAGCGCGGCACCTGGCGTGTCGCCCGGAGCGCATCCGCCAGCAGCGTGCCGCGCCCCGGCCCCAGCTCGACCAGCAGCATCGGATCGGGTGCGCCGCAACGCTGCCAGAAATCCGCGCACCACGCGCCGATCAGCTCGCCGAAGACCTGGCTCACCTCGGGCGCGGTGATGAAATCGCCGGCGGCGCCGAAGGGATCGCGGCTCGCATAGTAATGCGCGTTGGCCTCCGCCATGAACGCGGCCACGCTGATCGGTCCCGTTTCCCGGATGCGCCGCGCGAGCCGGTCGGCGAGCGGCGTCATTTTTCCGGATGCGCGTACCAGACGAGCCACAGGCCGAAGAGAAACACCGGGATCGACAGAAGCTGGCCCATGGTCGCGCCGAACCAGAGGAAGCCGAGGAACGCGTCCGGCGCGCGGAAGAATTCGACGAAGATGCGCGCGGTCGCGTAGCCCATCAGAAAGGTTCCGGCGAGCGCGCCGGGCCGCTCGCGAATTCGCGTAAAACGCAAGAGCGCGAAGAGCAGCAGGAACAGCACGATGCCTTCGAGCCCAGCCTCATAAAGCTGGCTCGGATGGCGCGGCTCGGGCCCGCCGTTCGGAAAGACCATCGCCCAGGGCACATCGCTCGGCCGGCCCCACAGCTCGCCATTGATGAAATTGGCGACGCGGCCGAAGAACAACCCGATCGGCACGGCGCTGGTGATGATGTCGGAGAAGGCGAGGAGCGACAGGCCGCGCTGGCGGCAAAACAGGTACAGCGCCGCGAGCACGCCGAGCGCGCCGCCATGGAACGACATGCCGCCATGCCACAGCTTCAGAATCTCGCTCGGGTTCTGAAAATAATAATCGGGCTTGTAGAAGAGGACATAGCCGGCGCGGCCGCCGAGCACGACGCCGAGCGTCGCCCAGACGAGGAAATCGTCGATCGCCGCTGGCGAGGCGACGGCGGGCGGGCGCTTTGCGACCCAGAGGCAGTAGCGCCAGCCGAGGATCAGCCCGACGATATAGGCGAGCGCGTACCAGCGGATGGCGAAGGGCCCGAAGGAGACCGCGATCGGATCGAAGGCGGGATAGGGAATCGCCAGCATCAGCGATAGCGATCGGCAGCGGCGAGGTAGGTTTGCACGTAATCGCGCACACCGTCTTCCAGGCTGGTAGCCCGGTTCGCATAGCCGGCGGCCTTCGCCCGCTCCATCCGCGCCTCCGTGAAATACTGGTATTTGTCGCGGATCGCGACCGGGGTGTCGATGTACTGGATGAGCGGCGCCTTGCCAAGGGCGCGGTAGACCGCGGCGGCAAGCTCGGCGAAGCTGCGCGCCTCGCCCGTGCCGGCATTAAAGAGGCCGCTCACCGCGGGATGATCGTAGAGCCACAGCATTTCATCGACGCTGTCGCGCACATAGACGAAATCGCGCCGCTGCCCGCCATCGGGCACGTCCGGGCGATGCGAGCGAAAGAGCGTGCAAGCCTCGCCCTTGGCGGCGCGCGGAAAAATCTGCGCGACGACGCTCATCTGGCCGGTCTTATGATATTCGTTCGGGCCGTAGACATTGAAGAATTTGAGCCCCGCCCATTGCGGTGGGAGAGGCGCGCCCCGCGCCACCAGCCGCGCGACCCGCCGGTCGAACAAATGCTTCGACCAGCCATAGGGGTTGAGCGGCTTGAGGCGGGCGAGGGCTTCGGGCGAGGCATCGTCGTCGAAGCCGGCCGTGCCGTCGCCATAGGTCGCGGCCGAGGAAGCGTAGATGAGGCGCACGCCGCGCGCGGCGCACCAATCCCATACGAACTGCGACAGGGTGAAGTTCGAGGCGATGATGAAATCGGCGTCGGTCTCGGTGGTGGCGGAGGAGGCGCCGAGATGAAAGATCACCTCGATCTCCCGGCCATGCGCGTTGAGAAAGCCGGCAAGCGCCTCGGGCGCGATCAACGCCGCCAGCTCGCGCTTGCCGAGATTGCGCCATTTGTCGTCGCGGCCGAGCCGGTCGCACACGACGAGCTCGCCGATGCCGCGCTCCTCGAGGGCCGCGACCAGGTTCGAGCCGATGAATCCCGCGCCGCCCGTGATGAGGATCATCGCTCTTTATAGGCGCAGTCGGTCGGGCGTCACAAGGAACCGTTCCCCTCGGCGCGGCGCTGTGCTAGGAGCGCCGGGAGCCTTGCCGAGGACGAGAATATGCAGACTCAGAACCGTTTCATCGACGATCTCGCGCGCGTCGCGACCGGCGCTCTCGGAACTTTGACCGGGATGCGGGGCGAGGTCGAAACGCGGCTGCGCGACCAGTTCGAGCGCATCCTCGGCCGCATGAATCTTGTCCGGCGCGAGGAGTTCGACGCGGTGAAAGCGATGGCCGCGAAGGCGCGGGTCACGCAAGAAGCGCTCGAGAAGCGGCTCGCCGCGCTCGAGGCGCGGCTCGGCAAGACCGCCGCCAAGGCTTCGCCCGCGCGACGCGGCGTCCGGCGCAAGGCCACGGCAAAGCGGCGTTGACGCGGCGGACAAAGCATTTATCCCCTTCTATTCGCGGCGCTGCGCCGCTTTGGCCGAATTCGGCCTTGCGCATGAGTCCCGTCTTTGGCAGGCTTACATCTAGTAGTTCGCCGGCCAAAACCTACCAAATCTCGTGGGTCCGGCCGGCAAGGAGAGCGCGATGACCGCCTTGTCGCTCGAGACCACGGTCGGCTCGACCAATCCCATCGATCTGGTGGAAGAAATCGTCCAGGCCAATGAATGGGCCCATGACCGCGCCAGCGACGATGAGATGATGGTCGAGATCACCGGCCGGTGGTGCGACTATCGCCTGCTCTTCGTGTGGCAGCGCGAGCTCAATGCGCTGCATTTCTCCTGCGGCTTCGAGATGAAGGTGCCGAAGATGCGGCGCGCCGCAGTGTTTGAGCTTCTCGCCGTCGTCAATGAGCGGATGTGGCTTGGGCATTTCGATCTCGCCAGCGACGACCACTCGCCCGCTTTCCGCCAGGGCGTGCTGTTGCGTGGCGCCTATGGCGCGACGGTCGAGCAGATCGAGGATCTGGTCGAGATTTCCCTGAGCGAATGCGAGCGCTTCTTCCCCGCCTTTCAGCTCGTCGTCTGGGGCGGCAAGAACGCTGAAGAGGCGATCGCCGCCGCGATGATCGATCCGATCGGCGAGGCGTGACCACCGCCAGGCCGAAAGCGCCAGCGGCACGCGGAATCCTTCTCGTCGGCTGCGGCAAGATGGGCGGGGCATTGCTGGCCGGCTGGTCGAAGCGGCGGCTCGCCGGTCCCTTCGCAGTCGTGGAGCCGGCGCCGGTGAAGCCGCCGGGCGGCGCGCGGCGCTACGCAGCGGCCGAGGCGCTGCCGAAATCGCTCAAGCCCGCGGCCATCGTCTTCGCGGTGAAGCCGCAGGCGCTCCCCGCCATCCTTCCGGCCTATCGGCGCTTTGCCGAGGGCGGCACGGTGTTTCTGTCGATTGCCGCCGGCAAGACGCTCGGCTTCTTTGCGCGGGCGCTGGGCGAGGCGGCGCCGGTCGTGCGCGCCATGCCCAACACCCCGGCCGCGATCGGGCGCGGCATCGCCGTTGCCTGCGCCAATGCGCAGGTGGATGGCGCGGGGCGGGCGCTGTGCGGACGGCTGCTGGCTGCGGTGGGCGAGGTCGAATGGGTCGAGGAGGAGGCGCTGCTCGATCCTGTGACCGCGGTGTCGGGCAGCGGCCCCGCTTATGTCTTCCTGCTGATCGAATGCCTTGCCGAGGCGGGCGTGGCAGCCGGCTTGCCCTCAGGACTGGCGATGAAGCTTGCCCGCGCGACCGTCGCCGGATCTGGCGAGCTTGCCCGGCTCGCGTCCGAGGACGCGGCCCAATTGCGGCGCAATGTCACCTCGCCCGGGGGCACCACCGAGGCCGCGCTCGCGGTGTTGATGGGCGCCGAGGGGCTGGCGCCGCTGCTGCGCCGCGCCGTTGCCGCGGCGACGCGACGCGCCGGCGAGCTCGCGGACTAACGGGCTTCGTTCCCTCGCCGAGCGCGCGGCTCCTTTGCGGAGGCGCCGATTGCGGCTTTGCGGCTTCCTCCCTATCTTTGGGCTACGGAGGACGCCATGCCGAACCGACGCCGCGCACGCCGGCCGCCGGCCGATCCGAAGCAACGTCTCATTGCTGCGGCATTCCAGCTCGCGGCCAGCAAGGGTTGGCGGCAGACCAGCTTGGCCGAGATCGCCGCCACGGCCGGGATTCCGCTCGACGAGACCTATGCGCTGTTCCGCTCGAAAGCCGCGCTGCTGCGTGAATTCCGGCGCGGCATCGACGCAACGGTGCTGGGCCAGCGCGCCCCCGCCGCCAGCGATCCGCCGCGCGACCGCCTGTTCGACGTGCTGATGCGGCGCTTCGAGGCGCTGAAGCCGCACCGGGCCGGGCTCCGGGCGATCCTGCGCGATGGGGTGGGCGATCCCGCGATGCTGCAGGGCCTGCCGGCGCTCGTCCGCTCGATGGGCTGGATGCGGGCGGCGGCCGGGCTTCCCGTCGCCGGCTGCTGGGGCCGGCTGGCCGCGCGCCTGACCGCCGCGCTCTACCTCTCCGTTCTGCCGGTGTTCCTGCGCGACGAGAGCGCCGATCTCGGCAGCACCATGGCGGCCCTCGACCGGCGCCTGCGTCAGGCGGAAACATTGCTTGGGAGTTTCCGTCCCATCATAGCTCGAGGGGCTAAGCCCCAGAATTAGCGGTGCCTTTGTGCGCTGCAAAAATTTTGATCATTCGTCCTTGACGACTCGCAGGCACTGCCTCATATTAGACATTGTGCAGTGCAACATAAACGTTCCCCTTTCCCCTTCGCCGCCGCAGAGGATGATGGCCAATGATCAACAGCAAGCAGTCCTTTCTCGATTACGACGTCAGCAAGGCGTTCGCCGGCTTCGCGCTGCCCGGGTTCAATGTCGACGCCATGATGGCGGCCCAGCGCAAGAACGTTGAGGCGCTTACCCAAGCCAACCAGCTCGCGATCGAGGGTGCCCAGGCGCTGGCGCGGCGCCAGGTCGAGATCGCCCGCGAAGCCCTCGAGGAGGCGCGCTCGCTGTTCCGCGAGTTCAGCCAGCCCGGCGCGCCGCAGGAGCGCCTCGCCAAGAACACCGAGCTCGCCAAGGCCAGTTTCGAGAAGGGCCTTGCCACGGCGAAGGAGCTCACCGAGCTCGTCACCAAGGCGAATGCCGAGGCCTTCAACGTGCTGACCAAGCGCGTCACCGAAAGCTTCGAGGAAATTCGCGACGCCGCTTCGGCGAAATAATCGGCCTATCGCATTACCACTCGGCCGGCACTGCCGGCCGGGCTTCCACCAAGGTCATTCGTCGAAACGCCGTTTCGCGCACTCGCGCGGGACGGCGTTCGTGTTTCTGGGCCCACGCTCGTCAGCGGGGCAGGCGCAAGCGGACGCGCAAGCCTCCCTGGGGCGAATCCTCGAGCGTGACCTCGCCGCCCTGGCCGCGGGCGAGGTCGCGCGCGATCGTCAAGCCGAGACCCAGCTCGCCGCTGCCCGGGTTGCGCGCGGCATCGAGGCGGAAGAACGGCCGAAACACCGAATCGCGCTGCGCCTCAGGAATGCCCGGCCCGTCATCATCGACGAGAATGTCGAAGCCGTCGCGCAGCTCGATCCCGGTCACCCAGATATGCTGGCCGTAGCGGCGCGCATTGCCGATGAGATTGGCGATGCAGCGCCGCGTCGCGTCGGGGCGCAGCAGCAGAACATAGCGCTCGGGGAGGGCGGCGAGAATCGGCGGCCCGTCGCGCTGCAGGGTCGAGATCAGCTCCTGCACCAGCAGCACGATATCGGTCTCGCGCGGCTGCTCCTCGCCCTCGCCGCGGGCGAAATCGAGATAGCCTTGCACCATGCGCTGCATGGCCGCGACATCGTCCTTCAAATCGGCGGCGCTGCCATCCTCCGGCATCAATTCGAGGGCAAGGCGCATGCGCGTCAGCGGCGTGCGCAGATCGTGCGACACGCCCGCCAGCATCTCGGTGCGCTGGGTGATCTGGCGCTGAATCCGGTCGCGCATGCGGATGAAGGCGCGCGCCACCTGGCGCACCTCGGTCGCGCCCTCGGGTCGGAAATTGGGCACATCGCGCCCCTTGCCGAAAGCCTCGGCAGTGGCGGCGACGCGGCGCAGCGACTTCACCTGATTGCGCATGAAGAGCGAGGCGATGGCGAGGAGGACGAGTGCCGATCCGACCATCCACATGATGAAGATGTAGGTGGTCGGCGTCGACAGCCGCTCGCGCGGCACGGCGACTACCATCACGCCGGTGGGCACCTCGACCGAGACCACCAAGTCGCGCGGATCGAAATCGCCGTCGATGAGAAAAGGCCGGCCGACGCGCTCGGCCATCGCCGCCGCGAGCTGGGTCTCGATCTGCGAGCTGTTGGTCGAATGGAGGCCCGGCGGCAGACGCTCGCCCGGATGGAAGCTGTAGGAGAGCGAGGTCACGCCCTCCGCGCGCGCCAGGATCTGGCGCTGCTGGTCGGGATTGTCGCCATAGCGCATCACCTCGACGGTGAAGCCGATATCGCCCGCGACCGCGGTCGAGAGGCGCCGCGAGATCGTGTCCCAGACTCGGTCGTAGAAGATCCAGGTCGCGAGCATCTGCGTCAGCACCATCGGCAGCACGATGATGAGCAGCGAGCGGCCCCACAGCGAGCGCGGCAGGATGCGCTTGAACCAGCGCCGGTGCGTGTCGCCCGTGCCGCTGCGCTCGGCGTCGCGCGCCGGGAACAGCGCGAAGCGCTTGCGCGTTCCCTCAATCCGGCTTGAGGACATAGCCGGTTCCTCGCACGGTCTGGAGATAGCGCGGGAATTTCGGATCGTGCTCGATCTTGCGCCGCAGCCGCGTCATCTGCACGTCGACGGTGCGCAGATTGCCGCTGCATTGGGCTTCTTGCGACAAGGCCTCGCGCGACACCGCCTCGCCGGGCGTGCGCGCCAAGGCGAGGAGCAGCGCCGATTCGGCGGAGGTCAGATGCACCGGCGCGCCGGCGCGATAGAGCACGCCCCGCTTCAGATCGAGCCGGCAAGGGCCGAGACGCAGCTCGGCGATGCGCTCGGGCGCCAGCGCGGCGCGTTGCAGGATGTTGCGGATGCGCAAGACGAGCTCGCGCGGCTCGAAGGGCTTGGTGAGATAGTCGTCGGCGCCGCGCTCGAGCCCGTCGATCCGGTTCTCCGGCTCGGCCATCGCCGTCAGCAGGAGAATCGGCACGGCGCTCGTGCGCCGCAAGCTTTCGGTCAGCGCCAGTCCGTCCTCGCCGGGCATCATCACATCGATGATCAGCAGATCGAAGGCGAGGCTTTGCAGCCGCTTGCGCGCATCGACGGCGTCGGCGGCGGTCGTCACGCGAAAGCCCGATTCCACCAGATAGCGCCGCAACAGATCGCGCAGCCTCGCATCGTCGTCGACGACGAGGAGATGCGCCTCCGCCTCGCTGGCGTCGCGGCTGTCGCTCATCGGGCGATTATACACCCAAGCCGCGCGGCGCGGTTCAGCGGCGGCGGCGGAAGCGGGCGCGGTCGACATCCTCCGACATGATCCCGAGCATCACCTTGCGGAAGCCTTCGACCGCGGCGGCCCCGGCATGCTCATAGGCGCGCGAAATCCGCCGGCGCTGATTCTCCGACAATTGCCGCTCGAGCTCGACGCCCCGAACCGTCAGCTCGAGCAGGCGCTGCCGGCGGTCGCTCTTGCCGGTGCGCTGCTGAATGAAGCCTTGGCGGACGAGCTGGCCGAGGACGCGCGACAGGCTTTGCTTGGTGATCTGGAGAATGTCGAGCAATTCGCTGACGCTCATCTGCGGATGGCGCCCGACGAAATAGATCACGCGGTGATGCGCGCGGCCGAAGCCGTAGCGCACCAGCATCGCATCGGGCTCGGCGGTGAAGTCGCGATAGGCATAGAACAGAAGCTCGATGCCTTGCCGGACTTCGTCCTCGCTGAGATAGACCGGCGCGTCCTCGGTTTTTATGTCAGACATGTTGACTTATTTTTAGCAGGGTTGCTACATTTTAGGCAAGGCGCGTCGCAGCCGCCCTGCGACGCGCAGAGAGAGACGCAATCCTCGAGGAACGCGGACGATGGCCACAGCCGGAAAACCCTTCGACAATCGCGACGGGACGATATGGTTCGACGGCAAGCTCGTGCCGTGGCGCGATGCCAAGGTGCATGTCCTGACCCATGCGCTCCATTACGCCAGCGCGGTGTTCGAGGGCGAGCGCGTCTATAGCGGGCGCATATTCAAGCTGCGCGAACACAGCCAGCGGCTGATCGATTCCGCCCGCATCCTCGGCTTCACTCTGCCCTGGACGCTCGAGCAGATCGAGGAAGCATCGAACGCGGCGGTGCGCGCCTCGGGCGTGCCCGACGGCTATGTCCGTCCGATCGCCTGGCGCGGGCCGGAGCAGATGGGCGTCGCGGCGCAGCTCACCAAGATCCATATGGCGATCGCGGTGTGGGACGATTGGAAAGCCTATTTCTCGCCCGAGGCGCGGTTGAAGGGCATTCGCATGGCGTGGTCGAAATGGGCGCGGCCGGCGCCCAACACCGCGCCGACCGCGGCGAAATGCTCGGGCCTTTACATGATCTGCACGCTCTCGAAGCATGCGGCCGAGGCCGAGGGGTTCGATGACGCGCTGATGCTCGATTGGCGCGGACAGATCGCCGAGGCAACCGGCGCCAACATCTTCTTCGCCATCGACGGCGAATTGCACACGCCCAAGCCCGATTGCTTCCTCGACGGCATCACCCGGCGCGCCGTCATCGGCCTGGCGAAGGCGCGGCAGCTGAAAGTCGTCGAGCGCGCGATCATGCCGAGCGAGCTTACCCAGGTGCAGGAAGTCTTCGTCAGCGGCACCGCCGCCGAGGTCACGCCCGTGACCCAGATCGGCGAGCACAAATTCGCGGTCGGTGCGATCAC
>DATNGG010000122.1:0-7397 GCA_035605975.1 Allostellaceae bacterium | reverse complement strand
GATGCGCGGTGATCACCGCGCCGTCCTTCAAGACGACGCGCTCGCTCATCGCCTGGCCGACGGCCTGGACGAGCCCGCCCTCGATCTGTCCCTGATGCAGGATCGGGTTGACGATGGTGCCGATGTCATGCGCGGTGACCATGCGCTTGAGCCGCACCTGGCCGGTCTCGCGATCGACCGCGACCTCGGCGAAATGCGCAACGAACCCCGTTACGTCATTGGGTTTGCCGGGCGTGTTCTCGCCCGCGACCGTCAAGGGCGTCTTGCCGCGTTCAGCGGCCCAGCCCATCAGCGCGCGCCGGTCGATCGACGTGCCCGAGGTGGAGAACGATCCATCCGCGCCAATGCGGATATCGGAGGGCGCGCAATTGAGCCGCTCGGCGGCGAGTGCGGTCAGCGCCTCCTTCATCTTGGTGGCGGCATCGCCGATCGCCTGGCCGATCGTCGTGGTCAGGCGCTGGCCGCTCGCGCCGGCCTCGAAATCGGCCGACAGCGTGTCGCCTTGCGCGACTTCGATCTCTTCGGGAGCGAGGCTGAAATGCTCGGCGACGAGTTGCGATGCGATCGTGTGAAACCCCGTGCCGGTATCGGGCGAGCCGAGAAGGAGCGCGAGCTTGCCTTCGGCGCTCATGCTGAGCTTGACGGTCGAGCGGCCGAAATTGCCGGGCGGGTGCTCGTAGATCGAGATGCCGCGGCCGATACCCTCCGCCTTGGGCTTGTCCCAGCCGAAGGCTTTCGCGCCGGCATCGATGGTCTCGCGGCAGCGCAGATGGCGGCGCTTGGCGCCGAGCGGCGTCGCATCGCCCTCTTCGATGGCGTTGCGGCGGCGAAACTCGACCGGATCGAGGCCCAGCTCGCGCGCGATCATGTCGATATGGCTTTCGACCGCGAAGGTGACTTGCGGCGCGCCGGGCGAGCGCATATGGCCGCGCGGCACGGTGTTGGTGTAGACGCGCAGCACCTCGACCGCGCAATTCGGCACGCGATAGGTGCCGGCGAGCTCGCCATAGCCGTGCAGGGTCGGGACGGGGACGAAGCCCGCATAGGCGCCGGCGTTGAAGACGATGCGCGCCTCGATCGCCTGGAGCCTTGCGTCGCGGTCGAGCGCCGAGCGCAGCGCGATGGTGGCGGAATGGCGCGGATTCCCCGCGGTCAGTTCCTCGAAGGAATTCATCACCATCTTGACCGGCCGCTTGGCGGCGAGCGCCAGCTGATAGCAAAGGAGGGCGTCCATCAGCGAGCCCTTGCCGCCGAAATCGCCGCCGATCGTCACCGGGTTGAAGCGGATGCGCGCCTCCGGCACGCCGATCGCGGCCGCCATATGCGCGCGGGCGATATGCGGCCCCTTATTGGCAATCCACACATCGACGAGCCCGTCGGCGCCAACCGAGATGAGACAGGTATGCGGCTCGATATAGCCCTGATGCACCGCGGGCGTGGCGAAGCTATGCGCGCAGATCTTGTGCGCGGCGGCGAAGGCCGCGGCGGCGTCGCCATGGCGCAGGACGAGGCGCGAGATCACATTGGGGATCGGCGGAAACATGAGGAGCTCGCCATGAACCCCGGCGGCGGCGCCGGGAAAGACCTCGACCTTTTCCGGATGGATGATCGGCGCGCCTTGCTTCATCGCCTCCGCGGCGGTGAAGACCGCCGGGGTTTCGGCATAATCGACCTCGATCAACTCGAGCGCCGCCTCGGCGATCTCGAGCGTGTCGGCCGCGACCGCCGCGACCTTCTCGCCGACGAAGCGGACGACGCCCTGGGCGAGAACCGGAATATCCTTGCACATGCGGCCGTAGCGCGTCTCGGGCACATCGGCGCCGGTCAGCACGGCGCGCACGCCCGGCAGCGCCTTGGCTTTCGCCGCATCGATCGCGACGATGCGCGCGCTCGCATGCGGACTGCGCAGGCAGCGGCCGAAGAGCATACCCGGCAGCTCGACATCGCCGGCATAGCGGGCGCGGCCGGTCACCTTGGCGATGCCATCGACGCGTTGCACCGGCTGGCCGACGGATTTTCCGCTGAGGCTTTCTGTCGCCATGAGAGACCCTCCCATTGTCTCCGTGCGTTTCCCCAAGTCTATCGGCGTGCTCGTTCATTGCAAGGCAGGCCATCGCGCTCCGCACATACTCGTTGCATGAGCAACCTGCGCCCCCTGAGCTTGACGAAGGGCGACTGCTCCCCTTCGCTCCGCTCAGGGTCGCGCTCAGGGTGAGGAGAAAGGGGTGATGGCATTAAGAAAAAACGCCTCATCCCAAGCGCGAGGCTAAGCGGAGCGAAGCCGAGCAGTTGAGGGACGCACGGCGCGTTTCCAGCGATCTAACATTCCCCGCCCTCTTGACGATCGGGATCGGGTCGCGCAGTTTGCATTGTCCTGCCTTGTCATCCCCTTGGAGCACGCACCCTGCACCATGGCCGCCGATCCTGAGACTTCCCTGCCGCTTCATGGGCTTCGCGTGCTCGAGCTGGGCCACATCGTCGCCGGGCCGACCGCATCGATGATCCTCGCCGATCTCGGCGCCGATGTGATCAAGATCGAGAATCCCGATGGCGGCGATCAGGCGCGGCGCATGCCGGGCGCGGGCTCGGGCTATTACTTCTTCAACCGCAACAAGCGCAGCATCGCGCTCGATTTGAAATCGCCCGGCGGGAAAGCGCTGTTTTTAACGTTGCTGCGCTCGACCGATATCTGCCTCGACAATTACGCGCCGGGCGCGCTCGACCGGCTGGGTCTCGGCTGGGAGGTGATGAGCGCAGAAAATCCGCGCCTCATCCACATGGCGATCAAAGGGTTCCTCCCCGGGCCTTACGAGCATCGCCCCTCGCTCGACGAGCTGGCGCAGATGATGGGCGGGCTCGCCTTCATGACCGGGCCGCCCGGGCGGCCGCTGCGCGCCGGCGCGTCGATCATCGATATCGGCGCCGCGACCTATGGCGTGATCGGCATTCTCGCCGCGCTCCATCAGCGCACCGAGACCGGGCGCGGCCAGAGACTCACCTCGGGCCTCTTCGAGACCACCGTCTTCTGGGTCGGGCAATGGATGGCGCGCGCCGTGGCGACGGGCCAGCCCTCGCGCCCCATGGCCGAGGTCGGCCAGTCGCTGCGCATGGGCTGGGGCATCTTCCATCTCTTCGACACCGCCGATGGCGAGCAGGTCTTCATCGGCGTCACCTCGAACGCGCATTGGCAGCGCTTTTGCGCGATCTTCGGCCTCGCCGAGCTCCATGCCGATGAGCGGCTCGCGACCAACGAGAAGCGCGTCGCGGCGCAGGAATGGATGCTCCCCAAGGTGCGCGAGGCGGTCGCGCGCTACAAAAGCGCGGAGCTGCAGAAAAAGCTCGAAGAGGCGAGCGTGCCCTATGCGCCGTTACACCGGCCGGATCAGCTCTTGGACGATCCGCACTTGCGCGAGACTGGGCAGCTCCTGCCGGTGCCGATGGAGGGCGGCAAGATCGGCAATCTGCCGAAGCTGCCCTTCTCGAGCAGCGATTATGAGTTTACGGTGCGGCGCCCGCCGCCCAATCTCGGCGAGCATACGCGCGAGGTGATGGAGGAGGCGGGGCTCGGCAAGGCCGAGATCGAGGCCCTGCTCGCGGCGAAAGCGGCGGTGCAGGGCGAGAGGCGCTAGAGCCGCAAGCCTCAGCGGCTGCGGCGCCGGCGGAGCTCGCGCAGCGATCTGCGCAGCTCGCCGGGGTCGACGCCATGCGCTGCCATGACGCGGCGCGTCACGGTTCCGCGCATCACATCATCGAGGCTCGGCTCCTTGTCGGCGGTTCGCGATTTGAGGCTCGCCGGCGCGGCCGCGCGCAGCCGGACCACGCCCGCGACCGCGCTCCAGGCGGAGGCGGACCCGCTGAGACCGCGGCGGTGCCGCTCGTGGGCGCGCTCGCGCGCGACACGCGCCGCGGCTTTCCCGAAACGACGTTCGATGGCGTTGGCGATTTTTTCGATGTGTGATCCTCGCATATCGGAAAACGATTGGGGCGGACGGATGTTCCCCGGCAGGTGCAATATCTCGGCCGCGGCAGGATGCGGACGGATTGAGACTTTCCTGTGACCAACCGTGTCTGTCGTGCAACATGCGCCGCGGCATCGATGGGCTTTTCAAGCGCAACGAAACGGAAAGCGCCCATGCCCGTTGTTGCCCATGGATCGATTGCTGGAGATTCTGCCGGCAAGGCCGCAGCCGCTTATCGTCCGCTACGGCGCGACAGCCCTCATCATTGCCGTTTGCTTCCTGATCGTGCTCGGTCTTCGCCCGCGCCAGGGCGTGCTGGGATTCTTTTTCCTTCTCCCGACGATCTTCTTCGTGGGGATTTTCGCCGCGTCCATCCTGTTCGATCATGCGTCGGGAATTCTCGCAACCGCGCTCAGCACCTTGCTGATCTATTGTCTGACGCGATCGGGCGAAACCCAGCTCGAGCCGGGCGAGTTCATCCTTCCGGTCGGCGCTTTCGTTCTGGCGTCGGGCGGCCTGGCGGTCGTCAGCGAAGCGATGCGCAGCGCATGGGAGCGCGCCGCCGCGACCGAGAGCACGAAGGATCTGCTGCTGCAGGAGCTCGGCCATCGCACCAAGAACAATCTGGCGATGGTCGCCTCGATGCTGTCGCTGCAAGCCCGCACCAAGACGAACCCCGAAGTGGCGGCGGCGCTCGACAAAGCCGTGGCGCGGGTGCAAGCCATCGCCAGCGCGCATGACCATTTTCAGAGGGTCGAGCATGACGGGCGCGTCGAGATGCGATCCTATCTCGATACGCTCTGCGGCCATCTCGGCGATTCGCTCCGGGATGTCCGCCCGATCGCGGTGCGAACGGAGCTGGACGATGTTCATCTCCCGCCCGAGCAGGCGGTGCCGCTCGGCTTGATCGTCAACGAGCTCGTCACCAACGCGTTGAAACACGCTTTTCCGGACGATCGCGGCGGCACGGTGAAGGTGGCTCTCCGGCAAGGCTCGCCCTTCGTTCTGACGGTCGAGGACAATGGCGTCGGCTGTCCCGCGGGGAAAGAGGAGCGCCTCGGTTCGCGCCTGACGCGGCTTCTCGCCGGGCAGCTCGGCGCGACGATTGCCTGGGAGAATGCGGAGCCGGGATGTCGCGTCCGGCTGCGTTTCGCCCCGGCATGAGCGCGCGCTAAGCTTGCCGGCGAAACCATCGTTTGGGTATCGAGCAGGACCGGAGCCATGAGGACAGATCGTCTCGCCGCCATTATCGCCGCGCTTCTCGTTGCGGGGCTTGCCGTCGCCGCGCAAGCGGCGCAGGAGCGGCCGCGCTGGATGGCCGATCCGACAACCGGCTGCAAGGTCTGGGATCCCGCGCCGCAGCCGCATGAAACCGTGCGCTGGACGGGCCCGTGCAAGGATGGCTTGGCCGAGGGCGAGGGCACGGTGCAATGGTTCGAGCGCGGCAAGCCCGGCGACCACTATACCGGCGCTTATCGCCACGGCCGGCCGAACGGCTTCGGCGTTCTGACCTTTGGCAATGGCAAGACGGTGCGCGGCGAGTGGGAGAACGGCACGCTGATCCAGCTTCCCGCCACCGAGATCGATTTCGAGCAGCATTCCTGATCGCGGCCGCCGGAGCGACGGTCTCTCAATTCCATCGGTTCGTCGTTCCGGGGCAGCCGCGCAGCGGCTGAACCCGGAATCCAGGAACCGCGCTTGCACTCGCGATGGATTCCGGCTCGCGCATCGCGATGCTCGCTTGGCCGGAATGACGACCGAGTTATTGGCGTGTCCTCCGACGCGCCGGCGATGCTAACCTTGCGGCGCAGCGTCTGCGCGGGGGCCGGGGAGGACAAGACAGCATGGGCAAGGATCGTCTCGCCGCTTTCAGCGACGGCGTCATCGCCATCATCATCACCATCATGGTGCTGGAGCTGAGGCTGCCGCACGGGGCGAGCTGGGGCGTCTTGGCTTCGGTTGCGCCCAATTTCGTGAGCTATGTGCTGAGCTTCGTCTATCTCGCGATCTATTGGAACAATCACCACCATCTCATCCACACCGTGGCGCGGGTCGATGGGCTCATCCTTTGGGCGAATTCACACCTGCTCTTCTGGCTGTCGATCGTCCCCGCGGCGACGGCCTGGCTCGGCGACAATTTCCCGGCGCCGATCCCGACCGCGCTCTACGGCGCAACTTTGCTGATGCCGGCGATCGCCTATTATCTCTTGCAGCTCGCGATCATTCACAAGCAGGGCCGCCACTCCATGCTGGCGCATGCGCTCGGCAGCGACATCAAGGGCAAGATCTCGCCCTTCGTCTATCTCGCCGGGACCGCGCTCGCCTTCGTCCAGCCCTGGGCGTCGATGACGCTCTATGCGCTGGTCGCGATCATGTGGCTCGTTCCCGACCGGCGGATCGAGAAGGCGATGCGGGAAGGATGAGGAGAAAGCGCGCGGCCGCCTTGTCTCATTTCGCCGGCAAAGTGAGCGCGTAGCGCTTGTCGATGAGATCGCTGGCCTTGAGTTCGCCCTTGAGCAGGCCCTGAGAGCGATACCAATCGATCTGATGCTGGACATCGCGCGCGTCGATCCGCGCCTCGGCATCGACATAGGAGATGCCGGATTTCAATTGCTCCGGCGTCTGGCCGATCGATTTGGCGAGGATCGCCGTGATCGCCGGCGCGTCCCGCGCGTCGCGGTGTTTCTCGCCGGGCCCTGTGAAGGCGTCGTGATAGTCGCGCGCGCCTTTGCGATAGGCGCGCAAGAAGCGCGTCACCACATCGCCGCGCCGATCCGCGGTCTTGGTCGTCACGAACACGGCGCCGAGCTGGAACGGCGTCACATCGCCGATGAAGCCCATAAGCTTCGCATCGCCGCGCTGGACGGCGGGCAGCAACGCCGCGGCCGGTCCGACGCCGGCATCGGCCTGGCCGCCGCTGACGGCCGAGACCACGTTGGGCGTGGTCTGCACCGGCAAGAAGCGAATGCTCTTCAAGTCAAAGCCGAATTTCTCCGACAGCAGCACGATGCAGTATTGCGGCGACGAGCCCACCGTGGTGATGGCGACCGAGCGGCCGGCAAGGGCCTGATAGGATTTGAGCCCCGCCGCGTCGGCGCGGTTCGAGACGATCACCGTGTTGTTCTGGAACGTCGGCATGTCGGCGCTTTGCGCTGCGATCACGCGCAAGCTGCCTTGCGCCGCGAGGTTGTAGAGCCCGCCGGTCAGAGCGGTCGAGCCGAAATCGATATCGCCCGAGACGACAGCCACCGCGATCGGCTGCGCCGCGGTGAAATAGGTAAGCGTCGGCTGTAGTCCTTCGGCGGCGAAATAGCCGCGCGCCAAAGCGACGAAGATGCCGCCATTGCCGGCGGTCTTGAGGAGCCCGATTTTGATCGCCTCCGCGGTCGCGCCGCGCGGCGCGAGGACAAGGAAGGCAAGGGCGAAGAGCCAAGACGC
>DATNGG010000121.1:0-15768 GCA_035605975.1 Allostellaceae bacterium | reverse complement strand
CCGATCTCTGGGCGTTGGAGCGCGGCCATGTCTTCAAGGGCCGATACCACGTGCTGGGCGGCACGCTCTCGGCGCTCGACGGGGTCGGCCCCAACGAGCTGCGCATCGAGCCGCTGGTGCGGCGCGTCAGAGACGAGCGGGCGCGCGAAGTGATCCTCGCGATGAACGCGACGGTCGAGGGCCAGACCACGGCGCATTACATCGTCGACCGGCTCGAAGCTACGGGTGTGCAGATCACCCGGCTCGCGCATGGCGTGCCGGTCGGCGGCGAGCTCGACTATCTCGACGACGGCACGATCGGCGCGGCCCTCGCCGCGCGCACGGCGGTCAAAACCGGGACGCTCTGAAAGGCGCTACCGCACGAGGCGCGGGGTCGGAGCGGTCGCCGAAGGCTCGCGCACTTCCTCGGCCTCGCCCTCGATCAGCGTTTCATGCGCCGTCACCGAGAACAGCGGCAGGCTCGGCGGCAGCGGTTTCGCCGGCTGAAGGCCGAGCGCCGCGAGCTTCTTCGCGCGCGAGATCACGAAGCGGTTGGTCGAGGTCGCAAAGCGCCCGAACGCGTCAGCCGCCCGGTTGAGGTTCTTGCCGACATCGGCGACGTGGCCCAGCGCGTTGGTTAGGCCGTCGAGCAAGGCCTCCGCCGCGGCGACGATGCGCTGCTGATTCTCGACCTGCCGCTCGAGGTTGATCTCGGCCGAAGCGAGCGAGATGAGGCAATGCAGGGTCGTCGGCCCGGCCAGATAGATGCCGCGGGCGCGCGCATTGTGGAGAAACTCGGCATCGGCGCGGTTGAGCTTGTCGAGCGCGGCCTCGTTCGGCAGATACATCACGCTGACGGTGCGGGCGATCTCGTCGCTGCGGCCCGAATCGCGCCACGAGCTGCGGATCGCGCTGGCGTAATCCTTCTCGCCCAAGGCGCGCAGATGCTGGTTCATGGTGCGGGCGAGGTTGCGATAGGCCTCGTCCTCCTCCGGCGTGCCCTCGCTGGCGGCGATCTCGAGGAGATATTTCGACGCCTTGCTGTCGATCACCATGACGCCGCTCGAGGGAAGAAAGACCACAGCATCGGGCCGCAACCGCCGGCCTTCCTCGTCCTGGGTGCTGAATTGCAGCTGGAAATCGCGGCCCTGTTCGAGGCCGAAGGATTTGAGGGTGTTGGCGAGGCCGATTTCGGCGAGCTGCCCCGCGCCCGACGGGTTGGTCAGCGAACGCCAGACCGTGTCGAGCATCTTGTTGTGGGCCTGCACCCGGCCGTCGATTGCCGAAATCGTGCCGAGCAGCGCCTCCATCTGCTTGAGGACGGTCTCGCTATAGGCCGCCACGCGCTTGGCCGCGTCCTCCTTCGCTTCGGCGTTCTCGCGCTTGTGGTCTTCGAGCAGCTTCGAGGAGAGCTGCGCACCGCCTTCGAGCAGCGCGGCCTGGGTCGAGGTCAGCATCTCGCGCTTGAGCTGCTCGAAATCGGTCAAGCGCTTCTCGGATTCGGCCAGCTGCTGGCGCAAGCCGGCGAGCTCGGTTTCGGCGGCCCGCCGCGCCGTCAGGGCGGTGTCGCGCTCTCCGACCAGCTCGGCAGCCCGCTTGTCGAGCTCGGCGGCGCGGGTTTCGGCGGCAATGCGGCGCTGCGCCTCGCGCCCGCGCACGAACAGGACGGCCGCCGCCAGCACGGCAAGACCCAACAAGGCAAAAAGCATCGTCTCCATGACAGCGATCTTAACCGAAGCGTCGGCCCGGCCGCCAACCCGTTGACGAGTCGCGGCTCTCGGCTTACCTAAAGCCTTGTCATGGCGATCCTCCCGATCATCACCGCCCCCGATTCGCGCCTCAACCGCCGCGCCCAGCGGGTCGAGAAGGTCGACGACTCGGTCCGCCGGCTCATGGATGACATGCTCGAGACCATGTACCAGGCGCCGGGCATCGGCCTTGCCGCGCCGCAGGTCGGCGTCTTGAAGCGCATCATCGTGGTCGATTGCGCCAAGGCGGACGAGAAGCCGCAGCCTTATAAGATCGCCAATCCCGAGATTCTGTGGCGCTCGACCGAAATGCTCGTCAACAACGAGGGTTGTCTCTCGCTGCCCGAGCATTATGCCGATGTCGAGCGCCCGGCCGAGATCAAGCTGCGCTATCTCGACGAGCAGAACGAGATTCGCGAGCTCCACGCCAAGGGCCTGCTTGCAACCTGCATCCAGCACGAGATCGACCATCTCGAGGGCCTGCTCTTCGTCGACCACATCTCGGCGCTGAAACGCAACATCATCCTGCGCAAGCTTGCCAAGACGAAGCGCCAGAAGGTGCCGGCTCCGGTCTGAGCCGGGCTCCGATGCAGCGCCACCGCTTGGCTTTCATGGGGACGCCGGATTTCGCGGCTGTCATCCTCGACGCGCTCATCGCCGCCCGGCACGACATCGCCGCCGTCTATTGCCAGCCGCCGCGCCAGGCGGGCCGCGGCCAGCGCATCCTGCCCTCGCCGGTGCAGATTCGCGCCGAAGCGGCTGGCCTCCCGGTGCGCCACCCGGCGCGACTCGGCGCCGAGGACGCACGCGACTTCGCGGCGCTCGATCTCAATCTCGCGGTGGTCGCCGCCTATGGGCTGATCCTGCCGAAACCCGTGCTCGAGGCGCCGCGACGCGGCTGCCTCAATGTCCATGCCTCGCTTCTGCCGCGCTGGCGCGGCGCCGCGCCGATCGAGCGCGCGATCCTGGCGGGCGATGCCGAGACCGGCGTTTCCATCATGTGCATGGAGGAAGGGCTCGATACCGGCCCCGTTCTCCTGGCCGAGTCCTGGCCGATTCCGCCCGATGCGACCGCGGCCTCGCTGCGCCAGGACCTCGCCGCGCTTGGCGCCCGCCTCATCTTGAGCGCCCTTGACCGGCTGGACGAGCTTCACCCAACGCCGCAGCCGGAGGAGGGGGTGACCTACGCCAAGAAGCTCGCGCGCGCGGAAGAGCGCATCGATTGGCGCGGCGAGGCGGGCTTCATCGCGCGGCAGGTGCGCGCACTGCCTTGCTGGTTCGAAGCGAAGGGCGAGCGCATCAAGCTCCTCGCTGCCGAGCCTGGCGCAGGGAGTGCTGCCCCAGGGACGGTGCTCGACCGCGCGCCGACAATTGCCTGCGGCGCCGGTGCCTTGCGGCTGTTGCGGCTGCAGCGCGCCGGGCGCAGCGCGCTCGACGGCGCGGATTTCCTGCGCGGCTTCGATCTGCCGCCCGGCAGCCAGCTTCCATGCCCCGCTTCAAGCTGACGCTCGAATATGACGGCACCGGCCTCGTCGGCTGGCAGCGCCAGAACAACGGTCTCTCGGTGCAGGAAATCATCGAGACGGCGGTCGAGCGCTTTTGCGGCGCGAGGCTCGTGGTGCACGGCGCCGGGCGCACCGATGCCGGCGTTCACGCCTTGGGCCAGGTCGCGCATCTCGACCTGACGAAGGACGCCGCGCCGGAGGTGATCCGCAACGCGCTCAACCAGCATATGAAGCCGCATGCCGTGGCGGTGCTCGCGGTGGCGCCGGTCGCGCCCGATTTCGACGCGCGCCGCTCGGCGCGCGGCCGGGTCTACCGCTATCGCATCCTCAACCGCCGCCCGCCCGCGGTGATCGAGCGCGGGCGCGTTTGGCATGTCGGACCGATGCTCGATGCCGAAGCGATGCAGGCGGGGGCGCGGCTCTTGCTCGGCAAGCATGATTTCTCGAGCTTTCGCGATTCGCTGTGTCAGGCGCGATCGCCGGTCAAAACACTCGACCGGCTCGATGTCGCGCGTCAGGGCGACGAGATCGTGATCGAGGCGCGGGCGCGTTCTTTCCTGCATCACCAGGTGCGCAACATGGTCGGCACCTTGAAGCTGGTCGGCGCCGGTAAATGGAAGGTCGCGCAAGTCGCCGAAGCGCTAGAGGCGCGCGACCGGCGCGCGGGCGGGCCGACCGCGCCGCCCGAAGGGCTCTACCTCGTCGAGGTGGTCTACACGGCGGAAGCCGTGCGATAACGCGAAGGACTCCTTAAGCCTCCCTGGGCAGAGGCAGAAACCATCGATACGTTTCGACGAACCAATATCGAAAACGCAAACGGAGGAGGACGCCATGCAGCGGGAATTCATCGCCGGCCCATTCGAAACGCAAAGAGGCTATTCGCCGGTCGTCAAGACCGTCGGCGGCGCGCATGTCTGGGTCGCAGGGCAAACGGGCGCGCGCAATGAGGAGGGCAAGCCCGCCTATGGCGATTTCGAGGCGCAGACGCGCCAGTGCTTTCGCAACATCGAAGTCCAGCTCGCCAAGGCCGGCGGGAAACTCTCCGACCTCGTCTATATGACGGTGTTTCTCAAGGATCAGCGGCACGGGCCGAAATTTCTCGAGCTGCGTCGCGAAATCCTCAAGAAGGATTTTCCCGTCTCGGCGCTGATCACCGTCGTGGGCTTCGCCGATCCGGCGATCCTCTTGGAGATTCAATCGATCGCGGTGGTGGACGCGTAGGGGCTAATAAAGGCTCTTGGCGATCGCCAGCACGAAGGAGCCGAGCACTACATCGACGAACACGACCGCCGCCGCCACCCAGCCGCCGGCGCCGATCGCGACGCGTGCGATAAACCATTCATAGGCGAGAAGGAGGAGATAGGCGAGGAGGTCGATGCCCGAAGCGGGGCCGTGCGGCAGAAGGCGATCGACCACGAGCGCGACGACGAGCAGAAATCCGGTCTGCAGGATCTGCGACCAGTTATAGGCGACGATGAAGTCGAAACCTTCCTCCTCGCGCCCGAGGCTGCGGCAGAGGCCGAGAATGAGCAGCGGAAACGCCGTCCAGGCGATCACATAGCCGATCGACTCGACGAGAACGATATGGGGAATGCTCGAGCGCGCGAGGCTCGCCGGATCGAGCCGCAGGAACAGCAGGATGAGAAAGCCCGGATAACACAGCGCCGCCGACCAGAAGGACCGCCACACGCCGTGGTGGCTCAGATCGAAATAGCGCATGCCGTTGCGGTCGAGGCGCGCGAGCCGCCAGCTGCCGTAAAGCGCGTGGACCAGCTCGCCCCGGCCGGGCATCAGCGTTTCGCGAAATAAAGCTCGAGCGCGGCGCGATAAATCTCGGTGAGCGCGGCGAGATCGGCGACCGGCGCGCGCTCATCGACCTTGTGCATGGTCAGCCCGACAAGGCCAAACTCGGCGACCGGGCAGTAATGATGGATGAAGCGCGCATCGGAGGTGCCGCCGGTGGTGCTGAGCTCGGGCGTCAGCCCGGTGACTTGGCCAATGGCGCGGGTCAGCATGTCGCTGACCGTGCCGGGCGGCGTCAAAAAAGATTCGCCGCTCACCTGGATCGCGAGCTTGTAGCGCCCGCCTGCGGCATCGAGCTTTTGCCGAAGCCACGCCTCGAGGGTCTTGCTCGTCCACTGATCGTTGTAGCGGATGTTGAAGACCGCGCGCGCCTCGCCCGGAATGACATTGGTGGTCGGGTTGCCGATATCGATCGTCGAGATCTGCAGATCGGTCGGCGGAAAGCGCTCATTGCCGCGATCGATCGGCTCGGCCAGCAGCCCCGAGAGCATTTTCAGCAGCCGATGCGCGGCATTGTCGGCCAAATGCGGATTGGCGGTGTGGCCCTGAATGCCGGTGACGGTCAGGAACCCGTTGAGGCTGCCGCGCCGGCCGATCTTCACCATGTCGCCCAGCTTTTTGGCGCTGGTGGGCTCGCCGACGATGCAGAGATCGAACCGCTCGCCGCGTTTCGCCGCCCAATCGAGCAGCTTCTTCGTGCCGTTGATCGCCGCCGCCTCTTCATCGCCGGTGATGAGAAGGCTGATCGAGCGGTCGAAATCGCGATGCGCCTCGAGAAAGCGCGAAACGGCCGCGACGAAACAGGCGATCGCGCCTTTCATGTCGGAGGCACCACGGCCATAAAGCGAGCCTTCGAGCACTTGGCCGCCGAAGGGGTCGACCGACCAGCTCTTCAAATCGCCCGGCGGCACCACATCCGTATGGCCGGCGAAGCAGAAATTCGGCGCCGTGCTGCCGCGCCGCGCATAAAGATTGAGAATCGGCGCGGTGCCCTGCTCGGTGAACTCGACGATGTCGCAGGCAAAGCCCAGCCCTTCGAGCGTTTTCGCCAGCAGCGGGATCGCGCCCTCATCCTTGGGCGTGACCGAGGGGCGCTTGATCAGCGCCGCCGCGAGTTCGACCGGGTCGAGCGTCATCACGCGCGCAGGAGATCGTTGATCGAGGTGCGGCTCCGCGTCTTGGCGTCGACGCGCTTGACGATGACGCAGCAGGCCAGGCTCGGCCCCGGCGCGCCATTGGCGAGCGGCTTGCCCGGCAGCGTGCCCGGCACCACCACGGCGTAGGCGGGCACGCGGCCCAAGAAGGTCTCGCCGCTCTCGCGATCGACGATCTTGGTCGAGGCGCCGACGAAGCAGCCCATGGCGAGGACCGCGCCCTCCTCGACGATGACGCCCTCGGCCACTTCGCTGCGCGCGCCGATGAAGCAATTATCCTCGACGATCACCGGCTCGGCCTGCAGCGGCTCGAGCACGCCGCCGATGCCGGCGCCGCCCGAGATGTGACAATTCTTGCCGATCTGCGCGCAGGAGCCGACCGTCGCCCAGGTATCGACCATGGTGCCGCTGTCGATATA
Source organism: Allostellaceae bacterium (assembly GCA_035605975.1). Lineage (GTDB taxonomy): Bacteria > Pseudomonadota > Alphaproteobacteria > ATCC43930 > CGMCC-115725 > CAIKMD01. The sequence goes on along the minus strand of DATNGG010000121.1, from coordinate 9,160 downwards.
GGCGCCGACATTGACGAAGGACGGCATCAGCACGACGTTCGGCGCAACGAAGGCCGAGCGGCGCACGACGCTGCCCGGCACGGCACGGTATCCCGCCTCGCGAAACCGCGCCGCGTCCCAGCCCTGGGCCTTGGCCGGGATCTTGTCCCACCAGGGCGCGCCGCCCGGCCCGCCCGGGATCGCCGCATTGTCGTTGAGGCGGAAGGACAGCAGCACCGCCTTCTTCAGCCACTGGTTGACCTGCCATTTGCCGCCCGTCTTCTCGGCGACGCGCGCCTGGCCGGAATCGAGCAGCGACAGCGCGGCATCGACCGCTTCGCGCACCGGGCCGGTGGTCGCGGCATTGACGCCGTCGCGCGCCTCCCAGGCGGCGTTGACGATGGTTTCGAGCTGGTTGGGGCTGGTTTGTGCGTTCATGGCGGGACCATGCGGGAGGCCCCAAGGCGTGTCAACCGCGAGCCGGCACCGCGGCAAGGAAAGCGGCGAGCGCGTCGGTGCGATGATGGATATGCGCGCTATGCCCGTCATCCTCGGTATGCGGCCCGCCGGTGACCCAGACCGTGGTCATGCCGAGCGCGGCGGCCGGCGGCAGGTTCTTCGCCATGTCCTCGACCATGACGGCGCAGCGCGGATCGATCGCATGGCGCGCGACCAGCTCGGCATAGATCGCGGGCTCGGGCTTGGGGCGATAGTCGCAGGCGATGATGTCGTGAATTGCCGAGAAATGATGGCCGAGCGCCAGGCGCTGGAGGACGCGCTCGGCATGGCGGCGCGTGCTGTTGGTGAAGATAAGCTTGCGGCCAGGAAGCCGCTCGAGCGCGCGGTCGAGCGCCGGATCGTGCTGCACCGCCGCCAAATCGATCTCATGGACGAAATCGAGGAACCGCGCCGGCGCCAAGCCATATTCGAGCATCAAGCCGCGCAGGGTCGTGCCGTGCCGCGTGTAGAAATAGCGCCGCAGTGCATGCGCCGCCGTGTGATCGAGGCGGAGCTCCGTCATGATGAAGCTCGCCATGCGCTGCTCGATCTCGGCAAAGAGCCGGCAGGAGGCGGGATAAAGCGTGTTGTCGAGGTCGAAAATCCAGGTCTCGATCTCGTCGAGCGGCCGCCCGCGCCCCGGCGCGGCGTCTGAACTGGATGTGCCTTTCATGAGGCCGAGTATATGGGCCCAAACGTCGCGCTTGTCGATGCTCGGCGCCGCCGGGCGCGCCTTGCGGCGCACCCGGCGGCGTGGGTTCTGCGGCGCCGTCGCGGGAACGACGCCGCAGAATCTCTCTGCTATTCGGCGGCGGTGGTGGCCGGCACTCCCTTCGGCAGGACCACGCCCGCGGGCCGCGACATCCACCAATAGCCGAGCCCCATGATCCCGGCGCCGGCGATGATGTTGCCGAGCGTCACCCAAAAAAGGTTATAGGCAAGGCCGCCCCAGGTAATTGTGTCGGGATGGATCTCGAGCAATGCGATCAGCAACAGCGTCATGTTGGCGACCGAGTGCTCATAGCCGCTGCCGATGAAGCCGAAGAGGCACCAGAAGATGAGAATGCATTTCGCGGCATCGCTCGTCGTCCGCGCCGCGGTCCAGATCGCGAGGCAGACGAGCCAATTGCACAACGTGGCGCGCGCGACCAGCGAGAGGATGGGCGCGTTCATCTTGGCGCCGGCGACGGCCATGACGAACATGCTCTTCGAATGCAGCATCGCCCCGCCGCCGCCCCAGACGAAAATCAAGGCAAGCGCGGCGCAGCCGACGAGATTGCCGATCCAGGACATGGCCCAGGCCGAGGCAAGCTCGCCGATGCCGATGCGTTTGCGCAAGAACCCATGTGTCATGAACATGGTATGGCCGGTGAAGAGATCCGAGCCGGCGAAAATTACGAGGGTCAGGGCGATGCCGAAGGAGCATCCCATCACCAGCGCGCGATAGGCCGGATCGACATCCGCGCCGACCGAGAAGATGAGGATGATGCCGAGGCCGACATAGGCGCCGGCCATCATCGAGCTCACGAAGAAGCCGCCCGGGCTGCGTTTGAGGAACGCGGATTTGGCAACGGCCGTCTCGGCCAGTTGATCGACGGTCTCGAGATACATGCGGGGCCACCTCGCGCAAGTTTCCTTTCCGATCTCACCCGCGCCGTCGCAAGAGCCGTGCCATGCGCAAATCCGTGCGAACGGCGGAGTCGGCAGGGCCAAAGTCCCTGTCAGGTGCCCGAATTCCACGCTGTGCTGCGCAAGAATTGCGCAAGGATTCATCTGCCCAGCGTTTCGGCACGCCGAGAGGGGCTTGGTAACGGCGCGCGCCCGGGCGCCGAGCCGCTGCGTCCGACTGGCATCGCACTTGCTTCTGCTTTCGCGAACAGCAGCGGACACCAGAGCCGATGAGCGACCGGCCCGATTTCACCGAGGAGCAGAAGCAATATCTCGACGGCTTCTTGCGAGGTGTCGCAGCACGGCGCGGCACGCCTTCCGCTGGCGCTCCCGCGCCTGCGCCGGACACGATCGACATCCACCGCGCGGCGCAAGACCGGTTCCTCGCCGCAGGCAAGAATCTCACGCCCGAGGAAGAGGGCAAGCGCAAATCGCATCCGCTCGATATGTGGGACGAGCTGCGCGCCGAAGCCGCCGAGGGACGCTTCCCCAAGGGCATCGATGTCTTTCGTCATAAATTCTTTGGTCTCTTCTACGTCGCGCCGGCGCAGGACGCCTTCATGTGCCGGCTGCGCATCCCGAGCGGGATCCTCGCGGCGCATCAGCTGACAGGCCTCGCCGAGCTCGCCGAGCGCTGGGCGGGGAGTTATGCCGACGTGACGACGCGCGCCAATCTGCAGCTGCGCGAGATCAAGCCGCAAGCCACCGTCGAGATGCTGGCCGGTATTCGGGATTTGGGTCTCACCACGCGCGGCGCGGGCGCCGACAATATCCGCAACCTGACCGGCAGCCCGACGGCGGGCATCGATGTGCAAGAGCTCATCGATACGCGCCCGCTGGTGCGGGCGCTTCATCACGCCATCCTCAATCACCGCGAGCTCTATGGGCTGCCGCGCAAATTCAACATCGCCTTCGATGGCGGCGGCAAAGTGTCGGTGCTGGAGGATACGAACGATATCGGCTTTGCCGCGGTCAAGGTATTGCCGGGTGCTGCCGTGCCCGAAGGGGTTTACTTCCGTATGCTCCTGGGCGGCATCACCGGCCATGGCGATTTCGCGCGCGACACGGGCATTCTCCTGACGCCCGCCGAATGTCTTGGCGCGGCGATCGCCGTCGTGCGCGTCTTCATCGCCGCGGGCGACCGCACCGACCGCAAGCGCGCGCGGCTGAAATATTTGCTCGATGCCTGGGGGCTCGAGACATTCATGGAAGCGGTCGAGAAGGAGTTCGGCGCAGCGTTTGCGCGGCTCCCCTTGGAACAATGCGCGCCGCGCGGGCCGATCGAACAGCACGGCCATATCGGCATTCATCCGCAGCGCCAGCCGGGCCTTCACTATCTGGGCGTGGTTTTGCCGGTTGGCCGGCTCACCGCCGCGCAGCTGCGCGGCATCGCAACGATCGCCGCCGAATTCGGCAGCGGCACGGTGCGCCTCACCGTATGGCAAAACCTCATTGTCTCCGACGTGCCGACGGAAAGGCTGAGCGCGGTGCAGGAAGCGCTCGGCGCATTGGGTCTCGGCGTGACGGCGAGCCCTTTGCGCGGCGCGCTGGTCGCGTGTACTGGCAATGCCGGGTGCAAATTCGCCGCGACCGACACCAAGGCCCAGGCAATGCAGCTTGTCGCGCATCTCGAGAAGCGCGTCACGCTCGATCAGCCGGTGAACATTCATCTAACCGGCTGCCCCAATTCCTGCGCACAGCACACCATCGGCGATATCGGCTTGCTGGGCGTCAAGGTCGGGGAGGAGATGATCGAGGGCTATACGATCTTTGTCGGCGGCGCGGCCGGCGAAGGCCGACGACTTGGCCGCGAGATTTTCGCACAAGTGCCGATGGAGAAGCTGCCGCGGCAGATCGAAGCAATGCTCAAGGCCTATCTCGCTGAACGCCGCAACGGCGAACCCTTCAAGGATTTCACGGCGCGCCATTCGATCGAGGCATTGAGATCGATCTTTGCGTCAGCTGTTGCCGAGGAGGCTCAATGAACTACGACGCGCCGATCCTTCCCGAGGCCGCGCCGTTCAGCGCAACACAGCGCGCCTGGCTCAATGGCTGGCTGGCCGCTTTTTATGGTGTCTCGACCAGTACCGCGGCGGGGCCTGTGCTGACCGAGGCGAACGCCGCCTCTACGTCCGCTGCCGAGGACGAGAATCTCCCCTGGCACGACATGACGCTGCCGCTCGACGAGCGCATGGCGCTCGCCGAAGGCCAGCCGCTGGAGCAGCGGCTGATGGCGGCGATGGCCCAGCAGGATTGCGGCCAATGCGGCTATCTTTGCAAAACCTATGCGGCGGCGATCGCGTCGGGCGCGGAAAAAGCGCTCAATCGCTGCGTCCCGGGCGGCAAGGAGACCGCACGCCAGGTCAAGACGCTGATGGAGGTCGGTGCTGCCGCGCCGGCAACAGCGGTAACGCCCGCATCGCCGCAAGCGGCCGCCGCGCTGCCCGGCAAGACCGGCCCCGTCCCGGCGCGGTTCGAAGTCGCGTTGCCCCTCAACAGGGCCGGCTCGGCCAAGGATACGCGCCAAGTGGTGCTCGACCTCGCCGGCTCGGGACTCACCTACGAGGTCGGCGACGCACTGGGCGTGCACGCACCCAACTGTCCCGAGACGGTTGCCGCAATCATTGCCTGTCTCGGCGCCAAAGCGCATGACGAGGTCCAAGGCCCTGACGGCGCGCGGCGCTCGCTGTGCGATGCGCTGATGGAGGTTTGCGATATCGGCCGGGTTTCGGACGAGGCGGTCGAGGTGCTGGCCTCGCGCGCGGTCAACCATGATGAATCGCAGCGGCTGCAGGCGCTCGCCGAAGGCTATCCCGGCGCCGGGCCGGAACACGCCGATCTCCTCGAATTGCTCGAGACCTTCCCCTCTGCGCGGCCGCCGGTTCAGGAGCTGATCTCGGCCTTGAGCGTGCTGCAGCCACGGCTTTATTCGATCTCCTCCTCGCCGAAGGCGGTGAAGGACGCTGTGCATCTGACCGTCGTCGCGGTGCGCTACGAGCTGCGCGCACGACAGCGCAAGGGCGTGGCGTCGGTGTTTCTCGCCGAGCGTGCCGCACCGCGCGGCCGGGTGCCGGTCTTCGTTCAACCGGCGCATTCCTTCCGCCTGCCCAAGAACAACGACGCGCCGCTGATCATGATCGGGCCGGGCACCGGCGTGGCGCCGTTCCGCGCCTTCCTGCAAGAGCGCCGCGCGCTCGGCGCCAAAGGCCGGAACTGGCTCTTCTTCGGCGATCAGCACCGCGCCAGCGATTTCCTCTACGAGGACGAGATCGCGGCGTTCCGGCGCGACGGGCTCTTGCGCGCGCTCGATCTCGCCTTCTCGCGCGACCAGGCCGAGCGCGTCTATGTGCAGCAGCGCATGCGCGAGCGCGCCAAGGAGCTTTGGGCCTGGATCGAAGAGGACGCATATATCTTCGTCTGCGGCAGCGTCGCCATGGGAAAGGATGTCGATGCGGCGCTCGCCGCCATCATCGCGCGCCAGGGCGGGATGGGCATGGGCGCGGCCAAGGCCTATCTCGCCAATCTTGCGCGCGAGCGGCGCTATCTGCGCGACGTTTATTGAGCGCCGGATCACCGGCGACTTCTGTTCTCGCCGGGAGTCTTATTGCGCAAAGCTCGCAATTGTGCCTGGATAGAGGCGAACGCCTCGGGGATGGATCCTGGCGCTTTGCGGATCCGCTCCGTCATGCGCGACGCCGATCAAAGAATACGACCGAAGAATAAGCACTAGCAGCGGGAGGATGGGCGCATGGTACCCACACTTGGATTCCGTCTTGGTTTGGCGGCGCTTGCGGCGGGCGCGATCGTCATCGGCTCGCCGCCGCTCAAAGCGCAACAAGGCAAGTCCGCTCCGGTCGCAATCGACGGCAACGACATCGGCGGGGTCGTCCTGGGCGCGCACGGGCCCGAGGCCGGCGTCTGGGTGATCGCCGAAACCTCGGAGCTGCCGACGCGCTTCATCAAGATCGTCGTCACCGACGACAAGGGGCGGTATGTGCTGCCCGATCTTCCCAACGCCGATTACAGCGTCTGGGTGCGCGGCTACGGCTTGGTCGACTCGCCCAAGCTGCACGGAGTCCCCGGCGAGACCATGAACCTCACCGCCGTGCCCGCGCCGAACGCCGCCGCGGCGGCGCATTACGACCCGGCGATCTACTGGTATTCGATGCTCAAGATTCCGGAGAAGAGCGCGTTCGGCGGCGAGAATGGCATACCCGCCAACGTCACGCAGACTGACTGGCTGACCAGCATGAAGAACCGCGACTGCATCGGCTGCCATCAGCTCGGCCAGGAAGCGACCCGCACCTTCCCCGCGGCCTTCGCGCATTTCAAGACCAGCAAGGAAGCTTGGATGCGGCGCGTGCAATCGGGGCAGGCCGCACCGCTGATGGTCGGACCCTTGGCCGGCAAGCTCGGCGGCGCGCCCTTCAAATATTTCGCCGATTGGACCGATCGCATCGCCAAGGGCGAGTTGCCGCATGCGAAGCCGCCGCGCCCGCAAGGCATCGAGCGCGACATCGTCGTAACGCTCTGGGGCTGGGGAAGCGATCATACCTATCTGCACGATCCGATCTCGACCGACAAGCGTAACCCGACGGTCAATGGCTATGGGCCCGTCTATGGCTCGCCCGAATACAGCACCGATCTGCTGCCGATCGTCGATCCCAAGACCAACATCGCCAGCGCCTACGATCCGCCGCCGGGCGATCCGGCCATGCCGGAATCGCTGGGCCCGGGACATGCGGCGATGCTCAAGCCGGACCAGCCCTCGGCCTATTGGGGCAATGAGAAGATCTGGACCAATCGCCTCAACAATCACAACTCGATGTTCGACGAGGAAGGCCGGCTGTGGCTTTCGGCCGCGGGCCGCGCGCCGCCCGATCCGGATTTCTGCAAAGCAGGCTCCGATCTCATTTCGGCCAAGCTCTTTCCGCTGGCGCAGAGTCACCGCCAGCTGGCGATGCTCGATCCGAAGACCAAAAAATTCACCTACATCGACACCTGCTTCGAGACGCATCATCTGCAATTCGGCTTCGATGCCAATGACACGCTGTGGACGAGCGGCGGCGGCCCGGTGGTGGGCTGGCTCAACGTGAAGGAATTCCTTGCGACCGGTGACGCGAAGAAGGCGCAAGGCTGGACCGCGCTCGTTCTCGACACCAACGGCAACGGCAAGCGCGACGATTACGTCGAGCCCAATCAGCCGGTCGATCCGACCAAGGACAAGCGCATCAATGGCGGCTTCTACGCGATCATGCCGAGCCCGGTGGATGGATCCGTTTGGGGCACGGTCGGGGTCTTCGGCGGCACCGGCGCGATCGTGCGGCTCATTCCCGGCGCGAACCCGCCCGAGACCGCGCTCGCCGAGATCTACAACATCCCGAAGCCGGGCTTCGGTCCGCGCGGCGGCGATATCGATGGCAATGGCGTGGTCTGGGTGTCGCTCGCGAGCGGTCATATGGGAAGCTTCGACCGGCGCAAATGCAAAGGCCCGCTCAACGGGCCCAAGGCAACGGGCGATCAATGCCCCGAAGGCTGGACCTTCTATAAATATCCGGGTCCGGGCTTTGCCGGCATCGGCGACAACAGCGCCGAGGCGAGCTACTACACCTGGGTCGACCAGCACGACACGCTGGGCCTCGGCAAGAACGTGCCGATCTCGACCGGCAATCTCAATGACGGGCTGATCGCGTTGAAGGACGGCAAGATGATCGTCCTGCGCGTGCCCTATCCGTTGAGCTTCTACGCCAAGGGGCTCGACGGGCGGATCGACGATCCGAATGCGGGTTGGAAGGGCCGCGGCCTATGGACGACGAGCGGCGATCGCACGCCCTGGCTCAAGGAAGGCGGCAAGGGCACGACCCCGCTGCTCGTGCATTTCCAGCTTCGCCCCAATCCGCTGGCGCATTGAGGGCGCGGAACAAGTCGGATCACGCTTTTCTCGTCACCCCCGTGCAAGCGGGGGTCCAGAGCCACAGCCTCCCTGGATGCCCGCTTTCGCGGGCATGACGACAATTCATTTGCTGATTCAGTTTAGTTGGATGCGAGTCTACTTCTTCTTCGCTTTTTTTCCGCTCTTCTTGGGCTCGTCCTTGAGATCGCGGATCTCGGTGTTCATCGCGACATCCTTGCGCCGGCGCTTGGCGATCATCTTGCCGGTCTCGAAATAGTCGCCCCTGACCGCGCGCTCGGCGGCTTCGTCGAACTCGTCCGACCATTCGCCCAAGGAATAGCCGAACCAGGGTTGCTCCGGCCGCAAGGCCGGCAGGCCGAGCTCTTCCCAGATTTTCTTGGCGCGCTCCATATAGGGGCGCTTGGGGAGCGACACCGGCGGGTAAGGCTCCTTCAAGGTCGCATCGATCAGCACCGAGCCGTCCTGGCCGCCATTCCTATGGCTGCGCGGCCCGTGGCCCTGGTCGCGATGCGGCAGGATATGCATGTCGAGGAGAGGATTGGCGCGGTAGGACATCGCCCAAAGCAGCGCGTTGGCATCGTCCGGGTCGATATCGTCATTGACCGCGATGATGTATTTCCCGGCCGCGCGGTGGAGCGCGCCGGCGCCATACATCGCACGCCAGATCTCGGTGGTCGGCATTTTGCGGTCGACCACCAGCACCAGCACCTTCCGAAGATTGGTCAGCGGCTCGTGCATCGAGACTTTCTTGATGCCGCGGATGCCGAGCGCGTTGGTGAGATGCGCGAGCATCATCGGCTCCAGCGCGACGCGCTTGATGAGGCTCGATTCCGACGGTGTCACCTGGCTGATGATCGAGGTGAGGATCGCATCGCGCCGCCGCGTGATGCAGGTCACCTCCATGAAAGCGTTGTATTCCTGCAAATTCACATGGCCGTGGCTCTCGCCGAACGGCGCCTCGGGCTCGAGCTCGTCGGTATGAATCAAGCCTTCGATGACGATCTCGGCCTCGGCCGGGACCAGCAGATCGACGGTCTTTGCCTTCACCACATTGATCGGCGAGCCGACGAGGCCGCCCGCGACGGTGAGCTCGTCCATGGT
>DATNGG010000120.1:0-5059 GCA_035605975.1 Allostellaceae bacterium | reverse complement strand
CGGCTTCCGTCCCGCTTGCGGCATGCAAGTCGAGCGCGGCCGGCAAATCGCGGGCGCGCTGCGTATCGGCGCGAGCGATCGGGTTCATTCCTTTACCGCCGAAGCGGTACGCGGCGACGCCCAGGGCGCGATCGGCTTCCGCTTCCTCGACTGCGCGCCCGATTTGGCCCGCGCGCTCGAGAAAGCGGTGGTGGCGCGCATGGCGGGGCGGTCATGAGCCGCGCCGCGCTGCGCCTCATCGCGGCCGCGGCGCTCGTCGCCGGCTTCGCGCTGGCCGCGCCGGCCTTTGCCGACGGCGTCGGCAATACCGGGCTGGTGCGCGGCGGCGCGCCTCTGCCGCGCTTCACCTCGAGCTTTCCGATCGAGCTCGGCACGCCCGCCAACACCGAGCCTGCCTCGCGTGAGAATCTCGAAATCTCGCTGACTTCGCCGGATCACGGCGTGCTGCGCTTCCTGTTCTCGCCGCGTACCCTCTCGGGCGAGACCTACGGCTTCGGGCCGACCGTGACCGGCAATTATGTCGGCCTCGCCTGGAACATCTTCGACAGCCACCGCCTCTTCGGCAGCATCGGCTTCGCCGGCGCGGTCAATCGCGTCATGCCCGAGGATCCGACGCGGCCCTCCGGCTCGCCGCTCTTCTCGCTGCACTCGACCCTCGAATTCGGCTACGAGCTCGGCGCGCAGCAAAGCCTGTCCCTCGCGCTCGATCACGCCACGGCCTCGCCCTATCTCGGCGATCGCAGCGCGCCCGGCGACTTCCTCCGCCTGCGCTACGGCTATCATTTCTAAGCCGCGCTTCGGCGCCGCCTCGGTCATTGCCGTGCGCCGGCGGGCGGCGTTCGCTCGTATGGTCTCGGCGCGGTGGCCATGCTATGCAAAGCAAAGAACAATCATCCTTGGGGAGGACTGACATGGGCGTCGTAAAGCCATTCTTGGCGGCGCTGGCCGCTTGCGCGCTGCTCGGCGCATCGAGCCCCGCCGCCAAAGCGGAGCCGGTGAAGCTGCGCATCGCCTGGATCGTGCCGGCGGGCGACGCGCCTTTGGCGTTGCTGGGCCGGCCCGGCATCGCGCAGCACGAGGGCAAGAGCTACACGCTCGATTTCATCCATTTCACCGGCACGCCGCCGATGATCACCGCGGTCGCGGGCGGCCAGATCGATCTCGTGCCCTTCGCCTATTCGTCCTTCGCGCTCGCGGTCGAGAATGCGCGGCTCACCGATCTGCGCATTCTCTCCGATGTGTTCCGCGACGGCGTCCCCGGCTATTACAGCACGCAATACATGGTGCTGAACGACAGCCCGATCAAAAAGATCGAGGACTTGAAGGGCAAGATCGTCACCTCGAACGCCGCGGGCAGCGCCGTCGACATCGCGCTGCGCGTGATGCTGAGGAAGCACAAGCTCGAGGACAAGCGCGACTACACGCTGATCGAATCGGCTTTCCCCAACATGAAGGCCGAGCTCATGGATCACAAGGTCGACCTCATCACCGGGGTCCAGCCTTTCGCCTTCGATCCGGCGCTGCGCGCCGCGGCACATCCGCTCTTCCTGCAAAAGGACGCGCTCGGCATCTCGCAAATGATCATCATGACCGCGCGCGCGTCTTTCGTTCAGAAGAACCGCGCTGCGCTGGTCGATTTCCTCGAGGACAATCTGCGCGAGCTGCGCTGGTATTGGGATCCGGCCAATCACGACGAGGCGATCAAGGACGTGACCGCCTACACCAAGACCCCGGCCTCGCTGTGGTCGGGATGGCTCTTCACCAAGGGCGATCTCTATCACGACCCGAAGGGCATGCCCGATCTCGACGCGTTGAAGCGCAACATCGCCTCGGCGCATGATCTGGGCTTCCTGAAATCCGATCTCGATCCCAAGAAATACGCCGATCTCAGCCTCATCGAGGAGGCGGCGAAGCGGGTCGGCAAGTGATACGCCGGGCGTGAGAGCGGGCATCGCGCCGCTCTTTGCCGCAACCCTCGCCGCGCTGCTGGCGCTCGGCGCCGGGGCGCAGGCGGCGCCCGTCGATTGCGCCAAGCCGGCCAATGTGCGCGAGCGGATCGTCTGCGCCGATTCCGCGCTCGCCGCGACGAATGAGGCGGCCGCTGCCGAACTCAGCGCGGCGCTCGTGCCGCTCTCGCCCGCGGCGCGCCAGGCACTGCAAGAGGCGCAACGCGCCTGGCTGCGCTTCATCGATACGCTTTGCGATACCGCCGGCTCCGAGATCCCGTCCGCGGCCCCGGATCGCGAAGCACCGGCCGCGTGTCTCGCGCGGCGCTACGGCCTGCGCAAGCGGCAGCTCGAGCAGGCGACGCTCGCGAAGGGCGGCTTCGTCATCGCTCGGCACGAGCGCTTTGCCGCAACGGCAAGCGGCGATCGCTTCGGCTTCGTTGAGCGCGATATCGCCTGGCCGCAAATCGATCGGCCGAAGAATGCGGCCGCGCGCGTCTGGAACGCGGCGATCCGGCGCCGGATCGAGGCCATCGCCAAGTCGGAGGATCGCTTGGCCGAGGATCGCTCTGTCGACTACCGCATCGCGAGCGCGGGGCCTGCGCTGATCGCGACGGTGATCACGGATTATCGTTATCCGCATGGCGCGGCGCATGGCGGCGAGGCGGTGTTCGCTTTCAACTGGCTGCTCAAGCCGCAGCGCGGCCTCGTTGCCGCCGATCTCTTCGCGCCCGGCAAAGCCTGGCAGGACGCGCTGGCGCAGCTCGCTTTCGCCCAGCTCCAGCGGCAGATCGAGCCCGCCATGCTGTTCGCCAAAAGCGCGGACGCGCTGCGCAAGAGCGTCGCGCAGCCGGAGAATTGGGCGATCGAGCCCGAGGGGCTCGGCATCCTCTTTCAGCAATACGAGGTTGGGCCCTTTGTGATCGGCCATCCCGAGGCGATCCTCGCCTGGCCGTCGCTGCAGCCGCTCTTCAAGGCGCGGCCCGCTTTCGCGATCCCGCCGCGATAGACCGCGATTACATCAGCGCGGGCTTGCGCGCCTCGCCGATCGTGCACCAGACCGGCGTGTGATCCGATGCCTTCTCCTTGGCGCGCGGTGCCGCATCGATGTCGCAGGCCTCGAGCCGGTCGGCGGCTTGCGGGCTCAGCATGAGATGGTCGATGCGCAAGCCGTCGCCGCGCTGCCAGCGCCCGGCCTGGTAATCCCAGAAGCTGTAGCGGTGCGGCTCGCTATGGAGGGCGCGAAAGCCGTCGACATAGCCGAGATTGGCGATGGCGCGGAAGGCAAGGCGCGACTCGATGCGGCAGAGCGCGTCGCCGCGCCAGCCTTCGGGATCGTACACATCCTCGTCGGTCGGGCAGATATTGTAATCGCCGGCGAGGACCACCGCGGCTTCGGTCTCGATGAGCGCGCGGGCGCGCGTCCGGAGGCGCTCCATCCAGGCGAGCTTGTACGGGTATTTTTCGCTCTCGACCGGGTTGCCGTTGGGCAGATAGATCGACGCAACGCGCAAGCCCGCGATGGTCGCTTCGAGATAGCGCGCCTGCTCGTCCGCGGCATCGCCCGGCAGCGCGCGCAGGACGTCTTGCGCCGGCTCGCGCGAGAGGATCGCGACGCCGTTATAGCTGCGCTGGCCCACCGCCTCGACGTGATAGCCGAGCGACTTGATCTCGAGCGCCGGAAAATCCGGCGCCGGACATTTGATCTCCTGCAGACAGAGGATGTCGGGCGCCGCGCTCTTCAGCCAGTCGAGCACGGCCGGCAGCCGGACCTTGATCGAGTTGACGTTCCAGGTGGCGATCTTCACCAAGGTTTTGTCCCCGTTATCCTTGCCCTATCCGCGCTCTCATGCGCCGCGCTCCGCGCCGCGTCAAGCCGCGCAGCGCGCGACTCGAGAGACAGGCGAAGTTCCATTTGATATCGCTGCGGCACACTGGTAACTAGCGACCGAGTGAACCCGCCTCGTCAAAACAGTGCTTCGACCGGAACCGCGCGCCGCGCCGGCCCGATGCCGACGCTTCGCCGCCATCTGCCGGCGCTCGGCGTGCTCGCGCTCGGCATCGTCATCTCGCTTATCGCATCGGACCTCGCCCGGCGCGCCGACGAGACGCGGGTGCGCAGCCTGCTCGATCTGCGCGCCGAGCTGCATACCCGCGCGATCGAGCGCCGTCTCGCGAGCGAGATCGATCAAGTGCAATCGCTCGCGCATTATCTCTCGGTCGACAATCGCACCGCCGCCGCTCAGTTCGAGGCTTTCGCCGCCCTGGCGCATGAGAGCGACGGTCTCGCCAGCGCCGTGGTCTGGGCGCCGTGGATTCCGGCAGCGCGGCGCGGCGAATTCGCCGCGCAAGCGCGCGCCGCCGGCGTGCCCGATTTCCGCATTGTCGCCCGCGACGAAACCAACCGCCTGGCCGAGGAGCCGGATCGCCCGGCCTATATGCCGGTGCTGTTCCAAAAGACTTTCGACGGCCGGCCTGGACCCGTCGGTTTCGACGTGATCTCGCTGCCGGAGCGCAAGGCTTGGGTCGAGACCGCGCGCGACAGCGGCCTGCCGTTCATGAGCGCGCCGCTGCATTTGCCGATGGGGACGGAGACCCCGCTCGGCTTCACCGTGCTGGCGCCCGTCTATGCCGCAGGGACGCCGCACCTCACCGTCGATCAGCGCCGCGCCGGGTTCCGCGGCGTCGTGCTCGCGCGCTTCCGCTTCGACCGCATGCTGGCGGATATGGTGGCAACGCTGCCGCTGCTCGACGAATCGATCGATTTCTTCGTCGCCGCGACGCCGCCGGATGGCCAGCCGACACCGATCGCGCGCTTCGACCGCGCGACGGCGCAGATCGTCATCGAGCCGCAACCCGCAGCGCCGGCGCCTGGCGCGATGAGCCTCGACCGCTCCTTCGACTCGCTGGGGCGGCAATGGACGCTCGCGCTCACTTTCGGCCCCAGCCTCGTCGACGGGCTGCGCAGCGGCGATCGCTGGTATTGGCTCGGGCTTGGCTTGGCGATCACCGCCCTTTTGGCGCTCTACACCGAGCGCGAGCGGGTGCGGCGCTTTGCGACCGAGGCGCTCGTCAAAAACCGCACCGCCGAGCTCGCGCATGAGCTCGAGGAG
>DATNGG010000119.1:0-49292 GCA_035605975.1 Allostellaceae bacterium | reverse complement strand
GTCGCGCACCGTCTCGCCATCGATCGCCTCGGCGGCCGGCCGGCCGGCGACGCGCGACAAGTGCTCGGCCAAGGTCGTCGTGAAGCGCGCCGGCATGTGCTGCGTGATGAAGATCGGCTGCGTCGGCCCGTCCTTGAGCTCCGGGATAAGGTGGAGGAGCGCGGCAGGCCCCCCGGTCGAGGCGATGATGGCGATCGCCCGCACCGGTGCCGCATGCGCGGGCGTGAGCTTGGGCGCGCGGATATCGGGCTTCGGCGTCGCGGCGCGGAGCGGGTCGCGCCGCGCGGCGCCGAGCGCGCGCACCTTGGCGACGAGGTCGCGCTGGAACTCGCTCGCGGCGCTCGGATCGGCCGTGCCCGGCTTCAGCACGCATTCAGCCGCGCCCGCCACCAGCGCCTTGTAGCTGATATCGGCGCCGCGCGGCGTCAAACCCGAGACGACGAGGACTTTGACGCCCGGCTTCGCGGCGAGCAGGCGCGGCAGCGCGGTGAGGCCGTCCATCACCGGCATCTCGATGTCGAGCACGACGACGTCGACCGCGTGCTGGGCGAGCGCGTCGATCGCGGCTTGGCCGTTGCCCGCCGAAGCGACCACGGCGATGGCGGGGTCGCTCTCGAGCGCGCGGCGGTAGAAGCCGCGGACCGCCGCGCTGTCGTCGCACAGCAGCACGCGGCACGGCTCGCTTTTTCCCGCGACAGTCGAACCGTTCATCGACGACAGGCCTTTCCCGACATCAGCGCCAGACCCGCGACGGCGCGTATTTCGCCGCGAGCCAATGATAAAGCGCGTGGACGCTTTCGTCGGTGCCGTGGTTGAGGACGAGAGGCAGATCGCGCCAGCGGTCGAAAATGTCGTTCCACGGCAGCAGGTTCGAATGGAGCTTGTCGCGCACGTCGCGGATCAGCTTGATCGCGCCATGCGGGTTGCGCAGCATCTCGAGGATATCCGCGGTCTGCCCGTCGAGCTCCGCGAAGGCGTTGGTGAATTCGGCGACCGGCTGCTTCAGCAAGGTTTGCGCGCGCCGCAATCCCTCGCTGATCTCGGGATCGCCCTTCGCCATGCGCGAGAGCTGGAGCACCTTCTCGTGAATCGAGCGCAGCTGTCCGGCATGGTCGCGCAATGCCTCGATGTAGCAGAGCTCGCGCGCCATCGTCTCGAGATGGTCGATGACCGATTGCTTGCGCTGGGGCTCGAGCCCCAGCGCCTCGGCGATGGCGGTGAAGGCGAGCTGAAACTCCTCCTTCACAGCGATGTCGTCCTCGGCCGCGGCGAGCAGCTCCTCGACCGAACCCGCTTTGCCGTCGCGAGAAATCCAGGCCGCGACCTGCGCCAAGAGCTTGGCCTTGGCAAGCGCGCGGTGCCGATCCTCGACCGACCAGGACGCGCTGCCGTCAACGAGCTCTTTCGGGATCGAATCGCCCGGCCGCACCTCCTTGACGTGGCGCAACGCCTGGCTCGCGAGCTCGATCAGCTGACTGTCGAGCGAGCTCACCTCTATGTTGAACTCGCGGCGCAGCACCGCCGGCGTCAGCGCCACGGCAAGATTGCCGAGATAGAGATGGAACAGCGCCGCCTGCTTGTGCTCGTCGAGGGCGAAGCGCGCGCCCGGCAGCGCGAAGACCTTGTGGCGAAAATCGAAGATCGCATTGACGCCGCCGCCTGTCGCGGCGATGAGCTCGTCGACCGACTGCCGGGCTTCGGGCGGCGATGCGAACGGATCGTCGGCACCGCCCTCGAGCGTGGCGGCCTCGGCCACGTCACTGCCCCACGGCGCGGGCGAGCGCGGCCGACTGGGCCGGAACGAAAATGCCGGCATGGCCCGGATTAGGAACGAATTTCTCGCTGACGCCGATGACCGTCTCGGCGCCGCCGAGGAAGAGGACGCCGCTTTCGGACATCTGGCGGCTCATGCGGTCGAGAATGTCCCGCTTGGTCGCGAGCTCGAAATAGATGAGGACGTTGCGGCAGAAAATGACATCGAAGGTGCCGAGCGCCGCGAAGCTCTCCAACAAGTTGATCGTGCGGAATTTGACGCGCTCGCGCAGCGGCGCCTTGATGCGCCAGCCCTGCTCGTCCTTGTCGAAGTACCGGGCGAGCATTTGAATCGGCAGGCCGCGCTGCGCCTCGAAATGCGAGTAGAGCCCGCCACGCGAGCGCTCGACCATCTCGGTCGAGAGATCGGTGCCGATCATCTCCACCGTCCAGCCGGCGAGAAGCGCGCGCTCCTCCTCGAGGATCATGGCGACGGAATAGGGCTCCTGGCCACTCGAGCAGGCGGCGAACCAGATGCGCAAGGTCTTGGCATGCGCGCGCGCCGCGACGAGGCCGGGCAAAACGGCCTTGCGGAAGGTGTCGAAGGTGCCCGCGTCGCGGAAGAAGAAGGTCTCGTTGGTCGTCATCGCCTCGACGATCTCGCGCTGCAGCGCATGATCGAGGCCACTTCGCATCGCCGGCCACATCGCCTCGATGCCGGGCTGGCCATGACGCCGCGCCAGCGGATTGAGGCGCGACTCGAGCAGATATTCCTTGTCGCGCGTTATCGCGAGACCCGACTGCTCCCGCAGCAGCTTCGCGAGAAACGTGAAGACTTCATCCTTCATAACCAAATCCGGTACGTCAGGCCAATCCCTGCAGCGCGACTTTCGACGATAGAATCTCCGCGTCGAAAGGCTTCATGATGAATTCGTCGGCGCCGGTTTCGAGAGCCTGGGTGATGTGGCTCATGTCGTTCTCCGTCGTGCAGAAGAACACTTTCGGCGTCTTTCCGCCCGGCATCGCGCGCAGCTCCTTGAGAAACTCGATCCCGTTCATGACCGGCATGTTCCAGTCGAGCAGCACGGCGTCGGGCATTTTCTTGGCGCAAGCCGCGAGCGCCTCTTTGCCGTCCTCCGCCTCGTCGGTCTCGAAGCCAAGATCATGCAGGATGCCGCGCGCGATGCCGCGGATCACTTTTGAATCATCGACGATGAGCCAGTTTTTCTTCACGCGTCGCTCCGATGCTCAGGCGGCGTAGGCGGCGGCGCCGAGACGCAACAGCCGCGCCACGTCGATCACGACCAAAAGCTCGCTTTTGAGGCGATAGATTCCATTCGCGACCTCGCGCCAACCGGGATCGAGCGTCGGCGGATTGAATTCGAAATTCTCCGCCGAGAGGCTCAGCACCTCGCCGACCCGGTCGACCGCCAGCGCGAAGAGATCGTCGCCATGCGGCACGACGATGCTCATCGGCGGTCCCTTGGCGTCGGATTTCGGCAGGCCGAGGCGGTGACGCGTATCGACGACGGTGACGATGCGGCCGCGCAGGTTGAGGGAGCCGAGGATCTCGGGCGGCGCCATCGGGATGCGCGTGATCGCCTGGGGACGCAGCACATCTTGCACCTGGAGCACCGGCACGCCAAAGAGCTGGCCGGCAATGGCGAAGCTCACGAAATCGCCGCCGCCGCCGGCGTGGTTCCGCTTGTCCTCGGCGCTCTTTTGCGCTTCTTCGATCATGCGACGTCCTTCTTCGAATTGAGCGTGTCCGCGATCGCCTTCAGCAGCAGATTGTGATCGAGCTTCGGCACATGGCGCTGGAAGCCCGATCTTCGGCCGCGCTCTTCATCCTTGGCGCTTACATGCGAAGTCAGCGCGACGAGCGGCGTCTCGCGCCAGTTCTCGCTCTCGCGCACCTTGGCGGCGAAGCCGAAGCCGTCCATGCGCGGCATCTCGATGTCGCTGATGATGATGTCGAAGCGCTCGCCTTCCTCGCAGAGACGCAGCGCGGTCTCCGCCGAATCGGCGCCGACGACCTCGTATCCCGCCGTGGTCAAGAGCGGGTGCAGCATGTTGCGCAGGAAGGGGCTGTCGTCGACGAGAAGCAGGCGGCGCGGCCGTCCCTCGCCGCCGAATGGAATCTTGGTCTCTTTCTTGAACCAGTGCGAGCCGGCCGCGGTGAGATAGTGCGAGATGTCGATGAGGTCGGTGGCCTTGCCGGCGATGATCGCGCTGCCGAGAATGCCGGGCCGCTCGCTGAGCAGGTCGACCGAATAGACGGTCTCGACGATGTCGATGATCTCCTCGACGGCAACGCCGATCGAGTGCTCGCCTTCGGAGAAGACGAGGATCGGCTGGCGGTTCGCCGGAGCGAAGGGCGCCGTCGAATCGAGCGTGAGGATCGGCATCAGCGCGCCGCGGTACTGCACCACCGCGCGGCCGTTTGCGATCTCGAAGGCCGAGCTGTCGAGCATTTCGAGCCGCGCGACGAGCTCGAGCGGCAAGGCCTTGGGCTCGGGGCCGCCGGCGCGGAAGAGGATGACGTTCTCGGCGCGGTGCGCGCTCTTGTCCTCGGCGTGTGCCGCGGCCTTGTCGTCGCCCTCCTCGATGGTGAAATTGGCGAGCGCCGTGATGCCGTTGGGATCGAGGATCATGACGACGCTGCCGTCGCCGAGGATGGTGTTCCCCGAATAGACGCTGAGGTCGCGCAGCAGCGGCGATACCGGCTTGACGACGATTTCCTCGGTGTCGAACACGCGATCGACCATGATGCCGAAGCTCTGCGCGCCGACTTGCGTGACGATGACGAAGTTCTCGCCCGACTGGCCTTCCTCCGCCCGGCTGTCTTCCGCGGCAAGGCCGAGCATCTTGCGCAGCGAGACAAGCGGAAGAATCTTGTCGCGCAGACGCAGCACCGGCACGCCTTTGAGGCGCTCGACCCGGTGATCGCTGTTCGCGGCGGTGTGGACCAGCTCGACCACATTGATCTGCGGGATGGCGAAGCGGTCGTCCATGCACTCGACGATCAGCGCCGAGACGATCGCGAGGGTCAGCGGAATCTTGATGACGAATTTCGTGCCCTTGCCGAGCCCGGTGCGCAATTCGACCGTGCCGCCGATCTTCTCGATGTTGCTGCGCACGACGTCGAGGCCGACGCCGCGGCCCGAGATGTTCGTGACCGCCTCCGCGGTCGAGAAGCCCGGGCGGAAGACGAATTGCTGGATCTGCTGCTCGGTCATCGCCGCGAGCTCGGCCTCGGTGGCGAGCCCGTTGGCAATGGCTTTCTTGCGGATGCGGTCGGTCGAAACGCCGCGGCCGTCATCGCCGATCTCGACGACGATGTGGCCGCCGACGTGATGCGCGTTGAGCGTGATGGTGCCGGTCTCGGGCTTGCCGGCGGCCAGCCGCTCGGCGGGCGCCTCGATGCCGTGATCGGCGCAGTTGCGCACCATGTGGGTCAGCGGATCGCGCACCATTTCGAGCACTTGGCGGTCGAGCTCGGTCTCGGCACCGATCATGCGCAGCTCGAGCTTCTTGCCGAGATCGCGCGCGAGATCGCGGACGAGGCGCGGCAGCTTCGCCCAGGCGTTGCCGATCGGCTGCATGCGCGTCTTCATGACGCCCTCTTGCAGCTCGGTCGTCACCTGCGACAGGCGCTGAAGCGCGGCGCTGAAGACGCTGTCCTTTTGCGTGCGCAGAATCTGCATGAGCTGATTGCGGGTCAGCACCAGCTCGCTCGCGATCGTCATGAGATCTTCGAGCAGGTCGACATTGACGCGGATCGCCTGGGCGCCGAGATCGGCCGCCGATGATGCTGGCGCCGCATGCGCCGGCTCGCTGGGCTTGGCGCGCTCTGGCGGCGCTTCGGCGCTGCTCTGGACCTCGGCCGGCCGGGCCTCGGCCGCCGGCGGCGCGGGCTCGGCCGCTGGCACCGCAGGCTCGGGGGCGGTCGGAGCCGCATCGCCTTCGCTTTCGGCGAGATGGTCGAGCGCCGCGATCAGCGATGTGTCCTCGCCGGCGGGCTCCGCCTGGGTGGCGGCGAGGGTGTTGACGATGTGCTTGATGCCGTCGACGGCGCCGAGCACCAGACCGACCGCATCGGGACCCGCGAGGAGCGTGCCGTCGCGGAAGCGGCCGAGCACGTTCTCGGCGGCATGCGCCAGCTTTTGCAGCCGCGGCAGGCCCAAGAACCCGCAGGTGCCTTTGATGGTGTGGACGATCCGGAAGATGTTCTGCAGCAACGTCGGATCGCTCGGATTCTGCTCGAGTCGCACGAGCTCCGAATCGAGAATGCCGAGGCTTTCGACCGTCTCGGTGATGAATTCCTTGAGAAGATCGTCCATTCTTGTCGCTCGCTGCGCTTTTATCGGGCCGTCGCGTCGACCGTGCCCTCGTCCGAGGGCGGCGCCGGCGCCGCCTCGAACAGCGAATCGATCTCGCTTTGATCCGCCGCGCCTTCGAGCTGCGGGCCGTTGAGGAGATGCGCGTCGGGCCTTTGGTCTTCGGGCATTCCCGCCGTGGCGCGCGCTGCTTCGTCGATGCCCCAAATCTCGATCATGGCGTTGATGCGCGTCTCGATGTAGCGCAGCGCATTGACCACTTTGCCGATCCGCTGGCCCGTGAGGTCCTGGAACGAGCAGGCGGTCATGATCTCGGTCGCCTGCTTGCCGATTTCGGCGGCAATTGCGCTCGCCTCCGGCGCTGCGGCAAGCTTCGCCGCGGCGGCCTGGATGCGCTCCGCGCCATTGAGGATGTCATAGGTCGCGCGCTCGGTGGCGGAGACGATGGCGTCGAGCTCGCTCGTTGCGTGAACGAGGCGGCTGCCGCCCGTATCGTCGGGATGCAGCGCGGCGATCTCGTTGCGGGTCTGCTGGATATGGGCGCTGATCTCGAGCAGCTCCTTGCGCAGGATGCGCACATGCTCGCTGGCGGGCAGGCTCGGATCGGCGCTCTCGCGCGGCATGATCATCAGCTGCTTCATCATGCGGCGCACGCGCTCGGCCGCGACGACGCGCGACAGCGAATCGCGCTGGCGCAGGAACGCGCGTCCCTCGGCCGTCGAGGCGATCAATTCCTCGAAGGCCAAATATTCTTTCCGCGACAGGCGGCGGACATTCGTCATTTCAGCTGTCCCAGGACCGTCTCGATCTTCTTGCTGAGCGTCTCGGCGTTGAACGGCTTGACGATGTAGTTGTTGACGCCCGCCGCCTTCGCGGCAACGACGTTCTCGGGCTTGCTCTCTGCGGTCACCATGATGAACGGCAGCGCCTTGAGCTGGGCGTCGGCGCGCACCGCCTTCAAGAGCTGCAGGCCGGACATCGGCTCCATGTTCCAGTCGGAGATGACGAGGCCGAAGGGCTCGGCGCGCAGCTTGTTGAGCGCCGTGCCGCCGTCCTCGGCCTCGACGATATGGGTGAAGCCGATCTGCTCGAGAAGGCTGCGGAGAATGCGACGCATCGTGCTGTAGTCGTCGACAACGAGGACTGGTTGGGAGAGCGCTGCTGCCATAATGCGTTCCAATTCGAGAGTTGATAAATGATCCCGTCTCCGGCCGCCGCCGCACGGAGTGCCTCACACCCTGCAAGACATAACGCGTGTTCTTGCCCGCCGTTGTTGGATTATCCCGCCGAGTTCTTACCGAAGCTTGAAACCACAGCACGTGCGATGCGCGCATGCCGCCGATTGCGTCGCGTTGCCGCAGCGCCATGCGCGACGCGTGCGCGGCGCATGAAAGCGATCGCGTCGCGCATCACGGCGTTAAGGTTGATCAAAGCTTGCGCGCCGCACGGCGGCGCAGCGGCGCCCGAAACAAGGTTAAGCGTCTCTTTGCGTCACGTGGCGCGCGCTCCGCATCCTTAAATAACCAACTCTTCAAGTTTTTTCTTTAGTTTCACACCACCAATCGCGGCGCCGGGCTGCCGCGATTTCAATCTGCAGAGCGGGGTCATCGCTTCATGGTGCGCGTGCATGCCAAGGTCGAGTCATCGAAGGCGGGCGAGGCAAGCGGCCGGACGCCACGCGCGGCGGCTCGTCCGTCATCCGCTCCGGCGAGCTTCACCTCTTCTTTCCATCGACGCTAAAGGATATTGACGATGCGCAAGAGCGGCGGCTTCTTCCTTTCCGCGTTTTTCGCCAAGATGAAAGGCTTTCGCGCGCACTCGATCGGCGGCAAGGTGACCTTCGCGTTCCTCGCCGTTTTGCTGGTGACGATCGGCCTCGGCGCGTTCTCGATCGAGCGGCTCGGCGCGGTGAACGGCGCCGCCACCGAAGTGCGCAACGACTGGCTGCCCAGCACCGCCTTGATGGGCGAATTGGCGTCGGCGGTCGAGCAATACCGCATCATCGAAGCGATCTATCTGCTCTCCTCCGCGGACCCGGACACGCGCAAGCGCATCGAGGCCGTGATGCGCGATGAGCAGGCTCACATCCAGAAGCTGCGCAACGACTACGAGCCGATGGTGACGCCCGGCGAGGAGCGCGCTTTGATCGACGCGTTCGACAAGACGTGGGTCCAATATATGGGCGTCCACATGTCGCTGATCGCCTTGAAGCGCAAGGACGACGCGGCGGCGGCGGCCGAGCTTTTCACCGGACAGGAACGCGACTTCTTCAACGCGACCTTGAAGAACCTGACCGACGACATGCAGCACAATCTGCGCGGCGGCCGCAAGGCCGCGGACGACGGCGCGGCGATTTACCAGATGGCGCGCTATCTGATCATCGGGGCGGTCTCCATCGCGGCGATCCTTTGCCTCATGGCGGCGCTGATGATCGTCGCCAGCGTGTCGCGGCCGATCGCCGCCATGACCGAGGCCATGCGGCGCCTGGCAAAGCACGACCTCACTACCGAGATCGCCGGCGTCGGCCGCAAGGACGAGATCGGAACGATGGCGGATGCGGTCCAGGTCTTCAAAGACAACATGATCGAGGCCGATCGGCTCGCGGCGGCGCAGGAAGCGGAGCGCAACATCAAGGAAAAGCGCGCCGCAGCGCTCGAGACGCTGACGCAGACCTTCGAGGCGAAGATCGGCCGCATGGTCGCGACGCTGTCGACCGCCGCAACGGAAATGCAGGCGACCTCGCAATCGATGTCGTCCATGGCCGGCGATACGAGCACGCGCTCGGCGACGGTCGCGTCGGCGGCCGAGGAGGCTTCGAGCAACGTTCAGACCGTGGCCGTCGCCGCCGAGGAGCTGTCCGCGTCGGTGACGGAGATCGCGCGCCAAGTCGCCCAATCCGCCAAGATCGCGGGCAAGGCGGTCGACGACGCCAAGCACACCGACACGACGGTCCAGACCCTCGCGAACGGCGCGCAGAAAATCGGCGAGGTGGTGACGCTCATCCAGCAGATCGCGAGCCAGACCAATCTTCTCGCGCTCAACGCGACGATCGAGGCGGCGCGCGCGGGCGAAGCCGGCAAGGGTTTCGCGGTGGTGGCGTCGGAGGTCAAATCCCTCGCCAATCAGACGGCGAAGGCGACCGAGGAAATCGCCGGGCAGGTGGAGCAGATTCGCGGCGCCACCGGCGAGGCGGTGACGGCGATCCGCGGCATCGGCGCGGTGATCAACGAGATCAACGGCATCGCCGCGGCGATCGCGAGTGCGGTCGAGCAGCAGGGCACGACCACCAAGGAGATCGCGCGCAACGTCCAGCAGGCCGCGGCCGGCGCGCAAGAGGTCACGCGCAACATCACGACGGTCAAGGAATCCTCGACCGCCTCGGGCGGCGCGGCAACGCAGGTGCTGGCGGCGGCGGACGAGCTGTCGAAGCAGGCGGCGGGGCTGAGCGATGAGGTGAACAGCTTCATCGCCGAGGTGAAGGCAGCTTAAGCCGGCGGCGACGCTCGGCGGCGCGCGCGAAACGCCGCGGCGCCGATTGTCTTGATCATCCGGTTTGGCGGCCGGCGGCGGCGGCGGTCTGGGCGCGCCACGACAAGACGGCGACATAGAGCTCGACTTCCGCCTGCCGCAGCAGCGCATCGGCCGACATCTCCTCGTTCATCTTCTCTTCCGCTTCGGCCTGTAATTCGAGCGCGCGCGCCCATTTCACCGCCGCTTCCACGACGCAAGTCCTCGCCGATGTCATGCATTCACCTTGCGAAACGTCACGCCCTTATCTTCGCGAAACGCTCGCGAGCGGGGTGTGACAAAGCCGTGGCGCCAGCAGCGCCATAACGCGGGTTATGACGACGCAGCAGCGCGATGATCGCCTTCGCGCTTCCGTGGTGATTCCGGCGGGGAGGAAATCTGGAGCGGGCGAAGGGATTCGAACCCTCGACCCCAACCTTGGCAAGGTTGTGCTCTACCCCTGAGCTACGCCCGCATCCAAGGGGCGCGATCATAAGCAAGCAAGTCTTGGTTTTCAATGAGCGCCGGGCTCTTCCGGCGAAACGCCGGGGCGGCGCGGGGTGCGAGGCAAGGCGGCGCGCCGGCCGGTCGGGGAGGCCCGCTCTTGCGCTCGACGCCGGGGACCGCCATTTTTAGGTCAGTATTGAAGGGAAAAGCCACATGGAAGCGATCATTGGAGGCGGCGCCGCGGTTGCCGGCGACGCCAACCTCGTCAGGAACGGCTCGACCGCGACCTTCATGGCGGATGTCATCGACGCCTCGCATGACGCGGCGGTCGTGGTCGATTTCTGGGCGCCCTGGTGCGGGCCCTGCAAGCAATTGGGCCCGGCCCTCGAGAAAGCGGTGCGCGACGCCAAAGGCGCGGTGCGCATGGTCAAGATCAATATCGACGAGAATCCCGAGTTGGCGCAGCAGATGCGCATCCAGTCGATCCCCGCGGTCTATGCCTTCAAGGACGGGCGCCCGATCGATGGTTTCGTCGGCGCCCTGCCCGAAAGCCAGGTCAAGCAGTTCATCGGCAAGTTGGCCGCGGCGGGCGGCGGAGGAGCCTCGCCGGTGGCCGAGGCCCTGGCGCTCGCCAAGGAGTCCATGGCGGCGGGCGATACGGCCCGTGCCGCCAATATCTTCGCCCAGGTGGTGCAGCACGAGCCCGGCAATGTCGATGCCCTGGCGGGCCTCGCGCGCATCGCCCTCGCCAAGCAGGATTTGAAACAGGCGCGGGCGATGCTGGAGAAAATCCCGGCCGAGCATGCGAATCATGCCGAAGTGGCCGCGGCGCGCGCCGGGCTCGAGCTTGCCGAGGCCGGCGCCCAGGCCGCCGGCGCGGTCGGCGAGCTCAAGACGCGGCTCGAGCGCAATGCCGCCGACCATCAGGCGCGCTTCGATCTCGCTTCGGCTCTCTTCGCTTCGGGCGAGCGCGAGGCGGCGGTGGATCAGCTCTTGGAGCTGGTCCGGCGCGACCGCGAGTGGAACGAGCAGGCCGCGCGCAAGCAGCTGGTCAAATTCTTTGAGGCCATCGGATTGGGCGACCCGCTGACGGTCCAGTCGCGCAAGCGTCTCTCCTCGATCCTCTTCTCCTGAACCCGCGGCATGAGCTTCGAGCCGCGCTTTGACGATCTTCCGGCGCTCTTGCCGATCTTTCCGCTGACCGGCGTTCTGCTGCTGCCGCGCGGACGCCTGCCGCTCAACATCTTCGAGCCGCGCTATCTCGCCATGACCGAGCGCGCCATGGCGCAGGGGCGCCTCATCGGCATGATCCAGCCGCAGGAAGGCGCGGGCGATGCCGGCGATCCGCCGGTCTATCGCACCGGTTGCGCCGGCCGCATCGTCGAATTCGCCGAAACGCCGGATGGGCGGTTTCTCATTACGCTGAAGGGTGTGGCGCGTTTCGATATCGCGCGCGAGCCGGCGCGCGAAGAGCTGTTCCGTCAGGTCGTCCCCGACTGGCAAGCCTGGCGCGGCGATCTCGAGGAAGACGAGGAGAATGTCGATCGCGAGCGCATGGTCGCGGCGCTGGGGCCGTTCTTCGAGCGCCATGGCATCACCGCCGAGTCCGACGTGCTGAAATCGGCGCCGGTCGAGCACCTCGTCAACTCCCTCGCCATGGCATGCCCCTTCAGCCCGCGCGAGAAACAAGCCTTGCTCGAGGCGCGCCGCACCGCGGAGCGCGCGAAAATTCTCACCGCCCTCGTCGAAATGTCGGTCGCGAGCAATGTCGCGCCCGGCGGCGCGACGCGGAACTGACGCGCAACGATCGGAGGCCCGGCATGGCGGAGTCCGCAAGCGATATCGATCCGAGATTGCTCGAAATCCTGGTCTGCCCGCTGACCAAAGGTCCGCTGACCTTCGACCGCGCCAAGCAGGAATTGCTCAGCCCGCAGGCGGGCCTCGCCTATCCGGTGCGCGACGGCATTCCGATCATGCTGGTTGACGAAGCGCGCACGCTCGACGATGCCGAGAAGGCCGCGCTCGCCGGCAAGGCCTAAGCCACGCCATGAGCGAGCTCGGAACGCAGCGCTGGCCGACCGAGCTGCGACTCAAGACCGCCGAGAAGCTGCTCGAGATCGTCTTCGACGACGGATCGCATTTCCGCCTGCCCGCCGAGTATCTTCGGGTCGAAAGCCCATCGGCGGAGGTTCAGGGCCACGGCCCGGGTCAGAAGCAGGTCGTGGCTGGCAAGTGCAATGTCGGCATCGCGCGCATCGAGCCGGTCGGCCATTACGCCGTGCGTCTTGTCTTCGACGATCGGCATGACACCGGCATCTATTCCTGGACCTATCTCTATACGCTCGGGGTGGAGCAGGCGCGGCGCTGGCCCGCCTATCTTGCCGCGCTCGAGCAAGCGGGGCTCCGCCGCGAGCCTCGCTGACCGCGCGTCAATCCGCCATTAAGCACGCGGGCGCCAGAATGCGCGGATGCTCTCCCTCTTGCGCGATGCGCCTTGGCTGACCGAGCGCCGCGTCCGCGCCTATGCGGCGATTCTCATCGCCTTCGACCTGTTCGCGATCGCCTGGGCGCTGACAGGCTCGGGGATAAACGATCCGAGCGGTAAGCCGATCGGCACCGACTTCGTCAGTTTCTGGACAGTGTCCGCCGCGCTTCGCCATGGCGAGGCGGCGGCGATTTACCAGCCCCTCCATCTTGCGGCGCTCGAGCAGCCCCTCACCGGCCGCGGCGATCTTTTCTATGCCTGGGCCTATCCGCCGATCGCATTGCTCCTCGTCGCACCGCTGGCGCTCCTGCCCTATCTCTGGTCGCTCGCCGCCTGGCTCCTCTTCGGCCTCGGCGTCTATCTCCAAGCCCTGTGGCGCATCCTGCCGCGCGGCCTCGCCCTCGCCGCCGGCCTCGCCTTTCCCGCGGTTTTCATCACCATCGCCCATGGCCAGAACGCCTTGCTGAGCGCCGGCCTCATGGGCACCGGGCTTGCGCTCCTCTCGGCGCAGCCGGTCGCCGCCGGCATTGCGCTCGCCGCGCTCGCCTTCAAGCCGCAGCTCGGGATTTTGCTGCCCTTGGCGCTCGCCGCGGGCGGGCATTGGCGCGCCTTCGCTTCGGCTGCGGCGACCGTTGCACTCCTCGCCGGCGCAACCGCCGCGCTGTACGGCATCGCGACCTGGCAGGCGTTTTTCGCGGCGCTGCCTTTCACCCATGCGATGCTCGATCAAGGCCTCGTGCCCTATTTCAAGCTTCAGTCGATCTTTGCCGCGGCCCGGCTCGGCGGCGCGTCGCTGACGCTTGCCTATGGCGCGCAAACGCTCGGCAGCTGCGCCGCCGCCGCCGCGACGATCTGGGCGTGGCGCCGCCCGGTGCGCCAAGGCCTGAAGAACGCGGTTCTGGTGCTGGCAGGGCTGCTCGCGACGCCCTTTGTCCTCGATTACGACCTGACGCTCCTTGCTTTGCCGATCGCCTGGCTGGTTGCCGAGCAGAAAGACGGCGCCCTCCCCTGGGAGCGGATAGCGCTCGTTGCGGCTTTTTTCCTGCCGCTTTGCGCAAGGCCCTTGGCCGAATTCGCCGGCATCCCAGCAACGCCGCTGGTCGTCGCGGCGCTGCTCGGGCTGTTGCTGCGGCGCTGCGGCGCTGGCGCGCCCGTCCCCCGCCAAAGCGCCGCTGCGACGAGCTGATCGTCAGCGCGAGCCGACTGCGCTATGCTCCCCGGCGAAGCTGGTTCCGAGGAGGATGTCATGACGCTTCCGCCTGCGAAGCCGACGCGGCCCGGCACCGACATCAACCACTCTCTGGGGACGACGGGCGTCGTCGTCGTGTGCAAGCGCGACGGCTTCGTCGAATTCCACGACGGCAAGAGCTTCGCGCTGGTCGAGGAAATCAAGCTGCCCGATTTCCCACATGAGGTCGTGCTCTCGCCCGACCGCAAGAAGGCCTATGTGTCGATCTACGGCAACGGCCAGGTCGGCACCAACACCGAACCGGGCACGCGCATCGCCGTGCTCGATCTCGCTGCGCGCAAGCTCGAGGGCTTCATCGAGATCGCGCCGTTTCTCGCGCCGCATGGCGTGACGTTCGACAAGAACGGCCTGCTCTGGGCGACGGCGGAATCGAGCCACGCGCTGGTCTATATCGATCCGGTGCGCGGCGTGGTGCTAGGCCATGTCGAGACCGGCAGCCAGCGCACGCATTTCATGGCGGCGAGCGCCGATGGCTCGAAGATCTATGTGCCGCATCGCCAGCTCAGCTTCATGAGCGTCATCGATACCGAAACACGCCAAGTGGTGAAGCGGATTCCCGATTTCCGTTACGAATGCCAAGGCGTCGCCACGGCGCCAGACGGCAATCGCGTTTATCAGGCCTCGAGCGCGCGGCCCGAGATCAGCGTGATCGACCCCAAGACAGACATGGTCGCGGGGCGCATCATGGTCGAGGGTTTGGGCGAATTCCCGCCGCAGCTCAACCGCCTGCGCGTCAGCCCCGACAATCGCTATCTCGTCGTTTCCTTCAACGTCTCGCGCAAGGCGGCGGTGATCGACACCGAAGCGCCCGAGCGCCAGCATGTGTTCGGGCTCGGCAAAGGACCGATGGGCATCGCCTTCGCCGAGGATTTGCATCATGCCTTCGTCACCAATCACGATGACGGCACGATCGCGGTGATCGATTTGCAAGCGATGCAGCTGGCCGGATCGTTCGAGACCCATCTGGGTCCGGAGACGATGGCGTTCTACTAAGGCGACTCAAAGCGCGGCGCCGCGCAGTAGCCGCGGCAAATCGCCGACGACGCCCATCGCGTGGCGCATCAGGAAGCGCTTGGCGAGGGGCGCGCGATTGACCGCGGCAAGCCCCAAATCGCGCACCAGCCGCACCGGCGGCGCCTCGATCGTGAAGAGGCGGTTGAGGCCGTCGGTTACCGCCGTCAGCGTCAGATTGTCGACGCGGCGCCAACGCTCATAGCGCTCGAGCAGCGATTGGGCGCCGAGATCGAGGCCGAGCCGCGCCGCATCGACCAGCAACTCCGCCAGCGCCGCAACATCGCGCACGCCCAAATTCCAGCCCTGGCCTGCGATCGGATGGATGACATGCGCGGCATCGCCGACAAGAGCGAGGCGCGGCGCGGTGTAGCGCTCGGCATGCATCAGCGACAGCGGGTAGGACCAGCGCTCGCCTTCGATGGCGAGCGCGCCGAGATGATCGCCGAAGCGGTTCGCGAGCGCGCGCTGGAACCCGGCGGCGCCGAGGGCAAGGATGCGCTGCGCATCGGCGCTGCGCTCGGTCCAGACGATCGAGGAGCGATCGTTCTGCATCGGCAGGATCGCGAAAGGCCCGGCGCTGCGGAAATGCTCGACCGCCACGCCGCGATGCGGCATCTCGTGCCGCACCGTGCAGACGATTGCCGTCTGGCCGTAATCCTTGCGGAAGGCGCGGATGCCGGCCCCCTCGCGCAGCGGCGAATTGCGCCCATCCGCGCCGATCACCAGCGCCGCGCGCAGGCTGCGCCCATGCGACAGAGCGAGGTGCGCACTGCCGGCATCGCGCTCGCATCCGATGACGCCGAGCGGCGCGAGGAGCGTCAGCGCATCGAGCGCCTGCGCACGCTCGTACAGCGCTTGGCGCAGCCGCCGGTTTTCGACGATGTAGCCGAGCGGCGCATCGCCCAGCTCGCGATGATCGTAGTGGAGAAAGAGCGGCGAGCCGCCATCGGCGACGCGGATTTCGCGAATCGGTTCCGCTTGCGGTGCGAGCGCCGGCCAAACGCCGATGCCGCTCAGCACCTGCTGCGAGCCGTAAGCCACCGCCGTGGTGCGGCCATCATAGGACCCGCCGGTCATCGCGGCAGGCGCCTGGCGGTCGATCACCACCGTCTCGATTCCCTCCGCGGCGCAGGCGACCCCCAGCAGCAGCCCGGACAAGCCGCCGCCGACAATCGCAAGCTCGGTTTGGGAGGGTGATTGCGGCGGCGCGGAGGGCTTCGGCATGGCCCGAACCTGCGGCGGACCGGGCGGGAAGGCAAGCGGCCATCCCGATCTTTGCCTCAAGCGGGCGAGGATGTGCTGAAAATTTGAGCGTACCCGAGTGAGTTGCCTAATTTTCCGCCAAATCCTTCACGCGCAACATGCCGCATCGCAAAATCCCCAGCGATTTCCACCGTTGCACGCTTGGCACGAATCTCGCTCTGAGCGGATGGGGCGCCGGACCGGTCGGACGGCGCGCGCATGGCCAAGCGGGAGGTTTTTATGCGTTTGCGGAAATTATGGTCCCTTGCGGCGGTGCTGGTGCCGCTTTTGCTGATTTCGGTCGCGGCCTCGACGAGCGCGTCCTATGCGGAGGACCAATCCGCACCAGCGGCAGCGGCCCCGGCCGCCCCGGCGGCGGACGCCGCGCCGCCGGCTTGCGATGCCAAGACCCTCGAGGCTTGCACGCCGAATTCCGGCGACACGGCCTGGATGCTGACCTCGATGGCGCTGGTCCTGATGATGACCGTGCCGGGCCTCGGTCTCTTCTATGGCGGCATGGTGCGCAAGAAGAATGTCGGCGACACGGTGATGACCAGCTTCGCCATCACCTGCCTCGTCACCGTGATCTATATGATCTGCACCTACAGCATGGCCTTCACGCCCGGCACGCCGCTCATCGGCGGCCTCAGTCGTGCGTTCCTGCAAGGCGTCGTCAGCGATGTCGCCAAAGGCATCGGCAATCCCAATCCGCTGGCGCCGACCATTCCCGAAACCGTTTACTCGATGTTTCAGCTGACCTTCGCGATCATCACCCCGGCGCTGATCGCCGGCGCCTTCGCCGAGCGCATGAAATTCTCAGCGATGCTGTGGTTCGTCGGCCTCTGGGCGATCTTCGTCTATGCGCCGGTCGCGCATTGGGTGTGGGGACCGGGCGGCATTCTCAACAGCACCAATGATGCGGCCTGGGTCAAGGTGCTCGATTTCGCCGGCGGCACGGTCGTCCACATCAACGCGGGCGTCGCCGGCTTGGTATGCGCCTTGATGCTCGGCAAGCGCAAGGACACGGGCCCCGCGCACAATGTGGTCCTGACCTTCATCGGCGCATCGCTCCTCTGGGTGGGTTGGTTCGGCTTCAATGCCGGATCGGCGGTCTCGGCGGGAATGGCGGCGGGCATGGCCATGGCGGTCACGCAGATCGCGACCGCGATGGCGGGCCTCACCTGGATGGCCGTCGAGTGGCTTCATCGCGGCAAGCCGACCGTCATCGGCATCTGCTCGGGCGCGGTCGCGGGGCTGGTCGCAATCACCCCCGCTTCGGGCTTCGTCGGCCCGATCGGCGCGCTGGCGATCGGCATCGCTGCCGGCATCGTCTGCTATGCCGGCGCGGTCTGGCTGAAGCGAGTCTTCGGCTATGACGACGCGCTCGATTGCTTCGGCGTCCACGCGGTCGGCGGCGCCACCGGCGCCATTCTCACCGGCGTCTTCGCCATCAGCCAATATGGCGGAACCTCGGGCTGGATCGAGGGCAATGCCGGCCAGGTGATCAACCAGATCGAGGGCGTGATCATCGTCGTGATCTACGACGTGATCGTCTCGCTCGTCCTCCTGAAGCTCATCGATGTCATGGTCGGCCTCAGAGTCGATGCGGAAATCGAGCGCGACGGACTCGATCTCGCGCTTCATGGCGAGACCGTTCAATGATTGCCTTTGTTGCCGACGCGTAGCACCGCATAGCACCGCTTAGTATCCTTCGTTCTGCCCTCGAGGGTGCCGTTCGCGGCACCCTCTTTTTCTTTGCCGCGGGTTTTGCCGCCGCGCCCGCTGCTCTAGTCTCGCCGCTCGCAAGGAGAGGGGGACATGCGCTCAAGCTCGAGCCGCGCCGCGCAAATCCTGGCCGTGCTGCGCGTCGCCAGCGGCAATTTTCTCGAGATGTTCGATTTCTTCGTCTTCGGTTATTACGCCGCGGACATCGGACATACGTTCTTTCCGAGCGCCAGCGCCTTCGCCTCGCTGCTCTCGTCCTTCATGACCTTCGGCGCGGGCTTCCTGATGCGGCCGCTGGGCGCGATCGTGCTCGGCGCTTATATCGACAAGCACGGCCGGCGCGCCGGGCTGCTCTTGACCCTCGGCCTGATGGCGCTCGGCATTCTCATGATCGCGCTCGTCCCCGGCTATGCGAGCTGGGGCTGGGTCGCGCCCTTCATCGTCGTGCTGGGCCGGCTGATCCAAGGTTTTTCGGCGGGCGTCGAGCTCGGCGGAGTGTCGATCTATCTCTCGGAGATCGCGCCGAAAACCCGGCGCGGCTTTTACGTCAGCTGGCAGTCGGGCAGCCAGCAAATTGCGGTGATGGTGGTGGCGCTGTTGGGCGTCGCGATCAACGCCACGCTCGCGCCGGCGCAGGTGCAGGCGTGGGGTTGGCGCATTCCCTTCGTCATCGGTTGCCTCATCGTCCCGCTGATCTTCCTATTGCGCCGCGGCCTTGCCGAGACCGACGAATTTTTGGCGCAGCCGCACCACGCGACTGCGACGGAGATCTTCCACAGCGTCGCGCGTCACTGGCGCCTCGTCCTCACCGGCATGTTCATGGTGACGATGACGACGGTCTCGTTCTATTTCATCACCGCCTACACGCCGACCTTCGGTACCGCCGTGCTGCATCTGCGCTCGACCGACAGCCTTCTCGTCACGCTCTGCGTCGGGATTTCGAATCTTTTCTGGCTGCCGGTGATGGGCGCGCTTTCCGACCGTGTCGGCCGTTGGCCGCTGCTTTTGTTTTTCACCGTGTTGATGCTGGTCAGCGCCTATCCGGTGCTCTCCTGGCTGGTCGCCGCCCCGTCCTTCGCGCGGCTGATGGCGGTCGAGCTGTGGCTATCGTTCCTCTACGGCAGCTACAACGGCGCGATGGTGGTGGCGCTCGCCGAGATCATGCCGGCGCGCGTCCGCACCTCGGCTTTTGCCTTTGCTTACAGCCTCGCGACTGCGCTCTTCGGCGGCTTCACCCCGGCGATCAGCACCTATCTCATCCATGTGACGGAAAACCGCGCCGTGCCAGGGCTTTGGCTCAGCTTCGCGGCGCTGTGCGGCCTCGGCGCCGCCTGGACGCTCGCCCGGCACCCGGCGCTGCGCCCGGCACGGGCGGGCTAAGCGCCGGCAGAAGTCCCCGCACCGCTTGGCGGAGGCGCCGGAGCCGCGTATATGTTATGGTGCGACTCCCGTGACTTAAACGGCTCTCTTACGCTTGTCCATCAACCCGCGCCTCGATCGGCTGGCCGATAACCCCTTCTCGAAGCTGCGCGCGCTGTTCGAGGGGGTCCAGCCGCGCTCGAACGAGCCCGTGCTGCCCTGGGCCGTGGGCGAGCCGCAGCACGCGCCGCCGCCCATGCTGGCGCGCATCCTCGCCGAAAAGGCGGAGCTGTGGAACCGCTATCCGCCTCCGGCCGGCACGCCCGAATACCGCGATGCCTGTGCGCGCTGGCTCAGCTGGCGCTATCGCCTGCCCGAGGGAATGGTCGCGGGCGAGCGCAACGTCCTCATCGTCAACGGCACCAAAGAGGCGCTGTTTCTTTTCCCGCAAGTCGCGGTGCCGCAGGAGAAGGCCGGCGGCGTGCCGACCGTGCTGATGCCCAACCCCTACTACAATGTCTATGTCGGCGGCGCGAGCCTGGCGGGGGCTGAGCCGGTCTATCTCGACTGCACGCGCGAGACGGGCTTCCTGCCCGATCTCGATGCGATCCCGCAAAGCGCGCTCGAGCGCTGCGCCATGTTCTATCTCTGCAGCCCGGCCAATCCGCAAGGCGCGATCGCCGACATGGCTTATCTCCAGAAAGCCGTCGCGCTCGCCCGCCGTTACGATTTCGTCCTGGCGATGGATGAATGCTATGGCGAGATCTATGACCGCGTTCAGCCGCCGGGCGCGCTCGAGGCGTGTGCCGCGATGGGCGGCGCGCTCGACCAGGTGGTCGTGTTCCATTCGCTCTCCAAACGCTCGAGCGCGGCGGGGCTGCGCTGCGGCTTCATTGCCGGCGATGCGCGGCTGATCGAGCGCTTCACGCATCTGCGCTCCTATGCCGGCGCGCAGGTGCCGCTGCCGATACAAGAGGCGGGCATCGCGCTGTGGGGCGAGGAGAGCCATGTCGAGGCCAACCGCGCGCTCTATCGCCGGAAATTCGACATCGCGGAATCGATGCTCGCGGGCCGGTTCGGTTTCTTCCGCCCGGAAGGCGGTTTTTTTCTCTGGCTCGATGTCGGCGACGGCGAGAAAGCCGCGCTGACGCTGTGGCGCGACGCCGCCTTGCGCACGCTGCCCGGCGCTTACACCTCCCGCACCAATCCAGGCCGGGAGAATCCCGGGCAGCGCTATATCCGCGTCGCGCTGGTCCATGACGACGACACGATCGCCGCGGGCATGCGCCGCATGCTGCGCGTTCTCTGAAGCGAGGAAATGATGGCGAGCATCACCGAAGCCGGCCGCAAATATTCCCCATCGCCGCTGCACGCGTGGCGGCGCTTTCTCGGTATCGTCTTCGGTCTCGCCTTGCTGGGTGCCGGTCTGTGGCTCACCATCGCGCTCGCGACGCATGACCGGGGCGATCCGTCCTGGAATCAGGCGATCAGCGCTTACGTCAAGAACGGCATGGGCCTTCCCGGCGCCGAGGCGTCGGACGCGCTGCTGCAATGGCTCGGCCTCGCGGCCTGGCTGCTACCGGTGGTGCTGATCGATTGGGGGTTGCGTCTCTTGACGGGATGCGGCCTCAAGCATCTCTGGCTCAAAGCCGCGATCCTGCCGCTGCTGCTGATCGCGGCGGCCTTCGCGGTGGCGATCGTGCCGCCGTTTTCCGCCTGGCCGCTCAAGGTCGGGCTCGGCGGCGTGATCGGCAAGCTCGGCCGCGACGGCATCGCGCATATCAACATCGCGCCGCCGCTTTCGGCGATGGCCGCCGCCGCGCTGGTGACGCTGATGCTGCTCTATCTTTTGGGCTGGTCCTTCATCAGCTTCGCGCCGCGCGGCGAGACGAAATCGCGCTATGTCCGCCCGAGCGCGCGGCGGCAAGAAGCCGCAGCGGCGCCGCGGCTTTGGGCGCGTCTCCTCGCGCCGCTCGCCGTGCTGCCGCCGCTGCTGCGCCGGAGCAGCCGTGCCGCTGAGGACGCGGCGCCGGCCGAGGAAAAGCGCGTGCGCCGCGAGCCGCATCTCGCCGCCCCGCCCGCTCATGAGGAGGAGGAAACGGAGGAACGCGACGAAGCGCCGCTGAAGCGCGTCGCCAAGGTCGATCTGCCGCGCCGCGCCAAGGCCCGCGAGAAAGAGCGCCAGGCGCTGCTCGATCTCGTTCCCGCGGGCGAGCATCTGCTGCCGCCGCTCGACATGCTCAACGACGTTCCGCCCGCGCGCTTTACGCAAGTCAGCGCCGAGGCGCTGCAGCAGAACGCGCGGCTGCTGGAATCCGTGCTCGCGGATTTCGGCATCCAGGGCCAGATCGTCAAAGTCCGGCCCGGCCCGGTCGTCGCGCTCTACGAGCTCGAGCCCGCCCCCGGTATCAAAGCCTCGCGCGTCATCGGCCTTGCCGACGACATCGCGCGCTCGATGAGCGCCATTTCCGCGCGCGTCGCCGTGATCCCGGGCCGCAACGTCATCGGCATCGAGCTGCCGAATTCGCGCGCCGAGATCATCTATCTGCGCGAGCTCCTGGCGTCCGAGGATTACGAGCGCACCGCGGCGAAGCTCGCGCTGGTGCTTGGCAAGGATATCGGCGGCACGCCGGTCATCGCCGATCTCGCGCGCATGCCGCATCTGCTGATCGCCGGCACCACCGGCTCCGGCAAATCGGTCGGCATCAACACGATGATCTTGTCGATCCTTTATCGCATGCCGCCCGATCAGTGCAAATTCATCATGATCGATCCGAAAATGCTCGAGTTGTCGGTCTATGACGGCATTCCGCATCTGCTGGCGCCGGTCGTCACCGAGGCGCGCAAGGCGGTGGTCGCGCTCAAATGGACCGTGCGCGAGATGGAAAATCGCTATCGCGCCATGTCGAAACTCGGCGTGCGCAACATCGAGGGCTACAACCAGCGCCTCGCGGAGGCGACGGCGCGCGGCGAGGTGTTGAAGCGCAAAGTGCAGACCGGGTTCGATGAAGAAACCGGCCGCCCGATCTTCGAGGAGCAGGCGCTCGCCTCATCGCCGCTGCCGCTCATCATCGTCGTGGTCGACGAGATGGCGGATTTGATGCTGGTCGCGGGCAAGGACATCGAGGCGGCGGTGCAGCGCCTGGCGCAGATGGCGCGCGCCGCCGGCATTCATATCGTGATGGCGACGCAACGTCCCTCGGTCGACGTCATCACCGGCACGATCAAGGCGAATTTCCCGACGCGCATCAGCTTCCAGGTCACCTCGAAGATCGACAGCCGAACCATCCTCGGCGAGGCAGGCGCCGAGCAGCTCCTCGGCCGCGGCGACATGCTCTACATGGCGGGGGGCGGACGCATTACCCGTGTTCATGGCCCCTTCGTCTCCGACGAGGAGGTCGAGCGCGTGGTGCGCTTCTTGAAGGAGAATGGCGGGCCGCCCACCTATGTCGAGGAGGTGACCGAGGATGAGGATGACGAGCCGGGCGAGAGCTTCGGCGCGGAGTCCGTCGGCTCGGGCGATCACCTCTACGATCAGGCAGTGGCGCTCGTTTGCCGCGAGCGCAAGGCGTCAACGAGCTTCGTGCAGCGCCACCTGCAGATCGGCTATAACCGCGCCGCGCGCATCATCGAGCGCATGGAGGCCGAAGGCGTCGTGAGCCCGGCCAATCATGTCGGCAAGCGCGAGGTGCTTGGCCGGAACATCGACGAGGAATGAAAAAGATTTCATCGCGCGTGTCTCTCTCCCGTCGCAGCTTGCTCGCGGCGGCGCCTGCCATGCTTGCGTTGGGGCTCGTGCCTCTCGGCGCGCGCGCGGCCTTGCCCGCCGGCGACTCGGCGGATCTGAAACGCATCCAGGACTATCTCAACGGCATCCGCACGCTCCAGTCGCGCTTCGAGCAGATCACCGCCGAGGGCGGCATGGCGACGGGCACGATCTATCTGTCGCGTCCGGGCAAGATGCGGGTGGTCTACGATCCGCCGGTGCCGATCCTCCTGGTCGCGACCGACGGACGCATCTGGTACTACGACAAGAAGCTTGAGCAGATCAGCTTCTTCGCGCTCAAAGACACGCCAGCCTGGTTCCTCCTGCAAGACAATGTGAGCTTCGGCGGCGATCTGACCGTCAGCCATCTCGAGCGCGATCCGAACGTGCTGCGCGTCACGGTCAGCGAGACCAAGAACCCCGATCTCGGCCAAGCGACGCTGGTCTTGAGCGATCATCCGCTCCAGCTCCGGCAATGGCACCTGGTCGATGCCCAGCGCAAAGCCGTCACTGTCACGCTCGATGATCCGCATTACGGCGTGGCGCTCGACCCCAACCTCTTCTACTGGACCGATCCGCGGCCGCCCGAGGCGCGCAATCCGGACTGAGCTCCCGCGACAAATTGACCGGCGCGGGCGAGCCCTCGAGCTATTAGCTGGCGGTTAACCAGACCTGAGTTTACTGGTATTGCATCGTCATCTTTCTCGGCCCATCGTTTTCCCATGTCGATCATCACCGCGCCGGCTCCGGGTCGCGTCCTCAAGCCCGAGGCGCGCGCCCTCGCCGTGGCCGGCATTCAATGCTGCCGCCGCGACATCGCGACGCCGACCGGCGGCCATACCGCCCATACCGTGGTCAAGAAATACGTCGATGCGGTGGTCGAGGGCGCTGGCGCCATGGCGCTGCTCGTGCCGGCCGACGGCGAAGCGACGATGGCACAGGCCGCGATCAGCCGGATCGACGGTTTGCTCGTGCCGGGCTCGCCCTCCAATGTCGAGCCGCATCATTACGATGGCGCGCCGAGCCTGCCCGATACGCTGCACGACCCGGCGCGCGACGCCGTGGTGCTGCCCTTGCTGCGCGCGGCGATCGCAGCCGACCTGCCGGTCCTGGCGATCTGTCGCGGCATTCAGGAACTCAATGTTGCGCTCGGCGGCAGCCTCCATCAGCAGGTGCACGAGATCCCGGGACGTCTCGATCATCGCGCCCCGAAGCGCGACAGCGTCGATGAGCGCTATGCGCATTGCGCGCATGGCGTCGCGCTGACCGCGGGCGGCGTGCTCGAGCGCCTGGCGGGAAGCCGATCCCTGATCGTCAACTCGCTGCATCACCAGGGGATCGACCGGCTGGCGCCGCCGCTGACAGTGGAGGCGGTTGCTCCCGACGGCCAGATCGAGGCGGTGTCGCTCCCCGGGGCGCGCTTCGTCCTCGGCGTGCAGTGGCATCCGGAATTCCGCTTCGCCGAGAACCCGTTCTCGCTGCGCCTTTTCGAGGCTTTCGGCGCGGCCTGCCGGGCACGCGCCGAAGCCCGCGCAGCCGTCTAAGATTTTCCGGGACTCGCCGCGAGGCTCCCCTGCCGCGCGCGGCAACGCAATCCATCACCGCCGGGATTCTCTCGCGCCGTCAAGGCCTTGGCGCCGGCGCGCACGGATACGTGAATGAGATTGACGAGAGCCTCGGCGATGCCCACCTGACTCTCAGAAGCGCGGCGGGTTCGCCCGCTGCCGGCCCGTCGGGCGTTCCCCCGAGCCCCTACGGGTCCCCCCGCGACGGGGCTTCGGGCGCCCGGCTATCCCCCTAGCCGGGCGCCTTTTGTTTGCGCTGCCGCTTTTATCGTCCTCGTCCTCGGCCTTGTCCCGGCCGTCTCTTCTAGCCCCGCCGCTTTTGTGCTTCAAAGACCGGGGCTTGGGAGAGGCGGAGGGCTTGGGCGATGGCGGAGGCTTTGACGATCGCGCGGCAGGGCTATCTGTTTGCCGGCGGCCGCTACGAGACCGTCGGCGGCAAGCGCATCCTGACCGGCCAGCTTTACGCCGAATTCCAGATCCCCCAGACCGTCCTCCAATCTTATCCGGTCATCATGGTGCATGGCGGCAGCCAGTCCGGCACCAACTACACCGGCACACCCGATGGCCGTGACGGCTGGGCGCAGCATTTCCTGCGCCGCGGCTATGCCGTCTATGTCGTCGATCAGGTCGGCCGCGGCCGCTCGGCCTATCGCGCCGGGTTTCACGGCCCGGTGCGCGAACCCGATGTCGATGCGGCGCAGCAGCGCTTCGTTGCCATCAAACGGCAGGGGCTTTGGCCGCAGGCAGCTCTGCACACGCAATGGCCGGGGGGCGATGCGCCAGGCGATGCCGTGTTCGATCAGT
The DNA here is from genome assembly GCA_035605975.1 of Allostellaceae bacterium. Lineage (GTDB taxonomy): Bacteria > Pseudomonadota > Alphaproteobacteria > ATCC43930 > CGMCC-115725 > CAIKMD01. The sequence continues at coordinate 24,037 of DATNGG010000119.1, read as the reverse complement.
TCTTTGCCTCGCAACTGCCGACCATCGCCGATTTCGCCAAGCAACAGGAGTTGAACCGCGACGCGCTCGTCGCACTGATCGACAAGATCGGACCGGCGATCCTGCTCACCCATTCGCAATCGGGCGCGTTCGGCTGGCCGGTCGCCGATGCGCGACCGGAAGCGGTGAAAGCCTTGCTGCAGGTCGAGCCGAGCGGGCCGCCATTCTACGAGATCGGCCTCGAGCATGTCGGGCCGCCGGAATTCTATCACGCCGGCAATCGGGCGCGGCCCTGGGGCCTTGCCTCGATTCCGCTGACCTATGACCCGCCCGTGTCCTCGCCCTGGGAATTGGTGCCGGTCCGCCAGGCCGCGCCGGACGGCCCGGGCCTCGCGCGCGGCTGGCTGCAGCAGGAGCCGGCGCGGCAACTCCCCAATCTGCGCAAGATGCCGATCCTTGTGCTGACCGGCGAGGCCTCCTATCACGCGGTTTACGATCATCTGACCGTCAAATTCCTGGAGCAGGCCGGCGTGCATCCAACCTTCATTCAGCTCAAGGATGTCGGCGTGCGTGGCAACGGCCATATGCTGATGCTCGAGAAGAACAACGCCCAGATCGCCGCGGTGATGATGGATTGGCTCGAGCGCAGCCTGCCGGCGAAGGCGGCCTGACCCCGTGGCGCTGACTCTCGTTACGTGGAACATCAATTCCGTCCGGCTGCGCATCGATCTCGTCAAGCGCACGGTCGATGAGCTGAAGCCCGATATCCTTTGCCTTCAGGAAACTAAGACGCCGGACGAATTCTTTCCGCGCGAAGCCGCCGAGGCCCTGGGCTTCCGCCACATGCTGGTCCACGGCATGAAGGGCTATAACGGCGTCGCCATCCTGTCGCGCGTACCGCTCGAAAACGCGCGCAGCGAAGGCTGGTGCGGACGCGAGGATTGCCGGCACGCCGTCGCCGAGCTGCCGGGCGGGATCGAGCTGCACAATCTCTATGTGCCTGCCGGCGGCGACATTCCCGATCCGGCGGAAAATCCGAAATTCGCCCATAAGCTGCGCTTTCTTGACGAGATCACCGACTGGTTCACCGGGCGGCGGCGCGCCGGAGCGCCGATGATCCTCGTCGGCGATCTCAACATCGCGCCGCTCGAGACCGACGTGTGGTCGCACAAGCAGCTGCTCGATGTGGTGAGCCACACGCCGGTCGAGGTGCAAAAGCTCGGCCGGCTTCAGGATTCAGCGGCGTTCGTCGATGCCGTGCGGCACTTCATTCCGCCCGAGCAGAAGCTTTACACTTGGTGGAGCTATCGCGCGCGGGATTGGGCGGCGTCCGATCGCGGGCGGCGGCTCGACCATGTCTGGGTGACGCCCGTCCTGAAGGACCGGCTCGCCGGCGCAGCCGTCCACCGCGCGGCGCGCGATTGGGAGCGCGGCTCCGATCACGTGCCGGTGCTGATCCGCATTTACGATTGAGGCGCGGCGCGAGGCGGCGCTGCTATTTGCCCTTCGCGCCGCTGCCCGGAGCTTTCGCCGCCGCTTTCATCCCGAGCGCCGCCGTCAGCGTGGGAGCCAGGTTTTACCCTGCCGCCCTTCTCGGGCGTAGCTTGCGCGGCCGGAATAGCGATCAACTCGCCATGGAGCCAGGCAGCAAGGACTCGCAACAGCGTCATGGCTCTTGTTAATGACGGCGTTGAAAAATTTTGTTCCTCCAGAACTCGCCCACCCATGGATGTCGCCCCATCGAGCCGGTTTGCGGCAGCCTACGAAAATTTCTAACAAGCACGCATTGCCGCGGGTTCCGCAGTCACCCGGCGGCAATGTGACGCTGCAGCAATTTAATCGGGTCGCGCGCTCCGGAGCGCGCGGGAGGCGCTCGCAGCACGACGCCCTCGGCCGCGCCGCAAGGCGCCGCGACACCGCCGGTTGCCGAGCCGGCCCGGCCGATGCTAGGACTGGCGCAAGGCCGTGCGCGGCGAAGCAAAGACAGGCGGGAGGGTCGAATGATCAAGACGCAATTCATCGAGTATCGGGAAGGCGATGCGGTCTGCGAAGGCTATCTCGCCTATGACGATGCCAAGCCGGGCAAGCGGCCCGGCATCCTCGTCGCCCATGAATGGAATGGCTGCCAGGAATACATGCACAAGCGCTGCCAGATGCTGGCCGAGCTTGGCTATGTCGCGTTCGCACTCGACGTTTTCGGCAAAGGCGTGCGCGCCAAGACCTTCCCCGAATGCGAGCAGATCTCGGCGCCCTATTACAAGGACCGCGCCTTGACCCGCGCCCGCGCCAAGGCCGGCCTCGATGTGCTGCTGAAGCAGCCGCAGGTCGACGCCAAGAAGATCGCCGCCATCGGCTATTGCTTCGGCGGCATCGTCGTGCTGGAGCTCGCGCGCTGCGGCGCCGCTGTCGCCGGCGTCGTCAGCTTCCATGGCCAGCTCAACACGCCCAACCCGGCCGATGCCAAGCACATCAAGGGCAAGGTGCTGGTGCTGCACGGCGCGATCGACCCGGTGGTGCCGCCGGCCGAGGTCGCCGCCTTCGAGAAGGAGATGGAGGAGGCGAAGGTCGATTGGCAGTTCGTCTCCTATGGCGGCGCGGTCCATACCTTCACCAATTGGAACCTGCCGACCACGGGCCTGCCCGCCGCCTATAACGAAAAGGCGGATAAGCGCTCCTGGCAGGCGATGCGTAATTTCTTCGACGAGGTCTTCGCCGCCTGACGCTGCGCTCGAAGGGGAGGGTTCGATGAAGCTTGCAAGCTTGCGCGGCGAGAACCGCGATGGTGCGCTGGTCGTGGTGTCGCGCGATCTGAAGCGGATGACCAGCGCCGCCGACATTGCGCCCTCGCTGCGCGTGGCGCTCGATCGCTGGAGCGAGTGCAAGCCGCGCCTCGAAGAGCGCTATCGCCGATTGATGGACGGACTGAAGAATGTGATGCCGTTCGACGAAGCGGCATGTCATTCGCCCCTGCCGCGATCCTTCCAATGGCTCGACGGAACGGCCTATGAATCGCATCGCTATCGCATGACCAAGGGCCGGCCGGCGCCGGACTGGTTTCAAAAGGAGCCGCCCGTCTATCAGGGCCGCTCCGACGGATTCCTCGCCCCGACCCAGGACGTGCCGATCGGCAGCGAGGAGTGGGGCGTCGATTTCGAAGGCGAGGTCGCCGTCGTCACCAGCGAGGTGCCCTATGGCGCGAGCCCCGTAGTCGCGGCGCAAAAGATCGAGCTCGTGATGCTGGTCAACGACGTATCGCTGCGCAATTTGCAGGGTATCGAGTTGCAGCGCATGTTTGGCTTCACGCGCTCGAAGCCGGCCTCGGTGTTCACGCCGGTTTGCGTCACGCCCGACGAGCTCGGCGCGGCTTGGCGCGACACGCGCGTCCATCTGCCGATCCGCTGCTCGATCAACGGCAGGCTGTTCGGCGATCCCGATGCCGGCGAGGCGGTGCATGGCTTCGACAAGATGATCTCCTATTGCGCGCTGACGCAAAGCCTCAGCGCCGGCACCATTGTCGGCGGCGGCACCGTCTCCAATCACGACGCCAAGCGCGGTTATGCGACGATCGCCGAGGCGCGCGCGGTCGAGGAGGCGAACGGCGGCGCGGCCAAGACGCCGTTCCTCAAATATGGCGATCGCGTCCGCATCGAGATGCTCGATGCCGAAGGCCGCTCGATCTTCGGCGCCATCGACCACAAAATGGCGCGCGCCGGCTGAGGGCGCTCAGACCAGCAAGACTCGCACCACGTGCAAAGCGGCGTAGAGCGCCGCGACCGACAGCACGACCGACGCGACGGCATAGGCCGTCGCCGCGATAATCTCGCCGCGCCCAATCAAGGTCACGACATCGAGCGAGAAGGTTGAGAAGGTCGTATAGCCGCCGCAAATGCCGACGATGAGAAACACGCGCGCGGCTTGCCCCGCGTCCCAGCGCAGCGCAAAGGCTTCGGCGAAAGCGCCGATCAGAAACGAGCCCGAAATATTGATGAGGAGCGTGCTCCAGGGAAAGCTCGTGCCGAACCAGCGTCCGGCATAGATGCCGACAGCATAACGCGCGAGCGAGCCGAGCGCTCCGCCCAGCGCGACGCCGATCAGCGCCGCGGGATTCATGCCGCGCTCCGCGCGCGACTGCCGATGGAAATCGATCGAAGGGTCACGCCCGCCTCCAACGCTCGCAAGCAACAAAAAACCCGCCTTGTGCGGCGGGTCGCAGGCGAACTCCGCCCGCGATCGTCGCGCGGCAGGAGTCATCAGCCCTCGCGGGCGGTTTCGGGGAACCCCATCCCCATCGCGCGAAAGAATAGCCCCTTAAGAAGCGGTCGGGAAGATGTGGATCGTCACCGTGAGCGTCGCGCCGCCACGCGGGAAATAGCTCGGCAGGGGCGGGAAGGGCGCGGCGGCCTCGATCATCGCGCGCGCCGCATTGTCGAGCACGGGAGCACCCGAGGAGCGCTCGAGGCGAATGCCCTCCAGCGCGCCGGCGGGGGAGAGCGCGATCAGATAGACCACCGTGCCTTCGAGCCGCAGACCGAGCGAGCCGATCGCATGCGCCGGGTAGGTGCGGTGCTGCTCGATCAGCGCCCACATATGGTTGAGATAGGGATCGCCCTCCGTCTTGGTCTCGCCCGGCGCGCGGTCGACCGAGCCGCGCTGGCGGGGCGCGGGCGTCGTCTCGCGGCTGGCTTCCTTGGGCGCGGGCTTCGTTTTCGGTGCCGCCGGCGGCGATGGCGCGGGTTTGGGCTCGGCGAGAGCGGCGGTTTTTTGCTTTTCCTCCTCCTCGGGCTGCGGCTTCGGCGCGGCATGCGGCCCTTTGGCCTCGGCCTCGGGCGGCGCCGCGGTTTTCTGGTCGGGCCCGGAGACGAGGTCGTGCGGCGACTGGCGCGGCGGAGCGGGGGGCGCGGGTGGCGGCGGAGGCTTCGGCACTTCGGTGACCAGCGCAACCGAGATCGGCGGATGCTCCGTCGGCTCGGCGCCGGAGAAGGGCCAGCGCAGCAGAAAGGCTGCGATGATCGCGGCATGCAGGAGAGCCGCGGCAAGGATGGCACTGCGGCGCAAGCGCCCGAATCGGGCTAGGCGCTCCCGCGCTTCGCGCATCCCGGGATCGGCCGGCAACAGCAACTGTGTCTCGGCCACAACGCTCATATCGGACTAATATAGGCGAGAGCCGCGCGAAATTGCTCACGCGCGGCCGGGAAACGGGGCAAATTGGCGTAATGGATCTGGTGGTGAAGGGCAGCGGCACGGCCCTCTGGAATGGCCGGTCGCTGCGTTGCGCGGTGGGCCGCAGCGGGATCAGCGCCGCCAAGCGCGAGGGCGACGGCGCAACGCCGGCCGGCCGCTGGCCGATGCGCTTTCTCCTGTTCCGCGGCGATCGCCTCGCCGCGCCGCCCACGGGCTTGCCGCTCCGAGCGATCGAGCGCGACGACGGCTGGTGCGACGCGCCGACCGACCATGCCTACAACTCTTTGATCCGACTGCCTTATTCGGCTCATGCCGAAGCAATATGGCGGGCCGACGAGGTCTACGATCTGGTGGTGCCGCTCGGCTTCAACGACATGCCGGTCCTCGCCGGCTTGGGCAGCGCAATCTTCCTTCATGTCGCGACTGCGGATTTCGCGCCGACCGCCGGCTGCATCGCCTTGGCGAAGCCCGACCTCTTGGCGGTGCTCGCCGAAGCGGATCAGCAGAGCGGCGTCGTCACAGAGGCTTAGGCCCCGGGCCGCTCTTGCCGGCGGCCGAAAATCGCGGTGCCGAGGCGGACCAAACTCGCGCCGCTTGCAATCGCGATTTCGAAATCGGCGCTCATGCCCATGCTGAGCGCCGTCAGATCGTTGCGCGCGGCGATCGCCGCGACCTCGGCGAAATAGGGCGCGGGGTCTTGGCCTTCGGGCGGAATGCACATCAGGCCGCGCAGATCGAGCTGCCAGCGCGTACGGCAGAGGGCGATGAATTCATCGGCGTCCTCGGGCGGAATGCCGGCCTTTTGCGGCTCGCGGCCGGCATTGATCTCGACGAAGCAGGGGAGGCGGCGCTGCTGGCGCGCCATTTCCTTGGCCAAAGCCTCGGCGAGACGCGGGCGGTCGACGGTTTCGATCGCATCGAATAGCGCCACCGCCTCCTTGACCTTGTTGGTCTGCAAGGGGCCGATGAGGTGGAGGCGAAGATCGGGATAGCGCGCCTTCAGCGGCGGGTATTTCGCCTGCGCCTCTTGCACGCGATTCTCGCCGAAAAGGCGCTGGCCCGCGGCGAGCGCCGCCTCGACCGCAGCCGCCGGCTGGGTCTTCGACACCGCGACGAGCTCGACCGCGCGCGGATCGCGCCGCGCAGCCGCTGCCGCCGCCGCGATTTTCCGGCGCAGCGCGACAAGATTGGCGGCAATGGCAGTGGCCTCGAGCAAGTCCCGATCGCCGCCCGGGGCGGCGCCTCCTTGGCGCAAGGCTGCAAGCGCGGCACGCATCGGTCAAGCGCGAAGGCAGCAGCCCCGGCGCTCTTTGCGGGAAGCTCCGCTCTGGGTTAATCTGCCGCGTTCGGGGGGCATATCGCGCCGCCCAGCGACGAGCGGATCGAGGAGTGGGGCCATGTTGGTCAAAGCCGGGTGGATCGGATATCGCATTGGGTTGTGCGTCGTCGCACTGACCCTCGTCAGCGGCTGCGCGAGCTGGTTCGATCCCAACCGTTGGGGCAACAATGACCCCGACGCGCAACGCCGCGCGGCCGATCCCTATGGCGTCGACCCGCGCTGGAGCGATCCGACCGATTACTCCAGCTATCGCGACCGGCCTGACGGCGGCAAGCCGACCAGCCTGATGGAGACGCTGTTCGCGCCCGACAAGGGCAACAATTCGGGCGGCGGCAGCGCGATCGGCGTCAACAGCTTCCTGTGGCACGCCTCGCTCGACACGATTTCGTTCATGCCTTTGGCTTCTGCCGATCCCTTCGGCGGCACCATCATCACCGACTGGTACAGCCCGCCGGAAACGCCCAATGAGCGGTTCAAGATCAACATCTTTATTCTCGGCCGCGATTTGCGCGCCGACGGCGTGCGCGCCCGCGTCTTCCGCCAGGACAAGAACCCGAGCGGCCAATGGGTGGACGCGCCGGTCGATCAGACCACCGGCACCGGCATCGAGAACGCGATCCTCGCGCGCGCGCGGCAAATTCGCATGAGCAGCGTGGCGCAATAGCGGTTCTGAGCGGGATAAGGAGCCGGGCGGACGGGCCGCACGGGATGCCGCGTTACAACGCCAAGGAAACCGAAGAGAAGTGGCAGACCGTCTGGCGCGAGCGCGGCGTGTTTCACGTCGAGGCCGCGCCGGAACGGCCCAAATACTACGTCCTCGAGATGTTCCCCTACCCCTCGGGCAAGCTGCATGTCGGCCATGTGCGCAACTACACCATGGGCGACGTGGTCGCGCGCTACAAACGCGCCCAAGGCTTCAATGTCCTGCATCCGATGGGATGGGATGCATTCGGCCTGCCGGCCGAGAATGCGGCGATCGCCGGCAAGGTGCATCCGGCGACCTGGACGCTGCAAAACATCGAGGTGATGCGCGCGCAGCTGAAGCGCATGGGCCTCGCCTATGATTGGCGGCGCGAGATCGCAACCTGCCATCCCGACTATTACCGCCACGAGCAGAAGATGTTCCTCGACTTCCTCGCGGCGGGTCTCGCCTACCGCAAGGAATCCTGGGTCAATTGGGATCCCGCCGAGCACAGCGTCCTCGCCAACGAGCAGGTGATCGACGGCCGCGGCTGGCGCTCGGGCGCGCTCGTCGAGAAACGCCTGCTGTCGCAATGGTTCTTGAAGATCACCGAATACGCCGACGATTTGCTCGTTGCGCTGAAGGGCTTGGAGCGCTGGCCCGAGCGCGTGCGGCTGATGCAGGAGAACTGGATCGGCAAATCCGAAGGCGCGCGCGCATTCTTCGCTTTGAAAGGCCGCAGCGAGCGGCTCGAAATCTTCACGACGCGGCCCGACACGCTTTACGGCGCCGCCTTCTGCGCGATCGCGCCCAATCACCCGCTGGCCGCGCAGCTCGCCGAGGCGAATAAGCCGCTCGCCGATTTCATCGCCGAGTGCAACCGCATGGGGACGAGCGAGGCCGTGCTCGAGACCGCGGAGAAACGCGGTTTCGATACCGGCATCAAGGCGATCCATCCCTTCGTGCCGGGTTGGGAGCTGCCGGTCTATGTCGCGAATTTCGTGCTGATGGAATATGGCAGCGGTGCGATCTTCGGCTGCCCCGCGCATGACCAGCGCGATCTCGATTTCGCGCGCAAATACAAATTGCCGGTAAAGCCCGTCGTGCTGCCGCCCGGCGCCGATCCCAAGAGCTTCGCGATCGGCGACGAGGCCTATACCGAGCCGGGCACCGCCTTCAATTCGGATTTTCTCGACGGGCTCGACACGGTCGCGGCCAAGCGCGCCGCTAGCGACAGACTGATGGCGCTCGGATCGGGCGAGCGCACCATCGCCTATCGGCTGCGCGATTGGGGCGTGTCGCGCCAGCGCTATTGGGGCTGCCCGATCCCGGTCATCCATTGCGGCAGCTGCGGCATCGTGCCGGTGCCGGAGAAAGATCTCCCGGTGACCTTGCCCGAGGATGTGAGCTTCGATCAGCCCGGTAACCCGCTGGCGCATCATCCGACCTGGAAGCACGTCAAGTGCCCGCGCTGCGGCGCCGCCGCCGAGCGCGAAACCGACACTTTCGATACGTTCTTTGAATCCTCGTGGTACTTCGCGCGCTTCTGCTCGCCGCGCGCCGCGAGCGCGATGGTCCGCGCCGAAGTCGATTATTGGCTGCCGGTCGATCAATATATCGGCGGCATCGAGCATGCCGTTTTGCATCTGCTCTATTCGCGCTTCTTCACCCGGGCCTTGCAGCAATGCGGCTATCTCGGCATCAAGGAGCCCTTCGCCGGTCTCTTCACCCAAGGCATGGTGTGCCACGAGACCTATAAGAGCGCCGATGGCGAATGGCTCTTCCCCGAAGAGGTCACGAAATCCGCCGATGGCGGCGCGCTCGATGCGCAGGGCAAGCCCGTCACCATCGGCCGCATCGAGAAAATGTCGAAGTCGCACAAGAACCTTGTCGGCCTCGAGGCGATCGTCGATGCGTTCGGCGCCGACACGGCGCGGCTTTATCTGCTCTCCGACAGCCCGCCGGAGCGCGATCTCGAATGGACGGATGCGGGAATCGAGGGCGCGTGGCGCTATGTCAACCGGCTGCACCGGCTGGTGACCGAGCCCGTCCTGCCGCTGTCGCCGGCCGGCGCGGCGATGCCGTCGACCCGCAACACGCCGAGCGGCGAGCTACGCGGCGCCATTCATCGCACCATCCGCGACGTCACCGACGATTTGGAGAAGTTCCGCTTCAACCGCGCCGTGGCGCGCATCCGCGAGCTCACCAACCGGCTCGAGGCGATCGAGCCGCAAAGCGGCAACCCGCAAGAGCTGGGCGCCGCGCTGCGCGAAGGCCTCGAAGCCGCGGTGCGGCTCGCCGGACCGATGATGCCGCATCTTTGCGAAGAGCTGTGGCAGATGCTGCGCCCGGGTCGCCTGCTTGCGGACGAACCCTGGCCCAGCTTCGATCCGGCGCTCGCCGCCGAGGAAACCGTGACGCTCGCCGTGCAGGTCAATGGCAAGCTGCGCGGCACGGTCGATCTGCCGCGCGACGCCTCGCAGGAAATTTCGACCGCGGCGGCGCTCGGCCTTCCCGCCGTGATCAAGGCGCTCGACGGCAAGACGCCGCGCAAAACCATCGTCGTCCCCAATCGGATCGTCAATGTCGTGCTTTAGCGCAAAGCTGCCGCGCCGCAGCCTGATCCTCGTCGCCGCTCTGACGCTTGCCGGCTGCGGCTTTCGTCCGCTCTATGGGGCGCGCGGCGCCAAGGATTGGGATCCCGATCTCGCCGCGATCAAGGTCGATCCCATCCCCGATCGCCCGGGGCAAGTTCTTGCGCTGGCGCTGCGGGAAAATCTCAACCCCGCCGGCAGAGCGGTGCCGACAAAGTGGCGCCTGCAAACCGCCCTCACCATCGCGCGCTCGGATCTCGGCATTCAGCGCAACGCCACCGCGACCAGCAGCGAGATCACGGTCAGCGCCAGCTTCGCCCTCTTCGAGGTGGCGAGCGGCAAGCCGGTCTATTCCAATTCGAGCCGCGCCATCAGCGATTTCAATCAGCTCACCGACGCTTATGCGACGCAGGTCGCGGCGGACGACGCACGCGACCGCGCGCTGCAGCAAGTGGCCGAGGAAATGACCATGCGCATGGCCATTTTCATGCGCCAGCAGCGCGCCAGCGCCGCGGCGAAATGAAGCTTCCTCCGCAGCGTATCGCGGCGTTTCTCAAAGCACCCGACAAGGAGATTCGCGCCGCTCTCGTCTACGGGCCCGATGCCGGGTTGGTGCGCGAGCGCGCCCAGCTGCTCGCCGCGGCGATTTGCGCCGATCTCAACGACGCATTTCGCGTCTCGGAGCTCGACAGCGGAATGCTAGCGGGCGATCCCGCCCGGCTCTTCGACGAGGCGGCGAGCCTCAGCCTCACGGGCGGCAGACGGCTCGTGCGCGTGCGCGGCGGCGATGATGCGCTGGGTGCGGCGTTCGAGCGATTCTTCAAATCGATGCCGCCGGGCGATGCGTTCATCCTCGTCGAGGCGGGCGATCTCAGCCCGCGCTCGAGTCTGCGCCGGGCGTTCGAAGCCGCGCGGCCGGCCGCGGCGATCGCCTGTTACCTCGACGGCCCGCGCGAGATCGCCGAGCTCGCGCGCGCGATGCTTGGCGCGCACAAGATCGAGCTGCGCTCCGAGGCGATCCCCTATCTCACCGCGCATCTCGGCGGCGACCGCGAGTTGACGCGGCGAGAGTTGGAAAAGCTCGCGCTTTATGTCGGCGATGGCGGCAAAGCCGGCGAGGCCGAGGTGACGGCGGTGATCGGCGACAGCGCCGAGCTCTCCGCCGACGAGGTGGCATTTGCCGCCGCCGAGGGCGACGCCGCGCAGCTCGAGCGTGCGCTCAATCGCGCTTTCGGCGAAGGCGCGCAGCCGGTGACCGTGCTCCGCGCCGAGCTGCGCCATTTCCAGCGCCTTCATCTCGCAGGCTCGCGGCTTGCCGCCGGCGCCAGCGAAGACGAGGCGCTGAAGCTCCGCCCGCCGCTGTTCTTCAAGCTGGTCGATCGCTTCAAGCAGCAATTGCGGCTGTGGCCGCCGGCGCGAGCCGAGGCCGTGCTCGCCGCCCTGTACGAAGCCGAGGCCGAAGCAAAAACGACCGGGATTCCCGCCGACACGATCTGCCGCGCCGCGCTGATGCAGGTCGCGCGCGACGCCGCGTCGCGACGCCGCGCCCGATAGGGAAAGAAAACGCGGCCGCGGCCGGGTCGCTACATGCTGCCGGAGCCGCCGTCCGGAGCGATGGCGTCGGCCCATCCGGGGAGCGGATAGCCTTGCGCGTCGCGAACCTGGTCGGTCCAATCATAGCTGCCGCTGTTGATGACCGGACGCTTGGCCGGGAAGTCGGCGCAGGCCGCCAAGCCAATGGCGGCGAGCGCGAGGAGTGTAAGTCTGTAGATCATGGTGCATTCTACTGCAGCGGCGCGGGACGAAGGCAATCACTTACCCGCGACCGGCTGCGTTTTATTTCGCGGCGCGACCGCGATTATTTGTGATTTTGGGCGATACGCAGCCGCGCATAATCGTCAGCCGCGGCGATCCATTCGACGCCTCAACGCGGTCCGCGCAAACGCGCGAGCACGAGGTCGAGCTGATCGAGCGTTCGATAGCGGATCGACAACACGCCGCCTTGATCATCGGCGCGAATTGTCGCCTTGAGGCCCAAGAGTTGCGCCAGCTCTTGCTCCAGCGCGGCGACATTCGGATCTTTGCTCCGGTCGGATCGCTTACCGCCCGGCTTCTCCGCGCCCTCTCTGTCGCGCGCGCGCACATAGCCTTCGGTTTGGCGGACGTTCAGGCCTTGCGCGATGATCTCCTGCGCGATCGCCAGCGGATCGCTCACCGTTACGAGCGCCCTCGCATGCCCCGCCGTGAGGCGCCCATCGGCGATCATGGTTTGAATTTCGTCGGGCAGCGTAAGAAGCCGCAGCGTGTTGGCGATATGGCTGCGGCTCTTGCCGAGCGCACTCGCAAGCGCTTCTTGCGTGTGGCCGAACTCGTCGATGAGACGGCGATAGCCTTGCGCCTCTTCGACCGGATTGAGGTCCTGGCGCTGAACATTCTCGACCAGCGCGATCTCGGAGGCTTCGCGGTCGCCCAATTCGCGCACCAGCACCGGCACTTCGTGCAGCCGCGCCGCCTGCGCCGCACGCCAGCGCCGCTCGCCCGCGAGGATCTCGTAGGTGTTCGGATTCTCGGGGCTGCGCCGCACCAGGATCGGCTGGAGAATGCCTTGCGCGCGCACCGAGTCCGCCAGCGCGTCGAGACTCTCTTGATCGAAATGGCGGCGCGGCTGGAAGCGGCCCGGCTGCAGCAGCTCGGTCGCGACCTGACGCAGGGCCTTCGGCGTCTCATCGCCGCCCTCGCCCAGCAGCGCGGACAATCCGCGGCCCAAGCCTCGGGCCATCATGCGCGGGCGCGGTTCTTCGCTCATGCGGTCAATCTCCTCTCACGTTTCAGGATCTCGCTCGCCAGCAGCACATAGGCCTGCGCGCCGGGCGAACGGAAGTCATAGAGCAGCACGGGTTTGCCATGCGACGGCGATTCGGAAATCCGCACATTGCGCGGGATCACCGTCTCATAGACGCGCTCGCCGAAATGAGCGCGGACATCGGCGGCGACGAGCTCGGAGAGATTGTTGCGCTTGTCGAACATGGTGAGGATGACGCCTTGAATTTCGAGCCGCGGATTGAGGTGCTGGCGCACACGTTCGATGGTGCGGACGAGATGCGACAGACCTTCGAGCGCGTAAAATTCGCATTGCAGGGGCACCAGCACGCCATCCGCCGCAACCAGCGCGTTGAGCGTCAAAAGGCCAAGCGAGGGCGGGCAATCGATCAGCACATGCTCGAATTCGAGCGGCGCCGCGCCGAGCGCGTCGGCGAGGCGATATTCGCGCCGCTCTTCGGCAACCAGCTCGAGCTCCGCGCCGACCAGTTCGACCGATGAGGGAACGATCGACAGCCGCGGCACCATGGTCGGGACGATGGCGGCGCCGAGCGGTTGCTCGCCGGAGAGCAGCTCGTATGTGGTGACGTGCCGCGCCTCCGGGAGAATGCCGAGTCCCGTCGAGGCATTGCCCTGGGGATCGAGATCGATGAGCAGCACCCTCTCCCCGGCCGCCGCCAGTGCCGTGGCGAGATTGATCGCCGTCGTCGTCTTGCCGACCCCGCCCTTCTGATTGGCGACGGTAATGATCCGTGTCGGCCGCGGCAGCGGGGTTTCGGAGGGTGTGTCTTCAGCGAGGCTCATGCGCGGTAGGGCTCTATCTCTTCAAGACGCAGAACGATGCCGCCGGGATCGGAGCGGCTCGGCAGCATGCTTGCGTCCATGCGCCAGCGCGCTTGGGCGGCGAGTAGCTCGCCCTCAACCGACTCGCCTTTGAGGAACAGCGAGACGGTCCGAGAATTCCTGAATTTCTTTGATATTTCAATAAGTTGACTGAGATCGGCGAGTGCGCGCGCGGTGACCGCGTCGGCAACGAGAGCCGGAACGCTCTCGACCCGGACAGCATGGACGGTGGCGGCGACGCCGGTGACACGTACCGCCTCGCGCAGGAAAGCCGCTTTGCGCTGGTCGGATTCGATCAGATGGACTTCGGGAACGCCCATCGCCGCCAGGATGAGCCCCGGCAGGCCGGCGCCCGACCCCAGATCGACAAGAACGCGGGTTCGCCGCGGCAAGAGCGCGAAGAGCTGGGCGGAATCGAGAATATGCCGGCGCCACACATCGCCCATGGTGTTGCGGCCGACGAGGTTGATGCGCGCGTTCCAAGCGCCGAGGAGCGCGACATAAGCTTCGAGCCGGTCGAGCGTTTCACGTGAAACAGGAACAAGGCGGGCGAAGCCGACGGAGCCGAGCGGCAAGCGAACGGGTCGTTGATTGATCGCGGCGCGCAGGCTCAAGCCGCCTCCTCGCCTCGTTTGACGTAGCGCAGCAGCGCGACCAACGCGGCCGGCGTCACTCCCGACACACGCGCCGCGGCGCCGAGATTTTCGGGCTTGGCGGCGCTGAGCTTTTGACGGATCTCATTGGAAAGACTGCCGATCGCGGCATAGTCGAGATCGCGCGGCAGGGCTAGGCCCTCGTCCCGGCGGAAGGCGTGAATATCGGCCTCCTGGCGCTCGAGATAGCCTGCGTAGCGCCCATCGATTTCGAGCTGCTCGGCGATCCCCAATTCGAGTTGATGCAATTCCGGCCAAATCGCCGCAAGCCGTTGCAGGCCAATCTCGGGATAGCGCAGCAAATCCGCCGCCGACCGCATGATGCCATCGGCATTCACACCAATTCCCTTGGCGCGGAGTTGTGAGGGCGTCAGGGTCAAAGATTGAAGCCGCGCACGGGCAGCGGCGAGAGCGGCGGATTTCGCTTCGAAAGCCGCGGCGCGGTCCGCCGAAACGCAGCCGATATCAATGCCGCGCCGCGTCAGGCGCTGATCCGCATTGTCGGCGCGCAGGACGAGGCGATATTCCGCGCGCGATGTGAACATGCGGTAGGGCTCCTCCGTGCCGCGCGTCACCAGATCGTCGATCAGCACGCCGATATAGGAGCTCGCGCGGTCGAGCACGAATTCCTTTGCCCCCGATGCGGAGAGCGCGGCGTTGAGCCCGGCGATCAGGCCTTGCGCCGCCGCTTCTTCATAGCCGGTCGTGCCATTGATCTGGCCGGCGAAGAAAAGTCCGGGAACGCGACGGGTTTCGAGGGTCGGCCGCAACTCGCGGGGATCGACGAAATCATATTCGATTGCATAGCCGGGCCGGATCATCCGCGCATGCTCGAGCCCTGGGATCGTCGCCAGTAGTTCGGCCTGGACGTCGCGCGGCAGCGAGGTGGAAATCCCATTGGGATAGACCGTATCGTCGTCCAGCCCCTCGGGTTCGAGAAAAATCTGGTGACGGTCGCGCGTGGCGAACCGTACCACCTTGTCCTCGATCGAGGGGCAGTAGCGCGGGCCGACGCTCTCGATTTGCCCCGAATAGATCGGCGCGCGGTGAAGATTGGCGCGGATGATGGCATGGGTGGCATCGGTCGTGCCGGTGATGTGGCAGACCGTCTGCGGCGTCGTGATTGCCTTGGTCAGGAAGGAAAAAGGCGGTGGCGGGTCATCGCCGCACTGAACATCGAGAGCGCCGCGATCGATTGTCCGCCCGTCGAGGCGTGGCGGCGTGCCGGTCTTCAGCCGGCCGAGGCGAAAGCGGAACCGGGCTAGGCTTTCGGCGAGGTCGATCGACGGCTTTTCGCCGACACGGCCGGCCGGCGTTTTCTCTTCGCCGAGATGAATGATTCCGCGCAGGAACGTGCCGGTCGTCAGCACGACGCATCCGGCCAAGAGCTCTTCGCCGCCAGCCGTCGCGACGCCCCTCACCCGGCCGGAATCATCGCACAGGATCGCCTGGGCTTCGCCCTCGGCGACGGCCAGATTCGGCTGCGCCGCCAGCGCAGCCTGCATCGCCGCGCGATAGAGCTTGCGATCCGCTTGCGCGCGCGGCCCGCGAACCGCCGGGCCCTTGCTGCGGTTGAGGATCCGAAACTGAATGCCGGCCTGGTCGATCACCCGGCCCATAAGCCCATCCAGCGCGTCGATCTCGCGCACCAGATGACCCTTGGCCAAGCCGCCGATCGCCGGGTTGCACGACATTTCGCCAATGGTCGCCTGGCGATGGGTGAGCAGCAGAGTCCGGGCCGAGAGACGGGCCGCGGCGGAGGCGGCCTCGCATCCGGCATGGCCACCGCCGATCACGATCACATCCCAATGCTGCATGACGGAACTTATAAACTGGCGCGACGAAGCCTGTAAACCGGCCCGCGCACTCATCCACCGGAATGTTTCACGTGAAACGCCGGCTTGCTTGGCGCTCTTTCGTCTGCCTTTGCAAGAATTGCCAAAAATTCGTGGTGTTTGCGCAAGATTCGAAGGCGCTACAGTTGCCCATGGACACAATATCTTGATGCCAAACACCGATTCGGCCGCGGAACGTTCCGGGACCATCTACTATAGAATGTTTTTACCGCGTTGGATTTTCCCGTTTCGTTCTTAAATTTCACTTGCCAATACAGAATTCGCGAAACAAAGCGTCGAGCATGTCTTCGACATCGACGCGGCCAATGATGCGCCCCAAGGCGGCGGCGGCAGCGCGCAGATCTTCGGCGGCCAGTTCGGGCAGAGCCGCGCCGGCAAACCGCTCGAGTGCCGCGTGGCAGGCTTCGAGCGCCGCACGATGGCGCGCCCGCGTGACCAGCGGAGCATGCTCGCCGGTCAAGGATTTTCCAACCTTTTCCATTAGTTGTCGGATCAGCGCGGCGAGTCCGGCGCCGCTTTGGACGGAGATGGGAAGGGCGGGAAAGCCGAGGCCGGCGGCGCGGCGCGCCGTATCCGTCGCGTCGACGAGGTCGATTTTGTTCAAAACGAGGATCGCATTCTCATCGAGATAGCCGCGAATCGCGGCAAATTCCTTCGGTTGCGACGCATCGACCACGACAAGCCGTAAATCCGCAGCCTCGGCACGGGCATGGGCACGGCGAATGCCCTCCTCCTCGACCGCATCGCCCGGTAGCCGCAGCCCCGCCGTGTCGGCGAGGATCACGGGATAGCCGCCGAGATCGAGCGCCACCTCGATCACGTCGCGGGTGGTACCGGCGATCTGCGAGGTAATCGCCACGTCGCGTTGCGCGAGAGCGTTCATCAGACTCGATTTTCCGGCATTGGGCGGACCGAGGATGGCGACGGAGACGCCCTCGCGCAGCCGCTCGCCGCGCCGTTTGTCCGCGAGTTCCAAGCCGATTTCCGCGGCGAGAGCCGCAACCTCCACCCGAACCGCCGACCACAGGGCCGGCGCCAGATCCTCCTCCGGAAAGTCGATCTCGGCCTCGAGCCGCGCCTGGGAACGGATCAGCCGCTCGCGCCAGGCCGCGCAACGCCGGCCGAACTCCCCGTCGAGCTGGCGGAGGGCTTGGCGGCGCTGCGCCGCGGTCTCGGCCGCGACCAGATCGGCCACCGCCTCGGCCTCGGTCAGGTCGAGCTTACCATTGAGGAAGGCGCGGCGGGTAAATTCGCCCGGCTCGGCCAAGCGGAAGCCGGCCCGTGCGCCGAGGATGGCAAACACCGCGTCGAGCACGGCGCGCCCGCCATGGAGATGGAACTCGGCGACATCTTCGCCGGTGTAGCTCGCCGGCGCTTTGAAATAGAGCGCGATCCCGTCATCGATCGTCTCGCTGGTGTCCGGGTCGCGCAAGCGCCGGCGCGAGGCAAAACGAGGCGCCGGCACCGATCCGGCGAGATCGCGCAGCGCCGCGGCGGCCCCCGGCCCCGAGACGCGGATCACCGCGACACCGGCTTTGCCGGGCGCCGAAGCGAGGGCGAAGATCGTATCGCTCATCGCGCGGGATTGTAGCAACTCTCCGCGCCCGCTTCGCATCGCATCAGTGGATGGAAGCGCGCGCGGGGCGTAAGATCGGCCGCTCAAACAGCCGTCGCGCGAGCGGCGGCGCCTCAGGGAGGAATTATGAACGGGACCGAATTCAAGCTCGCGACCTATGCCGGCAATCCCGGCCGGCCTTTTGCCGCGATCGTTCTCGGCGACACGGCGATCGACATCGCGGCAGCTTATCCGGCCTATCGCGCCTCGCCGCGCGGCAAGGCCGGACCGCTCACCGCCACCGAATCCCTGCTCGGCATGATGGAAGGCTGGGACCGGAATTTTCCCGTGCTGCAAGAGATGGTCGCCTTCATCGAGCAGGAAGGCCTCGGCAGCGAGCGCTTTCGCGGCGGCGTCGCGAAGATCGCGTCCTTGCGCGTTTTGCCGCCGCTGCTCCGGCCCGGCAAAATCTTCAATGCCGCACAGAATTTCCAAGAGCACGTCAACGAGATGCTGCGCGCCGGCATGACGCCCGCCGGCGGCCCGCAATTCACTGGCGAGAAATCGACCTCGCGGCCTTATCTCTTTTTGAAGGCGCCCAGCGTTCTCGCCGGCGCGTATGACGACATCGCGATTCCGAAGGGCATGGCAAAGATCGATTGGGAAGCGGAGATCGCCTGCGCGGTCTGGAAGCCGGCCAAGCGCATCCCCGCCGCGCGCGCGCTCGAGCATGTCGCCGGCTTCATGACAACCAACGACGTCTCCTGTCGCGACATTCAGATCCGGCCCGACCGGCCCGGGCTGCGCTCAGATTGGCTCGGCGGCAAGAGCCACGACAATTTCGCGCCGACGGGACCGTTCCTCATTCCCACGGCTTTCGTCAAGGACCACATGAACCGCTTCATCCGCTTGACCGTCAATGGCGAGGTGAAGCAGAACGGCAATACCTCGCAATTCATCTACACGCCGGAAGAGCAGATCGAGTTTGCCTCGAACATCCTGACGCTCGAGCCCGGCGACATGTTTGTCTGCGGAACGTGCGGCGGCGTCGGCCAGGGAACGAATACATTCCTCAAAGCCGGCGACGTGATGGAGACCGAGGTCGAAGGCCTTGGAAAGATGCGCAACCGCTTTGTCGAGGATCGCGGCTGACGTAGAGCAACAACTCGAAGGGAGGATTTCAATGAACCTTGTGCGGACGTTCTTCGCGGCTGCCGCAGTGTTGGGCGCTGTCGCGCTTGCCACCGCGGCGCAAGCTGCCGAGCCGATCAAAGTCGGCTTCAGCATGGCCTTGACCGGCGCGGTTGCGCCCATCGGCAAGCAGGTGCTCGCTGCGCTCATGATCTGGCGCGACGACATCAATGCCAAAGGCGGGCTGCTCGGCCGGCCGGTCCAGCTCATTTATTATGACGATCAGAGCAATCCCTCGAACGTGCCGCCGATCTACACGAAGCTGATCGAGGTCGACAAGGCCGATCTGCTGATCGGGCCTTACGCCACCAACATGGTGGCGCCCGCGATCCCGGTGCTGATGCAGTCCAAGAAAACGACGATCGGCATCCTCGCCAACGCCGCGAACAGCAAATTCCATTACGACCAGTATTTCTCGATGCTGCCGACCGGGCCCGAGCCGCAAAAGGCCTTCTCGACGGGGTTCTTCGAATTGGCGAAGGCGCAGAAGCCCCAGCCGAAAACGGTCGCGATCGTCGCGGCCGATGCCGAGTTCGCGCAGAACGCGGCCGATGGCGCGCGCGCCTCGATCAAGGAGATGGGCTTCAAGACGGTGATGGATAAGAGCTATCCGCCTTCCATCACCGATTGCACGCCGATCATGCGCTCGGTTCAGGCGCTCAATCCCGATATCGTCTATCTCGCCGCCTACCCGCCGGATTCCGTCTGCCTCATCCATGCGGCGAAGGAGATCGGCCTCGCGCCCAAGATGCTCGGCGGCGCGCTGATCGGGTTGCTCGTCACGCCGATCAAGATGCAATTGGGGCCGCTGATGAACGGCATCGTCAACAACACCGTGTTCGTGCCGGCCAAGAGCTTCCTTTTCCCCGGCACGATGGAGCTGCTCAACCGCTATCAGGCGATTGCGCCGCAGGAAAAGCTCGATCCGCTCGGCTGGGGCTTCGTGCCGCTCGGCTATGCCGCGGGCCAGGTGCTGGCCGAAGCAGTCGAAGGCGCCAAGACGCTCGATCAGGTGAAGCTCGCGCAATATATGCACACGCACAGCTTCAACACGGTGATGGGCGAGATCAGCTTCGGCAAGGACGGCGAGTGGACGAAAGCGCGCACCGTCTTCGAGCAATATCAGCACATCAAGGGCCATGATCTCGCCGAATTCAAAAGCGCCGAGCACGAGGTCGTGGTCTGGCCCGACAACATGAAATCGGGCAACCTCATCTATCCCTATTCGGCCGCACAGAATTAAAGGGGCCGACCGAGGAAAACGCCGCTCGCCGGCCCGGCGGGCGGCGTTTTGCATGGCAGCGCGAAAGGCCGCGTGCGCCGAAGGCAATCGTTAACGAAAACACAGGGTGTCGCCGCTTAAGCTGATCGCTCGGATGGTAAACCGCTCCTCAATCCGAGCTATCGCGTGACCCTGAAGCAAGACGCCATTCCCCTGTCGTCCAAGGCGGGATTCGCCATGCGCGCCGACACGGCGAGAGCATTCGGCGTCGCAGTCGCCTATCTTCTGCTCGGCGCGTTGACGCTCTCGCCGCTCCTTTGGGTGCATATCCCGCCGCTGGTCGACTATCCGGTTCATCTCGCGCGGATGTCGGTTCTGCTTCATGACGGCGACGGTTCGGCGATTGCGACGAACTACGTCGCGCATTGGCACTTGCTGCCCAATCTCGGCATGGACCTGGTGGTCCCGGTGCTCGCGCAACTCATGCCGCTCGAGCTCGCCGGAAAGCTGTTCGTTGCGTTGAGCATGAGCCTTTCCGTGATCGGAACCGCGACACTGCATCGCGCGCTTTATGGGCGCGTCGGGCTTTGGCCGCTTTGCGCTCTGCTCTCCGTCTACAACGTCATCCTGTGGTACGGGTTTTTGAATTATCTCTTCGGCCTCGGCATCGCCCTGCTCGCCTTCAGCGCCTGGGTCGCGAGCGAGCGGCGACCGACGCGCTGGCGCATCGCAGGCTTCGCCGCCGTCGCCGCCGCCATCTTCGTCATCCATCTCTTCGCCTTCGGCGTCTATGGGCTGCTGGTCGTTTCCTATGAAGCCGGCAATGCGGCTGCCTCGCGCGGCCCGCTGAAAGACAAGGCTCTCCTCCTCGCAGGCGCGCTTCTACAATTCGTGCCGTCCGGCTTGATGCTGCTGGGCGTCGAAGGCGGGCCCCTATTCACGCAATTCGGCGATCTCAATGCCCGGCTGTCCGCCCTCGTCGCGCCGGCCTTCTTCGACGACGGCGACAAGACCGTGCTCGACGCGGCGATCTTCGCCATCGAATTCGTGCTGCTGCCCTGCGCGCTTCTCGCCGGCGCGCTGCGCGTCAGCCCGAGGATGCGGTTCCCGCTTCTCGCCATGATCGTCGTCTCGGCCTTGATGCCGGAATGGCTCAAAGGAAGTTGGGATGCGCATGTCCGGCTGCCGGTCGCGCTGGTGTTCGTTCTCATTGCCAGCACCCGATTCGACCGCTCGCATCGTGCTTTTGCCATGTGTTTCGCGATCCTCGTGCCGGCGCTGCTCGGCCTGCGCATCTGGGCCGTGACCGAGAATTGGCACGACATGGATCTGCGGATGACCGAGCTTCGCGCCGCGCTGCAGAGCGTCCCCGAAGGCGCGCGCATCCTGACGGTCCAATCGCCCATGCCCGCGGCCTGGCAACGTCCCTCGGGATTTCGCCGCCTCATCGACAGCACCGGCGCGCCAAGCTTCTCGCATCTTCCCGCCCTCGCCGTGCTCGATCGCGGCGCTTTCTACGTGCCGCTCTTCACCGGCTGGTATCCGATCGAGGCGAGCCCGCGCAATAGGGGCATGCCGCGCCTCTTGAACGGCATTCTGACCCCGGCCGAATTGCTGGAGCGGCTTGACCAGCCTTCGCCCGCCGCGCCGGCGCTCGATGCGCTGGGTGAGCCGCCCTGCTGTTACGAGTGGCAAAAGCACTTCGACTTCGTGCTGTGGACCGATTTCGGATCGCCGCCCGCGAGCCTGCCGAAAGCCCTCGCGCCTTGGGCGAGCGGCAGCTTCTTTCACGTCTACCGGATCACGAGGCCCTAAGGGCGGAATGCCGGTCCGCGGCGGCCGGCTGCCGCTGTTGCTCCGCCGGCGCTCCGTGGGCGAGAATGGTCTCGACCAGATAAAGCGGCCGCCGCTTCGATTCGAGATAAAGCCGACCGAGATATTCGCCGATAATGCCCAGCACCAGAAGCTGCACGCCGCCCATGATGAGAACGATCGTCGTGGTGCTGGCCCAGCCGACAGGCGCCTTCGCGAACATCCACCCGCCGAGCGTATAGATCAGCATGCCGAGGCCGAGCGCGCCGGTCAGCAAGCCGAAATAGGACGCGATCCGCAGCGGGACGATGGAAAATCCGGTGATGCCGTCGAGCGCCAGGGCGATCAGTTTTCGCAGCGGATATCCGGTCTCGCCGGCAAAGCGCGCATCGCGGTCATAGACCAAGGGCACCTGCTTCAGCCCCATCCAGCTCACCATGCCGCGGATGAAGCGGGTCTGCTCCGGCATCGCCTGCAAAACCCTCAGCACGCGGCGGCTGATCAAGCGGAAATCGCCGGTGTCGAGCGGGATATCGATATCGACCAGGCGACGCAGCAGCCGGTAATAGATCCGGGTGAGCGCGGTCTTCACCCGGGTTTCGCCATGCCGCGCGCGGCGTTGGCCGTAAACCACGTCGGCGCCGTCGCTCATCAGTTTCAGCATCGGCAACAGCAGCTCGGGCGGATCTTGCAGATCCGCATCGATGATCAGGATCCGCTCGCCGCGGCAATGATCGAGCCCGGCCGAGAGCGCGACTTGATGACCGTAATTGCGCGTCAAATTGATGGCGACGAGATGCGTATCGCGCATCGCCAGCACGGCCATCCTCTTCCAGGTATCGTCGCGCGAGCCGTCATTGACGAGGACGATTTCATAGCTGTCGCCGGCCGCCTCGTGGCAAACCGTAGAGAGGCGACGATGCAGCTCGTCGAGGGTCTTGCTCTCGTTGAAGCACGGCGCGACCACCGACAGAAACCTGTCGGCATTGTCGCCGATACCAAGACCGTCCGGGCCACCTGCCGCAGGCCGCATCGCAACTCGCCCTCTCATGCCCGAGCGTGGCGTCTTAGCATGGCCAGCGTTAACGAAATTCTACCATTCGCGATGCTAGGCTTCGGCAGGCCCGGCGTCGCCACCCGCATCGCGACGCAGCGGCCATCCTTCCGATCGGGCTTCGGCGATGGCGCATATCGAAACACTCTCGACGACGGCCCCGACGGACTTCACGGAAGTCTGGTACGACATTGCCGGCGAAGAGCATTTCTGGCTGCGCTGGCGCTTCGCGTTCTTCTTGCGCGAGATTCGCCGTCTCGGCCTTGATCCGGCTACCCCGATGACGGGGCTCGATGTCGGCTGCGGCCACGGCGCGGTCGGGCGGCAGCTCGCCGCGCAAACCGCCTGGCGAGCGGATGGCTGCGATCTCAACCAGGCCGCCCTGGCGCTGCATTCCGCGACGCATCGCGTCCTCTATTACGATATCAACGACCGCCATCCCGCTTTGCGAGAAAGCTATGACTTTCTGATCCTGTTTGATGTCATCGAGCACATCGACGAAACCAAGCCTTTTCTCGAAGCCGCGCTCTATCACCTGAAGCCGGGCGGCCATGTCTTCGTCAACGTGCCGGCCTGCCAGCGGCTTTACTCGCGCTACGACATCGCGGCCGGACATTTTCGCCGCTACGACAAGCCGCTGCTGCGGCGCCAGCTCGAAGCGGCCGGGCTCGCTGTGCGCTCGATGCATTATTGGGGCGGATTCCTGCTGCCCGCGCTGGTTGCGCGCAAGCTTCTCGTCGATCGCCACAGCACCCAAAGCGACGTGATTCGAGCGGGGTTCCATCCTCCCAATCGCTTCGCCTCGACGCTGCTCTCAACCGCTCTCGCTTGCGAAGCCATGCTCCCGCCTTTGCCGCTGGGAAGCTCGCTGCTGGCGGTGGCGCGCAAGCCAAGGCCATCGTGACTCTCAAGCACGATGCTTTTCTTGCGCGGCCGAAGCCGGGGCTTGCTCTGCACGCCGGCAATACGAGAGTGCTCGGCCTCGCCGCCGCTTATTTCCTGCTCGTTGGGCTGACCCTTTCGCCGCTGCTGTGGACGCGCATTCCCGCGCTGGTCGATTATCCCAATCACTTGGCGCGCATGTGGATCCTGGTCCATGGCAGCGATATCCCGGCGCTCGCCGCCAACTATGTCGCGCATTGGCGCTTGCTGCCCGATCTGGCGATGGACCTCGTGGTGCCGCCGCTCGCCCATCTGATCGGCGTCGAGTTGGCGGGGCGCACCTTCATCGCACTGACGATGCTCTTGCTCGTCGC
>DATNGG010000118.1:0-7147 GCA_035605975.1 Allostellaceae bacterium | reverse complement strand
GGGCGTCCAGGCCGCGTCCTTGTTGGTGAAGAGCGAGAATTTCTTGCCGTCCACCTCGAGATCGGCGCTGGAGCCGGGCTTTGCCGTATAGCCCAGCTCGAAGCTGACGACGTTGAAGGCTTTTTCCGCCGGGCGATGGGTTACTTGCAGCGCGATGCGGCCGCGCTTGAGCTTGGCCGGCAGGCTCTTGGCCGGATGCCCGACGACATAGCAGATCAGCGCCGGCTTCTCGCCGGCGACATAGGCCGACCAATCCTTGGCGCTGCCCAAATCCTTGGTTTTCGGCTCGGCTTTGGCCGCCGCATGCGCCGAATCTCCGGACCACGCCCAGAGGCACGCGATGGGAAGGCAAAGCATGAGAGCCAGGGCGGGAAATCGGTTCATGGCCCACCATAACCAAACCATCGCCGCTCTGCCAAGCCGGCGATGCGCCGCGAAACGCCCGCGGCGCGGCTCGGCGGAGCACCGGCGCCAGCCCGCCGTGTCCGCAATGCCATAGCCGCGACCCGATGCCGCGCGCGCGACAAAAATTTTTCGGAATTCCGCGATGGCGGTCTATGATGGCAGCCTCAGTGCAAGGGAGGCTCAATGAGCGCGGTCAGGCCAGCGCGGCTCGAGGATGCCAAGGCGATCGCCCGGATCGAGGTCGATACCTGGCGATCGACCTATGCCGGCCTGCTGCCCGACCGGGTTTTGCTCAATATGTCCGAGCGCCGGCAAACCTCGTCCTGGGCGAGCTTTCTGCGTCATCGGCCGGACGATGTGTGGGTGGCGCAGCACGCCAATGGCGCCGTCACCGGTTTCGGCAATTGCGGCACGCAGCGCGACAGCACGATCCGCTTCGCCGGCGAGATTTACACGCTCTATGTCGCGCCCGACCATCAAGGCCAGGGGCTGGGCCGCGGCTTGCTGCTCGCTTTGTTTCAGCGCCTCGTCGATACCGGCCACGCCTCGGCGCTGCTCTGGGTGGTGCGCGCCAATCCCGCGCGGTTCTTTTATGAACGACTCGGCGGGCAGCAGATCATGCACCGGCCGATCCCGGTCGGCGGACAACCGATCGAGGCGATCGCCTATGGCTGGAAGGATCTCGCCGCCGCGCTCGCCCGCACCGCCAAGAGCGGCGACGGCATGACGGGAAATTCCCCGCTGCATTGATTCCGAGTCCCTCTCCGCGCGAAGCGGGTTAACGCATACGACAGACTCTGCATGAGCAGCTTGCGCCCTTCGACTGCGCGCTTCGCGCGCGCTCAGGGTGAGGAGGGATGGTGGATGGCATTAACAAAAGCACCTGATCCCGAGCGCGAGCGCCGTTGAGGCGCGAGCAGTCGAGGGACGTACGCTCGATTTCCAGCGGTATACGATAAGCCCGCGGCCACTCCGCGGAATTAAGCCCGCCGGCGCAGCGGCGCGGCGCGGCCATCGCCGTCTTCCTCGAAGAGCTCGGCGAGCTTGTCGAGCATCGCACCGCCGAGCTGCTCGGCATCGACGATGGTGACGGCGCGACGATAATAGCGCGTCACATCGTGGCCGATGCCGATCGCGACAAGCTTCACCGGCGAGCTATGCTCGATCTCGGCGATCACTTCGCGGAGATGCCGCTCGAGATAATTTCCCGGATTGACCGACAGCGTCGAATCATCGACCGGCGCGCCGTCGGAGATTACCATCAGAATCCGCCGCTGCTCGTTGCGTGCGAGGAGGCGGTTATGCGCCCAGATCAGCGCCTCGCCGTCGATATTCTCCTTGAGAATACCCTCGCGCAGCATGAGGCCGAGGCTTTTGCGCGCGCGCCGCCACGGCGCGTCGGCCGCCTTGTAGACGATGTGCCGGAGATCGTTGAGCCGGCCGGGATTGGGCGGCTTGCCGGCGGCGATCCAGCGCTCGCGCGATTGCCCGCCCTTCCACGCCCGCGTGGTGAAGCCCAAAATCTCGACCTTGACGCCGCAGCGCTCCAGGGTCCGCGCCAGGATGTCGGCGCTCATCGCCGCGACGGTGATCGGCCGGCCGCGCATCGAGCCGGAATTGTCGATGAGGAGCGTTACCACCGTGTCGCGAAACTCGGTTTCCTTCTCGCGCTTGTAGGAGAGCGGATAGACCGGATTGGTGACGATGCGCGCGAGCCGCGCCGAATCGAGAATGCCCTCTTCGAGATCGAACTCCCAGGCCCGCGCTTGCTTCGCCAGAAGCCGCCGCTGCAGCCGATTGGCGAGCCGGCTGATGATGCTCTGCAAATGCGCCAGCTGCTGATCGAGAAGACTTCTCAGCCGCGTCAACTCGTCGGCATCGCACAGCGCATCCGCTTCGACCACCTCGTCGAACTCGGCGGTGAAGGAGCGATAGACCGCCGGGTCGTCGTTGAGCCCCTGGCGGCGCGGCAGGATTCCGGGGCGTCCCGGGCGCCCCGGGTCTTCGTCGCCGGCCCCCGGCATCATCTCGCCGGCGACTTCCTCGGCGCCGCCCTCGTCGCCCTCGTCCTTGTCCTGCTCAGGCACGCCGCCCTCGAGCGAGCCTTCCGCGCCCGAGGCCTTGCCCTCGCCGCCTTCGCTCTCGCCCTGATTCTCTTCGGCGTTCTCGCTCTCGCCCTCGGCATTCTCGCTTTGCTCGCCCTCTTCGGATTCGCCGAGATCGAGATCGAGGTCCTGGAGCATCTGGCGGGTCGCCTTGGCATAGGCGTCCTGATCGCCGATGAGGCGGCCGAGCTCGGCGAGATCGCGCGCGATCTTGCCTTCGAGGAACGGCCGCCACAGATCGACCACGCGTTTCGCCGAGCGCGGCGGCGGCATCTGCGTCAGCGCCTCGCGCGTCAGAAGACGCACCGCCTCGGCCAAGGTCGTGTCGGTGCGCTCGGCCATGTGCTCATAGCCTTGGCGGCGATAGCGCTCTTCGAGCATGGTGGCGAGGTTGGAGGCAACGCCGACCATGCGGCGCGCGCCCAGCGCCTCGACCCGCGCCTGCTCGACGCCTTCGAAAATCGCGCGCGCGGTCTCGCCCGACGGCGCGCGCCGCGTATGGATGGAAGCGTCGTGATAGCGCAGCTTCAAGGCGAGCGCGTCGGCGGCGCCGCGCACCAGCCCCGCCTCGGTCTCGCTCAAATCGCGCGCGGGCAGCGGCAGCCGGACCCGCGGACCCGCCGCGCCCGGCGGCTCGGCGCCGTAGCTGACCGTGACGTCGTCGCGCTCGGCGATCGCCCGCACCGTCGCCGCGGTTGCGCGCTTGAAGGATTCGGTCGGCGTCTCGGCTTCGGCCATCGCGGAACGCTCCCGGCTCAGGCCGAGGCGGTGCGCACCCCGGTCTCTTTGAGCTCGGTGCCGAGACAGCGCTGATAATATTCGGCGACCGTCGCGCGCTCCACCTCGTCGCATTTGTTGAGGAAGGTGACGCGGAAGGCGAACGCCATATCGTTGAAGATGCGCGTGTTCTCGGCCCAGGTGATGACCGTGCGCGGCGACATGACGGTCGAGATATCGCCGTTCATGAAGCCCGAGCGGGTCAGATCGGCCAAGGCCACCATGGCGCTGATCTGGCGGCGGCCCTCTTCATTGTCGAAGCTCGGCGCCTTGGCGAGGACGATCTCCACCTCGGCGT
This sequence comes from Allostellaceae bacterium, assembly GCA_035605975.1. Lineage (GTDB taxonomy): Bacteria > Pseudomonadota > Alphaproteobacteria > ATCC43930 > CGMCC-115725 > CAIKMD01. The sequence goes on along the minus strand of DATNGG010000118.1, from coordinate 3,562 downwards.
CATGCGGCAGGTAGTTGAGCGTCGCGACGATGTTCCAGCGGTCCATCTGGCCCTGGTTGATCTGCTGCGTGCCGTGATAAAGCCCGGTCGTGTCGCCGAGGCCGACCGTGTTGGTAGTGGCGAAAAGCCGGAACGCCGGATGCGGGCGGATGACGCGGTTCTGATCGAGCAAGGTGAGTTTGCCCTCGACCTCGAGCACGCGCTGGATGACGAACATCACGTCGGGCCGGCCGGCATCGTATTCGTCGAAGACGAGCGCGGTCGAATGCTGCAGCGCCCAGGGCAGCAGCCCCTCGCGAAACTCCGTCACCTGCATGCCGTCGCGCAAGACGATCGCGTCCTTGCCAATCAGGTCGATGCGGCTGATATGGCTGTCGAGATTGACGCGGATGCAGGGCCAGTTGAGCCGCGCCGCCACCTGCTCGATATGGGTCGATTTTCCGGTGCCGTGATAGCCCTGGATCATCACGCGGCGGTTATGCGCGAAGCCGGCGAGGATCGCCAAGGTCGTGTCGCGGTCGAAGCGATAGGCCTCGTCGATATCCGGCACGTAGTCGCAGCCTTGCGAGAAGGCCGGCACTTGCAGGTCGCTCTCGATGCCGAAAGTCTGGCGCACCGAGACGGTGATATCGGGCATGCCGGTCGGCATGTCGGGACCGGCGGAGGAATTTTGCGGCGGGGTCATGATGGGCTGCGATCGTTGTTGGCGGAGGGTCGGTCTTCAGGTCGGAAAATAGCTGGCTTTGAGCGTCGAATAGGCCTGGTTGATCTCCTTGAGACGCTCTTCGGCTTCCTTGTCGCCGCCATGCGTATCGGGATGGTGACGCTTGACCAGCTCCTTATAGCGCGATTTGAGGCCCGCAAGCGTCAAGGGCGGCACGAGATCGAACAGGGCGAGCGCCTTTTCCTGGGGCGAGCGCGGCCGCTTGGGCGCGCGCGCCTCGCGCGGCGCGTCCTCGTCGAGATCGAACAGGCCAAAGCCGCGCCAGCGCGCGCCATAAAGCGTGCCGATGCGCGCCCCTAAGGGCCAGCTCGGCCGCTGCCACACCGTGTCGTGGCGGATCTCTTTTTCGATCTCGGCGCTGCTCATCCCGGCATAGAAATTCCACGCCGCGTTGTAGGCGCGGACATGATCGAGGCAAAACCAGTAGAAATCGTCCAAGCTCGTGCGCGAACGCGGCGCGCGGTAATCGCCCGACGCGGCACAGCCCGGATGATCGCAGGCGCGGGGCGGAATCCCGGCGGATTCGGCGGGCTCGGCAAGGCGCGGTCTAGACATTTAACGAGTATGGGGTCTGGTGGCAGCCCTGACAAGTTTTAGCGACCACGCGGAAAGCCGAAGCTTTGCTTGACAGGCCGGCCAAAGAGGGCAAAGCCCAAGCCATGATCATCGCCGACCGTATCCGCCGTAAGCTCGAAGCGGCTTTGAAGCCCGAGCATCTCGTCATCCACAACGACTCCCATCTTCATGCCGGCCACCATGCGGGCGCGCAGCGCGGCGAGGAAACCCATTTCCGCCTCGAGATCGTCGCCGCCGCTTTCGCGGGGATGAGCCGGGTCGAGCGCCAGCGCCGCGTGCATGCGCTCCTCGCCGAGGAGCTCGCCGGCTCGGTCCATGCCTTGCAGCTGTCGCTGCGGACCCCCGAGGAAGAGCGCAAACTCAAAGGCGCGGCGCCCACGGCTTGAGCCCGCGCGGAAGGCCAAGCCCGACCGTTTCCGGTCCAAAGCCAAAAAGCCAAAATCTCAAGTCATTGAATTACAACAATAAATTGGCTTTGTTTTATAATTTTTAGGTTGGCCGTGCCCTGCTGTCCACTCTGAACGCCGCCCGCGTACGGAATATGGGAACTGCGCCGCGACGATCAAGCGGAGCCGCCGCTGGGGCACGGGCAATTCAGGGGGACTTGGGCAATTCGGGGAGCCTGCGGCATCATGATATTTGTCGTAGCATCAGGTGAGTGCGAGCGATCGGCAATTATTCAACCGGAAAACCAGGGGCACGGCACTGATGTCGGCAAGCCGTGTGAGCAACCAGCATCGCATTCGATTTTCTTCGCACAAGCCGTTTCTGCTCAAGTGACGGACGGACCATGGGCCGCTCGATAAGCAATGGCAGGGCGAAGAACCAGGATGTGAGTTAGCAAAAGCCAAGCACCATTCGAGCCAGCTACAATGAGCAATAATCCCGAGTTTGATTTCTTTCGAAGAATGGGAGAACTCCGAGCAGAGGGCTTGTCGCACCACGATGCTTTCGAACGGTCAAACTTGGAACAGCGCGCCGAAATCGCACTTCGGCAGTCGAAAACCCACCTGATCGTTTGGCTATTTGGTGCCTTAGACCTGAAACGACGCTACGACTTTCCCGAGTTCGGGCTTGTTATTACCGGAGATGTTGACAAAAATCCGGGTCACATCTTTAGGGTCGGAACTGCCTACAAGGCTGAGGTTGCTCTGAGGTCGGCCGACATCGCCGGATTGCTCGAAGCAATCGAACGTGTGGAACGGTTCATCGCAGCTTGGCATTTAGTTTCCGGAGGGGGAGACATACATTATTTCTCCGCCTTCATGCACGGCATGTCGCTTGGTGCGGCGGGAGTAAATCTGGACGCTGACGAGGCGTTGCTTTCTAGCTTTGATTCTGTGGTCCGCGCGCTCCCCGAGCGGGCGAGGTCTCTCGTAGACCGAGCAGCGAGTTGGTTTCGGCAGGGCAAAACTGGCTACTTTGCAGGGGGCTGGCGGAGTTCAATATTCGCCGAGTACGCCGCAGCGTGGAATGCTTTCGAATGCCTTGTCGGCGCGATATGCTCGCTCAATCCTCCGCGTGGGACAAACCGTACGGAGAAACAGCAACTGATAAACGATTACCTTGCGTCGATTGGCCGTCCACCCACATTGCAAGACATCGACTTTTGCTACTCACGCATCGTAAATCCTGGTTTGCGCCATGAGACGACGCATGCGCTGCGGCTTATTTTTGGCGCCACGGCAGATCAATATCTCGCTGAACTATTTTCAGCGACCCCACAAGAAAATAGCCTCTACAATATCCGAAACGATATCAATCACGCGAATATTAACGAGACGAAGTTCGAAGACTGGCTACGGGTCGGCAGGGGCTACGCGCGACTAAGCCTCATTGTGAGGCAGCTTCTCCGGATCGCAGGCGCGCTACCTGTCATACTCGATCCCTGGATTAGATCCTGTTTTACATGCGAACATAAAAAAGAGACCGATTGCGCGCTTGGGCTCAGACCGGCAAGCGAACAGTATTGGAAATTCGCATGTGACAGACATACGTGGGGAAAAGGATTTCCCGCGGTCTGATCATCGCCAAGACATGCGCGGGCACCGTTTCGCGCAGCGCCGCCAGTGCCCGCTGCGAATCGCGCCGACCAGTAACGACGCAAAAGTTGTCTCACGCCTTCGCCAGCGCACGTTCGACCGCTTTCGGCTCCTTGTCGATCACGGTCAGCAGGATGCGCGTTGCGCGGTCGGGATGCCGGCGCTTCTGCTCCCATTGCTGGAGCGCGCGAGCATCGAGCCCAAACTTCGCCGCGAACTG
>DATNGG010000117.1:0-4002 GCA_035605975.1 Allostellaceae bacterium | reverse complement strand
GACGGGCCGCAACGGCCCGTCGAATGAGCGTCGACTTTGCGTCAAGGGACGGTTCGGCTTCGACTACATCGCGCATCCCGACCGGCTCAAAGTGCCGATGATCCGCAAGGACGGCGTGCCGAAGCGCGCCGACGACCAGATCGATCCGGCCAATCCCTGGACGCATTTCCGCGCGGCGAGTTGGGACGAGGCGCTCGATGCCGCCGCGGCCGGGCTCAAAAAAATTCGTGATGCGAATGGCGGCGACGCGCTCGCCGGCTTCGGCTCCGCCAAGGGATCGAACGAAGAGGCGTACCTCTTTCAGAAGCTGGTGCGCGCCGGCTTCCGCACCAACAATGTCGACCATTGCACGCGCCTCTGCCACGCCTCGTCGGTGGCGGCGCTGATGGAAGGCATCGGCTCGGGCGCGGTGACGGCACCGTTCAACGCCGCCATGCATGCCGAGGTGATCATCGTCATCGGCGCCAATCCAACCGAGAATCATCCGGTCGCGGCGACTTACTTCAAGCAGGCGGCCAAGCGCGGTGCGACGCTGATCGTCATGGACCCGCGCGGCCAGACCTTGAAGCGGCACGCGACGCACATGCTGCAATTCAAGCCGGCGCGCGACGTGGCGATGCTCACCGCCCTGCTGCACACGATCATCTACGAGGACCTTTACGACAAGCAATATGTCCAGGCGCATACCGAGGATTTCGAAGCGCTGAAAGACAGCGTCAAAGACCGCACGCCCGAGGCGATGGCGGAAATCTGCGGCATCGATGCCCAGACCTTGAAGACCGTCGCGCGCAAATACGCCCGTGCCGAAAGCGCGATCATCTTCTGGGGCATGGGCATCTCGCAGCATGTCCACGGCACCGACAATGCGCGCTGCCTCATCGCGCTCGCCCTCGTCACCGGGCAGATCGGCCGGCCCGGCACCGGGCTTCATCCGCTGCGCGGCCAGAACAATGTCCAGGGCGCGTCGGATGTCGGACTCATCCCGATGTTCTATCCGGACTATCGCGACGTCGCGAGCCCCGAGATGCGGCGCATCTATGAGGAGCTGTGGGGCGCGGCGGCGGATTTGAAGCGGGGCCTCACCGTGGTCGAGATCATGACCGCGATCCATGAGGACAAGATTCACGGCATGTACATCATGGGCGAGAATCCGGCGATGTCAGATCCCGATGTCCAGCATGCGCGCGAGGCGCTGGCAAAGCTCGATCATCTCGTGGTGCAGGACCTGTTCCTCACCGAGACCGCGCGCTACGCGGATGTCGTCCTGCCGGCCTCGGCTTGGCCGGAAAAGAGCGGCACGGTGACCAACACCAACCGCCAGGTGCAATTGGGCCGCGTCGCGCTGCCTTTGCCCGGCGAGGCGCGCCAGGATCTCTGGATCATCCAGGAGATCGCGCGGCGCATCGGGCTCAATTGGAATTATGCCGGCCCGGCAGATGTCTTTGACGAAATGAAGCGCGGCATGCCCTCGCTCGATAACATCACCTGGGAACGGCTTGAGCGCGAGAGCTCCGTCACCTATCCCTGCGAGGCGCCTGACAAGCCCGGCAACGATATCGTCTTCGGCGAGGGCTTTCCGACCAAGAGCGGCCGCGGCAAGCTCGTCCCGGTCGGGCTCGTGCCGCCCGCCGAAGAGCCGGACGAGACCTATCCGATGGTGCTGACCACGGGACGCCAGCTCGAGCACTGGCATACCGGCGCGATGACCCGGCGCGCGAGCGTGCTCGACGACCTCGAGCCGGAGGCGGTGGCGAGCCTCGCGCCGGCCGATCTGCGGCGCTTCGGCGTGCAGCCGGGCGATCCGATCCGGGTCGTGACGCGCCGCGGCGCAATTCAGCTGAAGGCGCGCGCCGACGGCGCCGTGCCGCCGGGCATGCTGTTCATCCCGTTCTGCTATGCCGAGGCGGCGGCGAATACGCTGACCAACCCGCAGCTCGATCCCTTTGGGAAGATTCCCGAATTCAAGTTCTGCGCCGCGCGCGTCGAGAAGCTCGCCTGAGCCTCGGCCGCGCCGCGGGCAGCGTCACGCCGTGCGTGGCACCGCCGGCTGCGCTACCGCCTCCCGTGCGTTGTGCGCATCGCGCATCGGCTTCAGCACCGCGAGTGCCATGATCGCCGCCACCGCATTCATCACCGCCGCGACGATGAACACCGCATGCCAATTGCCGGTCGCGGTATTGAGGATATTGGCGAGCGGCACCAGCAGCGATGCGGTGCCTTTGGCGGTATAAAGCAGCCCCGAATTCACCGTCGCGAATTTACTGCCATAGGTGTCGGTGCAGGTCGAGGGGAAGAGGCTGTAGATCTCGCCCCAGGCGAAGAAGACAAGTCCCGTCAGAATGACGAAGGAGAGGGGGTGGGTCCCGAAGATGCTCAGCGCCCAAATGCCGATGGCTTCGAGGCCGAAGGCGATGAACATGGTGTTCTCGCGCCCGATATAATCGGACACCCAGCCGAAGAACGGCCGCGTCAGCCCGTTGAGGACGCGGTCAATCGACAAAGCGAAGGTCAGCGCCGGGAGCGTCAGCCCGAGAAGGCTCACCGGCACTTTGGCGATCTGGAAGTCGTTGGCGATCGGCGCGAGCTGCGCCGTGGCCATCAGGCCGCCGGCGCCGACCAGCACGAACATCGCATACATCACCCAGAAGACCGGCGACCGCAACATCTCCAGAGGCTCGTAATTGCGCCGCGTCTGCCGCTGGCTCGGCGCGACGGCGGGAACCTCGCCGGCTTTGGGCGCGGCGAGGAAGAGCGACAGCACGACCACCACGACGCCTTGGCCGATGCCGAACCAGGTGAAGGTCGCCTCATAGCCGCTGGTCTGGATCATGTGCTGGATCGGAATGATGGTGAGGGCCGAGCCCGCACCGAACCCCGCGGCGGTCAGGCCGGCGGCAAGGCCGCGCCGGTCGGGAAACCATTTGAGCGCGTTGCCGACGCAGGTGCCGTAGACGCCGCCCGCGCCGATGCCGCCGAGCGCCGCGGCGATGTAAAGCATGGTCAGCGAGCTCGCGGCGCCGTTCATCAGCCAGGCGATGCCGACGAGAACGCCGCCGATCAGCACCACGATCTTCGGCCCGAAGCGGTCGACGAACCAGCCTTCAACGGGAACGAGCCAGGTTTCGCACAGCACGAAAATGCTGAAGGCGACCTGAATGGCGGCGCGGCCCCAATGATACTTGTTGTCTATTGGCGTGACGAACAGAGTCCAGCCATATTGCAAATTGGCGATCATCACCATGCAAACGATGCCGGTGATGAGTTGCCACCAACGATAAGAGGGAGATGTGCCTTCCGACATGTCGCTTCCCCTTTTTGGGTTTCGATCCAACGCGCATGGATGAAGCGTGCCTTGGCAGGCATACATCAGATGGTGGCGGCAAGACAATCAAATGCCATGTTGCTCTGCAAACAGGGCTGGGCTGCTGCGCCGCAGCAAGCTCGTCCGGCAGTGCGGATTCCCAAGGCTTTTGCGTGGCTTGCCGTGCCGCTCCGGGGTTTGACTGGTAATCCGGCTGGGCTTGTGTTCGAGTTGTGACTGCTGCGGCCTGTCCGGCCGCGGCCTTCTTTTCCCGAGGGAGTTCGGAGACTCATGGCGCTTGTGCGATTGCTGATTTTCGGCCTGATGGTTGCTGCTTCCGCTGTTCCTGCCCGCGCGCAGACCGCGCCCGCCGCCGCCAACACGACCATGCTGCATCTGAGCGAGACGGCGCAGCGCGAGGTTCCGCGCGATCGGCTGCGCGTCGAGCTTGCAGCGCAGGCAGTCGATGCGAACGCATCGAAAGTTCAGGCCGAGATCAATCGCCGCATGGCGGCGGCGCTCGCGCGCATCAAAGCGGTGCCCGATATCGCGGTCGAGACCCAAGGCTACAGCGTCTATCAGGAGCGCAGCGACAAGGCGCCGACGCGGTGGCATGGGAGCCAAACGGTTGCCGTCACCGGCAAGGATTTCGGCGCGGTGCTGGCTTTGGTCGGCACGCTGCAGCAGGACGGGCTCATCGT
>DATNGG010000116.1:0-2189 GCA_035605975.1 Allostellaceae bacterium | reverse complement strand
TTCCTTGAAGAAATCATTGCCCTTGTCATCGATGATGATGAAGGCCGGGAAGTCCACGACCTCGATGCGCCAGATCGCCTCCATTCCAAGCTCGGGATATTCGAGTACCTCGACCTTCTTAATGCAGTGCTCGGCGAGGTTCGCCGCAGCACCGCCGATCGAGCCGAGATAGAAGCCGCCATGCTTCTTGCAGGCCTCGCGCACGGCGGGCGCGCGATTGCCCTTGGCCAGCATCACCATGGAGCCGCCCGCCGCCTGGAACTGATCGACAAAGGAATCCATGCGGCCCGCGGTGGTGGGGCCGAAGGAGCCGGAGGCAAAACCCTGCGGCGTCTTCGCCGGACCCGCGTAATAAATCGCATGGTCCTTCGCATATTGCGGCAAGCCTTGGCCGCGATCGAGCCGCTCCTTGAGCTTGGCATGCGCGATGTCGCGCGCGACGATCAGGGGCCCGGTCAAGGCGAGCCGCGTCTTGATCGGATGGCGCGAGAGGTTCGCGCGAATCTCGCTCATCGGCCGGTTGAGGTCGATGCGCACCACCTCGCCAGCGAGCTTGCCTTCGTCGATCTCCGGCAGATATTGCGCGGGGTTGGTCTCGAGCGCTTCGAGGAACACGCCCTTCTTGTTGATCTTGCCGAGGATCTGGCGGTCGGCGGCGCAGCTGACGCCGATGCCGACGGGGACGCTCGCGCCATGCCGCGGCAGGCGGATGACGCGTACATCATGGCAGAAATATTTGCCGCCGAATTGCGCGCCGATGCCCATGGCGCGGGTCAAGCCCAGCACCTCCTGCTCGAACTCGCGGTCGCGGAAGGCCTGGCCTTGCTTGTTGCCTTCGCTCGGCAGCGTGTCGAGATAACGCGTCGAAGCGAGCTTCACCGTCTTCAGGTTCATCTCGGCCGAGGTGCCGCCGATGACGATCGACAAATGATAGGGCGGGCAGGCGGCGGTGCCGAGGGTGCGGATCTTCTCGTCGAGGAATTTGAGCAGCGACGCGCGGTTCAAGACCGCCGGCGTCTGCTGAAACAGAAAGGTCTTGTTGGCCGAGCCGCCGCCCTTGGCGATGAAGAGGAATTTGTACTGATCGCCCTCATCGGCGAAGAGGTCGATCTGCGCCGGCAGATTGTCGCCGGTGTTCACTTCCTCGAACATCGACAAGGGCGCCTGCTGGCTGTAGCGCAGATTGGTCTCGGTATAGGTGCGGCGAATGCCGGCCGAGAGCGCCGCCGCGTCGTTGCCGCCGGTCCAGACGCGCTGGCCCTTCTTGCCCATGACGATCGCCGTGCCGGTGTCCTGGCACATCGGCAGCACCTTGCCCGCGGCGATGTTGGCGTTCTTCAAAAGATCGAAGGCGACGAAGCGGTCATTGTCCGAGGCTTCGGCATCCTCGAGGATGTTGCGCAATTGCTGCAGATGGCCTGGCCGCAAGAGATGCGCGCAATCGATGAAGGCCTGCTGCGCCAGCAAGGTGAGCGCTTGGGGCTCGATGGTCGTGAGGCTTGTGCCGTTGAAGGCGGCGCTGCCGACATGATCGGCCGTCAAGCGGCGATAGGGCGCCTGGTCCTCGCCAAGCGGGAACAGGTCCTGAAAGGTGAAGTCGCTCATGGGGCGAGGCGGGAACTCATTTCTTGCGGAAGCTGTCGAGCGCCACGACCTCGCCGGTCTTGGCCGCTTTGTCGTTCTTCTTTTTCGCCTCGGGCTTGGGCGGCGGCGCGCTTGGCGGCGCGACACCCTCGCCCGGCTGGAATTGCAGCCCAAACTTCACCGACGGATCGGTGAAGGCGGTCACGGCCTCCCAGGGAACGCTCAAGCGCTCGGTCCGGCCCTGAAAGGACAGCGTCACGGCGAAATGGTCTTCCTCGACATCCAAATCCCAGAACTGATGCTCCAACACGATCGTCATCTCTTCGGGATATTGCTGCAGCAGCGTGTCGGAAAGCTTGGCGCCGGGATAGCGCGTGCGGAAGGTGATGTAGAAATGATGGCCGCCGGGCAAGCCGCTCGCCGCGGCGCGGGCCAAGGCCTCGCGCACCACCCCGCGCAGCGCGGTCTCGACCATCTTGTCGTATCGCAGAAGGTCTTTCACGGACGCGCGGGCTCCCCGGTTGCGTTCAAGTGGGGGGCTTCTGTTGCCCGGTGCCCCCCGGACCGCGAGTAACTCTAAGCTTTCATCCCCGCAAGGGGATTAG
>DATNGG010000115.1:0-18949 GCA_035605975.1 Allostellaceae bacterium | reverse complement strand
CAGTCCTCGACCGTGCCGTAGGTTTCGGATTGGCCGACGCGCAGCGAATGGCCCCAATGATGCACCGCGCCCCAATACCAGCCTTCCCAGCTGTCGGGATTGTGATGCACGGCGGTGTGGCCGACGGCGTTCTTGAAGCGGTGGAGCGCCGAGAGGTAGTAGCCGATATTGCCCCAGGTATGATGCGAGCCATGGCTCACTGCCATCGCGCCGGGCCCGTGCTCGCGTTTGACGCGTTTGATCTCGCCGGCAACGATGTCGAGCGCCTCCGCCCATGAGATGCGCTCATAGCGCGACTTGCCGCGATTTTGCGGGTTGCGCTCGCCGTTGGGGTCGAAATCGACGCGCTTCAAGGGGTAGAGCAGACGGTCGGGCGAATAGACCATCGACTTCGCGTTTTGCCCATGCGGCGCCAAGGTGGTCTTGCGCGGCGGCGTGAAGGTCATGCCGCGCGCCGCGATCGTCCAGGGCTGTGGATCGGTGTCGTCGAACTCGATCGGCGTCATGCGCAGGATCTTGCCGTCCTTCACATAAACGAAGACCGGGCCGCCATTCGTCATGTTGCAATAGCGCATCGTGCCGTCGGGGAGCCGCGTGCCGAGCTTCCAGCGCACGGATTGCAGCATCATCACCGTCTGGGCGAACCAATTGGAGAGGTCTTCATCGCCCTCCATGGTGAGCTTGAAATCCTTGAGCGCGTTGATCTGCTCAAGCCAGTCGATCGGCGGCGTCAAAAGCTTCGTGCCCAGAGCCGCGGTCTTGAACGACATGGTGAAATCGGGCTTGGGGTGAATGCCGCGCCCGGAGGCGAGCTTGCCGCCGGACAGCTTGTACCAGCGGCCGATCTGCTCGTCGCGCGCCAGAATCTGGGCGGTGAGATCGCGCTCCTTGAGGCGCGCCGCGAAATCCGGCTTGGTGCGCGCGGTGAAGCGCAGCGCTTGCGCCAAGCCGAACAACACGGTTGAGAATTTGATCTCGCCGAACGCCATCCTGGCCTCCAACCGCCGAGCACGTTTTCCGATATTACGCCCATTATGCGAATTTGCCGATGCACGGCCACAAAAAAGGGGCCGCACGGCCGCGCCGCGCATGGGCGCGACCCAGGTTGCGCCGCCGGCCGATCCCCGACAGAATTGCGTTTTGCAAACTGGGGAGATCGGCCAAGGTGCCCATCGAAACCACCGCTCGCGACCTGCCTCTGCTCGCCATCCGCGCGCTGTCGGTCCGCTTCGGCGGCGTAGTGGCGCTCGATGGCGTTTCCTTCGAGGTCGCGGCTGGACAAATCTGCGGCCTGATCGGCCCCAATGGCGCGGGCAAGACCACGCTTTTCAACTGCATGAGCCGGCTCTACGAGCCGGAAAGCGGCAGCATCCTCTTCGAGGGGCGCAACCTCCTGCGCGAACCGCGGCACAGCATGGCGGCGCTCGGCATTGGCCGCACCTTTCAGAATCTCGCGCTGTTTCGCACCCTGTCGGTGCGCGAGAACATCCTGGTCGGCGGCCATAGCCGCATTCGCGGCGGGTTCCTCGCCAATGCGCTGCGCTTCCCGCTGGTCGCGCGCGAGGAGGCGCGGCTCGCCGCCCGCGCCGATGCGCTGATCGAGACGCTCGATCTCGGACCGGTCGCGGATGCGCCCGTCATCGGCCTGCCCTTCGGCACGCAAAAGCGCGTCGAGCTTGCGCGCGCCCTGGCTTGCGAGCCGAAGCTTCTGCTGCTCGATGAGCCGGCGGGCGGGCTCAATCACGAAGAGGTGGAGCGCCTGCGCGCGCTCATTCTAGGCTTGCGCGAGCGCTTCGGCCTCACTGTGCTGCTCGTCGAGCATCACATGAATTTCGTCATGACGGTCTCCGACAAGGTCGTGGCGTTCGATTTCGGGCGTAAGATCGCCGATGGCGCGCCGGCCGCGGTACAGAACGCGCCAGAGGTGATACGCGCCTATCTCGGAACGGCGGCGTGACCGCGATCCTTGAAATCCTCGGCCTCGATGCCGGCTATGGCGGCGCACGCGTTCTCCACGGCGTCGATCTCGCGGTCGAAGAGCGAGGCATCGCCGCGCTGCTGGGCGCCAATGGCGCGGGCAAGACGACGCTGCTCCGCGCTGTCTGCAACATGATGGTTCGGGCGAGCGGCGAGATCCGTTTTGCCGGCACGCGCATCGACGGCCAGCCGACGGAGGAGATCGCGCGGCTCGGCATCGGCCATGTGCCGGACGGGCGCGGCACCTTCACGCATCTGACCGTCGAGGAAAATCTTCGTCTCGGCGCCTATACCCGCCGCGACCGCGACGGCATTGCGGCGGATTTCGTGCGCGTCTTTTCCTATTTTCCGCGGCTGCGCGAGCGGCGGCGCCAGCAGGCGGGAACTCTGTCGGGCGGAGAGCAGCAGATGCTTGCGATCGCCCGCGCCCTGATGATGCGGCCGCGGCTCCTTCTTCTCGACGAGCCCTCCTTCGGTCTCGCCCCTGTGGTGGTGCAGGAAATTTTTCGCATTCTCGCGGCCATCAACAAGGACGAGGGAATGAGCATGCTGCTCGTCGAGCAGAATGCCGACATCGCGCTCGCTTTGGCGGATCATGCGTTTCTGCTGGAGACCGGGCGAATCATCCTCGGCGGCGACGCCGCGCTCATCGGCGGTGATCCTTCGGTTCGGCGCTCTTATCTCGGCTATTGACGGCGAGTATTTCCTCGGCTCGACTGAAAGCCGCGGCGCCAAGCGAAACCGGTACGAGCGATGAGGCCGGATGGCGGCGCGGCGAGGGGAGGCGGTTGGAAAATTTTCTCCATCAGGTGTTGTCGGGACTCGCGACCGGCGGTCTCTATGCCAGCGTGGCGCTGGCGCTCGCGATGATCTACCAGGCGACGCACCATGTGAATTTCGCCCAGGGCGAGCTCGCCATGTTCACGACCTATATCGCCTGGACGCTGGTGCAGGCCGGGCTCTCTTATTGGCTCGCCTTCGTGCTGACGCTCGGTGTGTCCTTCGTCATGGGCGTGCTGATCGAGCGCATCATCGTGCGCCCGATCGAGGACAAGCCGGTGCTGACGGTGGTGGTGGTTTTCGTCGGCATGCTTTTCATCTTCAACAGCGTGGCGGGCTGGATCTACGGCTACGATCTGAAGGCCTTTCCAAGCCCGTTTCCCTCGGATGCCTGGTATGCCAGCCGCTTCATGTCCGCGCATGAGCTGGGCATGATCGCGGTGACGCTCGGCATCCTGACGCTGGTCTTCGTCTTCTTCCGCTTCACCCGGCTGGGGCTTGCCATGCGCGGCGTCGCGCTCAATCCCGTATCGAGCCGGCTGGTCGGCATCCGCGTCGGCTGGGTGCTGGCGCTGGGCTGGGGGATGGCGAGCGCGATCGGCTCGATCGCCGGGATCATGGCGGCGCCGATCATCTATCTCGATCCCAATATGATGGGCGGCATCCTGCTCTATGCCTTTGCCGCGGCGCTCTTGGGCGGGCTGACGAGCCCCGCGGGCGCCGTGCTCGGCGGCTTTGTCGTCGGTGTTCTCGAGAATCTGGCGGGGGCTTACGTCGTCGGCACCGAGATCAAGCTCAGCGTCGCGCTCGTCATCATCGTCGGCGTGCTCTTGGTCAGGCCCTCGGGGCTCTTCGGCCGAACCCTGGTGATGCGGGTATGAGCCGGACGTCGCTGCGCCTCTGGAGCCTCGGCGCCGCGGCGGTGCTGCTGCTGGGCGCGCCCTTCGTCTTGAGCGACTACCACGTGTTTCAAATCACCATGGTGGTGGTCTATTCGATCGCGCTGCTCGGGCTCAACCTGCTCATGGGCTATAATGGGCAGATCTCGCTCGGCCATGGCGCGTTCTTCGCGATCGGCGCCTACACGACGGCGATCCTCATCCAGCAGGCGGATCTCCCCTATTGGGCGACGATCCCGGCCAGCGGCGCAATCTGCCTGGTTGCCGGCTTCCTGTTTGGGCTTCCGGCGCTGCGCCTTGAAGGACTTTATCTCGCTTTGCCGACTTTCGCCCTCGCCGTGGCGACGCCGCAGCTGCTCAACTACCACCCCCTCGCTCCCTGGACCGGCGGGGTTCAGGGCATCACCTTCGCCAAGCCCGATCCTCCGGCTTTCCTGCCGCTCGATGCCGATCAATGGCTCTATTTCTTCTGTCTCGCGATCGCGGTGCCGCTCTTTCTCGCCGGCACCAACCTGCTGCGCGCCCGCACCGGCCGCGCCATTGTCGCCATCCGCGACCACCCGCTCGCCGCCGCCGCGATGGGCATCGACACGGCGCTCTACAAAACGACCACTTTCGGCGTCAGCGCGATGTATACCGGCATCGCCGGGTCGCTCGCCGCGATCATCACGCAATTCGTTGCGCCCGACAGCTTTCCGATCTTTTTGAGCCTCAGCTTTCTGGTGGGCATCATTGTCGGCGGCATCAGCTCGATTTCCGGCGCCGTGTTCGGCGCCATCTTCATCGAATTCGTGCCGAACGTCGCCAGCTCGATCTCGCAAGCCGCGCCGCTGGCGGTTTACGGCATCGCCCTCATCGCGCTGATGTATCTGCTGCCCGAGGGCGTCGCGGGTCTGTTGCGCTCGCTCGCGCGCCGCATCGTCCACCGCCAGGACCGGGCAGGGCCCAAGCCGGAAAGCCTACCGGCATGCGCCAACCCGCCGCGATAACCACGATTCCCGAGGCTTAACGCGCGATCTGGTCTATTCCGGCGTCCGCAAAACGTGTGATAGACTGCCACGCTGCGGCACTGGCTTCCGGTAGCCGCGCGAGGCGAGAAATTCGAAGCGGCGTGCCCCGCGGCGCGCATCGCTTCAACTGGGGAGTGCGCGATGACGTCTCTGCAGGACTCCGAGATTTTGACGCGTGTCGGTCCGGGCACGCCGATGGGCAATCTCATGCGCCATTACTGGCTGCCGGCGCTCAAATCCTCGGAGCTCGTGGCCGATGGCGATCCCGTACGCTTCCTCCTGCTCGGCGAGAAGCTCATCGCCTTCCGCGACAGCGCCGGCCGAGTCGGCGTAATGGATCATCGCTGCCCCCATCGCTGCGCTTCGCTCTTCCTCGGCCGCAACGAGGAGGGCGGCATACGCTGCGTCTATCACGGCTGGAAATACGACGTCGACGGCAACTGCATCGATCAGGCCAATCTGCCCGAGCGTCAGCAATTCAAGGACCGGATCAGGGCCAAGGCCTATCGCGCCGCCGAGCGCAACGGCATCGTCTATGTCTATATGGGCAACGCGGCCGAAACGCCGGCCCTGCCGGAGATCGCGGCGACGCATATTCCCGAGGACAAGGCCGATATTTTCTTCATGGTGCGGCGCTGCAATTGGCTGCAGGCGATGGAGGGCGATATCGACACCTCGCACCTCAATTTCCTGCATTTCGGCTCGCTCGGCAGCAGCGATTTCGCGCCGACCGATCCGAACCGCTTCGGCGCTATTCATCGCGATCCCGAATACATGGCCGAGACCACCGAACTCGGCACGATCTACGGCGCCTATCGTCCGGCCGACAACAACCAGACCTATTGGCGCATCGCGCATTTCCTCTTCCCGTGCTGGACCCTGGCGCCCTTCATCCCGTTCGAGCATTATCGCATCGCCCGCGCCTGGGTGCCGCTCGACGATACGCATACGATGTTCGTCATGATCGGGCCCAAGGAGGGCGCCGGCTCGTCGCGCCAGACGATCCCGCTCCTGCCCAACACCACCGACTGGCTCGGCCGCTTCCGCAGCGTCCAGAACGCGGAGAACGACTACCTCATCGATCGCGAGCTGCAGCGCAAGACGAGCTTCACCGGGATCGACTGCATCCATGTCCAGGATCAGGCCGTCACCGAAAGCATGGGCGAGATCACCGACCATGCGTTCGAGAATCTCGCCGCGAGCGACCGCATGATCGCCATCACCCGCCGCCGCCTTCTGCTGGCCGCCAAGGCGCTCGCCGAAGAGAACGCGGCACCGCCGGGCGCCGCGACGCCGGAGGCTTATGGCCGCGTCGGCGCCGGGTATTTCGTCGCGCCCAAGAGCCGGCCCTGGCCCGACGTCTATCGCCAGCAGATGGCGACCCTCAGCGGCGATAACGCGACCGTCGCTGCGGAATGAACCCTTAGGAGACGCCGATGGCCCAGCTCGTCCTCGGAATCGGCACTTCGCACGGGCCGCTGCTGTCGACGCCGCCCGATATGTGGCATTTGCGCGCCCAATGGGATCGCGCGCAGATGCATCCCTATCAAGGCCGTCTCTATTCCTATGACGAGCTCTGCGCCGCCCGCAGCGGCGAGAATCTCGCGGTGCAGATAACGCCGGAGGAACGGCGGCGGCGCTACGATGCCTGCCAGGGGGCGATTGCGCGCCTTGCGCAAATCTGGGCGGCGGCGAAGCCCGATGTGGCGGTCATTTTCGGCAACGATCAGATGGAGATTTTCGGCAACGCGTTGTTGCCGGCCTTCTTCGTCTATGCCGGAGAGACCATCGAGAACGGGCCGGCTTCGGCCGAGCAAAAGGCGAAGATGGACCCCGGCGTCGCGGTCGCGGTCGACGGTCACAAGCCCAAGCAGCGCGTCGTCTATCCGGGGCTCCCGGAACTCGCGCGGCGTCTCATCGACGCCTTGATGGCGGAGGAGTTCGACGTCGCCGTCTCGACCAAGCTGCCGGCCGGCCCGCGCGGCTCAGCCGACATCCCGCATGCTTTCGGCTTCATCTACGAACGCATCATGAAGGGCAAGGTCGTTCCCAACGTGCCGCTCTTCACCAACACTTTTTATCCGCCCAACCAGCCTTCGGCGAAGCGCTGCCTGCGCTTCGGCGAGACGGTCGCGAAGGCGATCGCCGCTTGGGATACCGATCTTCGCGTTGCGGTGTTCGGCTCGGGCGGGCTCAGCCATTTCGCCGTCAACGAAAGCTTCGACCGGCAGGTGCTCGCCGCGATCAAGGCTAATGACATGGCGACGCTCGGCGCGCTGCCGCATGCGATTTTGCAGGAGGGCACCTCCGAGGTCAAAAATTGGCTCGGCCTTGCCGGCGCGATGGCGCAGACGACCCTCGCGCCGACCTTGATCGATTACGTTCCCTGCTATCGCTCCGAAGCCGGAACCGGAAATGCGATGGCGTTCATGTCTTGGCAATAGGTGATGAAATGAGGGGGATTTTTTACGCCGCCGCGCTCGCGCTTGTCCTTGCGTCGGCGCCCGCCCAGGCCGCTGGGAAATACGATCCAGGGGCGACGGACACGACGATCAAGCTCGGCAATACCTTTCCCTATTCGGGGCCGGTTTCGGTGACGGTGCCGCAGGTGCGGCAGATGATCGGCTATTTCAACATGATCAACGACAAGGGCGGGGTCAACGGCCGCAAGATCGAGTTCATCAGCCTCGACGATGGCTACTCGCCGCCAAAGACCGTCGAGCTCACCCGCCGCCTCGTCGAGCAGGATCGAGTCCTGGCGATGTTCGGCTCGGAAGGCACGCCGACGCAGATTGCGGTGCAGCCCTATCTCAACAGCCGCAAAATCCCGCAGCTCTTCGTGCTCACCGGTTCGAACAGCCTCATCAATCCGAAGAAATTTCCCTACACGATCGCGACCGGCTCGAGCTACGGCTTCGAGGGGATCATCTGGGCGAAATACATCCTTGCGACACGGCCAAACGCCAAGATCGGAATCCTTTATCAGGACGACGATTTTGGGAACGACCATATGGGTCCGTTCCTCGCGGCGCTCGGCGACAAGGCAAAGACGATGGTCGTGGGAAAGGCAAGCTACGCCGTCACCGATCCGACCGTCACCTCCCAGATTACGACGCTGAAGGGCGCGGGCGCCGATACCTTCGTGCTCTTCGCCCAGAGCCGTGCCGCCGCTCAGGCGATCTCCGTCGCGCGCGATCAGGCCGGTCCCGACGCGATGATCTTCGTTCCCTATGTGTCGAGCGCCAAAAGCGTCCTTGGCGCGGTGGGAGACGAGAAGCTGAAGGGGGTCTTGTCGACCGAGGACGCCAAGGACACGACGGATCCCATCTGGGCCAATGATCCCGGCGTCAAGGAGTATCTCGCCTTCCTGCAGAAATACATCCCCGAGCAGGATCGCCAGAGCGATGCGACGACCTATGGCGGCTATCTCGCGGCGCAGGCGATGGTCGAAGTGCTGAAGCGCGCTGGCGACAACCTGACCCGCGCCAACATCATGAAGATCGCGTCGAACATCGACGGCTGGACGTTCCCGCTCTACCTGCCGGGCATTTCGCTCAATACAACGCCGAACGATCTCTTTCCGCTGAAGATCGCACAGGTGAAACGCTACAACGGCACGCGCTGGGAGCCGGTCGGCAAGCCGATCTCCGAGTGAGCGGCTTGGTACCGTTGCTTCGCTAACCCGCACCCGTGCGGGACACAAAACGCTAGGGAGAGGAGCGCCGCATGATCATCGATGTCCATGGCCATATGAGCGCGCCGGCCGAGCTCTGGGCCTATAAGGCGGTGCAGCTCGCGGGACGCGGCGCCCATGGCAGGGGCGCCGTTCATGTGAGCGACGATCAGATCCGCGCTTCCTATCATGCCAAGGAGACCTTCGGCGACGGGCATATCGACCTGCTCGACAAGCACAAGACCGACTTCCAGCTGATCTCGCCGCGCCCCTTCCAGATGATGCACAGCGAGAAGCCCGGCCGGATCGTGCTGTGGTTCCATGAGGAGTGCCACGCCATCATTCACCGCGCGGTGCAGCTCTATCCCGATCGCTTCGCCGGCGTGTGCATGTTGCCGCAAGTCGCGGGTCAGCCCATCACCGTCGCGCTGCCCGAGCTCGAGCGCTGCGTCAAGGAACTGGGCTTTGTCGGCTGCCTCGTCAATTCTGATCCTTACGAGAACTCCGGCGCCGAGGCGCCGGGCCTCGGTGACCGCTATTGGTACCCGCTCTATGAAAAGCTCTGCGAGCTCGACGTGCCGGCGATGCTGCACGGCGTCGGCTCCAAATCGGAGCGGACGAGCTATTCGACGCATTTCATCAACGAAGAGACGATCGCGACGATCAACCTCGTCAACTCAAAGGTGTTCGACGATTTCCCGAAGCTGAAGTTCATCATCCCGCATGGCGGCGGCGCCGTGCCGTATCAGCTCGGCCGGTTCGATGCGCCGTCGCTGCGCGCGGCGGCGCGCGGCGGCCGGCGCTTTGCCGACAAGCTGCGCAATCTCTGGTTCGATACGACACTCTATACGCCGCTTGCTCTGGAACTCCTGATCAAGACGGTCGGTGCCGATCGCTGCCTCTTTGCGACCGAGTGTCCCGGCACGGGCTCGGCCACCAATCCGCAGACCGGCCGCTATCTCGACGATATCGCGCCCGATATCAAAAGCTTCGAATGGCTCGCCGAGGCCGACAAGAAGCTGATCCTCGAGGACAACGCGAAGAAGCTCTTCAAGATCAATCCGAAGCCGCGCTTCTGACGGGACCCTCGATGGCGAGACTCATCGGCGGCCTTGCGACCTCGCATGCGCCGCAGCTTTTGATGCCGGCGCTGCGCTGGAGCGAGCTGCCGACGCGCACCAAAGGTCCGTTCCACCCGAAGCCGGACATCGCGGCGGAGCTCACCGATGCGGCCAAACTCGCCAAGGAAGCGCGATGCCGGGCGGCGCTCGAAACGCTCAAGCAGCAGCTTTATGCTTGGGCGCCCGACGCGGTGATCCTCCTGGGCGACGACCAGCACGAAAACATTCTCGACGACAACATGCCGCCGTTCACGATTTATGCGGCGGACGAGGTCGACGCGACGCTGCATTTCACCTATCTCGGCGAGAAATCGCTCGACCAGCGGACGCGCTACCGCGTGCCCGGCGCGCTCGCCCGCGGCTTGCTCGAAGGCCTGATGGACGAGGGGTTCGATCCGGCTTGGTCGCGGAAGACGCGCGAAGAATTCGGGCTCGGGCACGCTTTCGGCCGGGCGCTCAAATTCCTCATGCCCGATGGCCGGTTTCCGATCGTGCCGATCATGATCAACACCTATTATCCGCCGGCGCCGAGCGCCAAGCGCTGCCTTGCGCTCGGCGACGCGATCCGCGCCGTTGTGGAAAAGCTTGGCGGCAGCGCGCGGGTCGCGGTGCTTGCCTCGGGCGGGCTCTCGCACACGGTGATCGATGAAGCCTATGACGAGCGTTTTATGGCGGCGCTCGCGCGTAACGACCGGGCCTATTTCGCCGCCATGAAGGCGGAGGACCTGGTCGAGGGAACCTCCGAGATCCGCAACTGGATCATCGCCGCCGGCGCGCTCGATGGCACGGCGCGGATGATCGACTACGTTCCGTGCTATCGCCAGCCAAGCGGCGTCGGCTGCGCCATGGGCTTCGCGGTCTGGGACGCCTGAGGCCCGGCCGGCACGCTCACGAGCCGGCGCGGATCGCTGCGATTTCCTTGCGGAAAGCGGCCAAAACCTTGGTGCCGTCGGGTGTGCGCTTCTCCCAATCGGCGATCACCGGCTCGATCTTCGACTTCCACAGCGCGCGCTGCGCATCGGTCAGCCGGGTGACGGTTTGATCCTTCATCTGGTGCTCGACTCGGTCGACGTTGTTGTGCTCCGTGTCGTCGATCACCTTGTTGAAGGCATTGGTGTAGGTGGTGCCGATATTCTCGTCGATCACCTGCTTCGCCTTGCCCGAAAGCTTCGCATAGGTCTTGTTGTTCATGATCATCACCGCCGAGGCCCCGCCCAGCGATTCGAGCACATGGTGCTTGGCGATCTCCGTCAGCTTGAAATCGACGGCCGCGGGCCAGCCGATCGCCGATCCTTGGATGGTGCCGCGCTGCAGCGCCTCATAGACCTCGTTGATCGGCAGGGTGATCGGCGTGCCGCCGAGCGCTTCGAGAGCTTTGCCCTCAATTCGGCCCTGAACGCTGATCTTGAGGCCTTTCAAATCGTCGAGCGTCTTGATCATCGGCACGGTGTGATAGGTGAGATTGGCGAAATCGCCGAAAGCGATCGGCTTCACCTTGGTCCATTCGTCGGCGATGATTCCCTTGTCGTAGAGACGCTGCAGCGCGAGTCCGGCCTCGTGCGCGTTCTGCGCTTCGAAGGGCAGGGTGGCGACGAGCGTCTTCGGGAATTGCGACGAGACCGGCCCCAAGATGCAGAAGGCGAGGTCGGCGACGCCATTCGCGACGCGGTCGAGCGTGTTGCGCATATCGACGAGCGAATAGCCGACATACACCTTGACGTTGAGAAGACCCGCAGCCTCCTTGTTCACCTTCTCCGACCAGGGCGCGATCACATGCGTGTGGATCGCGGCCGTCGGCGGCCCGGGATCGCCGTATTTCAAGAGGATCGGGTCTGCGGCGGAAGACTCGGCGAAAAGCCCAAGTGCCGCGAGGGCGAGCGGAAAAAGCAGCGGGGCGCGACGGATCATAAGATGTCCTCCCTTGTTCATTGTCGATCGTTTCGCCACCGTTCTCGGCGCGCGCGGCGCGGCTTTTCGCAACCGTCGATTTACGTTAAGCCTGTCCCTTCCGCCGAGTCAAACATGGCGGCGCGCGGCGCGTTGAAAATCCGGGGATATTCCGCCGCGCCGACGAAATCAGTTGCTCGGGCCGGCGCAACGTCTAAATTCCAGGGCCGGCGTCGAGCCCGTTAATCGGCCGATGCGCAGGCCCGGGCCGTCGGTGACGTAAAAGCAAATTGCGATCGCTCGAAGGCGCGGCAGGGAGGCTTTGATGGAGAACAGCGCATTGGCGGAAACGCCAGCTTCGCCGCAGTCGCTGCTCGACCGGTTGGAGTATTTCTGCGTGATCGCCACGCGGCCGGTCGCGTCGATCGGCGTCGCCGGGATGCTGATCGCCGCCGGCGCGACGGTTCTCGACGTGCTGATGCGGTGGATTTTCAATTCTCCGTTCCCCGCGCTCAACGAGGTCGTCGCCATGGTGTTCGCCGTGGCGATCGCCGCGACCATCCCCTCGGGCCTGGCGAACAAGGTCAATCTGCGCATCGACCTGCTGAGCCGCTTCATGACGCCGCGGCTCGGCATGTGGCTCGACGCGATCGGCGGCCTGTTCCTGCTGGTCTTCTTCGCCGTGCTGACGTGGCAGATCTACGTTTATGCCGGCCAGCTCGCCGATCAGGGCCGTGCGACGGTGATGCTGGGGCTGCCGCAAGCGCCGTTCCTCTTCGGCGTCGCGGTGATGTTCTTCCTCGGCTGCCTCGTGCAGCTGGTCGTGATGCTCAATCAGTTCCGGCAGGCCCTCATCCATCCCGGACCGCGACCGGGCGAGGCGACTCACCCGGTATTCACGAGAGTCGCGCTCGCCGTCGGAATCGCCGCCCTGCTTGGCGGCCTCTATATCGCCGTCGATTTCGAGACCGTCTCGACTTGGGCGCAGGGCAATATCGGGCTCGAAGTGCTCTATGCCTTCCTCTGCCTGTGGCTGTTCATGCTCGGCCTCGTGCCGCTCGCCGCCAGCATGGCGCTTATCGGCCTTGTCGGCTCGGCCTTGCTCATGGGGTTCGATCCCGCGCTCAGCGCCTTCGGCACGACCGTCGAAGGGTTTTTGACCAACGGCCAGGTCGGCACGCTGCCGCTCTTCCTGATGATGGGAAGCTTCGCCGCCACGGCCGGCATGGCGACCGATCTTTACAATCTGGCGCATGCGGTTTTGGGCCGGCTGCGCGGCGGCCTTGCCTATGCGACCGTTCTCGGCTGTGCGGGCTTCGGCGCGCTGACGAGCTCGTCGATCGCGACCGCTTCGCTGATCGGAAAAGTGGCCGTGCCGGAAATGCGCGAGCGGGGTTATTCGCCGGCGCTCGCGACCGGCGTCTGCGCCGCCGGCGGTACTTTGGGCGCGTTGGTGCCGCCCTCGGGCCCGCTGATCGTGTTCGCGCTTTTGACGGAAGCGTCGGTCGGCCAGCTTTTCATGGGCGCCTTCGGCCCGGCGCTGCTCTCCGTGCTGCTCTATTGCGTCACGGTTTGGCTCTATGTGCATATTGCGCCGAAATCCTGCCCGCCATCCGTGCGCGCCGGTGCGGAGGAAATCGGCCAGCAGCTGCGGAAGTGCCGCGCGGTCGGCTTGCTCTTCTTCACCGTGATGGGCGGGCTCTATCTGGGCGTCTTTACCGATACCGAATCGGCCGCGGTGGGCGCCTTCGGCGCGTTCATCGCCGCCCTCTATCGCGGCAAGCTCAAGGGCGGCGCGTTCTGGCGGGTCATGGCCGAAGTGACGGCCGTCACGGCGATGATCTACGGACTCATCTTCGGTGCTCAGACCTTGTCGTTCTTCGTCGCCGTTTCGGCGCTGACCGACCTCGCGACCGCCTGGGTGTCGACGCTGCACTGGGCGAACTGGGCGATCATGGCCCTGCTGCTGTTCTTCTTCCTGATCCTCGGCTCGCTGATGGAATCCTTCGCGGTGATGGTCATCACCGTGCCGATCGTCACGCCGCTCATCCTTAGCATGGGCTATGACATCGTCTGGTGGGGCATCATCCAGCTTGCCGTGGTCGAGACCGGCCTCATCCACCCGCCGCTCGGCCTCAACGTCTTCGTCTTAAAGAGCGTGACGCCCGATGTTCCGATGTGGACGATTTATAAAGGCGTCTTCCCCTACGTGCTTGCCGATTTCGTCAAGCTGGGCCTGCTGGTCGCGTTCCCGGCGATCAGCCTGTTCCTGGTCAACGCGATGGTTCACTGAACGGGACGAGGGAAACCGACCGCGCTCGATCGCGCCTAAGCCTCGGCGCGCATCGCAAAGCAGTGCCGGGCCGCGACATAGACCTTGCAGATTGCGCCGATGGACGGCGCCCGCTCGGGATGCAGCATGATGCGGAACGGGTATTCGCCGATCTTCAGCGAGCAATCCATCGAGCTGCCGACGAAGCTCGTCGACGAGACGACGGCATCGAGCGCATTCTCCGTCCTCTCCGCATCGGGGCTCAGGGCAACGTGCTCCGGGCGAATCGCGACGACGATGTTGTCGCCGACCGTTACGCCGCGGGGGGCCGTGCAGACAAGGCTGCCGAGGGCGCATTCGACCTTGATCATCGAATGATTGCCGTCGCCGAGCGCGCTGACGGTGCCCGAAATCAGATTCGATTGCCCGATAAAGTCGGCGACGAAGGGATTCGCCGGCTGCTGGTAGATCGCGAGCGGGCTGCCCTCCTGCACGATCTTGCCGTTGCGCATGACGGCGATCACGTCGGAGAGGACCAGCGCCTCGATCTGCTCATGCGTCACGAAGATCGTCGTCATTCCGAGCGCCTTGACGAGCTTGCGCAGCTCGCCGCGCATCTCCTCGCGCAGCTTGGCATCGAGGTTGCTAAGCGGCTCGTCGAGCAAGAGCACGTCCGGCTCCATGACGAAGGCGCGCGCCAGAGCGAGGCGCTGCTGCTGCCCGCCGCTCAAATGCGGCGCCGGGCGATCTTCGTAGCCCTCGAGCTGAACGAGCGCCAGGGCCTTGCGCACGCGCTCGCGGATTTCGCGCGAGGGCACGCGCGACGCGCCGTAGCGAAGCGGAAAAGCGACGTTCTGGAAGACCGTCATATGCGGCCAAATCGCGTAGGATTGAAACACCATGCCGATCGCGCGCCGGTTGGGCGGCACCCATTCGCCCGTCGCCGAGGATGACACGGTGCGGCCGTTGATGCGGATCGTGCCGGCATCCGGCCGCTCCAGCCCCGCGACGCTGCGCAAGGTCGTCGTCTTGCCGCAGCCGCTCGGCCCCAACAAGGTATAGAACTGCCCGCGCTCGACGCGGAAGCTGACGCCGTTGACGGCGAGGTGGCTTTCGTTCGAGCTGTGATAGGTGAGGCTGAGATTGTCGACTTCGATCACGAGATTCGCTCCCTGAACGCCGCGCGGCCGCTTCGGCTCCGCCAGCGGCTTCATATCCTTCAGACAGTAAGGCCCGAGACGAGGCCCCGCGTCAATCGCGCCGTGCGTCGCTCGCACGAATGATGCGACCGGCTTGGCTGCCCGCCCTCCAATATGGCAGCATGGCATCGCCGGTCCATCCGTCGGCGAACGAGAAAGGCTGTCCCCGCATGTCCAACCTTCCCATCACCCTCGCTTCCGGATTCTACGACCGTATGCACGCGCTGCTGACGGGCGATGTCAGGCCGGCCGGCATCGATCTCAATTTTATGCCCATGGACGATCCGCGCCAGGTCTTCGACCGCATGGGCGGCGGCCTCGAATTCGACGCGTCGGAAATGTCGATTTCCGAGCACGTGACGAAGCTGATCGCCGGGAACTCGCCGATGGTCGCGATCCCGGTGATGCTGTCGCGGGTGTTCCGTCACCAATTCATCTTCATCAACAAGAAATCCGGCATCAAGCATCCGAAGGATCTCGAAGGCCGCAAGGTCGGCGTGCCGCTTTACGTGCAAACGGCGGCGGTCTTCATCCGCGGCCTCCTCCAGCACGAATACGGCGTCGATCTCTCGACCATCCATTGGGTGCAGGGCGCGATGGAGCATCCCGGCACCCATGGCAAGCCCGCGACGCTGCCGGTTCTCAAGAAGATCGACCTCGTCCAGAACAACAGCGGCAAGTCGCTGAACCAGCTGCTCGAGGATGGCGAGATCGATGCGATGACCACCGCCACCATTCCAGAGCCGTTCGGCCGCAATCCGAACATTCAACGGCTTTTCCCCAATTTCCGCGAGGTCGAGGCGGATTATTTCAAGCGCACGAAAATTTTTCCGATCATGCATGTGCTGGCGATCAAGCGTTCGGTCTATGAAAAGCATCCTTTCGTTGCGACCAGCCTTTACAATGCCTGCTGCGAGGCGCGCGCGCTCGCCATTTCGAAAGCGCGCGATGTCGGCGCGCTGCGCTATATGCTGCCCTGGATGGTCGCCGACTTTCATGAGATCGACGAGGTGTTCGGGCAGGAATTTTGGCCTTACGGGGTCGAAGAGAACCGGCCGACGCTCGAGGCGCTCGTCACCTATTTGCACGAGCAGGCAATGATCCCGCACAAGGTTCCGATCGAAGATCTGTTCGTGCCGACCTATGGCTTCCCGAATATCGGTAACAACAAGAGCGGCCGCGAGGGCTGGACGACGGAGCGCCGCGGAGAGCGCTAGGACCGGCCGCCACCAATGCAAGGATTTACCCAGGAGGAGCGACCCGCGATGCCGAACACCTCACATGCCGCCGTCGGCGGCCCCGTCGTTGCCCGGCTCGATCGCGAGGTCGATGCCTTCGTTCGCCGCACGCGGTTCTTTCACGAGCCTTTGACGAAGGGCCGCGCGCGGATGTTCGTGCTGCAGCACCGGCAAAACACGCGGCAACGCAACTCCGTCCTGAAGCTGAGGGTCGCGACCAATTGCCCCGATTGGGATATTCGGTTGCGCATCATCAAGGCCTGCAGCGAAGAGGTGATCGCCGATCACGCGCATGGCGGCGGCCGGCCGCATTGGGCGATCCTCGAAGAGCTCGGCACCAAGGTTGGCTTGGAGCACGAGATGATTCGCGGCGCGAGACGCCTCGCCTCGACTCAGATCTGCTGGTTCGCCTGGGATGGGCTGATGTCCGGCCGGCATTGGCTCGAAGGGCTCATCGCCAATACCTGCGCCGAGCGCAGCAATATTCCGGGCTACGGCATGGGCGCGATCCGCGATCAGGGGTGGTTCGGGATGGAGCGCGGTCGCTGGGCCGGGCTTTTCGGGCTCAGGGACGCGGATTTGGATTTCTTCGAGCTCCACACCGAAGCCGATATCGAGCATTCGAATCTCGGCTGGCACACCGTCGCCGAGCATGCGGAGCGGCTCGGCATGGCCGATCAGGTGGTCGAGGCCTGCCGCATCAATCTGCGCGTTTGGAGCCTTTATATCGACGGGATCGCGGCGGGTGGCGACGCCCTCGATCGCGGCGACGAGCCGGATTGGGCGTAGCAGCATCGGGCCTCGCTCGAAGCGGAACAAAATTTGCCCGGCTTCGTTGAAAGCTGCGTGGGCACAAGCAACGCAGGGTGAAGCATGCCGAGAGAGGGGCGTGATCCGCCGCTTCGGCGCTCGATGCCGGATCATGAACCGAGATCCTTCGCCGCGCGGCTGATCGACCGGCGGTGACGGTTTTACTTTTGGGCGATGGATAATCCGGCCGCGCGCATCGCCGGCGATATTTCGCCGGCGCTACAGGCATTCCCGCCGCTTATCACCACTGCGATCCTCGTCGCGGGGGCGCTCGCTGTCGCCGCAATCCTCCACGCCATCATCAAGCGCACCTTGCTGCGGTGGTCGCAACGCCGGCGCGGCTTCGTGCTGTTCGCTTTTCTCGGCCGGGCGGAGCGGTTCCTGTTCTTCGCGCTGGCGGTCGGTCTGGTCAGCAGCATCGTGCCGGCGACGCCGCTCTCGCCCCATCAACAAATCATCGCGTTGCGGTTTCTCAGCGCCATCTTCATCGGCATAATCGGCTGGGCCGCGCTCGTCGCGATCGACGTGGTGAGCGAGCGCCAGCTCTCGCTTACCAGCAAGAACATTCAAGACGACATCATGGATCATGGCGCGCAAGCACGCAACGCAATGGCAGGTGCTGCGTCGCACCTCGCATGTCGTGCTGGCGCTTCTGACGATCGCGGCCGCGCTCATGGTGTTTCCGGCGGTGCAGAAATACGGCGTCAGCATCCTTGCCTCTGCCGGCGCCGCGGGACTGGTGCTGGGACTGGCGGCGCGGCCGGTCCTTTCCAATCTCATCGCCGGCATCCAGCTCGCGATCACCCAGCCGATTCGCATCGAAGATGCGGTCATCATCAACAACGAATGGGGATGGATCGAGGAAATCACCGCGACCTATGTGGTCGTGCGGATTTGGAATTTGCAGCGCATGATCGTGCCGCTCGCCTGGCTGCTCGAGCAGCCATTCCAGAATTGGACGCGCAGCAATCCCGAGCTGATCGGCATCGTGCTGTGGCAGGTGGATTACCGGGTGCCGGTCGATCCGCTGCGCAAGAAGCTCGAAGAGATCGTTCGCTCGACGAAGCTCTGGAACGGCAATGTGGTGGTTCTGCAGGTCACGGACGCGCATCCCACGACCATGGAGCTGCGCGCGCTAGTCTCGGCCCGCAATTCGGGCGAGGCCTGGGATTTGCGCTGCTATGTGAGAGAGAAGATGATCGACTTCCTCCAGGCGGAATATCCGCACGGCCTGCCGCGGCAGCGGGTCGAGCTCGACGAGCCTCCGCCCACACGCGATGCTGGCGGAGGAGAAACGATGGCCCATCGCAGAACAATTCGTGAGGGCCAACCGATCGGCAGCAGCGATCCACCGCGCGGCCAGGATTGATCAGTTGCCGCTTCGATCGGCCCGAATTGCGCAACGGTTGGTGTCGCCATCTTGCGATGTTGCTCCCATCGAGAGGCCCGATCCGAAGGCGTGTGGCTGCCTCAGAGCGGCAGGCCGGCGGTGATGACGCGGCGCTCCCAAAAATCCCAGAGGCGCGGGGCGATGCCGAAGGCGTTGGTGCTGCAGTCGTGCAGCTCCTCGGGCGAGAGCGGGATGACGGCGCCCAGCGCCTCGGCCTCGAGCTGGAAGAGGGCGTTCTCCTCGATATAGGTGCAGGCGACGAGGGCGGTCTCCGGCGTCTCGCCGACGACGACCGAGCCGTGGCCGCGCAATTGGCAGGCGAGATGCGGGCCAAGCGCCTCCGACAGCGACCGCGCCATGTCGTCGGTCAGGACGAGGCGCGGATTGTTCCAGGTCGGCACTCCCGCGTGAAAGATGGCGGCGCGCGCATAAACCGGCACCATCGTCTTTCCCACAATGCCGAGGACGGTCGAGGCTTGCGCATGCAAATGGGCGACGCAGCCGAGCTCGGGCCGGTCGCGGTGGATTTGCGTGTGGATCCGCCATTCCGCGGGAATCTGGATCGGTCGGTCGCCGCCCGGGTGATGGTGAATCTTTCCGGCAAGATCGAAGACGAAGATCTCGTCGGCGCGCACGGCGGTCTTCTCCGATCCGGCACCCGGCGTCATCAAGACGATGTCGGTGCCGGGAATG
>DATNGG010000114.1:0-2192 GCA_035605975.1 Allostellaceae bacterium | reverse complement strand
GGCGAGCCGCCCGAGCGGCGCGCGGCTCGGCTGCGGCAATTCGAGGATTTCGTCAATCCCGGCGGCTATGCGACGCCCGACGATGTTACCGTGTTCGCCGATTGCCAGACGGGATTCAGCGCGACGGGCGTCGATTTTCTGCAAGGCTATGCGCGCGGCATCGGCGCCCTCGAGCGCGGCGCCAATGACGAGGCGCGCGGTGCCGGGCTTCATCCCCTTGCAAGCGTCAAGGGTCACCGCACGCAGAACACCGAAATCGGGACCCACGCGCCGTTTCGCGAATGGGTGCGCCTGATGGAGGCGGGCATGGCCGGCCGGAAGGCCTATGCATGATGGTCGAGGCGGGCGCCGCGGCGGACAGCATGGCGGCGGGCATCGAGCTTCTTCACCGCGAGGCCGCCTATCTCGACGAGCAGCGCTGGGACGAATGGCTCGCGCTCTTTGCGCCCGATTGCGAGTTTTGGGCCCCGACTTGGACCGGCGAAGGCCGGCTCACGACCAACCCGCAGACGGAATTGTCCTTGATGTATTTCGCCGGCCGCGGCGGCCTCGAGGATCGCATCGTGCGCATTCGCTCGGGCCGCTCGCCCGCCGCCCTGCCGCTGCCGCGGACGACGCATATGGTCGGCAATATCTTGCCGCTCGAGCCGCCGCAATCGAGCCGGCTGCGCCTGCGCTCGTCCTGGACATGCCATGCCTTCTTTCCGCTGATGAATGCGACGCATATTTTCTTCGGCCGCGCCGAGTACGAGCTGACGTCGGGCGGCACGGATTGGGTGATCGCGAAAAAGAAAACCATCCTCGAAAACGATCGCATTCCGATGGCGATCGACATTTACTGCCTGTGAGTTCCGGCTGATGCCGGGACAAAGCGCGGAGGACGCACATGACCTTCAGGGTTCGTCGCGTTGTCACCACCCGCAACGCGGGCGGAAAATCGGCCGTCGCTAGCGACGCGTTGGTCGATTCGGTCGCCGGCCGGTTCGATGAGCGCGTCGGGCGCTGCGATCCGTGGCGCACCGATGAGCGCACGCCCCGCTTGGACGGCCCCGATCCGATGACGGTAACGCCGACCGTGACCCCGTCGCCGGGCGGGACGATCTTCCGCATCCTCGAGATTCCGCCCGGCAATGATACGACCAAGCACAAGACGGCGACGCTCGATTACTACGTAATTCTCGAGGGCGAGCTTTACATGACGCTCGATGAGGGCGAGGTGTTGTGCAAGGCGGGCGACGTGATCGTGCAGCGCTCGACCAATCACGGTTGGGATAACCGCAGCGGCAAGCCGGCGCGGTTTGCCGAAGTCCTGATCGATGCGCGGGGAAGCTAGACAATGGCGGGGCTAGCTGTCCGGCGCATCGTGACGACCCATACTGCGGACGGGCGCTCGCGCGTCGGCTCCGACAGCGTCATCGAGGCGCAGCCCGGCAAGATGCAGGCGGGGGTGAGCGTCGCCAATCTCTGGCTCAATGACATGCCGCCGCGATTGGACGGGGCCGATCCGCGCGCCAAGCCGTTTCCGATTCTGCCGCAGAATGGCGGCGCGCTGTTCCGGATTCTCGAATTGGCCCCCGGCCTTGCGCCGATGATGCACAAGACCGAAACCCTCGACTATGTCGTCGTTCTTAAGGGCGAGGTCGCGATGCTGCTCGAGGACGGAACCGAATTGCAGCTGCGCCCCCATGACGTCATGATCCAACGCGCGACGGTCCATGGCTGGGCCAATCGTGGTACCGAGCCTTGCCGCTTCGCGACGGTCGTGATCGATGCGGCGAAGCGATGAGCGCGCAGCAGAAAAGGAGGGCGCCGGAATGACGCCATCGAGTATTCGCGATGCGATCTCCTCCGCCGAACTCGCGCGCCGTTGGGGCCTCGCGCGGGCGGCGCTCCAACAGGCGGAGCTCGATGCCATTGTCCTCCAAAGCGCCGAGGATTGGATGGGCGGCTACACCCGCTGGTTCACCGACACGCCGGCGACCAATGCTTATCCGCGCTCGGTCATCTTTCCAGCCGAGGGGCTGATGACGAGCTGCGAGGTCGGCATTTTCGGCGGCGAATGGGAGTATGACGGCACCCATCCCGAGTTCCGCGGCGTCGGCCGGCGCGTCGCGACGCCGAGCTTCAACGGCGCGGTCGACTATACCGGCCGCTACGACGCCGAGCTGATGGCGGGCGAGATTCGCCGCCAT
>DATNGG010000113.1:0-2721 GCA_035605975.1 Allostellaceae bacterium | reverse complement strand
CGAGGGCCAAGGCTGGGCGATCGAATGGATCCGCCTGATGACCCATAACGGCACGCATCTCGACGCGCCCTATCATTTTCATTCGACCATGAATCGCGGCGAGCGCGCGATTTCGATCGACGAGGTCCCGCTCGATTGGTGCTTCCAGCCCGCGGTGAAGCTCGATTTCCGGAATTTTCCCGACGGCTATATTGTCACCGATGCGGATGTCGAGCACGAGCTCGCGCGCATCGGCCATAAGCTGAAGCCGCTCGAGATCGTCGTCGTCAATACCCGCGCCGGCTCGGCCTATGGCAAGCCTGATTACGTTGCCGCCGGCTGCGGCATGGGCCGCGATGCGACGCTCTATCTTCTGGAGCGCGGCGTGCGCCTCACCGGCACCGATGCCTGGAGCTGGGACGCGCCCTTCGTCCACACCAAGGACAAATATGCCGCGAGCGGCGATGCCGGACTTATCTGGGAAGGCCACAAGGCGGGGCGCGAGATCGGCTATTGCCATCTTGAGAAGCTGCACAATCTCGAAGCGATCCCGGCCGATGGGTTCGAGATCGCCTGCTTTCCGGTCAAGATCCGCGGCGCCTCGGCGGGCTGGACGCGCGCCGTCGCGATTTTCGATACCCCAGCATGACTGCCAGACCGCGCATCCTGGTGATCGGCGCCGGCATCGGCGGCCTCACAGCCGGCCTTGCGCTGCTGCGGCGCGGATTTGCGCCCATGATTTTCGACCAAGCCACGCAATTGACCGAGCTCGGCGCCGGAATTCAGATCGCGCCCAATGGCGCGCGCGTGCTGCGCGCGCTCGGCCTTGGCGAGGCGCTCGAAAGCTTCGGCGTTAAATCGAGCGTCGTCGATTTGCGGCTGTGGAACACCGGCGAGCGCTGGAAGATGATGGAGCACGGGGCCAAGGCCGCCGAGCGCTATGGCGCGCCGCATTACACGCTGCATCGCGCCGATCTCCAGGCCGCGCTTCTGACGGCCGTGATCGAGGCCGACGCCGCGGCGCTGCGCCTCGGCGAGCGCTGCGTCGGCTTCGAGCAATCCGGCAAGGGCGTCATCGCCATCCTCGACTCCGGCGAGCGCGTTCCGGGCGATGCGCTGATCGGCGCGGATGGCATTCACTCGGTGATCCGCCAAGGGCTCTTCGGCGCAGACCGGCCGAGCTTCACCGGCTTCATGGCGTGGCGCGGCCTCTGCCCCGCCGCAAAGCTGCCGCCCGAGCTGATGCGCCATGGCGGCTGGATCGCGCCAACCTCGCATATTTTTCACTACCCGGTGCGCCGCCGCGAGCTGCTCAACCTCATCGCCGTCGTCGAGCGCGACGATTGGCAGCATGAATCCTGGACCGATCGCGGCACGCATGAAGAGTGGCTCGGCGATTTCCCCGGTTGGCATGCCGATGCCGAGGCGATGATCGCAGCCGTCGAGCAGCCCTTCAAATGGGCGCTGATGGTGCGCGAGGCGCTGCCGCGCTGGAGCGCCGGCCGCGCGACCCTCCTCGGCGATTCCTGCCATTCGACGCTGCCTTTCCTGGCGCAGGGCGCGTCGATGGCGATCGAGGACGGCGCCGTGCTCGCGCGCTGCCTCGAAGACTTCGGCGACATCGAGACCGCGCTGGCGCGCTACGAGGCAGCACGGCGCGAGCGCACCGCCGCGATCGTCCAAGCCTCGCTCGACCAGAAGGACCGGCTGCACGGAGATTCGCTCCATCGTCCCGAAACCGCGCGCCTTCATGTCGACGGCAAGTGGAACCTGGCCCGGACCGAAGAGCTCTATGACAGGATCTACGGCTACGACGCGCTCACCGTCGCGGTCTGATCTCAGGCCGTGGGCTCGCGCGAAGCCGCCGCGTGGATTTGCAGCAGCCGGGTGACGAGCTCGGGCGTGCGCTGGCGCGCCATGCCGCATTCGGTCGCAACGCCGAAATCCGCGACGAAGCGGCGGGCCGCCGCGGCGCGGCGCGCGGCGCCCTCGGCGCCGTCCGCATCGTGGATGAGGCCGAGATAAAGCTCGGTCTGCGGCGAGAGCTTCAGCCCCGCCATCGGCCTGAAGAAGGCGTCATCGCTGCGCGCGATCGGCACCGGCATATGCAGGAACGCGATCGTATGGCGCACCGAGGCGGCAAGTGCGTTCGCAAGCTCGACCATCTTGCCGGCATCGACGGGATCGATGAAATGCTTGGCGTCGAGATCGCCATAGCAGAGATGGAAGCCCAACTCGACATCCGCCGGCACGGCATCGCCGAGACGGGTCAGCCGCTCGAGCATCGCCGCTGGCGCGATGTTCGGGTAGCGGTCTTTGAGCTGGCCGTCCCAGATCACCATTTCGATGCAGACATCCCATTGGATCGCGAGGTCCCGATGCGGGATGGCGCGACAGATGGCGGCGAGCTCCGCAAGCATCGCACGCTCGTAAGGGGGCTCGATCAACGCCGCGTCGCTCGCAACGCAGAACGGATAGATCACCGCCATGGGCGTCGGCAGGCTGACCTGGAACTTGACCGTTGCGGGCAGCTCGCCGCGCTGCTTTGCGGCGAGAAAATCCTGGTAGGAAATCCGCGCCTCGCGCGCATAGCCGAGCTCACCGAAATGAATGTCCGCGGGTTTGACGCCCTCGGCGAGGCGAAGCTGCGTGAACATGCCGGGCCGCGGCGGCACGCTGTCGGGGCGCAGATAGGCGCTCGCCCTCAAGAGCGGATATTGCCAGCTGATCCACAGCCGCCGG
>DATNGG010000112.1:0-27500 GCA_035605975.1 Allostellaceae bacterium | reverse complement strand
GGCGGCGAATGGGAGTATGACGGCACCCATCCCGAGTTCCGCGGCGTCGGCCGGCGCGTCGCGACGCCGAGCTTCAACGGCGCGGTCGACTATACCGGCCGCTACGACGCCGAGCTGATGGCGGGCGAGATTCGCCGCCATGACTATCGCCGCGTCGGCTTGGTTGGGCCGAACAGCATGTATCACGGCTTTGCGCAGGGGCTGAAAGAGCTCCTGCCGGGCGTTCATTGGATCGACGCCACGGAGATGATCGACGATCTGAAGGCGATCAAGAGCGCGGAAGAGATCGGTTGCATCCGCAAGACCGCGGCGATGCAGGATGAGGTGATGACGGAATTGCTCGCTTATGTGCGGCCGGGCATGAAAGAGTTCGAGGTCGCCGCTTATATGCAATATCTGACGACGCTGCGCGGCGGCGCGCAGGGGCTTTATATCGTGATGGCGACGCCGCTTGGCCAGCCGAGCTTCGTCAAGCCCAAATACATGCAATCGCGGGAAATCCAAAAAGGCGACATCGTCGGCATCATGATCGAGTGCAACGGCCCCGGCGGCTATTACACGCACCTCTTCCGCTTTGCCGCGATGGGCAAGGCGCCGCCCGAGATCAAGGACGCGCATGCGCTGGTGCTGGAGGCCGAGCAGAACGTGCTCGACCGGCTGAAGCCAGGCGCCCTCTGCAAGGACGTATTCGATACGCACAACGCCTTTATGCGCGCGCATCGGTTGGCGGAGGAGAAGCGCATCCTCTGTCACGGCCAAGGCTACGAGATGGTGGAGCGGCCTTTGATCCGGCAGGATGAATCGATGAGCGTGCGCGAAAACATGAATCTCGGGCTCCACGCGTCGATGCTGGTCGGCAAGAATTTCATGAGCAACACCAATAATTTTCTCATCGGCCCGGGTGGACCCGAGCGTCTTCACAAGACGCCCCAGCAGCTTTTCGAGATCGTGTGAAAGGGGCGCTTGCCAGCCTCTGGGAAATCCGCCGAAATACGGGGCCGCCGCAGAGCGGTTCGAGACGTTGTGAAAGGAGGCGTGCCGTGAAAGCGCTGAGGAATCAATGGTACTGCGCCGCGTTCGGCCACGAGCTCAAGGACAAGCCCTTGGCGCGAAGCTTTCTCGGCGAGCCGGTGGTGATCTACCGCAAAGCGGACGGCGCGCCAGCTGCGTTGGAGGATCGCTGCTGCCATCGCCGCGCGCCGCTGTCGGAGGGGAGGGTCGAGGGCGACAATATCCGCTGCGGCTACCACGGCTTTCTCTATGAGCCTTCGGGCACGGCGATCTGGGCGCCGGGCCAGGACCGCTTGCCGCCGGGCGCGCGGGTGCGCTCCTATCCGATCGTCGAAAAGCATGGCTGGATTTGGATCTGGATGGGCGATCCCGCTCTGGCGGATCCCAAAACGGCACCGGCTTACGACAAATACGACGATCCGCAATGGGCGTCTTATGACGAGCTCATTCCGATCCGGTCGAATTATTTCCTCGTCGTCGACAATCTGCTCGATCTCTCGCATCTGCCGTTTCTCCACGCGGCGACCATCGGCAGCCCCGAAGACATCAACCCGAAGCTCAGCTGGGAGCGCGGCCCCGATTGGGTGAAGGGCGTGCGCGTGGCGCGCGGCCTCTCGCCCTCGCCGCGCAATCTGCAAGAGGGCCTCGATTTCCGCTTCGATCGCACGCAGATCATGCTGTTCGAGCCGCCCTCGCAAGTGACGATCGACATTCTCTCGAACGAGTTCGGCAAGGAGTATGGCGATCCGACCAGCCGGATGAATCGCCGCATCATCATCTACGATGCGATCACGCCCGAGACCGAGGCAAGCTGCCATTATTTCTGGGCGATCGCGCGCGACTATGCGATCGACGACGAGAACCTCACCGAGCTCAGCCGCCGCGGCACGAGCACGGCTTTTCACGAGGACAAGCACATGCTTGAGGCGCAGCAGCGCAGCATGGCGCTTGCACCCGCCGCGGCGCAGGTCGACGTGATCGGCGATGCCGGAAGCCTGCAGGCGCGCCGCATCATGGAAAGGCTGCTGTCGGAAGAGACCATGACCCGCGCCGCCGAATAGCCGGATCGTGCCGCCGCGCAAAGCCTGGCCCGATGCGGTCGCTTAGCGCGCGGGCTGGAGGAAGCGCTCGGTCAAATATTTCGACATGTCCGGCTCGCGGTCGAGGATGTGCAGCTCGACGAAGGAATGCCGGACCGTCGCGATCGCTTCGGGCGGAAAGCGGCCGTCCCGCGACAGCGACGGCATCACCACATCGTATTGCTTGTCCTCAACCTCGGCCGAATAGTGATCGATCGAGCGCGCGATCGCGACGGTTTCCGCCTTGTGCCGCGCCATGAAATCCACCGCCTGATACCAGCCATTGAGAAAGCGGCGGATCGTGTCCGGGTCGCGCTGCACGATCGAGTCATTGGCGAAAATCACGTTCATCAGGAACGGGCCGACGAAGTCCGAGGCTGGCGCGACGAGGCGTCCCTCCTTGTACTGCTCGAGGTCCCAGCCGAACGCTACCGAGCTGATCTGGGCGTCGATCTGTCCGGTCTTCAGCGCGGCAAGCTGCGGCGGCGGGCTCGATCCGTCGGCGACGAAGGTGAGGCTGCCGGGCGGCCAGCCCTCTTTTCTCTCGAGCTGCAAGGCAAGCCACTGCGTCAGCGAGCCGACCGTCGAGATGCCCATGCGCTTGCCTTTGAGATCGGCGAGGCTGTGGACCGGCGAATCGTAAGGTACGGTGACGCCGAACAGCGCCGGGGTGAGCGCGATGGCGCCGACGGCGATCTCTGGCGCGCCCTTGACGAGAAAAGCGATATCCGTCCCGGCGCCGAGGCCGAAATCGACCGAGCCGGCAATCATCGCCTGCTGCAGCTTGGCGCTGCCCGCCAGATTCACGACCTCGACATCAAGTCCGACGCTCTCGAAGATTTTCTGGCGGATGCCGATATCGACCGGATCGAAGTTGAAGGCGACGGCCGAGCTCTTCCCGACATGGACGGTGGCGCTCTGCGCCGGCGTGATGCCCGGCAGGATAAAACCGGCGGCGAAACCCAATGCAAGCAGCAGCATGGCGGGCGTGAGCGCTCGAATAGCTCGCTTCATCGGTCGGCGGTCCCCGTTTCGTCTCGCGGGCACTCGAGCCGCCCGCAACCGGCTCGGCGCGTTTCCATCAAACTGGATCGTTTCAGGCGGCATTGCAAGGCAGCAAGTCGTGCCGCACGCGTCTACCGCGTCAGCGAGGCCGCGGCGTGCTCGGCAGCGAGAAGGCCGAGAATGAACGCTTTGGAGAGGCCGCCGACATAGCCGGCACGCGGGCCGCCTTCGAGCCCGGCGACGGGTGTTCCTGCTGCATAGAGCCCCTTCATCGGCGCGCCGGAGCGCAGCCGCGCCTGCGCGTGAGCATCGATCGCGATGCCTCCCATGGTGCCGGTGATGCCGGCGCAGAGCGGGATCGCGTGAAAGGGCGTCGCGGCGATCGCCCGCGGCGCGTGCTTGCGAGCGCTGCGCGGCACGGCAAGGCCGGCGAAATTCCGGCTTTCGACCGCCTCATTGTGCTGTCGGATCGTTTCGCCGAGCGCCGTCTCCGGCACGCCGATGCGCGCGGCAAGCGTCGCGAGATCGGCGGCGGTGACGAGCGCGCCGCCCGCCGAGACCATCGCCGGATTGGCGGCAACGGTGGTGGTGAGGCCGGGCTCGGCCTGCCACATCGCTTCATCGATGACGAGATGGGCGCTCAAGGGATCGGGCAAATGCGCGATGGCGTTCGCGACGCAAACGCCCCCGAGCCCCTCATCGGCAAAGCGCTTGCCGTCGGGGCCAACGAGAATGCCGATCTCAGCGACGGCGTCGAGATGCGGGTAAGGCCAAAGCTGCGGGGTGGTCATCGCATTACGGTGATGGATATGGCCGTAAAACGCGCCGAACCCGCCGATTTCCGCGCCCGCCGCCGCCGCCATGCGGATGCCGTCGCCACGGGCGCTTGCGCCGGCGCGGCAGAGAACACGCTCGGGACGCGGCGTGATGTATTGCGCGATCATCGCCGGATTGGCGGGAAAGCCGCCATCGGCGATGACGACGGATGCCGCCTCGATGCGCGATCTCTGGCCGGCGGCAATCGCCTCGATGCCGATGCAGGCGCCGTTCTCCACGATAAGGGATTGGGCCTCGACGCCGCGCAACACCGCGCCGCCTTGGTGCGCGATGCGTGCTTCGAGATTGCGCATCAGCACATCGCCGCCGCGGCCTTCCCAATCGAGCCCGGCCTGCAGCCGCCGCGGCGGCGCCAGCACTTGTTGCCCGGGCTGATCCTGCTGCAAGCCGCGCTGAACGAAGCGTGTGCCGAGCGCGCGGAGCCACTCGATGGCGCGCTTGGCGTTGTCGGCGACGGCGCGGGCGAGGCTCGGCTCGGCGTTGCTGCCGCTGCCCGAGAGGATGGCGTCGTAGAGCGTGTCGGGTGGGGCGAGAATCGGCCGGCCCATGACGTTGACGACGCCGGTCGTCCAACGCGAGCTGCATGGGTAGCGGTCTTCGCTCGCCCGTTCGAGAACGGCCACTGTCGCGCCGAGCTCGCCGGCGCGGCACGCCGCGACGAGGCCGGACAAGCCGCCGCCGATGCTGACGAGGTCGTAACGCATCGCTTGCTCCAGGCTGTCAACGCTCTCCACCATGCCCCGATTTCTTGCCGCGGTCCACGCGGCGCGATCGACGCGCTTTGCGGTTTTTGCGGGCGGTGCCATAGTCGCGGGCGGACGGGACGGCAGAGACCGCCCGAAAACTTTGGGAGGACAGCATGACCGGGGCCAATGAACGCGTGCCGGATGCCAATATCAAAGCCGCGCGCGCGGGCTGGATCACGCGCCTGACCGCCGGCGGCGTGCCGGTCACGGATTTTCTCGAAGTCGCCTATTCGATCGACCGGTGGGACGATTGGTGCCAGGCTTGGTGCGAGCGCGCCGCGGTCTATGAGCGCATCGGGCGGGCCTGCCTCGCGGAAGGCCGCAACGCCTCGGCGGCGATGCATCTCGTCACCGCCTCGGTCGAATATCATTTCGCCAAATTCTATTTCACCCACGATGTCACGCAGATGAAAGCGGCGCATCTGAAAGCCGTCGAATGCCGCACCCTGGCGCTGCCGCATCTGACGCCGCCGGGCGAGCGCGTCGCCATCCCCTTCGAAGGCAAATATCTCTACGGCAATCTGCGCAAGCCCTTGGGCGCGACCGGCAAGCAGGCGGTGATCCTCATCATCTCCGGGATGGATTCGACCAAGGAAGAGCAGCACAATTACGAGCAGCTCTTTCTCGAGCGCGGCATTGCGACCCTGTCCTTTGACGGGCCCGGCCAGGGCGAGGCCGAATATGATTGGCCTGTCAGGCACACCTTCGAAGAGCCGGTGGGCGCGGTGATCGACTGGGTCGAGCGGCGCATCGATCTCGATGGCAGCCGGGTCGGAATCTCGGGCTCATCGATGGGCGGCTATTACGCGCCGCGTGCCGCCGCCTACGAGAAGCGGGTGAAGGCCGCGATCGCCAATAGCGGCGCCTATAGCGTCATCGACAATTTCGACCAGCGGCCGCAGACCCTCAAAGACGCCTATAAGCTGCGCACCCATTCGAAGACGGTCGAAGAGGCGCGCGAGAAGACCCGGCCTTTCGATATGAGCGGGGTCGCCGCGCGCATTACCACGCCGATCTTCATCATCGCCGGCAAGGAAGACCGGATCACGCGCTGGCAGGATGCCGAGCGGGTGGCGAAAGAGGTGAAGGGTCCCTGCGTTTTCGTTGCGCTCGAAGGCGGCATCCATGTCGGCCACAATCGCGGCCATCTCTGGCGCTCGCAATGCGCCGACTGGATGGCGGAGCAGCTTGGCCTGCCCAAGCGCTAGGGAGGGACCGAAATGAGGGTGCGAGGGGCCCGCGATGCGGCGGTCGCGGCCAGAACAGTGCTGCGCGAGGTCCGAAACGGCGGTTAAGCCATGGATCGGAGCATCAACCAGGCACAAATGATCAAAGAAATTCCGATGAGCGTCATTTTGCGACCAAAATCGGCGTCAGAGCCGTATGCCAGGCGGAATAGCATGCCAGGAGTTAAGACTTTGTTAAGAGCCGGCCGCGCGCCGCGCATTGATGAAGTTTGAAAGAAAATATGCAATGCTGCGGCGTTGCGCGGCGAAGGGCGACGGAGAAAAGATGATGAAATTTCGCGTGCTGGCGGTCCTGTTGGTGCTTCCGCTCGGGGCTTGCGCGGAGAAGCCCAGGGATGCCGGGGCGGCTTCGAGCCCTGCCGCCACGGCCATCGGCATCGCCGAAACGCCGCTTCTTTTGGCTTCGCGCATCACCTTATGCCTGGCAACGCCGCCCTTGCTTGGTCCCGGCGCCATCGCCTCGGCCGCCGTGCCGTTCGAAGGCGCCCCCCAGGAGCCGACGGGGTGGGAGATGTTCAAGAAAGGGGTGGCCGATGCCTGCGGCCCGCCCTACGTGGCGAAGCCCGACTACGACGTCCTGCACTAACCCCCGACGAAACTTGTGAATCCTGCACCGGACGGCAATGGATTGCCGCCCGGTAGTGATATTTTCGGGCCCTCCGCAACCAAACCCTTCGACGGATGTTTTCCCCCGAGCAGCATTTCTTGTCGTGCTGGAAGGAGGAAGAATGGCGTTGAAACGGTTGATGCTGGCGACGTCGGTTGTGGCCTTGAGCCTGAGCGGGGCGGCGTTCGCCGCCGGACCCTCGGGCTCGATGCAGCCGAGCGGGTCCAGCAGCGGAATGTCCTCGACCCACGAAAGCACGTCCACCTCGTCGATGGGCGCCGGAGTGTCTCACTCCGAAGTCACCCAGGCGCAGACCGCGCTCAAGCAAAAAGGACTCTACAGCGGCCCGATCGACGGCCGCATCGGCCCGAAAACACGGCAAGCAATTTCGCAGTTCCAGCGTCAGAACGGCCTGAAGCAAACCGCGCAGCTTGATTCGCGCACCATGAGCGAACTGCACGGCAGCGGCACAAGCGGCAGCGGCACGAGCGGTAGCGGTGCAGCCGCGCCCTCGCATTCGCCGAGCGCGCCGAGCGGATCCCCCATGGGATCGGGCGCGGGCGGAATGCCGCCATCGGGCGGAACGGGCGGAATGCATTAGCCCCATGCCGCGTCGAGCAATGCGCCGCGCTGCTCGAGCGGCAGGAAGAACACCGGCGCGGTCTGCGCGTTGCAGGCCGCGCCGTCTTCCCGCGGGAAGGCACGTTGAGTTCGCATCGTTCGGTCGTGACGGAGTGTCTCGCGTCTGACAAAAAGCACGAGGATCGAACACAGAATGACCACACCTCACGCTCGTCCGGCATGGTTACTCTATCGCAACTGCGAAAAAATTGAGTGTTCACGAAGTCATGATCCGACCGGCTGCATGGAACTACAAGGAATAGTCTTCTCTTTTATTTGGTTGGTGTGAAACGGGAAGGACTATGCCAATGCCCGCCTATGCAGGGACGGCGCGCAGCTATGGGTTTGCCGGCCGGAGCGCGTTGCCCAGGACTCATGCGACTCAAGAGCGATATCGCCTGCACGCGGCGGCGATCGATCGCAGCTTCGTTTGCAAACATTGGGCCCGGCCGCTCAAAGCCCCGGCGGAGCATGCGAGCAAGCTTTTGTTCGACATGTCGGCCGCTCTGCTTTTGCTGGTGGGGTTGTCGCCGGCGCTGCTCACCCTCGCATTCCTCGTCTGGCGCAGCGGCGGCTCGCCGATTTTTGGCTCGCGGCGCATCGGCGCCAAAGGCGAGGCCTTCACCTGCTGGAAATTCCGCACCATGGTGCCGGACGCCGAAGCGCGGCTCGCCCAGCTTCTCGCCACCGATCCCGAGGCGCGGGCGGAATGGAACCGCGGTTTCAAGTTGAAAAAAGATCCGCGGATCACGCCGATCGGGCGGATTCTGCGCACGACCAGCCTCGACGAGATTCCGCAGCTCATCAATGTCCTGAAGGGCGAGATGAGCCTCGTTGGCCCGCGGCCGATTTTGCCGGACGAGGCGCCGCGCTATGGCGCGGTGTTCCACGACTATGTGCGGTGTCGTCCCGGCATCACTGGGCCGTGGCAGGTCAAT
Organism: Allostellaceae bacterium; assembly: GCA_035605975.1. Classification (GTDB taxonomy): domain Bacteria; phylum Pseudomonadota; class Alphaproteobacteria; order ATCC43930; family CGMCC-115725; genus CAIKMD01. The sequence continues at coordinate 19,409 of DATNGG010000112.1, read as the reverse complement.
GGCCGCAACGACGCCGATTACAACTCGCGCATGCGCCTGACGCGAGACTATGCACGAAATTGGCGGTTCATCACCGACTGCCGCATCCTTCTCCGAACCGCCGTGATCGTTTTCCGACGGAGCGGCGCCTACTGAAAGGGAGTAGCACATATTGAAACCAACCCATGAAGGCGAGGGGACGGGGAAAGCATTTGTTGAAGCTCTTGCCTATTCTTCGGGCCAACCGCGCACCAGACGCGGCGTTTCAGGGCAGTCGCGATGGGCTGTCGGCGTCGTCCTGATATTCGGCATCGCAGCGCCGCTCGGCGCCTGCGGCACCGCCACCAGGGATATGCCGCCGATCCCGATGATTCCCGTGCCGCAAGCGAGAACCGTCAGCGGCTTGCCGCCCTACAAGGTCCAAGTCGGCGACGTGCTCGATGTCCGGCTGATCTCCAATCCTGAGCTCGATGACCAAGTCACCGTGCGGCCGGATGGAATGATCTCGACGACGGTTGCCTCGGATGTTCCGGCCTACAACCACACGCCGGCGCAAATCGCGTCCGAGCTGAACTCGCAATACCGCAACACGCTCAAGAATCCGCAAGTCAACGTCATCGTTCATTCCTTTGCGCCGAATCGCATCTATGTCGCCGGCGAGGTGAACAATCCCGGCGAGTTCATCACCGTCGGGCCCAATTTGACGATCAGCCAGGCGATCGCCCGAGCCGGCGGGGTCAAGCTCAGCGCCGACCGCGCCCGCATTTTCGTCATCCGCCGCGGTCCCAACGACAAGCCCGAGGCGTTCACCGTCGACTACAAGGACATTATCTCGGGCGAGCACCCAGAGGACGACGCGAGACTTGCCCAGTACGACGTGGTCTACGTGCCGCGGACGGGCATCTACGAGGTCTGGACCTTCTGGAACCAGTTCGTGCAGCAATTCGTGCCGGTCAATTGGGGCTTCTCGTACAACATCAATCCCGTCTCATCGACCGGGCATTGATCGAGGCGGCAGCGAAGCCTTCGAACCGGATGCGTCAAATGCGGAGATTGCCGCCATGAATGCTCGCCTGATGCCTTACGGGCTTCTGACGGTGCTGTTCAAGCACAAGACAGCGGCGCTTTGGGTGTTCTCGGTGATCGTCTTGTGCGGCGTTGCCTACCTGCTCCTGGCAACGCCGCGGTACCAGTCGGTCGCCGAGCTGGTGGTGCGGTTCGGCGACCGCTCGATCCCCGATCTCGGCCGCGCCCCGACAACGGAAATGACGCCGTCGGACCGGCGCGAGATCGTCCTGTCGCATGCCGCGATCCTCCAAAGCCACGATCTGGCGCAAGAGGCCATCGCGGCGTTCGGGATCGACAAAGTCTATCCAGATATCGCCGAGAACCCGCCGGGTGCCGGCACGCCGATGGACGCCGCCGTCAAGAAGTTCGACGCGAACCTAGCGGTCGATGTCGGAACCCAGGACAACGTCATCACGGTGTCGTTCCTTCATCCGGACGCCAAGCTGGCGCCGAAGCTCGTGCATAAGCTGATCGACCTCTATATCGGCCAGGAGACCAAGGTCTATCAAAACCCGCAGAGCGAATTCCTCGCCCATGAGGTGAAGGATGCGCAGACGCGCCTTGCCAGTGCGCAATCGGCTCTCGAATCGTTCAAGGGCAAGTTGCACATCACCGACTACGACAAAGAGGTCGAAGACCTCCTGAAGCAGCGCGGCGACGTCGATACCAATCTGCGCGCCGCCGAAGCCGCCTACAGCCAGTCGCAGCAGCGCCAGCAGGAACTCAGCACGCTGTTGAAAACCGTGCCGGAAAAGCTGCCTGAGGCGGCGAGCGGCGAAAAATACCGCGGGCTCGACGACGCCGAGACCAAGCTCGGCGATCTCAAGACCAAAGAAAGTCAGATGCTCGCGACCTATCGCTCCGATAGCCCGGCGCTGCTGTCCTTGAAGGCGGGGATCGCGAATGCGGAAGCGGAGGTCAAAGCGCGCCGCGCGGAGTTGAACAACCGCTCGCTCACCAACGTCAACACCGTCTACCAAACTCTCCAGACGGACTATTTGCGGACCTCCGCTGATGCGAGCAGCGAGAGCCAGCCTGTCCGCGTGTTGAGCGGGCAGCTGAAGATGATCGACGACAGGCTCGGCGAGCTGCAGCAAAACCGCGGCACGTTCCTCGATCTCGTGCGCGAGGATCAGATCGCCGAAGACACCTACCGGTCGCTTTCGACCCAATATGAGGACGCGCGGGTCAAGGACAATCTCAACAAGCAGCGAATCTCGCCGGCGACCGTGATCAGCCAGCCGACCCTGCCCTACAAGCCGGCACGGCCGCGCAAGCTCGTCACGCTGGTCGCATGCCTCTTCGCCGGCACCATCCTGGCGATCGGCTGCGCGCTCGCGCTCGAGGCGCTCGACGACCGCTTCACGACGGCGGAGCAGGTCGTCTTCATCCTCGATCTTCCCGTTCTTGCAAGCTTCGGTCAGCGCCAGCGCAGCGTTCCGCGCGTCTTGATCGAGCATGGAGGCTCTGCGTGAATAAGACGAATCTTGCCTTCGGACAGATCTCGGACCGCGGAGCGCCGCCGCCCGAGCCGAAATTCCGCGAGGTCGAGCTCAGCACGCCTGACGATCTGCCGATCGTCGACCTGATCGAACTCTATGCCGGGATCGAGTACGCCTTGCCGAGCGATCAAGGCCTGATCGTCCAGTTCGTCACCGCGACCTCGGGATTGGGCAGCGAGCAGGTGGCGCTCGACATGGCCTGGGCCGGAACCAGCGTGCTGGGCAAGCGGATGCTGCTGCTCTATTGCACGAAATCCGCCCATCGCCTGATCGACGCGAGCCAGCCGGGCTCGGCCGGCGCCGCATCCGACATGCATGCCAATGCCTTCGACAACGACATCGCGAAAGTCGCGGGGCAGCAGCTCTACCTCGCCGATTGGCGCGGCTGGCATTCCGAGACGGGCGCGCTGGTCGGCGGCGACGTGATCGACGGCCATCTCGACGAGCTGCGCAACTTCTTCGACATGGTCATCATGGTCGCCCCGCCGGCGGATGTCGATCCGCTCGCGACGATCCTCGCGCGCTATGCCGACGGCAATGTCATCGTGCTCGAGGCCGAGCAAACCCGGCGCGCCGCCGCCATTCGCCTGCGCGAGGTGTTGGCGCGTTCGGGCAGCCCGATCGTCGGAACCATCCTCAACAACCGCCGCAACTATCTTCCGCGCTGGCTCGCAAGGCTGCTCTGAGGGGCTTAGCGCAGCCGATGCATGTCATGGTGACGAACAACATCTACCCGCCGATCGTCGCGGGCGGAGCGGAGTTGATCGTCTCTTATTTGTGCGAAGGATTGGCGCGGCGCGGCCACCGCGTGACGGTGGTATCGACTTGCGGCCCGCAGATGGAGCCCTATCCGACCGAGATTCGCAACGGCGTCGAGGTCATCCGCTTCTTTCCGCCGAATTTCTACTGGTCGTTCGAGCGCAGCCGCGAGCCGGGCCTGAAGAAATGGCTGTGGCACGCCCGCGACGCGTGGAATCTGCAGGCCGGATCGCGGCTGAAGGCGATCCTCGACAGCGCCCGCCCGCATATGGTTCACACGCATCTGATCGACGGGATTTCCGCTGCGGTCTGGTCGCGCGCAAGGCGCGCCGGCGTGCCGGTGGTCCATACCGCGCATGACTATCATCTCCTCTGCCCGCGCGCCTTCATGCTCACCCGCGATTGGCGCCTCTGCACGAACCCCTCCCTGCCGTGCCGGCTGTTTCGCGGCTGGCATCTCGCGACCACCCGCCTCATCGACGTGTTCGCGAGCCCGTCGCGGTTTCTGCTTCAAATGCACGAGCAGGCGGGGCTGCGCGCGGCACGGCGTTTGGTGGTGCCCAACGGCATCCCGCTGCCGAGCGATGCCGCCAAGGTTCGCGCCGCCCGCCCGCCCGACAGCCGCCGGCGCTTCCTGATGCTGTCGCGTTTGACCGTCGAGAAAGGCGTCCGCGTGGTTCTCGAGGCCGTGGCGCGTCTGCCGCGCGAGCTCGACATCGAAATCGTCATCGCCGGCAAGGGGCCGCTCGAAGACGAGGTCCGCGCCGCGGCGGCCCGCGATCCGCGCATCATTTTTCTCGGCTATGTCGAGCGCGAGGCCAAGGTTGAGGCGCTGTCGCGCGCCGGCTATCTGCTCCTGCCGTCGCTTTGGTACGAGAATGCGCCCGTCGCCATCGTCGAGGCGGCGGCCTATGGCCTCGGCGTGATCGGCAGCGATATCGGCGCCATTCCGGAATTCGTCGAGGAAGACCGCACCGGCCTGCTCTTTCCGACGGGCGACGCGGCGGCGCTCGCCGCGCTGATGACGCGCGTGGCGCAGGATGCTGCGGCGCTGCCGGGACTCGAGGCGCGAAGCGAGGCCTTTGCGCGGCGTTTTGCGGTCGATCGCATGATCGACGCCTATGAAGAGCTCTACGTCGCTTCGCTCAGCCGTCAGCCGGCTTTCGCCGTCGCAACCTGAAAGGCGCGCCCATGCGCAAGCTCTTCCCTGTCGCGCTGGCCTGCGGCCTCGCGCTGGCGCCGGTCTGCGGCGCCGAGACCTTGCCCGGCGATGCCGGCATCCTCAATGTGCGCGATTACGGTGCGAAGGGCGATGGGCGCCGTGACGACACCGCCGCGATCCTCGCCGCAATTGCGGCGAGCGGCGGCGATACCGGCACCGCCTTCTGGCAGGACCGCATCGTTTATTTTCCCAACGGGACCTATCTGGTCTCGGCGCCGCTCTTGAAGCGCTACGCCGACGGGCGGTTCGGCTCGGGACTCTTCCTTGTCGGACAATCGCAAGCCGGCACGGTGATCCGGCTCGCCGATCGCGCGCCCGGCTATGACGATCCCGCCCGCCCGCGCGCGGTGGTCTTCACCAGCTCGAAGCTCCTCGCCGGGACGCCGACCAGCGGCGGCAAGGATTACACCGGCCTCGGCGAGGGGAACGACGCTTATATGAATTTCGTCGAGGATCTGACGATCGAGATCGGCGCCGGCGATGCGGGGGCGATCGGCATCGATTATCTCGCCAACAACACCGCCGCCATCCGCAACGTGACCTTGCGCGCCGCAACCGGCAGCGGCGCGGTCGGCCTGTCGCTGACCCGCAAATGGCCGGGACCGGCGCTCATCGATCATCTGACGGTCGAGGGCTTTGCGATCGGCCTCAGCGCGGCGCAGACCGAATATGGCGTCACCTTCGATCATCTTCGCCTGACGGGGCAGCGCGAGACGGCGCTGCGCAACGATCAAAACGTGCTCTCGATCCGCGACCTCGAGATCAAAGGGCCGGCGCCGGCGATCGTGAACGCCGGCGAGAAGGGGTTTCTGGCGATCGATGGCGGAACGGTGCAGGTGACGGAGGGCAAGGGACGCGCCGCCATCGACAATGCCGGATTCATCGCCTTGCGCGGCGTCCATGTCGCGGGCGCGCCGCCCGGCAGCGGCCTGCCGCAAAGCGGCGCGCTGACCGGCGTTCTCAGCCGCGACGGACATTGGACGCAAGCCGCCATGCCGGCCTGGCTTCCCAAACCGGCGGCGCCGCCGGCACCGCCGCCCGTTAAAATCGAAACCTGGGTCAATGCCGCGAAATTCGGCGCGGTTGCGGAGCCCGGGCACGATGCGGCTGAAGGTTTGCGTCGCGCTTTCGCCTCGGGCGCGGCGGTGGTCTATCTGCCGCACGGCATTTACGCGCTGGGCAGCGCCGTCGAAATTCCGCCGACGCTGCGCCGGCTCGTCGGCATGAATTCGACGATCAAAGTGTTGCTGCCGCGCAATCCGCGTCTCTCGCGCGCCGAGGGGCTGCTGCGCGTCCTGGCCGGCGGGCCGTCGCTCTCGATCGAGAATTTGGCGATCGACAACAGCAACCTCGGCCAGCAGGTCGGCATCGAGGTGGCGGGACCGCGCGAGGTGTCGATCCGCGACGTGGTCTCCGCCGGGGTCGCTGTGCTGGACCGCAAGCCGGGCGGCGGGCGCGTCTTCATCGACAATTCCTGCTGCGGCACCATGACGCTCGCCGGCGCGCAGCCGGTGATCGCGCGTCAATTCGACACGGAGGGCGGCGGCGTGCGGATCGTCAATCGCGGCGCGCCGCTGTCGCTCCTCGGGCTCAAGACCGAGGGCGTCTCGACCATTCTCGACAATCGCGACGGCGCCCGCACCGATATCTTTGGCGGCCTCGTCTACATGGTGCATGACGACAAGGCCACGACGCTTCCCGCATTCCGCAATGCCGGCTCATGGCTGGCCGCCGCTTTCGCCGAGGAATCGTTGCGCGCGCAAAGCCACTACAACGTCTATCTCGACCAGCCTGCCGCCGGCGGGATCGAAAGCCTGAAGCCGGAGCGGTTTCCGCCGCGCGGCTTCGGCCGGGTCGTGCCGGATTTGGTGGCGGGGCCGGGCGGCCGATCGCCTCAGTAAGGCCGCTTCAGCTCGAACGGGTCGGTTGCGTGCGGCGGCGGCGCCGCTGGAACCGCGGCGACGCAAGCGGCATGGATTCTCCGGCTGGCCTCGTCGCAGCTTGCGCGGTCGGTGTAAATGCAATCGGGCACATTGCCGGATTGGATGACGCAGAAAGGCTGCCCGCCCGCCGGCGTCAGGTATTCGTTCGGATTGGCGGCGCAGCGGCCGCCGACCCGGGTGGCTTCCGCTTGGCAGGAATTGGGGTCGGTGTAGATGCACTGCGTCGGCACGGTGTTCTGCTGATATTGAACGCAGAACGGCGCCGCCAAGGCGGCCGGGGCTCCCACCGCGCCCGCAAGCGCGCAGCCAAGCAGGACGCGGGTGACAAAGTTGCAGATCGATTTCATGGGTCTCACCGTTGTAGCCGCTGGATCTCCCTGGCCATGATGGCGAACAGCAGCGCCGAGCTCAGGGCTTGCGCGGCGCTGTAGGAAAAAACCGCCCAGGGCGCCGTCAGGTTCTCGTGAATCGAGACCGCGAAGACGCTCAAGATGAGGAGAAGGCGCCCCAGCTGCCAGGCGGCGGCCAAGGCCTGCTTCTCGAGAATTTGCAGCGTGTGGAACACCGGCATGACCACGAGCTGCGCGAGGTAGCCGATGCTCATCGCGCGCAGATAGATCACGGCGTCGCTCCAATCCGCGCCGAAGATGGTCGGAAAAAGCGCGGTGGCGGCGACGTTGCACAGCAAAATCCAAACGGCGGCGAGGAGGAATTGCCGGCTCGTCACCTGATAAAAGCGCGCCTGGAGCTTGGCCGGGTCGCTCGAGGCCGTGCGTCCCGCCTCGCCGACGAAGACCTGAAGGATCGAGGTGCCGATCAGCGTCAAGGGACGGGCGACGACGCGGTCGGCGAGGAAGATGAAGCCGGCGATCCGCGCCGAATAAACGGTCGAGACCATCAGAAAGAGGAGCTGATTGCCGCCGGCCGTGTCGATCAGCGCCGCCCAGCTGGCGATCATCGGAAACCGGCGATAGCGCCAGGCGAGGGCTCTCATGCGCTGCCACGAGATGCCGCGCAGCAACTGGCGGCGCTCGTTGAGGACGCGATAGACCAATCCGAATGTGCCGACGGATTGGCCGAGAATCGATCCGATCACGAGGCCGGGTGCGCCGGCGCCGCCAAGGCCGAGGCCGATCTGGGTCAAGGGGCCGGCCACGCCCTGATTGACCCGCGTCCGCGCGATCGCCCGGAAGGCGCCCTGCCGGGTGGCGAGATAAAGCGCGATGTAATAGGCGCCGAGACAGAAGAAGCCGAGGACCAGCAGACCGCAATAGACATTGACGCGCAGCCAATAGATCGGCGTCGGCCAAATATCCTTGACGAGGGATTCCGGAACGGCGAAGGCGAGGATGCCGATCAGCGTCGTCATGCCGAGCAGGGTGCAGCCGCAAACCGCGACGAGATTGATCGCGTCCTCCTCGGAATTCGCGAGCGGCAACGTCAGCTCGTAGCGCAGCGAGCCAAGGACGACGAGAATCGACAAGACCGCGGTGTAGACGCTCAAAACCCCGAATTGCTGGGGCGAATAGATCCGGGTCAGCACCGGCGCCAAGGCGACGCTGACGCACTGGCCGGCGGCGGCGCCGGTCAGCATGATGGAGACGTTCTTGAGGAATGGGCGCCGCGACAGCGCCGCGTGCGCTTGGCGAAGCCGCGCCAAGGGGATCGCGATCAGCGGCAGCCGCGCGGCCGGGTTGTCCGGGGTTTCGGCCGCGTCATGCATTGTCGGGCGCTTGCTCGGCGCACGGCAGGTGCGCGACCGAAATGCCGACGCGCCGTGCGGCGGGATCGGCCGCGGCAGCGCGGGCCAGCCAGTGCGTCATGCCGTTCATCAAAAGATGCATCGCCGAAATGAACGATGCGAGCGAATAGCCCCGCTGCCGCGGGTGCTCAAGTCTCCCTTCGGGTAAGGCGGCGGAGCCACGCTCATATCACTCGGCGAGCGAAATGCGCTGGCCTTCGGCTGTGCCGTGTCGCTTACGCGCCATGCGCGGCGCTGACATGCCGCGTCTTCGGATCGCTCGACCGGTTGTTCGGCGCGCAGCTCCATCGCGCCCTATCCAAAAACATTCATCTGGCCATTTTGTGACGAGTCTGCGGCGCGTTGACGGCAGACGCGCACAAACCGGTCACGCGGATATCACACCGGAATGGGCTCGAAATGGAGGTAGATTCCAGCGGCTTCACCTCTTTCGATCGGCCTGAGATGCAATGTCTACTGAGCCGCCGGTCGAGCGGCCGATCCAAGTTGCGCGATTCTTCCCCTCGAATTGGCGGCCGATCCGGAAATTTTGGCGAGGCAGGTTTGAGATACTTTTTCGCGGCGGCAGGGCTGATGGATGTAACGAGTCATTGCGGACGGCGATCGGCCTTGTGTCTGCCGTCGATGAGCGGACGCTGATATGTTTGCAAGCGCCGCCAGTCGGCTGCCGAGCGCCCAGGAATTCCCACTCAGACGCGCGGTCACGCCTTTCGTGCTCCTCCTCGGCGCACTTGGCGTCTATGCGGGGCTGCGCGCCGTGCTTATCGCCGTGGCGGAAAGCACGGCGATGGATTGCTTCTGGCTCGACGTCGTCGTCTTTGCCGCGGCGTGCTTGCTCGCCGGCATTCGCTACGAGGAAATGCCGACGATCGCCCGGCCGATCGCGCGCGGCATCGGCGGCGTCGTGCTGGTGCAAGTCGCGTTCGACATGGCGACCCTGTTCTACGGGCCGGCATGGATGTTCGACGCCGCCAACCGCGACTTTTTCGTCTTCGGCGGCGCCTTGGGGCTGGTTGCGGGAATTGTGGCGCTGCGGCGTCCGAGCTTCCTTGTGCCGCTGTTCTTCCACTACGTGGCGTTCCGCCACCAGCTCAATGTCCTCTCCGGCGTCGAGGTCTCCGAGACCGACTATCTCAGCATGCTCGACGTCGGCGAATTTGCCATCATCGGCCCGCTGGTTGCCGTTCTCGTCACGCATCCGCGCATCGCGCAGCGCTTTCCAATCTGGCTCGATCCACTATGGCTGCGGCGGACCGCGTGCGGGCTGATTATTGCCTGGGCGATCGGCGCGCATCTCGGCAACTACTTCGTTTCGGGCTGGACCAAGATTCAGACGGGCGCGGGAAATCCGTTCTTCTGGCTGCTGCACAACCCGACGCAAACGGCGATCCTGATCGGGCTCGAGCGCGGCGACAATCCGCTCTCGGCTTGGCCGTGGCTCGTGCAACTGAGCTGGGACACGATTTCCCACCTCGTCATCCTCGTCAACGTGTTTGTCCTCGGCACGCAGATCCTGGTGCCGCTGGCCGTGATGCAGCGCCGCCTGCTCATGGTCTTCACGGTGCTGTTCGATATTTTCCATGTCGTCGTCTATTTCACATTGGGCGCCGCCTTCTTCTTCTGGGTGGCAGTCAATGTCTGCATCTATTTCACGATGAAGCGCATCGACGACAAGTCGATCACGCCGGCGATGAAGATCGTCGCGGTGGTGTCGGTCTTCTCGGCGCATTTCCTGTTCTATACCAGCCATCTCGGCTGGCTCGACGGCGCCAAGCTCGCGAGCCCGAGCTTCGTCGCCGAGACCCGCGACGGGCGAATGGTCCCCATTCCCTCGGTCTATTTCGGAATCATGTCCTATTCGATCGCGCAGACCATCATGTACGTCCCCGACGGGCACTTCCCCGTTCGCATCGGCGGAAACACCTACAACCCCACCGATTTCCGGGACTCCCAATCCTGCGGGCCGCAAATCGCCGAGCACCAGGACACCGGCGTCGGCTTTCAGACGGTGGTGAATATCGTCCGCAACACCGATGCGGCGATGCGGCGCCATCCCTTCGTCAAGCGCGACAATCTCTATTACATCTATCCGCATCACATGGTCGCGAACCCGGCGATGTTCGGTCCCTTCAACAGCCTGTCGATGAATGACATCGTGCGCTACCACTACATCGTCGATTCGGTCTGTCTCAGCCTCGCCGACGGCCATCTCGTGCGCGACGTTCACAAGACCACGGATATACCGATCGATGTCGCCCACTGACGCCGCATCGCGGGACCTCACGGTCGTCTACGACGGCGATTGTCCGTTTTGCAGCTCCTATGTGCTGCTCTACCGCCTTCGCGAGCAAGGGCGGAAGGTGGAACTGATCGATGCGCGGTCCGGCGGGCCGATCGTCGAGGAGATTCGCCGCCGCAAGCTCGACCTCGATCAGGGCATGGTGGTGATGATGGACGGCCGCCTCTATCACGGCGCCGCGGCGATGAACCTGCTGGCCATCCTCGGCAGCGGCGAAACTCTGTTCAATCGCCTCAATCGGCTTCTCTTCCTTCATCCCAATTGGGCGCGTCGGCTTTACCCGCTTCTCGTCCGGGGCCGGCTGATCACTCTGCGGCTGCTTGGACGCTCGCTGATCGGCGAAGTTTGAAAGGCGTGGCAGGCCCGAATGGATGATTCGTTGGGATTCCAATTCCATGAAGACGCGGATTGCTGGACGATCGCGCGCCCGCCGCTCGCGGAGTCCGTCGCGGCGACCATCGTCATTCCGAACTATCGGGCGGCGGCGACGCTGAACCGCGCGCTGCTCAGTGCACTGGGGCAGACTCTGCGCGATATCGAGGTGATCGTCGTCGACGACGCGTCGCCGGACGGGTCGTGGGATATCGTCGTCGAGGCGATGCGCCATGACAGCCGGCTGCGCGGCATCCGGCACAAGCGGAATTGCGGCAAGCCGGTGGGAATGAACCGGGCGATCGCTTGCGCGCGCGGCCGCTGGCTCGCCGTTCTCGACGCCGATGACTGGTATCACCCGGAGAGGCTCGCGGCGCTCGTTGCCCTCGGCGAAAGGAGCGGCGCGGATCTCGTCGCCGACAATCAATTCTTCTTCGATTCGAGCGCCGCACAGACCGTCGGCACCGCCTGGCGTGAGAGCGACGCCGATTGGGAACTCAGCTTCGATGCGTTCCTCGCCGGCTCGAACGCTTATGAAAGCTTCAATCTCGGCATGCTGAAGCCGGTCCTGCGCACCGATTTCATGCGGCGCACCGGCCTCGGCTATGAGGAAAAGGCCCGCCACGGCCAGGATTTCTTTCACCTGCTCGACTTCTTCCTCCGGGGCGGCAAAGCGGCGGTCGCCGACCGCGCCTATTACTACTACACCCAGCCCTTCGGCGCGGTGTCGCGGCAATGGTCGCACGCGGCGCGCCGGCGCTACGATTTCCAGACCGCCTGCGACATCAACCAGCGCTATTTGCTTGCCGCGCGCAATTCGCTCACGCCTTTGCAGCGCGCCTATCTCAAAAAGCGCAGCAATCGCCTCAAATCGCTCGAGATCTTCTTTCAAGTGCGCGAGCGGCTCGCGGCGCGCGATCCGGCCGGTGCGCTCGGCCGCGTGCTGCGCCATCCCTCGACCCTCGGCTATTTGGCGCGGCGGCTGCGTCACCGGTGGATCGGGCAATCCGCGCCGGCGACAATCGATCGCCTGGCGGCGCGCGCGCCGCGGGTTGCGCCCGAGCGCGCGGCGCAGGTCTCGGTCGGCACGTCATGAAGACCGACCAAAGCTACACCGACAACAATTTCACCGTGCTGCGCCTGGTGCTGGCGCTGATGGTCGTTCTCGGCCATTTCCAGCTTTTGCGCGGCGTGCATCATCCGCCCTGGCCCTTCAACTATGCGGCGATGGCGGTCGATTGCTTCTTCGTTGCGAGCGGCTATCTCGTCTCGAGCAGCTTCGATCGCGATTCCGATCTTGGCCGCTTCTATATCCGCCGTTTCTTCCGCATCTATCCGCTCTATATCGCCGTGGTCGCGGCGCAAACCGCGATCTTCGCCGTGCTCGTCCCCGGCGGCGCCTGGCAGAACCTCAAATCGCTCGGCAGCTATTTCGTGGCGAACGCGGCCTTCGCCAATTTCCTGCAATACGATGTTGGGTCGGGCGTGCTCCACGGGATGGTGAACCCGGCCCTCAATCCGAGCTTGTGGACGCTCAAGATCGAGTTCGGATTCTATCTCCTGCTGCCGTTCCTCTGGCGTGCGACGGAGCGTTGGGGCGTGAAAGTGCTCGTCGGCGTCTTCGTCCTGTCGGCGGCCTATTATGTCGGCCTCAACAGCGCGGACAATTACCTGCTCGCAAAGCAGCTTCCGGGCGAGCTTCAGTTCTTCGTCTTGGGCATCGCCGCCTATCGCTACCGCGGCCACGTCAAGCTGGGGCCGCGTTGGGGGTTGATCGCGACGATCGCGCTTGCGCTGCTCTGCACGGCGCTGCTGCAGACCCTCACGCCGGTGGTCTATCCGCTGGCCGTGGGCGCCCTCGTCGTCGCCGCCGCCTTGACCGCGCCGCGCATTCGCATGAAGCGCGATATTTCCTACGGCGTCTATCTCCTCCATGGCCCGATCATCCAATTGTCGCTGCTCTTCGGCATCTACCGCGCGGATTGGATCGGCCTCGCTGCCACGCTCCTGGCGGTCATCCTGCTCGCTTGCGGGGTCGAGCGGATCATCGAGGTGCCCGGCATCGCGCTCGGCCGCAAGCTGTCGCGGCGCGTCGGCTCAGAGAAGGCCATGCCTCGCCGCGCGCAGCCGGCATCGCTGCATGTGCTTCCCTCGGCCGCGCCGCCGCGCGCGTCGAGCGCCGCGGCCGCCTCCGGCCTCGTGGTCGTCGTTCTCAACGATTTCTGCCACGTGCAGGGCGGCGCCAGCAAAGTCGCGATCGACGAGGCGGTCGGGCTGGCGCGCTCGGGCGTCACCGTCATCTTCCTCGGCGCGGTCGGCCCGGTCTCGCCCGAACTCCGGCACCCGTTGTTGACGGTCGAGTGTCTCGAGCAGAACGAGCTGATCGACTTCACCCGCCATCCCGGCGTCGCGTTTCAGGGGCTTTGGAATCTCAAAGCCGCGCGGCATATGCGCGCCCTCCTGCGGCAGCTGCCGCGCGATCGCACGGTCGTGCATCTCCACGGCTACACCAAGGCGCTGACGACGAGTCCCGTCCGGATCGCCAAGCAGATGGGCGTCCCGGTGGTCTGCACGCTGCATGATTTCTTCGCCGCCTGTCCGAATGGCGCGTTCTTCGACTATGGGCGCGAGACGCCCTGCAGCAAGCGCGCGCTCTCCGCGCGCTGCGTTGCGACCCAATGCGACAAGCGCCGCTACGCGCACAAGCTCTTCCGCGTGGTGCGCACCCTGGTGCAGCGCCATGGCGGCCGGTTTCCCGGCGCCATCGAGCACTACATCTCGCTCTCGACGCGCTCAGGCGCCGTCCTCTCGCCGTACCTGCCGCGAACCGCCCAGGTCCACCGCCTGCCCAACATCACGGATGTGGCTGTCCAGGCGCCGATCGCGCCGGCGGAAAATCGCGCGCTCCTCTATGTCGGCAGGCTCGACCCGGAAAAGGGCGTCCGCCTCCTCGCCGAAACAGCGGGACGCCTCGGCCTGCGCGTGGTGTTTGTCGGCGATGGACCGCTGCGGCCGCTGATCGAGGCGATCCCGGGCCTCTCCGTGACGGGCTGGCTGCCGCGCGAAGAGGTCTGGCAGCAGCTTGCCCAGGCGCGGTGCCTGGTGTTCCCGAGCCTCTGGTACGAGACCTATGGGCTGACGGTCACGGAAGCGGCCTCGCGCGGCATTCCGGCGATCGTCAGCGACGTTTCGGCCGCGGCCGAGCGCATCGAGGAGGGCGTCACAGGCTGGCGCTTCCGCAGCGGCGATGCCGCCGACCTCGCGCGCTGCCTCGAGCTCGTGGCCGAGGACGCGGCCGTCGCGGCCGCGGGCGCCGCGGCCTATCGGGCTTTCTGGCGCAGCGCCGAGACCTGGGACGCGCATGCCGAAAAGCTGATCAAGATCTACAACACGACTCTGCAACAAGGAGAAGCGGTTTGAACGTGACGAAGAACGCTTGCCGCGGTGTCGGCTTGCCGCAAGGCACGCGGTCCGTGCTGCGTGGCGTCGGACATATTTTCGAGGGGGAAGAGTAGAACCATGTTCGGTTACCTGTCTGTGGCGCAATTGTCGACCATGATCCGTGCAAAACTGTGCGACGTTCCGGGCGATGTCGATTTGATCGTCGGGATCCCGCGCAGCGGCATGATTCCCGCCTATCTTCTCGGGCTTTATCTCAATCGCCTGGTGGTCGATATCGAGACCTTCCTTGCCAACGGGCCGGGACCGGCGCATGGCGCGCGGCATGTCAGCACGCTGGTCGCGCAGCCGCTCGCCGCGCGGCATATCCTCCTCGTCGATGACAGCCTGGCGTCGGGCGCATCGATGAACGCATGCCTCGCGCGGATCGCCGCCTCGCCCTATGCGGGCAAGATCACGAGCTGCGCGATCGTGGTCGAGCCATCGATGGCGCCGCGGGTGGATCTCTCTTTCGCGCAGATGCCGCAGCCGCGCATCTTCGAATGGAACGCCTTCCATCATCCCTATCTCGAGCTCTCCTGCTTCGATCTCGACGGGCTGCTCTGCGCCGATCCGACGGCGCGGGAAAACGACGACGGTCCGCGCTATCGCAGCTTCCTCACCAATACGCGGCCGCTGTTCAAGCCGGCGCGCCGCATCGGTCATGTCGTCTCGGCCCGGCTCGAGAAATATCGCGGCGAAACCGAAGCGTGGCTCGCGGCGAACGGCATCAATTACGGCTCGCTGCATCTGATCGATCTGCCGAGCCGGGCGGAGCGAATGCGAAGCAACGCCCATTGCCGCCACAAGGCGCAAGTTTATCGCGAGAGCGCGTCCGTGTTGTTCTATGAGAGCGATCCCGCGCAGGCGCCGGAGATCGCCCGGCTGTCCGGCAAACCCGTGCTGTGCACCGCCAATATGGAAATGCACATGCCGACCGGGTTTCAAGTCAGGGCGCACATCAAGAACGCCAAGTGGCACCTCCGCCGGCCGCTCGGCCGGGTCAAGGGGCATCTGCGCGAAAAGATGCGCGTCCTCGTCAACGGCTCGTCGCTTTCGCGCTGATGCGCGGGTATCGAGGCGCCGGAGCACGGGACGAATCAGCATGAGCGTGGTGGCCGCGCTCCGCAGCGTGAAGCGGCAGACGGTCCGCAACGTCAAGCGGGTCTGTAAGCTCGCCGGCTACAGCGACGTCAATTGGCTTCGCGTGCGCCAGATCGAGCGCTGGCGCGAATTTCTCGGCCAGCAGGCGCCGCTCGGCGACATGCTCGAGATCTCGCCCGGTTGGAATCGGATGTGGCGGCAAATGCCGAGCCGGTCCTACCATTCGGTCGACTATCCGGATTTCGACATATGCCGCGACCGGCTCGACCGCCAGTTCCACATCGTGATCGGCGATCAGGTGCTGGAGCATGTCGCCGCGCCACGGCTTGCCGTCGCCAATATGCGCGCGATGCTGCGGCCCGGAGGCTACGCGATGATCGCGGCGCCGTTTCTCTTCCGCGTGCATGCGCGGCCGCACGATTACTATCGCTGGACCGAGATGGGCCTCAGAACCTTGTGCCGCGAAGGCGGATTCGCCGAGAGCGAGATCGCGGTCGAATCCTGGGGCAACAAGGCCTGCGTCCGGGCGCATCTCGGCGGTCCGGTGCGGGATTACGGCTTCGGGCGCGACCTTAGCAACGATCCCGAATATCCGATCATGGTCTGGGCTTTCGCGCGCCGGAGCTGAGTTGGGCCCGGTTCAGCCGCAGGCGGCCTCGGGGAGGGGCATGGCGAGCGCATCATCGCGCGGCAAGCCGGCGAAAACCCGCAGCTCCGGCAGCATTGCCTCGATCGCCGCGAGGTCGCGCGCCGTGCCGAACCAATAAAGGGTTTGGCAGAGGCGGATGAGCGGCAAATCGTCGGCGTGATCGGTGAAGACGGCGCGCGGCCGGTCCTGCCAACCGCGCGCGCGCAGCAGCGTCATGACGCTATCCCGCTTGTGCTCGCCGCGATTGCTGGGCTCCGATGGCCTGCGCGAGCGGGGCGTCGCCAAAACATCGGCAAAGCCGAGCGAGCGCCCGAGCGCGTCGGCGTAATCCGCCGCCGCCGCGGTGGCGAGGACGGCATCGACCTTGCCGGCGGCGACCGCGGCGAGGATCGGCTTCAGCTCGGGCCGTACATGACGCGACAGCCCGCCGATGAAATTGAGCTCGCAGGCACCGCCATCATCGAGCGTCGCGCTCTGCCAGAGATGCTGCAAGCGCCGCTTCAGCGTCTCGTGGTCGCAAAGCCCGAGCTTGCGCAGGCCGAGCAGAGCGATGGCGGCACTCGCGATGCGCGCGCGGCGGCCGAGGCCGAGATGGGGGAAGCAGCCGCGCGCCACATAAGCCGCCCAATGCGGGAAGCTGTTCACCGCGAGGATGGTTCCGTCGAGATCGAAGATCAGGACGGGGATTTCGCCGGAGCGTCGAGCGACCATGGGAAACGGCAGAGTTGGCGGCGGTAGAGCGCGTAGTCGGGCGTGGCGAGCGGCCGCGGTGTGGTGACGGTGATCGCGGCCGAGCGCAGCAGCGCCCGCGGCGGCAGCCGCTGGCGCACCGCGTCGAGGACGAGGGAGAGCGTCACGCCACTATCGACCGCGTCGTCGACGATGAGCGGGAAGGGCGCGTCGCCCGTGCGCGCCACCCAGGCCTCGAGCGCGGCGAGCTCCTCCTCGTCGAGCGAGGCCGGCGCGTTTGCCGCGGCCGGCGGCCGGCGGGTGAGCATTTTGTGCTCGATGAGGCGAAGCTGATCGAGCAGCGGGCGCGGCAGCCTTCCGATCACGGTGCGCGCGGCGGCGAGCTTGGCCTTGTGCGCGCTCGATGGCCGGCGGCAGGTGATCGCGAGGATCGGGATGGCGCCGCCTGCCGCTTTCGCCATCGCCTCGGCGACGAACAGGCCGGCGCTGCGGATCCCGATCAGCACATCCGGCCGCCGATCGGCCGCGACCCGCTGCATCAGCGCCGCGCAGGCGCTCTCGAAGCCGTCGCGATCGAAGGTCAACACGCTCTGCCGTCGGGCGGTCGTCGTTTGCTGCATTGGGCTTAACCGGTGATAAGGGGACAAAAACTGCGTGCCGAATCTCGCCATCGCCTAAAATCGCGATGCCGCGCTCGGCATCGCGAAGGATGGTCGTCGCGCCGACACTTCGACCGCCGCGGTCGATTCGCGCATCAAGGCGCCGACCGCCGCGCCGATCAGCAGCGCCGCCGCCTGATCTTCGATCATCGAGAGCACAGCGCCATAGCCGAAGGAAAAAGCCAGAATCCCGATCGCGGTCACCGCACGGTCGGTCGAGCCGGCATTCGGGCGAAGCACGAGATAGACGATCGCCAGCAGGTAAACGATCGCGAAGACGCCGAAATATGCGTAGAGCAGGATGAACATGTTGTCGGCCGGGTTGAAATTGTCGGGGGCAAAGAGCCGCTGCGCGCCGCCGATGCCGCCGAGGCCGACGCCGAAGACCAGCATCTGATGGTGGTCGATCCACTGCCATGCCGCGGGCCAGGAATAGGCCATGCGGATATAGAAGGACGCGGCGCTGAAGACGCCGTAGCCATGCGACATGTGCAGATCCATCACCAGGAACGGCAGGCTCACGGCGAGGATCAGGAATCCGATGCAGCACAAGCGCAGCCAGAACAGCCGGCGCCCTTCGGGAAAGAGCAGGATCAGCGCGACCGGCGCGAAGGCGGCCAGCGCGCCCTTCTGCGTCGTGATCGCAACGCCGCCCATGGTCATGGCGATGAGCGCGGCGCGCCACAGCCAGCGCTTGACGCGCGACAGCAGGATGATCGCGAGCGGCGGCAGCAGCACGGCGATGCAGATCGAGCTCCGCGTGAACCCCGCGACGCGACGCGAAAGCGGATCGGCGATGTCCCAGTCGCGCGACACATCGACATCGATGCCGCCGACGACGGTCTTGATGCCGGTCCAGGGGAACGTCATGACGAATTTGTCGAGCCCGCCGCCGATGAGCGTGACGATCCAAATGAGGGCGAGAAAGACGAACAGCCGCTTGCTCGGCTGTAGGAGGCGCGCGGCGAGGAAATAGCCGAAGAGCAGGTTGACCAGGACTTTGACGCCGTAAGCGGCGCCGGCGATGCTTCCCATCGTGCCGATCAGCACGAGGCCATGAAAGGCGAGCAGGGTCCCGAACAGGGTGAAGGCCGGGTGGAGGCGCAGCCGCAGCGCTTGCGCGCAAAGCAGCAGCGCCAGCGAGCCGAAAATCAGCCCGTCGCGCAGCAGGATGAGGCTGTCCTTCCCGGCGAGGAAGAGGAGATAACGCAGCGGCGCCTCGACGGCGTAGATGCCGAGATAGAGGCTGCCGGCGAGGAGGAAAATCCTCTCCAGCGCCGGACTGTCGATATTGCTGCGCGCAAGCTCCTCGTGCGGCGGCACCGGTTCGGCGCCGCTCGGCGAGCCTCGGGGATGATAAAGCGCGTGCTGCGGAAATGTCCCCGCTTGGGCCATGATCTATCAGAACCACGAGCGCGCCGTTGCGGCAACGCCGGGTCCCGTGACCAATATGTGTTCGGCGAGACGCGCGCGCGGCCGCGTCAAACGGATGTCAAATTTCGATCACAATGTAGTCACGTTCGACCGCGACCGGGAAGGTTTCGGCGACATAGGGACCTTTGACGAGGTCCGATCCCGTTGCGACGGCGACGTGATAGTTGCGTGCCTTGAGGGTCTCGGGATCGCACCAGGCCTCGCCGCTGCGGAGATCGAATTGCCAGCCATGCCAGGGGCAGCGCAGCATGGCGCGATCCTGCGCCAGCCGATAATTGCCGGGTCCCGAGGATTCGACCGGCCGGACGATGGTGCCGCCGCACAGCGATGCGCCGGCATGCGGGCAGGTGTTGAAGAAGGCGAAATATTCGCCCCCGACGTTGAAGAGGGCGATCGGCCGGCCTTTGACCGTGACCAACTTGCTGCCGCCGGGGGCGATCTCGCCGACCGCCGCCACCACGTGCCGATCCATCGTCAGCCGAGCCCGTAGAGCCGCTCGGCATTGCCGCGGAAGATTTGCCGCTTGCGC
>DATNGG010000111.1:0-37251 GCA_035605975.1 Allostellaceae bacterium | reverse complement strand
GCTGCTTTGCGGGTGGCAGTCCTCGCACTCCGTATCAGGCTTCACCAAAATTTGCTTTCCCGGCCCGCCCCAAACCAGCTACACTCATAAAGTGTAATAAATCTGCATCAATAGCAGCCGTCAACGCGCGTCTTCACGTTACTTGATAAATCAGCTTCGAAAGGGGGCCATTAGAAAGCTCGGCTTATCCGCTGCCCTTATTCTGACCGCGACAGTGGCTCCAGCTGCTGCGTGGGACGACGAGGGTCGCATGATTGTCGCTGCAGTGGCATACGACCAACTTTCGCCTTCTACCAAGGCGAGGGTCGCCGAGCTTCTCGCGCTTAACGGATACCCGACGAACGGCAGGAACAATGCGAGCGCCAGAGACCAGGCGAAGGCGACGTTCATGATGGCCGCGACTTCATCGGACGCCATTAAGAAAGACATGACACATTTTACAGAGGACGGTGAGGACCCGACCGACACAACTAAGGCGCCGAAAGCAATGCGAAGACGCTCGCCGCACATCGTGCGGCTCTTGCCGGTGCGAGATTGGCGAAGCTGCTCAATACCGAATTGAAATAGGAGTCTTGCGCTGAATGAAAATTATCTGATGACGCAGCGAAGGAGGAAACGATGCGCACAGAGTACCAATCCCAAGCACAGATGCCCTACCGGAATGATGTGCCATTTGAAACGCGCCAAGCCGCGATCGAGGAGCGCATTGCGGCAGAACAGGCAAGCGTAAAGCGGGCAGGTGAAGACGCTAAGAATCTCGCTCTTGCATCCCAAGAATATCGTGATGACCTCGTTAAGCTCCTCGGCCACGACAAATACGCTCAGCTCCGTGCCTATGTTCATGAGCAGAAGCGATACGCCAGGAAGTTCCTCCTGCCTCCTCGGGGACCCGAGATGACAACGATTACGGACATATGGTCTATAACACGGCGATTCGCATCTGGTACCAAATGCCGACTGCTGGACTGATCGAAGCCTGGATAGAGGGACAGGTCGCGAGCGCCCACCATCGAGTTTCACTCCACGATGAGTTTGGGTGGTCTGATTCTGACGCCTGGCAGCATGACTATCTGACCTTCAACGCGACCGTTGGGGGATCCTCCAGCGCTGTGCAAATGAGTGAGATGTCCTGGTTCAGCGAAGAAGGAAATACGGACGGCTATTGGGACAACGAATACCTGACTGAAGGGGCGTCTTACTGGGCCAATCTAGTCTCTGACCGGAGCGTTATCATCCCGGCAGGGGCTTGGGTTCTGTTAGAGGTCGGGATGACCAACTTCAATGCCACCTTCGCAAACGACGTTACCGTTTACAGCACCATGGACTTCCGCTGGATCATCAAGCAGGTCATCGTTCACTCGACTGGGGGCTGATAGCCAAACTCAAGCGCTGAGCTTCTTGGGGTGGAGGTACGACGGCTTGGCCGCTCTGTTTAATTTATCTTGTCTGCCGGTATCGCGCGGAGCACACCAAATTGGGTAAGAAAGTCTTCATGTCCCCGCTGTTCGCGGCAGCTTCTATCTGCACTATCGGCTCCACGCTCGGCGTGGTCAGGTTGCGCGCTCCCACCCAAGCGTTCCGTCGTTCGTCGCGGCCAAGCGCCGGTTGATCCCAGGGGCCTCTTTCGAAACGCACTTTGGGATACATGGCTCGGTGACCGCAAATCATGAACGTTGCGCGGCGCCGATCCTGGGAGCCTTATCGCGGCGCAAAAGCGCGAAAGAATCGTCGAGGCTCGGTTTAGGTCGGTCGGTCGGCGGTACGTCCGCTGATGGCACCTCTCCGGCATGCGTTTTGTACGTCGCCACGTCTCGTGATGGAGCCAAAGCAGACTCAGTTAGATCAACGCCCTCTGGGCCGACGACTTTAACACGAAGCGACTCTCGCTATCCCTGGCGCGGTCAGATTCACTTTAGGGCGGCTGAAACTCGATGGTAATCGGGTAGACGGATATCTACATCCCGCGTTGCCGATTCGGCCTTCAGCCGTCGGCGCATTCTTCGAGCGCTTCCTCAGCAAGCTCAAGCACTTCTGGAGCGTAGACACGCGATAATAATCGCCCCGAAAACCTCTCATGGCGGCAACGGTGTCCTGGCGGCAGTCGTGCTCGCCTCTGTCCTGCTTTGGATGCGTGCTCATGAGTCCATGACCAAACGCTATGTTTCGCCTACGAAGGAATTTTTTTTGATACGATCCTGCTGCGAGCGGGGGTTCGGCCGCGTACTCGAGCGTAGACATCGAGTTTATCCAAGACGGGAGCAGAAAGGCTTGGTTCGCGACAAGTCACAATCGGACCTTCTGAACAGCATTTCGGTGTTCGTTCAGGTCGGCCAGTGCGACAGCTTTACGGCGGCGGCGCGGCGGCTCAAGATCACGACCTCGGGCGTGAGCCGCGCGGTGTCGCGTCTCGAGAATCATCTCGGCGTCCAGCTTGTCAGCCGGACCACCCGGCGCATCAGCCTCACGCCGGAAGGGCAGACCTATTTTCAGCGCTGCAAGCAGGTGCTCAGCGATCTCGAGCAGGCCGAGGACGAGATCACGCAGTCGCAGAACGAGCCCTCCGGCCCGCTACGCGTCAGGTTGCCGAAATCCTTCGGCCGCTCCGTCGTTCTGCCATCGCTTGCCGAGTTCACGGCGCGCTATCCTAAGGTGAGCCTCGATATCCGCCTCGTCAGCGGCGTGGTCGACATGGTGGAGCAGGGCATCGACGTCGCGATGCAGTTGGGCAAGCCGCAGGATGCGCGCCTCATCGCCCGCAAGGTTTGCGCCGTGCGCTATGTGCTGTGCGCATCGCCGGACTATCTGCGGCTGCACGGCACGCCGCAATCGATCGCGGAGCTGAGCCAGCACCGCTGCCTGCGGTATATCCAGCCGCATAGCGACACCTATCGCGAATGGCTGCTGACCGAGAACAACCGACCGGTTCCCTTCACCGCGCCGAGCACCGTCAATATCGATGATCTGCACGCGCTTCTCATCGCCGCCGCGAGTGGCGTCGGCATCGCTTACGTGATGGATTTCATGATCCGGCGATTTGTCGCCGAAGGCCGGCTGCAGGTCATAATGCCGAGCTTCCTCCATCAAGGCCCGACGGCCTATGTCATCTATCCGCCGAGCCGCTTTCGCTCCGGCCGCATCCGGGCATTCGTCGATTTCCTGTGCGGCCTCGTCCCGGAGGAGGGTGGGTGATCGCGCGCGGCGGCGCTCCGCGCAATCCTTGCGGGCCAGTCACAAATGTTTTGCCGAATCAAGCGTTGTTTCCGAACTCCGGCATTCCGTAACGTCTCCTTCTGATTCAAAAGCCCATTGCCGGGGAACGAAACGGACCGTGAAGGCTTCGCTGTTCTGCACGACGCGCTATGAAGGCCCGTCGCGTAAAGGGATCTGGCCGGTGCCGGCCGATTCCTATTCCGCCGAGATCGCGCAAAAATCCTATCAGCGCTGGCTGTCGCAAATTCAGCTGGGCGACGATGTGGGCTTCGACTACGTGACCGTGGCCGAGCACCACTTTGCCCCGTTCTCGATGTCGCCCAATCCGCTGATCCTCGCCGGCGTGCTTACGCAGCGGCTGCGCAACGCGAAGATCGCGCTGCTCGGTCCCGACCTGCCGATCCTCAATCCGGTGCGGGTGGCGGAAGAGATCGCCATGCTCGACACGCTGTCGGGCGGTCGGGTGATCGCCGGGCTGATGCGCGGCTCGCCCAATGAATACGTGACCTACAACATCAATCCCGCCGAATCGCGCGAGCGCTTTCAGGAAGGAATACAGGTCATTCGGATGGCCTGGACCGAGCCGCAGGCTTTCGGCTGGCAAGGCCGCTACTACGATTACCGCTCGATCTCGATCTGGCCGCGTCCGGTGCAGAAGCCGCACCCGCCGATCTTCATCTCCGCGGCGACGCCGGAATCCGGCGAATTCGCCGCGCGCCACCGCTTTGGCGTCGGTTTTGCGTTCACGACCTTGCAGATCGCGACGAAAGCCGCCGAATATTACCGTCAGCAAGCGCGCGTCTTCGGTTGGGAGCCGTCGCCCGACGAGGTGATCTACCGCCTGTCGTTCCATGTCGCGAAAACCGACGAGCAGGCGGTCGACGATCTGGTCTCCGCCGGGATGCAGGCGAGTTTGGGCCTTGGCATGACCAACAAGGCGCTCGAAGCCGCGGTGGCGGGGTCGGGCTATTACGGCCGCGATATCGAAACGCAGCGCGCGCGCCTGCAGTCGCGCGGCGAGATCAACGACCGCATCGAGAACGGGCAATTGCTCGCGGGCAGCCCCGAAACCGTGTTGAAGCAGATCCGCCGCGTCCGGGATACGATCGGCGCCGGCATGCTCGATCTCTCGCTCGGCGCGGCGACGCTCGGCGAGAAGACGCTGCAATCGATCGAGATGTTCGGAACGAAGGTCCTGCCGCAGATGCGCGCGCTCTGAGGCGCGCCGTGGGGGAGATAACGAGCGAGGGAAGGGTAGAGGGGTGATGGGTGCTGCGATGCGCGAGGGGTCGGTCAAGGCGGGCCGCTTCGACATCCGCTATGTCGAGAGCGGAGCGGGACAGCCGGTGATCTACCTCAGTGGCGAGGGCGGACGCACCCTGCCGC
The DNA here is from genome assembly GCA_035605975.1 of Allostellaceae bacterium. Lineage (GTDB taxonomy): Bacteria > Pseudomonadota > Alphaproteobacteria > ATCC43930 > CGMCC-115725 > CAIKMD01. Next base: position 32,655 of record DATNGG010000111.1, on the reverse strand, counting down.
GCGCTCATGAGATGCTGGCCGAGCGCTATCGCGTGATCGCGCTCGAAATCCCGGAGCCTGGGCAAGGGCAGGCGGCCTGGACGCTCGGCGATGCCGCGCCGGTCATGAACAGCGCGATCGAAGCGCTCGGGCTCGAGCGCTTCGACATGATGGGAAACTCTGTCGGCGCCGATCTGGCGCTGCGGATGGCGATCGAGCGGCCGCAGCGGGTGAATTCCCTGGTCCTCATCGCCCCGACGGCGATTCGGCCGAAGCCGGCGCGGTCGACGCCGGACGCGGCGGCGAAGCCTTCAGCCGAGCAGGAGCGGCAGCGCTCGAGCGTCTTCCGCCGCCTCATCGCGCAGGAGCGCGATGCCGCCCTCGAAGAGCGGATGCGCGAGATCGCCGTGCCGGTCTTGGCCTTGTTCGGAACCGCGGATGCGGTCGTTCCGACGGATGCGGCGCGGCTCTATTCGGCGCTGCTGCCAAAATGCTTTCCGGTGATGGTCTATGACGCGACCCACGCGGTGGAGAGCGATCGCCCGGAGGCGGTCGCTGCGATCGTCGGCGATTTTCTCGCCTATGGCGAGGGCTTCGTCATCAATCGGCAGAAGGGATTGATCAACCCGTAGCGGCGTCGCGCCGCTTCGCAGACCGGCAGAGGAGGGACGGACATGCTTGCGAATCGACAGAAGTATTTCACCCCGAGCAGCGACAAGACCTGCCCGCCCTTGTCCGTGGCGGAGCGCGACCGGCGCTATCTCGCCATCCGCGCCGCGCTGCGCGAAGCAGGGCTCCAGGGGCTCATCGTCACCGAGAGCCATCTGCTTTACCTCAGCAACGGCATCTGGGGCGAGACCTACGGCCTGCTGCCGACCGAGGAGGAGGAGTTCGAGGTCATCCTGCCATGGCGCTACCTCGTCGATCTCGACCCGCGCGTGGTGATCGACTCGCAAGATTGGGTGAAGCGCGTCAGCTCCGGGCGCGATCCGAGCCCGCTCGTCGCCCGCATCAAGCAATTGAAGCTCGACGGGGCGCGGCTCGGCTTTGCCGGCGCGCTCAGCCATCAGGATTTCAGCTTCCTGATGAAGGCGCTTCCCTCGCTCGAGCTCGTCAACGCCGAAGCCATCCTCAACAACATCCGCACGATCAAGAGCAATGATGAAATCGCCCTCATCGACCGCGCGAACCAGGTCTTCAACGCCGCCATCGTGCGGATTTGCGAGGCGGCACGGCCGGGCATGCTGGGGCGCGAGGTGATCGCGCTGGGGCGCGCGGCGATGTGGGAAGCCGGCGGCGACCTCGCCTCGACCTTCACACTCAATTTCGGCGCGCGGCCGGCGCAGAATCCGCTCTTGGCGGATATCACGCTGAATTCTCCGATCAAGGACGGCGACGTCGCGACCCTCACCGCGCATGCGCATTTTCACCACTACGCCGGCCATTCCGATCAGGAGATCGTCTTCGGCACGCCGAAGCCGCGCCATGTCGAAATGTTCGAGGCGGTGAAGAAGGTCCGCGCCGGCATTCTCAAGGAGGTGCGTCCCGGGCTTACCAACCGCGAGCTTCACGATTGCTATGAGGCATGTTGCTCCGGGTCGGGCTTCCTGACCTCGGAGCATTCGCAGATGCACCAATACGGTCTCGACGTTCCCGAATTTCCCGGCCCCGCGTTCAAAATGGCCGATCCGCGCAACAAGCCGCTCGCCGGCGGCGGCAATTTCGCGCTGACCAAGGGAATGGTGTTCAGCATCTCGCCGACCCTCGGCGATGGCGAGAGCGGCGAGCTGCTGCTGGGCGGAACCTCGCTGGTGATCTCGGACAAGGGATACCGCGAGCTCGGCGCGCGCCCCGTCGAGCTCCTGGTCGCGGGGTAAGGTTTGCCGCGATGACTTTGGTCGTGAAAGCCGCCGATGCCGCTCGTCTCATCGACATGGCCCAGGCGATCGCGGTGACCGAGAGCGTGCTCGCCGAGCAGGCGCGCGGGCAGGTTGCGGTCCATCCGCCGTTTCATCTCCCCGTCCCCGACGGCGCCTTGCGCGTCGTCTCGGGCGTTCTGCTCGAGAGCAAGCGGATGGGCGTGCGCTTCGGCCCGGCGCTGGGGCTGACGCCCGCGAGCGGCATCCGCGATCACCTCGCGGCGCTCTACGGCACGGATGGAGCGTTGCTGGCGCTGGTCTCCTATCCGTTCACCACTTTGCGCACCGGCGCCTCGGTGGGTGCGGCGACCAAGCATCTCGCGCCGCCTCGCATCGGCCGTCTCGGCGTGATCGGGACCGGGCGCAACGCGCTCGCCCTGCTGCGCGGCATCACCACGGCGCGGCCGGTCGATGAAATCCGCGTCTTCAGCCGCAATCCCAAGGCCCGCGCTAGCTTCTCGGCGTCGGCGTCGGAGAAGTTCAACCGGCCGATTCTTGCGGTCGAGAGCAATCGCGACGCGGTGGCCGAGATGGACATGCTCCTCGTCGCGACAAGCTCGCTCGAGCCGGTCTTCGACTGCGCCTGGCTCAAGCCCGGCTGCTTCGTTGCCAGCATGGGGCCGATCGGCGAATTGCCGCGCGACGCGTTCACGCGTCCGGGGCGCAAGATCGTCAGCAGCTTCGAGCAGGAAAAGACGCCGCTGCGCCGCAGCTTCCTCTGCGATCAGGTGAGCGAGGGCCGCCTGCGCTGGGAGGATATCGACGAGCTCGGCGATATCGTCATCGGCAAGGCGCCGGCGCCGCAGGCGGGCTTCACGACGATCTTCCACGAATCGGCCGGCGGCGCGGGCGATGTCGCTTTCGCCGATTGGGTCTATCGCGAGGCGCTGCGTCTCGGCATAGGCCAGGAAATTTCGCTTTAGGGCTTTTGAGATTTCGGAGAGGAACGTGAAGACATCCATTGCACGGCTTTGGCTCTGCGCGGCGACGCTCGCCGCGCTTCTCGCGCCCCAGAGCGGGGCCTTCGCCAAGGACGAGCCCAGCCCGGCGCTTCAGGCGTTGATCAAGGCGGCGCAGGCCGAGGGAACGCTGAACGTCGTGTGGGGTCCGTCGCTCGGTGCCGCCAAAGGCGCCAAGGCTCTGCAGGACGGCATGAACAAGATGTATGGGACGACGATCACCGTCAATTATACGCCGGGCCCATCCTTTCCGCAGATGGCGAGCCGCGTCGTGCAGGAGGTGCAGGCCGGCCGGCCGAACACTACCGATGTCGTGCTCGGCGCCGAGACCACCATCGTCACGCTGATGCAGGGCGGCGCGCTGCAAGCGGTCGATTGGGGCAAATACTTCAGCAACATCACGCCCGAGATGAAGACCAAGAACAACCAGGCGGTCCAGGTCGTCTCGCTGTTCAGCGGCGTCTATTACAACACGCGCTTCGTCAAGCCGAACGAGGTGCCGCACAAGATGGCGGACATCTTCAAGCCGCAATGGAAGGGCAAGATCGCTTCGACGCCTTATGCGGTGAATTTTGACCGGCTCGCGCTGGTCTTCGGCGATGCCGCCATCCGCCCGATCGTCGAGAAGACCTCGGAATGGGCGGGAGGCCTCATCACCTGCGGCGAGTATCAGCGGCTGGCGAGCGGCGAGTTCATCCTGATGTTCTTCGATTGCGGGCGCGGCGACGAGCGCCTCTCGGTCAAGAACGGCGGACCGATGGACGAGGTCATTCTTGACGACGCGGCGATCACCGTCGACTGGTTCCTCGGCGTCCCCAAGAACACCGCCAAGCCCAATCTCGCCAAGCTCTTCGTCGGCTTCATGACCACGCCGGAGGGCCAGAAGATCATCCAGGATTACGGCTATACCTCCTCGGCGCATGTTCCCGGCACCGCCGCCTATGAGCAGACGAAGCGGATCGAGGCAAGCGGCGCCAAGATCGTGTCGCTGTCGCCCGACGAGATCATCCTGCGACAGAAGGAGCTCGAGGCGTTCCGCAAGGAATACCAGCAGATTTTGCGGGTGAAGCACTAGCGGCGGCGCCGCGGCGGGTCGCGGGCGGCGAGCGCGGCTTCGGCCGTCTGGGGCGAAAGAGTGGAGATGGAATTGTCGGCGCAATCCGTCTTGAGCGAGGAGCATCCGGGCCTGCCCCGGCCGAGCAGCCGCGCCAGACTTCGCGCTTGCGTTACGGGGCGATCGTCGATCTACGTCCTGGCGGGCCTGCCGCTCCTCGCCGTGCTGCTGCTCTTGGCGGTGATCGTCTATGACAGCCTCGTCGGGAATGTCGGCAGCGGGTTGGGCACCGCGCTCTCGCTGCAATATTTCGACGCGCTGCTGCACGATCCGTTGATGGCGTCGGCGATGTGGAACACGCTCGGCTTCACCGCCGTCGCGGTGGTGACGGCGCTGGTTTTTGGCGCGTCGATCGCTTGGCTGGTCGAGAAAACCGATTTGCCGGGCAAGCGCCTCGTCTATGTCATCGTCACCGTGGGCGTGCTCGTGCCGACCTTCTTCACCGCGATGGGTTGGGTGTTCTTCCTCCATCCGCGCATCGGCATGTTCAATCGCTGGATGATGGACTGGTTCTCGCTCTCGGAAGCGCCGCTCAGCATCGCGAATGTCTTCGGCATGGGCTGGGTCGAGGGGCTCGGCCTCGCCTCGATGGCCTTCATGATGACCAGCCCGATCTTCCGTGGGCTCAATCCCTCGCTCGAGGAAGCGGCAGCGGTTCATGGCCTCGGGCGGTGGCTGACCTTGCGCTATGTGGTGCTTCCGCTGATGTGGCCGGGCCTTCTCGCCTGCGCGATCTATATCTCGGTGATCGCCTTCGCCGCTTTCGAGGTTCCCGCGATAATCGGGCTCGGCAACCGCATCTTCACCTTCGCGACCGTCGTCTATGTGAAGGTGACGCCCGACACGGGCGTTCCCAATTACGGCTATGTCGGCGCCATCAGCGTCGTGCTGATACTCTGCTCCGGCCTGCTGAGCTGGTGGTATTTCCGCGTCATCCGGCTCTCGCATCGCTACGGCGTCATTCAGGGGCGCGGCTATCGCCCGAAGCTCATTCCCTTGGGCCGCAAGGTCTGGCCGTGCTGGATCGCGCTCGCGCTCTATTTCGGCATCTCGAAGCTCATGCCGCTCCTCATGATGGTGTGGGCGTCGCTGCTGCCCTATTTCCAGCCTTTCTCGATGGAGGCTTTGTCGCAGGTCTCGCTCGCCAATTTCAGCGGCATCGATTGGACGCTGGTGTGGCACGCGGCGCGCAACACGCTGCTCCTCGTCTTCTGGGTTCCGACCCTCGCGCTGATCTTCGGCCTCGCCATCTCCTGGATCGTCATCCGCTCGGGATTGTGGGGCCGCTTCCTCTACGATTGGATCGCTTTCCTGCCGCATGCGGTTCCGAGCCTGATTTTCGCGGTGGCGGCGGTGCTGCTCGGCCTGTTCATCATTCCCCAGGGCGTCCCCTTCTACGGGACAGTCTTCATCCTGCTGTTCGTCATGGTGCTGGTGCGCATCAGCCTGGTGACACGCGTCCTCAACGGCGCGCTGCTCCAGATCAACCGCGAGCTCGAGGACGCCGCCTCTGTCAGCGGCATCGGCACGGTCGCGATGCTCTACAAGGTGGTGCTGCCGCTGCTCGTGCCGGCGATCCTCAATTTGTGGATCTGGAACGCTCTGCTCAGCTATCGCGAACTGACGGTCGCGGCGTTCCTCGTGACGCAGCAGAACATCACCCTGCCGGTCGCCATCTGGGGCCTGTGGAACGGCGGTCAGGCCGGCCAGTCGGCGGCGGTGTCGGTGATCTTCATCGTCATGCTCGTTCCGCTGGTCGCCGCCTATTGGGTGCTGCGCACCAATGCGGATTTCCAACCGCTGCCGCGCGCCTGAGCGGGACATGAGTTCACGATCGCGGCTTGGGTTGAGGCGCGCCGCGCCGATCCAAACAAGGAGGACGACCGACGAATGATCAGGATCAGGCAGCTGCGGAAGGAATTTGCGGTCAGGGACGGCGTCTTCGTCGCCTTGCCGGGCGTCGATCTCGATGTCGACAAAGGCGAATTCTTCGTGCTGCTGGGGCCGAGCGGGTCGGGAAAATCGACCCTGCTGCGCTGTGTCGCCGGCATCGAGACGCCGCAGGGCGGCGAAATCCATCTCGCCGGACAGCTGATCTATTCCGACGCGCGCGGCGTGTTCGTGCGGCCGGAGAATCGCGGGCTCGGCATGGTCTTTCAATCCTACGCGGTCTGGCCGCACATGACTGTCTATCAGAACGTCGCGCTGCCGCTGACCCATGGCGCCAAGCGCGTCGCGAAGGATCGGGTGCGCGAGCGCGTCATGTACGCGCTGTCGCTCGTCCAGATGGAGCGCTATGCCGACCGGCCGGTGCCTCATCTGAGCGGCGGGCAGCAGCAGCGCGTCGCGCTCGCCCGCTCCTTGGCGGTCGAGCCGGTGGTCCTGCTGATGGACGAGCCGCTCAGCAATCTGGATGCAAGGCTGCGCGAAGAGGTGCGTCAGCAGATCATGTCGGTGACGAAGATGGTCGGCGTCACCGTGCTCTATGTCACCCACGATCAGTCGGAGGCGCTGGCGCTCGGCGACAAAATCGCCGTGATGGATGGCGGGCGCGTCATGCAGGTCGGAACGCCGAACCATCTCTTTGCCAATCCGGCGACCCCGATGGTGGCGGAATTCCTCGGCCAGGTGAATTGGCTGAAAGGCGAGGTGAGCCAGGCGGGGGCGATCGACACGCCGATCGGGCGCATCCGCGCTGACACCAAAGGGCTCAGCGGCGCGGTGCGGATCGGCGTCCGGCCCGCGAGCATCGAGCTCTATGCGGCGGCGACATCGGCGCCCAACGAGTTCGTCGGCGAGATCATCGACGAGATTTTCCTCGGCGAGCAGGTGCAGCTGCGCATCCGCCTGCCCGATGGGGTGATTTTCGAGACCCGCGCGCAAAAGCCTTTCCGCGGCGGCCATCCGGACAAGACCGTGTTTTGCCAGATGGACACTTCGCAGATGCTGTTGTTCGCCGGGTCGTGATCGGCGCGGCGCGAGGCTCGGCGCCGCATGCATGGAAATCGAATCAGAGGGGAAGACGCGTGAAGCAGAAATTCCGATGGATCGTCGCTCTCGCCATGGTTTTGGGCGCGGGCTCGCCGGCCGCTTGGGCGGCGTCGGACCGCACGGCGGCCTTGGACGCGCTCATCAAGGCGGCGCAAGCCGAAAAGCAGCTCAACATCGTCTGGGGACCGGCGCTCGCCGCGAATGTCGGCGCCAAAGCGCTCGAGACAGCGATCAACCGGACCTACGGCATTTCGATCGAGGTCAACTACACCCCCGGGCCGTCGATGCCGCAAATGGCGACGCGCACGATCGAGGAGGTGAAGGCCGGCCGCACCCCGACCTCGGATCTCTTCCTCGGGATCGAGGTTTCTTTCGTCGAAATGCTGCGTCAGAACATTCTGACGCCGGTCCGTTGGGCGGATTACTTCCCGGAGATCACGGCCGAGGAGGCACCCTCCGAAGGCCGGACTCTCCTCATCACGACCCTGTTCAACGGCGTCATGTACAACGCCAATATGGTCAAGCCGGCGGATGTGCCGCACCGCATCGCCGACGTGTTCAAGCCGAAATGGAAAGGCAAGATCGCCTCGACCCCCTATGCCGTCGGCTTCGACCGCCTCGCGCTCGCCGATGGCTTCGATAAGATCGAGCCGATCGTCGCGAAGACGGCGGAGTGGTCGGGCGGGCTGATGCGCTGCGGCGAAAACGACCGCATCTCGACCGGCGAATTCCTCATGCTGTTTCTCAATTGCGGCAGCCGCATACCGGATAATCTGCGCGCGGAGAATGGCGGCCCCCTCGGCTCGACCGAGCTCGAGGACGCGCTGGCCACCAGCCTCACCTATTTCGGCATTCCGAAGAACAGCGCCCATCCCAATCTCGCCAAATTGTTCGCGGGCTTCGTTGCAACCAAGGAGGGGCAAGACATTCTCACGGCGGTGGCGCATGAATCATCCCATCTTGTCCCGGGAACGCCGGCCTATGCGAAGGCTCAGGGTTTCTTGAAGAAGGGCGACAAGCTGCTGGCGTTCGGCCCCCAGGACATTCTGCCGCATGCCGCCGAGCTCGATCGGTACAAGAGCACCTTCACGAAGATGCTGCTCAAATAGGACCGGCGCGAGCGCCGCTTGTCGCAATTGCAGCCCGTGACGTCCGCTCCGCCGCTTGCGTTTGCCCGCCCGGCACGTGCCTTGCGCGGCTCGCTTGGTCGCAACCTGCTGTTCGGCGTCGCGGCGGTGCCGCTGGCACTCGTCGCGTTGCTCCTCGTCGTGATCGTCTGGCTCGGGCTGGCCGATGACGTCCATAACGGATTTCTCGGTCCGCTCACCTTGCGGCACTACGCGCTCCTCTTCTCGAGCCCGTTGGTCGCTCGGGCGATCGCCAACACCATCGGCTTCTCGCTGGTGACGGTCGCGGTCGCGATGTCGATTGGCCTCGCCGCGGCTTGGCTCGTCGAGCGGACGAACCTTCCGGGCAAGAAAGCCGTCTATTCCACCATGACCGTGGGCTTGCTGCTGCCCGCCTTCTTTCAAGCCATGGGCTGGCTCTTCTTCCTTCATCCGCGCATCGGCATGCTGAACCAATGGCTCATGCGCCTCTTCGATCTCGATTCGAGCCCTCTCAATATCGCGAGCGTCTTCGGCATGGGCTGGGTCGAAGGCCTCGGCCTCGCGCCTCTGGCCTTCGTCATGACAAGCCCGATTCTCCGGGCGATGAATCCGGCTTTCGAGGATGCGGCTCTGGTGCATGGGCTCAGCCGCGGGGCGACGCTGCGAAAGGTCGTGCTGCCGCTGATGTGGCCCGGCCTCATCGCGGCGACGATCTACATTCTTGTCATCGGCACCGCCACCTTCGAGGTTCCGGCGATCATTGGCCTCGGCAGCAAGATCCTGACCTTCAGCACCCTCGTCTATATCAGCGTGACGCCCGAAATGGGCGTCCCCAATTACGGCGAGGTCGGCGCGTTGAGCCTGCCGATGATCCTCGTCTCGATCTTGATGAGCTGGTGCTATTTTCGCGTCATCCGCTTCGCCGATCGCTACGCCGTCGTCCAAGGACGCGGCTACCGTCCGCGTCTGATCGATCTCGGCGGCTGGTCCTGGCTCGGCTGGGGTCTCTTCGCCGTCTATTTCGCCATCGCCATCGGCCTGCCGCTGGTGATGATGGCATGGGCGGCCTTCCTGCCGTTTTTCCAGCCTTTCTCCTGGCACGCGCTGAGCCAGCTGACGCTCGCGAATTTCCGCCACATCCCGCTCGCCCTGATCGGGCGCGGCGCGGTCAATTCCCTGATCCTCATGATCAGCGTGCCGCTCGCCGCGCTGTTTTTCGGGCTGGCGATATCATGGGTTGTCACCCGCTCGAGGATTCGGGGTCGGCAATACTTCGATTGGATCGCATTCCTGCCGCACGCCGTGCCGAGCGTGGTCTTCGCGATCTCCTTCCTCGTCCTGGCGCTTTTCCTCCTGCCGAGCAATTTTCCGCTTTACGGCACGATCCTCATTCTGATGGTGGTCTATGTTGTCGTGCGGCTGAGCTTCACCACGCGAGTGCTCAACGCCGCGCTGATCCAGCTTCACGTCGAGCTCGAGGAGGTCGCGCAGGTGAGCGGCATCCCGATGCTGACGGCCTTGCGCAAGATCGTGCTGCCGCTGCTCGCGCCGGCGATCGTCAATCTTTGCCTGTGGAACGCGCTCCTCACCTTCCGCGAATTGACGGTCGCCGCGTTTCTCGTCACGCAAAACAACATCACGCTGCCCGTGGTGGTGTGGGGAATTTGGCAGTCCGGAGGCCTTGGCCCAGCCGCCGCCTCGTCGCTTCTCTTTCTCGCGGCGCTCGTGCCGGTGATCGTCCTTTATTGGATCTTCGGCATGCGCCTGCTGCACGACGCCGGGCATCCCTAGCCGTCGTGTCCCCGATCCCATCGCAAATCACGGAAGGAACCGAAGCCCCATGTTGAAGTCAGAGCAGGTCGCATTGACGGCGCAGGACGGCGCGACGATCGCGGCGCAATGGCATTACGACGACGCGGCCAAGCCCAGGACGGCGATCATCATCGCCCATCCCACGACCGACTGGCGCAATCATTTCCTCCTTGCCGGCCTTGCGCGGCAAGGCATCGGCGCGCTCGGCTACTGCACCCGGTTTACGGCACGCGAGGCCGAGCTGATCCTCGAGGAGACGCTGCTCGACACGGCGGCGGCGGTCGAGTTTCTGCATGCCAAGGGCTATCGCGATGTGCTGGGAATGGGCAGCAGCGGCGGCGCCGAAATTTTTGCGGCCTATCAAAGCGAGGCGTCCGACCCGACGATCACCGGAACGCCACTCGGCGATCCGCCCGATCTCACCAAGGCCAAGCTGCCGCCGCTTTCCGGGCTGGTATTCCTCAACCCTCATATGGGCCGGCCCTTCAGCCTGACGCGCGGTCTCGATCCCTCGGTCGGCGGCGAGAGCGGCAACGATCCGCTCGTCTACGATCGGGCGCTCGACCTTTACAATCCCGAAAACGGCCCGCCCTTCTCCGACGCGTTCCGCCAGCGCTACGAGACCGCCCAGATCGAGCGCAACCACAAGATCACGCGCTGGTGCCAGGAGACGATCCGGAAAATCGACCGCATCGGAAATCCGCTGCTCAAGGACGTTCCGTTCATCGTGCATCGCACGGATGCGGCGCTCCTGCAGCGCGACACCTCGGTCGATCCGACCGACCGCTCCGGGCGGACGATCTGGGATGAGGAGCCGCGCGTCGCGAATTACACGCCTGGCCCGCTGCGCGGCAGCCGCACCCGGCTGCGCATCGTCACCCTGCGCTCATGGATCAGCCAGCGGGGATTGGCCACATCGCATTTCGACGTGCTGAAGCATATCGCGAAATGCCGCGTCCCGACGGTGGTTCTGTGCGGGACGGCCGAGGAAGGTGGGCCTTCGCATTCCCGGCGCATTTATGAAGCCGCACCCGACCCGCAGAAGAAGCTCGCCTGGATCAAAGGCGGGACGCACTTCATGAGCGGCCAGGAGGCGCAGCAGCGTGAGGCCGTCGATCTCATCGTGTCGTGGCTGAGTGAGCGGCATCTCGCCTGAAGAATAGGATCTAGCGGAGCGAATGAGGCTGACATGAATGGCGGCGAGGAGTCTCTCGCAACAGACGGAGTGGATCGCGAGAGTGACCTCGTCGAGCGCGAAGCGTTGGATCACCATCAGCTCGACCCATAGTCCCAGACCAGATCATACCGATCGCCGGCTTTATCTTGATGACCATAGCCGCGCGATGACCATAGCCGCGCGCGGTCTCGAGCGTGACGCGGCGGTGGCGCGCGCAATGGCTCGTGCCTGCCCTGTGCTGCTCGCGGGCGAGAACGGGCACGCCAAGTCAGAATGCGAGCACAAGCGTGGCAGACCATGTGGGGCCGATAGCCTCACTGAGGCCCGATAGCCTCACTGACAACGTGCAGGGGGTGAGGCCGGTTTCTCCGCAACCCAGTTTTTGGCTGTCGGCCTACAAGTAGGCCTACAGCTGAATCGGCGCTGGACTGGGCCGTGGTTCCTGCCGAGATCATGCGGTGGCTAACGCAAGGCGTCGAGCGGTTACAAAACCGCGGGCGGAGGAACAATCGGCGCGAGGATGCCGCGCGACGCGGCGAATTCTTTACGCCCGCTGCGAAGACGCGGCTTGCGCTAGGAAGCGACCCTTCAAGAGATAGCTTCTCTGCGCCTTGTTCCGTGGCTCTGCGACCAATATGCTACTAATTTAGGAATTGCTTGAAAGCCCAGCCCAGTCGTTATTCGTTAAGTATCTGATTTTGGTTGGTGAGCCCGGCGGGAATCGAACCCGCGACCCCTTGATTAAAAGTCAAGTGCTCTACCGGCTGAGCTACGGGCTCTTTGGGAAGGCCGCGACAATAGAGGCCGGGGGCGCGAGGGTCAATCGCGCGCGAGCGCGCGCTCAGACGCTACTCGACGATGACGACGCCTTGCGCGGTGTCGGAATGGAACTCGTCCATGAAGGGATAGCGGCCCGGCGCGAGCGGGTGAAGCCGGACGAGGCCGCGGCGTCCGCCGGCGATGATCGTCTCGATGTCGAGCGCCTGGGACTCGAATTCTTCGGCGGTCGCATCGGCGTTGTGCAGCGTGATGATCGCCGGTTTTCCCGCCGGAACGCGAATCTCGGAGGGCGAGAAGCGGTGATCCTTGAGCGTCACATCGATGCGCACCGGCTCTTGCGCATCCGCCGCCTCGATCGCGAGAAGCAACGCAAGGCCAGTGCCCGCGGCGAAAGAGACGAAGCGGAAGCGTTGCACCGATCACCTCCTCGAATTCAGTCGCGTGGGGCCCAGACCTCGGCGAGTGGAGCCGAGGTGCGTGGGCTTATAAAAATGCGAATAACTTGCATTTTTATTGATAATAATTCGTAATTGCGATTGTCAATCGGGATTGGTTGAGCGCGGGGCGGATCGCGGACCAAGGGGGTCCGGATCGGGCAAACGAGTCGCTCCAACCCGGAACAGTTGGGTTCTGCCAAATTTATCGTTGCAAATCATTCTTAGTTGCAGATATAAACTCGCAAATGACAATCAATCTCAGATGAGTGTTGGCGCGATGAACGACAGCACCGCGGGAAAACCCCAAGCGCCGGACGGCAAGCCCAAGCATCCGGGCGTGATCTCCAGCCGGGACCTGATGGGGCCGCACCGAGAGATCATCATCGAGCATGGCAGCGAGCGCTATCGCCTGCGCCGCACCGCCAGCGACAAGCTCATCCTCGTGAAGTGACGTGACCGTTTTTTCGCAGCAACCAAGCCAGCCGATCGGGTCTAGGGCCGATAGCCAGCCAGGAATGCTCTCCTTGCAACCTTGCGCTGGATTGACCCATGACCTCCCGTCTGCTCCCCCGCCTTCTCGCATCGACCGCGTCCGTTGCGGTTCTCGCGCCGGTTTTCGGCCTTGCCCTCTCGACCCTCATTGATCCCGCCCAGGCGCAATCGAGTGGCGTGGCGCCGCTCGCCTTGCCGACCATTCCGGTGGAGGGGCAGGGGGAGGCGCAGAGCTACCAAACCGACCAGTCGGCGCTGCCGAAGCTCACGCAGCCGCTGCTCGATACGCCGCAATCGATCAACACCGTGCCGCATCAGCTGATGGAGGATCAGGGCGCTACCACCATGCGCGCGGCGTTGCGCAATGTCTCCGGCATCAGCCTTGCCGCCGGCGAGGGCGGCTCGCAGGGCGACAATTTGACCTTGCGCGGCTTCACCGCGCGCAACGACATCTACATCGACGGCATGCGCGATTTCGGCAGCTATTACCGCGATCCGTTCTATCTCGAGGACATTCAGGTTCTGAAAGGCCCGTCATCGATCCTGTTCGGACGCGGCTCGACCGGCGGCGTCATCGAGCAGGACAGCAAGATGCCGCTGCTCGAATCCTTCGCGCGCGGCAGCCTCTCCTTCGGCACCGACATGACCAAGCGCGTCACGGCCGACGTCAATCAGCCGATCGGCGCGCTTGGCCAGGGCGCGGCGTTCCGCATCAATTTGATGGCGCATGATTCAAACGTCGCCGGGCGCGACACCGCCGAGAATTCGCGCTTCGGCATCGCGCCCTCGCTGGCGCTGGGCCTCGGCACGCCGACCCGGCTCAACTTCAGCTTCCTCCATCAGACGGAATACGACATCCCGGATTACGGCCTGCCCTGGCTCGACGAGGCCGGAACAGGCTCCGCTCCCTCCATCGCCGAGCCCGCGCCGGTCGATCGCGGCAATTACTACGGCTTCAGCCACAGCAACTATCTGCGTACCAATGTCGACATCGCGACCGGCAAGATCGAGCACGACTTCAACGATGCCGTGACCCTGCGCGACCAACTCCGCTACGCCCATTATCTGCGCCAGTTCCGCATCACCGAGCCACAAATCTATGCGGCGGCGGCGGCGGGTGCGCGCGGCACGAATCTGCTGCTCGCGCCGGGCACGCCGCTCGATTCGATTTCCGTCTCGCGCAACCAGCTCTACGGCACCAGCCTCGAGACCTTCTTGCAGAACCAGCTCGACGCGACGGCACGGTTCAACACCTTCTTCATTCATCACACCATCGTCGGCGGCGTCGAGTTGGGCGAGGAGACCTCCGATCCACGCCGCTATACGACGATCGGACCCTTCAGCACCACCTCGCTTCTCGATCCCGATTCGGGCCAAGTTTACAACGCCAACACCTATTTCTCGAGCAGCACCAAAACCGACGCCAAGACCGCGGCGATCTATGTGCTCGATACGGCGGACCTCACCGAGCAATGGCAGCTCCTGTGTGGGCTGCGGCTCGACCGCTTCGCCGCGAACTATTATCAGCAGACCTTCGCCAACCCGGTGACAGGCACGGGCGCCGGCTACACCGCGCTCAACCGCACCGACGAGATGGCGAGTTGGCGCGGCGGGCTGGTGTACAAGCCCTTGCCAAACGGCAGCGTCTATTTCGCCGCCGGAACGTCGTTCAACCCGTCGGCGGAATCGCTGTCGCTCAGCTCATCGACCGCGAATCTCGCGCCGGAAAAAAACCTGACCTACGAATTCGGCAGCAAGTGGAATCTGTTTCACGACGCCTTGACCCTGCGCGGCGCGATCTACCGCACCGAGCAGACCAACACGCGCGAGCCCGATCCCAACGATCCGACGCTGCAGATCCTCGCCGGCAATTCGCGGGTCGACGGGTTCGAGTTCGAGGCGGTGGGGCATCTCACCGAGAAATGGCAGCTCTATGCCGGCTACGCCTACATGTTCAGCGAGATCGACAAATCGCCGGTGACGGGGCCGGGCAGCGATCTCGGCAACCGGCTCGCCAATGTGCCGATGCACACCTTCAACCTCTGGACCGCCTATCAGCTCCCCTACGGCTTCGAGATCGGCGGCGGCATGAATTACGTCTCGAGCCGCTATGCCAACTCGACGCCGCGGAACGTCGGCGGCGTCTATTTTCTCGAGAAGGTGCCGGGCTATGCGACCTTCGATGCGATGGTGAAATATCGCGCCAACGAGAAACTCGATCTGCAGCTCAACATCTACAACATCACAGACACCGACTATTTCGACGGGCTGCATCCCTCGCATGTTATCCCGGGCACCGGGCGCATGGCGATGTTCACGATCAACTACAAATATTGAGGAAGAGAGCGCGGCGATGCTGGTCCATGTCCCTGCCGTTCTCAGCTCCGACCAGGTCGCCGAGTGCCGCCGCGCGCTCGCCGAGGCCGATTGGGTCGACGGCCGCGTGACCGCGGGCCACCAATCGGCGCGCACCAAGGACAACATGCAGGTACCCGAGGATCATCCCGTCGCGCGGCGCTTGGGCGAGATGATCGTCGGCGCGCTGCAGCGCTCGCCACTCTTCATCGCCGCGGCGCTGCCGCTCAAAGTTTATCCGCCGCTCTTCAACCGCTATCAGGGCAGCCAAAGCTTCGGCACGCATATCGACGGCGCGATCCGCGAGGTGCCGGGCTTTGCTCAACGCGTCCGCACCGATATCTCGGCGACGCTCTTTCTTACTGCGCCCGAGGATTACGACGGCGGCGAGCTGTTGATCGAGGACACCTACGGTCTCCATCGCAGCAAGCTGCCGGCCGGCGACATGGTGCTCTACCCGGCATCGAGCCTCCATCGCGTCCAGCCGGTCACGCGCGGCGCGCGGCTTGCGTCTTTCTTCTGGGTTCAAAGCATGATCCGCGAGGACGGCAAGCGCACGCTGCTGTTCGATCTCGATATGGCGATCCAGCAATTGAACCGCGTCGCGGCCGAGAACCCGGCGATGGTGCAGCTCACCAGCGTCTATCACAATCTGCTGCGCCTTTGGGCCGAGGTGTGACGATGGCGTGGCGCGAATATATCCTTCGCCGTTTCCACCTCTCGATCGGCGCTGTCCTCGCCGTGCCGCTGGTGACGATCGGCTTGACCGGCAGCCTGCTCGTCTTCGAAAGCGAGCTGCGCGCCTGGATGGAGCCTGCGCCCAGGGCAACCGGCGTCGGCTCTGCACAGCCGCTTGCCGCGATCATCGCGGCGGCGCGCGAGGCGGCTCCCGGTCTTGTTCCGACGCTCGTTGCCCCGTCTCAGGCGGCGGGCGATCCCGCTTCGGTGCGGCTCGCAGAGCCTGCGCGCGGGCCGGGTCCGGGCGGGATCACGGTCTTCGTCGATCCCGCGACGCTCGCCATTCTCGGCGTCGCGCATCCGAACGACAGCCTGCTGCGGCAAATCTTTCTGCTCCATGCCAATCTGTTGCAGCAAGACCGCAGCGGGCGCGACATCGTCGGCTGGTTCGGCGTCGCGATGTGCGTGCTGGGGCTGAGCGGGCTCGTGCTGTGGTGGCCGGCGAGGCGGCAATGGCGCGGCGCCTTCACCGTGCAGTCCGGCGCGCGGGGCGCGGTGCTGCTGCGGCAGATTCATGGCGCGGTGGGGATTTGGAGCCTCGCCGTGTTCCTGGTGGTGAGCTTTAGCGGCGTCTGGCTCGCCTTTCCGCAAAGCTTCAACGGCGTCGCCGCCGCGTGGCTCGGCTTGCGCGATGTGCGGCCCGGTTTCGGCGTTGGCTTGGTGAAGCCTCAGCCTGGCATCGCGCCGCTCGATGCCGATGGCGCCGCCGCTCTCGCCGCGGCGAGCGTTCCCGGCGCGCAGCTGCGCTCGCTCAACCTGCCGCTGCGCGCCGATCAGCCGTTCCGCGCGGTGCTGCGGCGAGCGCAAGACGGCGCGCTGCCGATCATCGCCTTCGTCGATCCGTGGCAGCGCCGCGTCATCGAGCTGCGCGATCCGAGCGGCTATTCGCCGGCCGAGCGCCTAGTCGCCTCGATGCACGCGATCCATGAGGGCAGCGCGTTCGGCTGGGGCTGGCGCGCGCTGGTCTTCCTCTCGGGCTTGCTGCCCGCGCTCTTTGCGACCTCCGGGATTTGGATGTGGCTGTTGAAACGCCGGTTGCGCCGGCACCGCCGTGCCGCGGCGGCCTGGGCGCCAGGCGAATGACGAAAGGTCGGCGATGATGAAGCGATGGGCATATGTCGCGGCGGGCTTGGCGTTCCCGGCAATCGCGCAGGCGGCCGAAGAGCTCTCGCCCGTTGCGAGCGGAGCGGCCGAACCGCTACACGTCGCCGCGGCGCCGGCCTTGCCCGGCGTTGCGACGAACCTCGCGCTTGCGCCCGATCTCTCGCCATGGAGCATGTTCCTCAACGCCGATCCGGTGGTGAAATCGGTCATCGTCCTGCTGCTCCTCGCCTCGGTCGTGACTTGGACGGTGTGGCTCGCCAAGACGATCGAGCTCGCGGCGGCCAAGCGCCGCGCCAAGGCGGCGCTGGCCTCGATCGCATCGGCGACGAGCCTGGCGCAGGCGGCGGCACGCTTGTCGGGAGAGCAAGGCCCGGTCGCCGCCATGGCGCGCGCCGCCGCCGAGGAATGGCGCTTGTCGCGAGGCCCAGAGGACGGGCTGCTCGGCCGCATCGGATTGCGTCTCGAGCGGATCGAGGCGGCGGAGCGCCGCGCGGCGCAGCGCCGCATCGGCATTCTCGCGACCATCGGCGCGACCGCGCCCTTCGTCGGCCTTTTCGGCACGGTCTGGGGAATCATGAACAGCTTTGTCGGCATTGCCCGCACGCACACGACCAATCTCGCCGTGGTCGCGCCGGGCATTGCCGAGGCGCTGCTGGCGACGGCGGCGGGCCTCGTCGCCGCGATCCCGGCGGTGGTCGTCTACAATCTCTTCGTGCGCTCGACGGCCGATTACCGCGCCGTGCTGGGCGATGCCGGGGCGGAGGTGCTGGCGATTACGAGCCGCGACCTCGGGCGCCGTGTCGTTGCCCCGACCAAAGCGGCGGAGTAGCCGATGGCGATCCTCCTGTCGCGCGGCGATGACGAGCTCGACATGGCGCATGAGATCAACGTCACGCCGTTCATCGACGTGATGCTCGTGCTGCTGATCATTTTCATGGTGGCGGCGCCGCTGGCAACGGTCGATCTCCCGGTCGATCTGCCGCAAGCCTCGGCCGCGCCGCAGCCGCGTCCGGACAAGCCGATCTTCCTCACCGTGAAGGCGGATCACAGTCTTGCCGTCGGCGAGACGGCGGCGAGCGAGGAGACGCTCGGCGCAGCGCTCGATCAGGCGAGCGGCGGCCACAAGGAGATGCGCATCTTCCTGCGCGCCGATCGCAGCATCGATTACGGCGAGCTCATGAGGGTGATGAGCGCGCTGCGCCAGGATGGGTATCTCAAAATCGGGCTGGTGGGGCTCGACAGCAGAGATCTGAAATGACCGATGCCGCAGTAACGCTGCCATTCTCGATGCCGGCGCGTGGCGGCGGGCTGCGCTGGAGCGCGAGCCTCGCCATCGTGCTCGCGCTGCATGCGCTCGGTGCCGTTCTGCTGTTGAATTGGCGGGTTGCCCTGCCGCCGACGCCCGCGGTGCAGAGCGTCACCTTGATCGATTTGCAGCCTTTGCCGGCGCCGCCCCAGCCGGTGATCGAGCCGCCGCAGCCCAAGGTCACGCCCGAGATCGTCAAGCCGGTCGAGCCGAAACCCAAACCCGTGGTGAAGCCCAAACCCAAGCCGCGGCCGCATCCCGTCGTCGAGCATTCCGTTCCGGTGCCGATCCCGGCGCCCGCGCCCGTGCCGAGCGCCGCCGCGCCGCAAGCGGCGGCGCCGCTGCCGCCGCAAACCGCGCCGCAGCCGAGCAACGCCGTGCCCAGCTTTCGTGATCGCCTCGCCACCTATCTCGCGCGCTACAAGCGCTATCCGCACGCGGCGCAGGTGAGAGGCGAGCAGGGCATCGCGCTGGTCTCGTTCGTTCTCGACCGGCAAGGCGGCGTCTCGGGCGCGCATATCGAGCGCAGCTCCGGCCATGCGCTGCTCGACGAGGAGGTGCTGGCGCTGGTGCAACGCGCGGCGCCGCTGCCGCCGATCCCGCCCGAGATCGCCGGCGCCCGGCTCACCATCACCGTGCCGATCGCGTTTACGCTGCGCTGACCGGCCCGGACGCGCGCGCCTCGGCTCAGGGCGAAAGATCGAGCGGCGCGGGCTGGCGGGCCTCGCCGGTGGGCGCGCGCTCGAAAGCCGCAATGCGCGCGCGATAGAGATCGTAGAGCGGCGCCAGCTCGGCATTGAAGCCTTCGCAGCGCGCGATGAGCGTGCGCGCCTCGTCCCAGTCGCGGGCGCGATAGGCGGCGAGCATCTCGATATGGCGCGCGCGGAAATCGAGAAAGGCCGGGTCGGCGCCCAGCGTCTCGTCGCCCAAGAGGGTGAAGACGCGCACTTCCTCGCGCTTGCCCTTGACCGCGACGATGTCGAGCTCGAGCGTTGCAAGGCCGGGGATCAAGCGCTCGGTCTCCTCGCCGATGACGATCGGCACGCCATAGGTCTTGGACTGGCCCTCGAGCCGCGAGGCGAGGTTGACCGCATCGCCGATGACCGAATAGTTGAAATGCGTGTCGGAGCCGAGATTGCCGACGATGCAATCGCCGGTGTTGATGCCGATGCCGGCATCGAGCCGGACATTGAGGCGCTCGCCGCCCGCCAGCAGCACGGCCGATGCCTCGCCGGCGAGCTCCTCGTTGAGCGCGCGCAAGGCGCGGCGCATAGCAAGCGCCGCCTCACAAGCGCGGCGCGCGTGATCCTTCTCGGCGACCGGCGCGTTCCAGAACGCCATCACGCAATCGCCCATATATTTGTCGATCGTGCCGCCGGCCTCGAAAATCGCCTCGGTCATCCGCGTCGTGAAGCGGTTGACGATCTCGGTGATGGCCTCTGGCCGCGATTTGCATTTCTCCGCCACCGAGGTGAAGCCGCGAATGTCCGAGAAGAGAAAGCTCATCTGCCGCAGCTCGCCACCGAGCTTGAGCTTCGATGGATTCTTCACCAGCTCTTCGATGAGGCTCGAGGGCAGGTAATGGCTGAAGGCATGGCGGACGCGGCGCTTTTCCGATTCGGTCTGCAGCTGGTTGAGCAGCGATGCGCTCAAATAAACGCCGAGCGCGACGATCGAGGGATAGAGCGGATCGAACAGCAGGTGGAGCGCCGCGAAGGCGTACCAGGAGAGGGCGAAAGCAGCGATGAACACGCCGCCGGTGAACACCGCGCTCATCGCCGCGCCGAAGCGCGGCAGGCCGAGGATGAGCGCCGCGCCCAGCAGCACGAGATAGATGAGCTCGGCGCCCGCCGCCCAATCGGGCCGCACCAGGAAATTCTGCAGGATGATCTGCTCGGCGATCTGGGCATCGACCTCCGAGCCGAGCACCGCGACGCTCAGAGGCGTCGCCTTCAAATCGCCGAGCCCGGCCGCGCCAGCGCCGATGAAGACGATCGAGCCGCGCACGGCATCGCCCGGGGCGCTGCCGTCCATGATCTTCCATGCGGGGATGCTGCGCGCCGGCACGTGGCCGGTGTCGTAAAGCCACACCGCACCCGAGGCGTCGGTCGCGGCGGCGAAAGCGCCGATGCGGATGCTCGATATGCCGGTATGCTGCCCGAACGCCATCACGCCATTGGCGCCCGAGGCTTTGACGAGATAGCTCCCGGCGCCTTGCGCGACGCGCAGCGCCTCGGCAGCGAGAGAGGGGTAGAGCGTCTCCCCGTAGCGCACCACCAGCGGCACGCGGCGCACGGTCTGGTCGCGGTCGGGCACGAGGTTGAGGCTGCCATTGCCGGCAGCCGCCTGCTCGAGCGCGGGGAGCGATGCCACGGCGCCGCCATAGGCGGGCACGAAAGCCGCCGGGTCGTCTCCGGCGCGCGCCCAGCCGGCCGCCGTGGCGGGATCGCGGCCGCCGCCTGCGGTGGTTAGCGCAAACCCGGTCACCACCCGGCTGCCCTTTATCGTGCCGGCCAAGACGCGGTCATGGTCGGGGAGGCCGGCGATCCATTGCGCCACCTCGGGCGGCGCCTGGGGAAGCGCGCCCACCACCCGGTCCGGCGAGGTGCGGTCGGGCTCGGCCAGGACCATGTCGAGCGCGATCGAGGCTGCCCCCTGCTGGTTCAGGCGGCCGATCAGTTCGGCCAGCACGGTGCGGGGCCAGGGCCATTGGCCCAGTTTTGCGAGGCTGGCATCGTCGATATCGACCACGCGCACCGGCGCGGGCGTATAGATCCGGGGCCGGATTTGCTGCAGGAGGTCAAAATACCGGGCTTGGAAATCCTTAACGACGCCCGGATCGGCGATCCGAAGGGCGAGGCCCAGGATGAGCACCAGGCAGGAAAGGGCTCGATTGCGCCACCGGCTTGGCATGGCTGATCCGACCCCTGACCCCCCGCGGCCGCGCATTCCCGGCGCGGGCCTTAACCCTCATCGCCGCAGTCTCGCGCCAATATAATCTTGAGAAAAAGTAACGTCTCGTTAATACTGAAAAAAACAAGAACTTGAGCGGCCCGGACTTTGGGAGAGCAGGACATGCGGCGGCGGGCGGGGTGCGTAGGGCTCGGGCTTTCGATGATTGCGGCAGCGCTGCTCGGCACGGCGGCGAGCGCCGTTGCTTCGGATATCGGCACCACGATCGTGGTCGTGCGCACCGTCACCGGCACGCTCGAGACGCAAACCCGTCAGCTCGTCATTCATGACGACGTCGCCCAGAACGAGGTGATTTCGACCGCGCCCGATGCCGCCTCGGAAATCGAGTTCGTCGACGGCACCAAGCTGAGCCTCGGCCCGCGCGCCAGGGTCGTGCTCGACAAATTCGTCTACGATCCCGACCCGGCGAAGGGCAAATTTTATATGACCGTGAGCGAGGGCGTGTTCCGCTTCGCGACCGGCCATATGGACCATCAGAGCTATGCGATCACCACGCCCAACGGTACGCTCGGCGTGCGCGGCACCGAGTTCAACTTCATCGTCGGCCATGACAAGACCATCGTTCAGGTGCTCGAAGGCGAAGTCTTCGGCGCCTCCGACGATCACATTGAGCGCAGCTACCGTCGCGGCGCTTATTTCACGCTGTTCCACACCATCGGCAATAGCTCCGACGGCGACAAATCGATCATCGACGCGGAGGTCGCTCTGATGAACGCGCTTCTGGCCGGCCCGACGAAATTCGCGGGCTTGCCGCCGGTCGTTCAGACCGGCCTCAATCGCTTCATCAAGCCGCAGCCGCCGGTGAGCCCGACCGCGCCGTAACACCGCGCGCTCGCCTGCGATGACGGACGCGACCAGCGCGGGCTCCTACGACGATACGGACGACAGCGGCGAAAGCGGCGAGAGCGAGCTGCGGCGCGCGCGCGAGCGCTACGCACCCGGCCGCGCGCTCTTCCTCTTGCTGCTGGGATTCGTTCTGCTGCTTCCCTTGCCGCTGGGCGCGGTCGCGCGGCTGAGCTGGTGGGTGATCGCGCTTTACGTCGGCCTGTTGCTCGCGGCCCATGCGGCGAGCCTGATGCGGCCGGGCGCGGTCATCGGCCAGCGTGTTGCGCCCAACGGGCCGTGGATCGTGCCGTTCCTCCTCACCGCCGCCTGGGCCGCCTTGCAGCTTTCGCCCTGGACGCCGGCCGCCTGGCATAACCCCTTATGGCAGACGGCGGCGGGGCTGTTGCAAACCCCGCTCGCGGGCGCGATCTCGATCGATCCCGACGACACCGCGGCGGCGATCATCCGGCTCCTCGCCTATGGCGGGATTTTCTGGCTCGCGATGCAGCTGTGCTGGCCGCGCCGCCGTGCCGAAACGCTATTCCTCGCCTTGAGCTTCGCCGCCTTCGCCTATTCGGCCTATGGGCTCATCGAGGAATTCAGCGGCGCGAAGATGGTGCTGTGGTTTCCGAAATCGGCCTATTTCAACTCCGTCACCAGCACTTTCATCAATCGCAACAATTACGCGGCCTATGGCGGGCTTGGCCTCATTTGCGCCTCGGGCATGATCATCAAGGAGCTCGCGATGCTGGTCTCGCGCCAGCCCAGCCGGCGCGCCGAGTTCCTCGCCTTGCTGGAGGCGCTTGCCGGATGGCGCGGAATCCTGTTGGTGGGGTGGGTGGTGTCCTGCGCCGCGCTGGCGATGAGCGATTCCCGCGGCGGCGTCGTCAGCACCTTCGCGGGGCTGCTGGCGCTGGTGGCGGCGGTCGGCGTCTCGCGCACCTTGCAGCGCCGCTATGTCCTCATCATCGCCGGCTCGGTGCTGGCGGCGGGCATCGCCGTCAGCTCGCTCAACGGCGCGCAGCTGGTCGAGCGTCTGGCCGAAACCGATCTCTCGCAAGAGGGCCGGCCTCTGGTCTACGCGCTGCTGCGCCACCAGATCGCCGAAGCGCCCTGGCTCGGCACCGGCTACGGCACCTTCGAAGAGGCGTTTCGCCCGATCCAGAGCGCAGCGATCCGGGGACGCTGGGATCGCGCCCACGATACTTATCTCGAAAACGCGCTCGAGCTCGGCATTCCCGCGGCGCTCTTGCTGACGCTTAGCGGTGCCGCCTTGTTCATCCGCTGCCTTTTCGGTCTGCGCGCGCGGCACCGCGATGCGATCTATCCGGCGATCGGGATCGGCGCGAGCGTACTGCTCGCCTGCCATTCGCTGGTCGATTTCAGTCTGCAAATTCCCGCGATCACCGCGACCTATGCGCTGATCATGGGCGCGGCGGTGATCCAATCCTGGCCGCGTCGCGCCTTGCCGGCGGAGAATTACAGATCGGCGGCGACACGGTCGAATTCCGCCTGATCGGCCGGACCGAGCAGAGCGCGCACCTCGTCGCGGCGTCCGGTCGCAATTGCAAGGCGGACGAGACGCCAATGCGATTGCTGCCAGGCGAGCTTCACCTGCTCGGCGAAAAGATCGGCATGCGCGCGGGGGAAATACGGCCACTCGATGAGGCACAATTCGAGGCGCGGAAAAATCAGCGCTGCCTCGACCGGCGCGGTGCGGATCGCCATGGCGAGGATCGGCACGATCCGATCCGCCGTCTCGTCCTCGGCGAGCTGGGCATAAGCGAGACGCGTCCAGGCATAGGGATCGGCGGGCGAGCGCGCGAGGCTGCCCTTGAGCGCGTCGCGCGCGCGGGCCATCAAAGCATGATAGCGCGTGCCGCCGCCGACCTCGCGCTGGGCGAGAAGGATCGCCGCGGCGGCGAGCTCCAGCCGTACATGGCCCGATTCGGTCCAGCCGATGGCGCGCTCGCGCGAAGCCAGCAGAGCTTCGATCTCGGGCGTCGTGACGTCGCTTTCATCGTCATTGGCGATGGTGTTGATGAGCGGATTGCCGGGCAGCAGCAAAAGCTCGGCGTAGATCCGCGGCACCGCGAGAAGAATGAGCAGAAGGCCGAGCGAGGCCGAAACGCCGATCACGGCGAAACGCGCACGCATACCAAGGCGCAAGGCGGCGGGCGCCGGCATGTCATCGGCAAGGCTGGTGCTGCGGGATTGCGGCAAAGCTGAGACCTCCGCGCTCATTCTAGCGCGAAACGGCGATTTCACTGCAACCCGTGCGGCGCTTCAGCGTCATGCCTGGGCCGCCTGGGCAAGGCTTTGATAACCATTCCTTGCCACAATCCCTGCCGCGCGGAGGCAATTTCGAGGGTCCATCGTGCCGTCGCTTTTCCATCGCCGTTCTGCCTCCGCCGTGCGAAGCGCACCGGCCATCTGATCCGTCATGCGCTCGCTCTTGCTGCCGCTTGCCGGCGCGGTCCTTCTCTCCTTGGCGCCAATCGCCCGTGCCCTGCCATCGGGCGAGCGGGTGTGGCTTCAATCCTATCTCGACTTTCCGATCGAGAATCTGCGCTTCACCGCCGGCGCCATGGGCTATCTCGGCCCCGTGAAAGAGGTCGTCGCGCGTTTCGATATCGGCGATGCGCGCGGCGCCGCGGCGAGCAGCCGCGAGACGGTGGTGCGCTTCTATCCCGATGGGCGCGCCGCCGAGGAGACCGATCGCGATCTTCTCGCCAAGACGACCGTCTTTCACGCCGTCTATTCCTACAACACACGCAACCAGATCGCCGAAATCCGGCGCAGCGACTATGTCGCGGGAACGGTCGAGACAATCGGTTTCCAATATGACGCGCAGGGATTCCTTGTCGGCGCGACAATGGAGCGGAACGGACGCGCGGAGCAGTCGGTTGCGATCGCCAATACCAGCGCGGGCAAGCCGCTGCTCGTGACCACCCGCCTCGCCGATGGGCGCGAGGTCTCGCGCATCGCCTATACCTACACGGAGCACGGCGTGCGGATCGCCTATACGGCGGCGGGCGGCGCCGAGCGCGTCGTTTCGGCCTTCACCCTCGATGCCGATGGCCGGCCGGTCGCCGCGACGACCGAGCGGCGCGACACGGCGAGCGTCGTCGATTACGACGGGGTCTATCGCTACACCTATCGCGCCGACGGTGACACGCTCTTCCACGGCGTCGAGGATCATCCGCATGCGCTGCCGCAGCCGACGCGCTGTGTGATCGATCGCGAATTCTTCAAGAATGGCGCGCTGCGTCACGCCGAGAGCGTCGGCGACGACATCACCTGCGATCGTCCGGGTCCCGATCCCGAAATCGCCTTCGATGCGGAAGGCAATGTCACGCGCTCGCGGCTCGGCGCTTACGAGCATGCTTACGCGATTACCTATTATACGACGCCGTCGATGTAACGGGCGGCCGCCACCGGCTCAGATCGAATGGCGCTCGCGCGGTTGGGGCTGCGCCGGCGAATAGGGAGCGGCGGGAGTCTTCTCGGCCATTTTGAGCGCGGCCAGCGCCACGACGTTCAGCATGTCGAGCAGCTGCGGCGAGAGCTTCACGCCGGGCCAATCGAGCGCGCGGCGCCCGGTCGGGGCATAGGCTGCGCTGTCGCCCGGCGTCGCGTCGGCGACATCCGGTCCGGTGCCGAGGCTGGCGAGCGCGCCTGCCTCGCGGTCGATTTTGCTCGAGAAGCTTTGATAGATTTCGGCGACGCTGCGCGGCTTGCCGCTCTGCGGATCGTAGAAGACCGCGGGGTTTGCCGCCGCTGCCTCGGGCAGAAGATCGGCGGCGGGCGTGTTGCCGCTGGTCGCAAGGGTCTTGAGAAAAGCCGTCGCGCCCGAGGCGCCGAGAAAATGCGCCATATAGAGATCGGCGCGCTGGAGCCTATGCCCCAAGGCCTGCTCGACCGTCGCGCGGTTGAGCTTCATCGATTCGCCCGCGAGCGCCGCCGAGAGCGACGGGTCGCTGCGCAGATCGAGGATTTTCTTGCGCAGGGCGGGATCGCTCACGCTGGGCTTGCCGCTGCCATCGATTGCGATGTGCTGCGCCAGCGCGCCGACGCCGTATTTCGCGCCGAAGCGTTTGACGAGGCCGAGCCAGGTGCTGTCGATGAACTGGAAGAGGCCGGCGGCGCTGCTGGTCGAGGATTTGGCGTCGGCGTGAAAGCCGCTTTCCTGCGCGGCTTGGGCCATGAGAAGGCCGAAATCCGTCGCGGTCGCGGCGCTCGCGCGGCGGATGCTGTGCAGAATTTCGGGATCGATCGCCCGCGCCAGCGCGGGAAGAGGATTGCTCGGGGCCGTCATGGCCGGGAGGCTAAGCCGATATGGTTAACCGATCGTAACCCCGGCGCGCGCTGCCTTCACGGCCCCAGCGTCCACAGCGCCCAGCTCAGCAAGACCAGCGCCGTGATGAAAAGCAGGAACCGGACCAGCCGGTGCCCGAGCCGCGTGGGATTGTCGTTGGCCGCGCGGGAGGGACGCGACGCGCCGCGGAGGATCGTCGCGCGCCGTAGCGCGCCCGCACCGCCGCCGCCGCGATCGGGACGCGGGCTAGCCACGTTGCCCCATCGCCACATAGTCGCGCTTGGTGGGACCCGTGTAGAGCTGGCGCGGTCGCCCGATCTTCTGGTTGGGATCCTCGATCATCTCGTTCCATTGCGCGACCCAGCCGACCGTGCGGGCGATCGCGAACAGCACGGTGAACATCGAGGTCGGGAAGCCCATCGCCTTCAGAATGATGCCGGAATAGAAATCGACGTTGGGATAGAGCTTCTTCTCGATGAAATAATCGTCCTTCAAGGCGATCTTCTCGAGCTCCATCGCGAGATCGAGGAGCGGCTCGTCGCGCACGCCCAACTCGTCGAGCACTTCGTGGCACGAGGCGCGCAGCACCGCGGCGCGCGGATCGTAATTCTTGTAGACGCGATGGCCGAAGCCCATCAGCTTGAAGGTATCGTCCTTGTTCTTGGCGCGCTTGATGAATTCTGGGATGCGGTCCTTGTGGCCGATCTCCATCAGCATCTTCAAGACCGCCTCATTGGCGCCGCCATGCGCCGGCCCCCACAGCGAGGCGATGCCGGCGGCGATGCAGGCGAAAGGATTGGCGCCCGAGGAGCCGGCGAGCCGCACCGTCGAGGTCGATGCATTCTGCTCGTGATCGGCATGGAGGATGAATATCTTGTCCATCGCCTTGGCGAGCACCCGGCTGACCTTGTACTCCTCGCAGGGGACGCCGAAGGTCATGTAGAGGAAGTTCTCGGCATAGCTCAGCTCGTTCTTCGGGTACATGAAGGGCTGGCCGAGCGTGTATTTATAGGCCATCGCTGCGATGGTCGGCATTTTCGCGATCATGCGATGCGAGGCGACCATGCGTTGATGCGGATCGGAGATGTCGGTCGAATCGTGATAGAAGGCGGACAAGGCGCCGACGACGCCGCACATCACCGCCATCGGATGCGCGTCGCGGCGGAAGCCCTGGAAGAAGCGCGTCAGCTGCTCGTGCACCATCGTGTGGTGCGTGATCGCGTAATCGAAGGCTTCTTTCTGGTCGCGGGTCGGCAATTCGCCATAGAGCAGAAGATAGGAGACTTCCGAGAAATCGCTCTTCTCCGCGAGCTGCTCGATCGGATAGCCGCGATACATCAGCTCGCCGACATCGCCGTCGATATAGGTGATCTTTGATTCGCAGCTTCCGGTCGCGGTGTAGCCGGGATCGAAGGTGAAATGCCCGAGATCCGAATACAATCGCCTCACATCGACGACTTGCGGCCCGATCGTCCCCGATAACAACGGCAGCTCGGTGGATTTGCCCGTGACATTGTCGGTGATCGACACCGTCTGCCGGTTCGAGGACTTTTTATCCATTGTCTGCCTCCTGCTGCGCCGATGCTGCAGCGCAAAATCACTCGATGCCGCGAGAATAGAGCGGCATGATGCGTTTGGCAATTCGCGGCTCAGCGCGCCGACGCATCTGCGAGACGGGCGAGCGTCTCGTCGCGTCCCAGCACCTCCATCACGGAAAAGATCGGCGGTGAGGCAAGGCTGCCGGTCAAGGCCGCGCGCAAAGGCTGCGCCGCCGCGCCGAGCTTCACGCCGTGCGCCTCGGCAAAATCGCGAGTCGCGGTCTCGAGCGCGCCAGCCTCCCAGGCCACGCTTTGCAAAGCCTCCGCCAATTCAGGCAGGAGAGATTTCGCCGATGCCAGTGCCGCATTTGCCTTGTCGTCGATCGGGATCGGCCGCTTCGCCACGTAAAATTTTGCGATGTCAGCAAGTTCGACGAGCGTCTTCGCGCGCGGCTTCAGCCCGGACATGGCCGAGACAAGCCGCGCCGTCTCGCCAATGTCCAGCGCGGCGCCGAGCGCGCGTTCAAGGAAAGGCGCGACCAGCGCGGCGAGTCGCGCATCCGCGGTCTCGCGCAGGTAATGCGCGTTGAGGCTGCCGAGCTTGGCAAAGTCGAAGCGCGCGGGCGCGCGGCCGATCGCGTCGAGCTCGAACCATTCTATCGCCTGCGCGGTCGAGATGATCTCGGCGTCGCCATGGCTCCAACCCAGCCGCAGCAGATAATTGCGCAGCGCCTCGGGCAAATAGCCCATGTCGCGATAGGCATCGACTCCCAAGGCGCCGTGGCGCTTCGACAGCTTGGCGCCGTCGGGCCCATGGATCAGCGGCACATGCGCGAATTGCGGGATGTCCCAAAGGAAAGCGCGATAGATTTGCGTTTGGCGAAACGCGTTGTTCAGATGATCGTCGCCGCGGATGACATGGGTGATCGCCATATCGTGATCGTCGACCACGACCGAGAAATTATAGGTCGGCGTGCCGTCGGCGCGCAGGATGATGAGATCGTCGAGCTGCGCATTGGCGACGACGACGCGGCCCTGCACGCGATCCTCGATCACGGTGTCGCCGTCCTGCTGCGCCTTGAGGCGGATGACCGGTGGAATGCCGGGCGGCGCTTCCTTGGGATCGCGGTTGCGCCAGGTTCCGTCATAGCGGGCCGAGCGGCCTTCGGCGCGCGCCTTCTCGCGCATCGCCTCGAGCTCCTGCGGCGTGCAATAGCAATAATAGGCCTTGCCCTCCGCGAGCAATTGGCGCGCAAGCGCCGCGTGACGCTCGGCGCGCGCCGACTGCATGACGATCTCGCCGTCCCATTGCAGGCCGAGCCATTGGAGCCCGTCGATGATCGCATCGACCGCTTCCTTGGTCGAGCGGACGCGATCGGTATCCTCGATGCGCAGCAGGAATTTGCCGCCATGATGGCGGGCGAAGAGCCAGTTGAAGAGGGCCGTGCGCGCGCCGCCGATATGGAGAAAACCCGTGGGCGAGGGGGCAAAGCGAACCGTAACGCTCATGGCCGCGCGGTTTAGCACATCCATCGGAAGCCGTCATGGCGGCTCTCTCGCATAAGGCGCTGCATTGATGGTTTGCGCCCTTCGACTTCGCTTCGCTCCACTCAGGGTGAGGCGAGAGGGTTGATGGCATTAAGAAAAACGCTTCATCCTGAGCGCGAGCGCCGATATGGCTCGAGCTGTCGAAGGACGCGGGACCGATGTCCAGCAATATGCGATAATT
Source organism: Allostellaceae bacterium (assembly GCA_035605975.1). Classification (GTDB taxonomy): domain Bacteria; phylum Pseudomonadota; class Alphaproteobacteria; order ATCC43930; family CGMCC-115725; genus CAIKMD01. The sequence continues at coordinate 3,000 of DATNGG010000111.1, read as the reverse complement.
CTGCCCTTGCCGCCGGGGCGAGCATTCGCCCTCGGGACGGGCTAGACTGAGTTCCCATGTCCGTTTCCGCCGAACTTTCGGGCGAAGCACGGCCCGGCCTCCTGACGCCGCTCTATGAGCGCTTCCTCGCCGAGCGCGAGCGCTGGCCGCTCTGGTTTCCGGTGCTGATGGGCGTCGGCGTCGGCGGTTACTTCTCGCTGACGAGCGAGCCTCTTTGGTGGATCGGGGCGGGTGCCTTGATCGCGGCCTCGGCCGCGATGATCGCGGCGTGGCGGGCACGCATCGATGTGACCGCGGTAGGCGCGGTGCTTGCGCTCGCGCTCGGCTTTGCCGCCGCGCAATTCGAATGCTGGAATGTTGCGGCGCCGGTGCTGACCCATCGCATGGGACCGGCTCTCGTCACCGGCCGGCTCCTATCGGTCGATCCGCTGCCCCAAGGCGCGCGGCTGGTCATCGCGCCCGCGGAAATTCGTGATGGCAAATCGGGCGCGCTCGATGCGCGGCATCTGCCGGCGCGGTTGCGCGTGCGGCTGCGGCGTGGCGATCCCGGCGTTGCGCCCGGCGATTGGCTGAGGCTGCGTGCGATGCTGATGCCGCCGCCCGCGCCGTCGATGCCCGGCGCTTATGATTTCGAGCGCCGTGCCTGGTTCGACCGGCTGGGCGCAGTCGGCTACGCGTTGGGCGGCGTCGAGCCGGCCGCACCGCCCGCGGGCGAAGCGCCGGGCGCTTGGCATCATGCGATCGAAGCCTTGCGCAATGGCGTGACGGCGCGCATCCGCATGGCCTTGCCCGACCGCTCGGGCGCCATCGCCTCGGCGATCCTCGCCGGCGAGACGCATGCGATCGCGCCCGACGATGCGGGCGCGTTTCGCGATGCGGGGTTGGCGCATATTCTCGTCATTGCCGGCCTTCATATGGGCATGGTCGCGGGCATCGCGTTTTTCGCTTTGCGCGCGCTCTTGGCCCTCATCCCGCGTTTGGCGCTCAACTACCCGACCAAGAAATTCGCCGCTGCCGGCGCGCTGCTCTTCATCTTCTTTTATCTGCTGCTGTCGGGCGCGACCGTGTCCTCGCGCCGCGCCTTCGTCATGGTGGGGCTGGCGCTTTTGGCCGTGCTGGTCGACCGCATCAGCGTCTCGCCGCGCGCTATTGCCGTCGCTGCGGTGGTGGTGATGCTGATGACGCCCGACGCGGCGGCGGGGCCGAGCTTCCAGATGTCCTTTGCTTCGGTCGCCTGTCTCATCGCCTTTTACGAGGCGATGCGGCCGAGGCTCTCGGCCTGGCATCGCGATTCCGGCGCGCTGCGCCGCTTGGGTCTTTATGTCTTGGGGCTCGCTTTCACGACGATGGTCACGACGGTCGCGACCGCGCCCTTCACCATCTATCACTTCAATCGCTTTCCGCTTTATTCCGTCATCGCCAATGCGATCGCGGTGCCGATCACCGGGTTCTGGGTGATGCCCTGGGGCATTCTCGCGGTGTTGCTCATGCCCTTGGGTCTCGAGAAGCTGGCGCTCGTGCCGATGGGCAAGGGGATCGACGCGATTTCCTGGATCGGCCACCAGGTCACGTCCTGGCCCGGCGCGGTCATGCATGTGCCGAGCCTTTCCGCGACCGGCCTCGGTCTCATCGCGCTCGGCGGCGTGTGGCTATGCATCTGGCTCGGCCGCTGGCGCTGGTGGGGATTGGCGCCGGTCGCGCTCGGGCTTTTGACGCTCGCGGCGGTGCGGCCGCCCGATCTCTTGATTTCAGGCGATATGCGCCTCATCGCCGTGCGCGCGCCCGATGGCAGCTACGTCCCCTCGACGGCGCGCGGCGAGGCAATGATCGAGGATGTGTGGACGCGGCGCGCGGCGACGACGCTCGCCGCGCCCTGGCCGGAAAACGGTGCTGCCGCCGACGGCGCGCTTACTTGCGATGCTGAGGGTTGCTTTTACCGCGTGCATGAAAAGACCATCGCGCTTATCCGCGATGGCGCGGCGCTCGCCGAGGATTGCCGCGCCGCCGATCTCGTCGTCAGCCCGGTGCCGGCGCGTCGCTCCTGCCGCGGCGCGCGGGTGATCGACCGTATCGACACCTATCGCGAGGGCGGGCACGCGGTGTGGATCGACGCCTCGGGTTTCACGATCGAAACGGTGCGCGCCTGGCAAGGCAACCGGCCCTGGTCGCCGCGTTATTCCGAGCGGACGAGCGAATAGAGGCGGCGCGAGGCGCCGCGCCGCGTCTCAATAGCGCCGCATCAGTCCGACGAGCTTGCCCTGCACCTTGACGCGGTCGGGACCGAAGATCCGCGTCTCATAGGCTTTGTTCGCGGGCTCGAGCGCGATCGAATCGCCGCGCTTGCGCAGCCGCTTCAAAGTGACTTCGTTATTGTCGACGAGGGCCACGACGATCGCGCCGTTCTCGGCGACCTCGCATTTCTGGATCAGCACCGTGTCGCCATCCATGATGCCGGCTTCGATCATGCTGTCGCCCGCGACTTCCAGCGCGTAATGATCGCCGCTGCCGATGAGGCTCGGCGGCACGGCAACGGAAGCGCTTTGATCGCGCAGCGCCTCGATCGGCGTGCCGGCGGCGATCCGGCCGTAAAGCGGCAGCTCGACCGCCTCATTGGCATTGGCGGGCGCGGCGCCCGCCAAGCCGGTTTTGAAATCGCCGCGGATGACGGTGGGCGAGAAGCGGCTGCGATCGCCCGGCGCCGCGGCGCGCCGCGGCGCGACCGAGGTTTCCTCGGGCAGCTTGATCACTTCGAGCGCGCGGGCCCGGTGCGCCAGGCGCCGGATGAAGCCGCGCTCCTCGAGGCCGCTGATGAGCCGGTGGATGCCGGATTTCGATTTGAGGCTCAAAGCGTCCTTCATCTCCTCGAAAGAGGGCGAAACACCGTTCTCCCCCAGGCGACGATTGATGAAGAGCAAGAGCTCGTATTGTTTGCGCGTCAGCATGCCCGACCCCGCGGCTGATAAGGAAACCGGCCAAGTCGGCCGGAACAAAACCAAAACT
>DATNGG010000110.1:0-38060 GCA_035605975.1 Allostellaceae bacterium | reverse complement strand
GCGCGCCAAGGGAAACGGCTTCTCACTGCGTGCGGTCGAAGCGGAAATTGTCGGCGTAGCTCTTCGGCTTGAAGACGCGCTCGCGCGGCTGCTCCACCTCGTAGGAGATGCCATGCTTGTCGGCGAAAGCCTTGGCCTCATCGAGGGTCGCGAAGCGCAGCCACACCTGGTTGAGCGTGTCGCGCGCGCTCGACCAACCCATCAGCGGATCGGGCTCGCGCGGCGTCGCGGGCTCGTATTCGAGGACCCAACGCTTCGTCCCCGCCCTGCCGGATTGCATCGCCGTCTTGCTCGGTCGATAGATGCGTGCGCGCGCCATGCCGGTCCCTCGTGCTGCGGCCGTCTCGTCTGGTCGGGGCGAGAGGATTCGAACCTCCGGCATCCAGCTCCCAAAGCTGGCGCTCTACCAGGCTGAGCTACGCCCCGGACCGTCGAAATTGCGAGGCTTTCTATGGCCGACGACGCGCTCGGGTCAAGCCGCCGCTCGACCTTAGAGGCGGAAGAACAGGAGGTCGACGACCGCGAGCCAGGGCAGGAGGCAGAGGCAAGACCAGCCGAGATAGCCGAAGAAGCTCGGCATTTTGAGGCCCTGGTTCTCGATCATGGCCTTCGCCATGAAATTGGGCGCATTGCCGATATAGCTCAGCGCGCCGAAATAGACCGCGCCGCAGGAGATCGCGGTCAAGACCGGGCTGAGCGGGCCGCTGAGCGCGGCCGCATCGCCGCCGGCAAATCCGAAGAACACGACATAGGTCGGCGCATTGTCGAGAAAGGCGGAGAGCGCGCCCGTCGCCCAATAAAACAGCGTCGGCTCGGGAGAGCCGTTGTGCAGCCGCGCGGCTAGAGCGGCAAGCGGCCCCTCCTCACCCGCGGCAATCATCGCCATCACCGGCTGCAGCGTTACGAAGATCGCAGCGAAAAGCATCGCCACCTCGACCATCGGCCCCCAGTCGAAGTCATTGGCTTTGCGGATCGCTGGCGGGGTCAAGGCCAGCGACAGAACGGCAACGCCAGCGAGCAAGGCATCGGCGAGCGCATCGCCGAGCGTCCAGGCGACGCCGAGCACGGAGAGCTGCGCCGCAGGATGCCACAAGGCGCGCAGCAGGACGATCGCGACGATCGCCGCCAACAGCAGAAGATTGATCTTGCCGTCGAGGCCGAGGCGCTCGATCTCTGCGAGGGGCGCCGGTTCGCCACGGCCGGCGCGACGATGCATGAGCCGGTCGAGGCCATAGAACAAAGCGAGCAGAATGACCGCGAGAAAAAAGGTGGGCAAGGCGAGATGGATCGTCGGCCAGAAGAACGGCACGCCGAGGAGAAAGCCCAGGAAGAGCGGCGGGTCGCCCAAGGGCGTCAACGCGCCGCCGATATTCGCGACGAGCAGGATGAAGAACACGAAGACATGCGTTGATTGCGCGCGGTGGCGATTGGCGCGGATCACCGGCCGCAGCATCACCATCGTTGCGCCGGTCGTTCCGATCACGCTGGCGATGCCGGTGCCGATCGCGAGCAGCAGCGCATTGACCGCCGGCGTCCCGTGCAGCGTTCCTTTGATGCGCAGGCCTCCGGCGACGGTGAAGAGCGCGCCGAGGAGGAGAATGAAGGGGAGGTACTCGTGGAGCGCGGTGCCGAGGATGGTCGCGAGATCGCTCTCGACGCCGCGGACCGCCGCATCGGGCAGGACGAAGGCGAGCGCCCAGGCAAGCACCGCCTTGCCGTAATGCCGGTGCCAAGCGCGAGGCGCGAGCAGCGGCGCCAGCGCGATCGTGAGCAGAAGACCGAGAAAGGGAAGCGCCCAGGCGAGGCTCGACGGCGCAACCATGTCGCTCGGCGCATGCATGCGCGCGACTATGAATGTCGCGGCGCGCGAAGCCAAGGCCGCGGATTTCCGCGCCGAGCGCTTGCCCCTCCGTCACCGCCGCGCTACGGTCGCGCCGGTTTCGAGAAGAACGAGACGGAGGCGCGAACCATGGACATGACTGGCGAATACCGCGTCGCGGCACCGCGCCAGAAAGTCTGGGAAGCGCTCAACGACCCGGACATCCTGAAGCAGTGCATTCCGGGCTGCGAGAAGATCGAGAAGCTCTCGCCGACCGAGATGACGGCGAGCGTGCGCGCGAAAGTCGGACCGGTGAGCGCGCGCTTCGGCGGCAAGGTCACGCTCTCGGATCTCGATCCGCCGAACGGTTACCGCATCTCGGGCGAAGGCACGGGCGGACCGGCCGGCTTCGCCAAGGGCGGCGCCACGGTGAAGCTCGCCGATGATGGCGGCGCGACCAAGCTCAGCTATGTCGTCGAGGCCAATGTCGGCGGCAAGCTCGCGCAGATCGGCTCGCGCCTCATCGACGCGACCGCGCGCCAGATGGCCGAGAATTTCTTCGCCAAATTCGCCGAGATCGTCGGTGGCCCCGCGCCGGCCCCTGCCGCGGCTGCACCCGCCGCGCCCGAGCCCGCGGCGCCCGCGCAAGCCGCGCCGGCTCAAGCTGCGCCGCAACCGGCAGCGACGGCCGCGGCCCAGCCCGTGCCGCGGCAACCGGCGCCGCTGCCGCCCTCGCCGCCGTCAAAGCGCGTCTCGCCGATGCTCTGGGTCGCGATCCTCGCAGCGGTGGTGATCATCATCCTCTATTTCTTCACGCGCGGCTGAGGATTGCCGTCCGGGGCGCTTGACCGGAGCGCCGCCGCGCACGAAACTTGGGCTCAAGGGGCTGCAACGAGGGAGAGAGACGAATGGCCACCGTAACGATCACGGTGAACGGCAAAGCGGAAACCCGCGAGGTCGAACCGCGGACTTTGCTGGTCCAATTTCTTCGCGAGCATCTCGGATTGACCGGAACGCATGTCGGCTGCGACACGAGCCAATGCGGCGCCTGCGTCGTCCATATCGACGGCTATTCGGCGAAGAGCTGCACCATGCTGGCGACCCAGGTGAACGGCTCCAGCGTCACCACCATCGAAGGCCTCGCCAAGGGCGATGAGCTGCATCCGATGCAAGCCGCTTTCCGCGAGAACCACGCGCTGCAATGCGGCTTCTGCACGCCCGGTATGGTGATGAGCGCGATCGATCTGCTGCGCGTCAACAAGAGCCCCAGCGAGCAGGAAATCCGCGCTTGGCTCGAGGGCAATCTCTGCCGCTGCACCGGCTATCACAACATCGTCAAAGCCATCGACGCCTGCGCCAAGACCATGGCCAAAGGGGCGTAACATGCCCGCCCGGCCGCTTGGCGCGCCGGTCCGTCGCAAAGAGGATCTGCGCTTCCTCACCGGCAAGGGGCATTACACGGACGACATCAACCGTCCGCATCAGCTCTTCGCCGTCTTCATCCGCAGCCCGCATGCCCATGCCGAGATCGCCTCGATCCATTGGGAGAAGGCGAAGAGCGCCCCGGGCGTGGTCGCCATCTACACCGGCGCCGATCTCGCCGCCGCCGGGCTCGGCTCCCTCCCCTGCGGCTGGGGCGTCAAATCGAAGGACGGCTCGCCCATGGCCGAGCCGCCGCATCCGGTGCTGGCGGTCGGCCGCGTGCGCCATGTCGGCGATCCGGTGGCGATCGTCATCGCCGAAGCGAAGGACCAGGCCGAGGAAGCAGCCGAGCTGGTCGAGATTTCTTACAAGACCCTCCCCGCGACAGTCGAAGCCGAGGACGCGCTGAAGCCCGGCGCGCCGCTTCTCTTCGACGCCGCGCGCGGCAATGTCTGCTACGACTGGAGCATCGGCGACCCTGCCGCGGTCGATGCGGCTTTTGCCAAGGCCGCGCATGTCACGCGGATCGACATCATCAACAACCGACTCGTCGCCAATGCGATGGAGCCGCGCGCCTATATCGGCGAATACGATCCCGGCACCGGCGATTACACGCTCTACACCACCTCGCAAAACCCGCACGCCATCCGCCTCTTGATGGGCGCCTTCGTGCTGCATCTGCCCGAGCACAAGCTGCGCGTGGTGGCGCCCGATGTCGGCGGCGGCTTCGGCTCGAAAATCTATCACTATGCCGAGGAGGCGGCGGTCACCTGGGCCGCGGGCCAGCTCGGCCGGCCGGTCAAATGGACCGCCGAGCGGCAGGAGAGCTTCGTCTCCGACGCGCAGGGCCGCGACCATGTCACCCATGCCGAGCTTGCCCTCGACAAGGACGGCAAGTTCCTTGCCCTTCGCGTCTCGACCATCGCCAATCTCGGCGCCTATCTCTCGACCTTCGCGCCCGCCGTGCCGACCTATCTCTACGCGACCTTGCTTGCCGGCACCTACACGACGCCGGCGATCTATGCCGAGGTGAAGGCGGTCTTCACCAACACCGTGCCGGTCGATGCCTATCGCGGCGCCGGCCGGCCCGAGGCCGCCTATGTCGTCGAGCACATCGTCGATGCCGCGGCGCGCGATCTGAAACTGAGCCCGGCGGAGCTGCGGCGGCGCAATTTCATCGCGCCCACCGCCTATCCCTATCAGACGCCCGTCGCGCTTGCCTATGACAGCGGCGATTACTTCACCACCCTCGATATGGCGCTGAAGACCGCGGCGCATGGCGGCTTCGAGACACGGCGCCAGGAGGCCGCGCGGCGCGGCAAGCTGCGCGGCATCGGCATTGCCAGCTATATCGAGGCCTGCGGCGTCGCGCCCTCCGCGGTCGCAGGCGCTTTGGGCGCGCGCGCCGGGCTTTACGAGATGGCGGCGGTGCGCGTCCACCCGACCGGCAGCGTCACCGTCCTCACCGGAACGCACAGCCACGGCCAAGGCCACGAGACCACCTTCGCGCAGGTCGCCGCCGACCGGCTCGGCCTGCCGGTCGAGAATGTCGACGTCGTCCATGGCGACAGCGCCAAGACCGCTTTCGGCATGGGCACCTATGGCTCGCGCTCGCTTCCCGTCGGCGGCTCGGCCTTGGCCAAGGCGCTCGACAAGATCGTCGCCAAGGGCAGGAAGATCGCCGCGCATCTGCTCGAAGCCGCCGAGGCCGATATCGAGTTCAAGGACGGAAAGTTCTCCGTTGCCGGGACAGACCGCGCCAAAAGCTTCGGCGAGATCGCCTTCGCCGCCTATGTGCCGCACAATTATCCGCTCGAGGAGCTCGAGCCCGGGCTCGATGAGACCGCGTTCTACGATCCGAAGAACTTCACCTTCCCGTCCGGCACCCATGTCGCCGAGGTCGAGATCGATCCCGAGACCGGCACGGTGCGGCTTATCACCATGACCGCGGCCGATGATTTCGGCAACATCGTCAACCCGATGATCGTCGAAGGCCAAGTCCATGGCGGGCTGGCCCAAGGCATCGGCCAGGCGCTGCTCGAGACCTGCCGCTACGACCGCAAGAGCGGCCAGCTTCTGACCGGTTCTTTCATGGATTACTGCATGCCGCGGGCCGACGATTTGCCGGGCTTCGCCGTCGCGACGCATGGCACGCCCTGCACGCACAACCCGCTGGGGGTCAAAGGCTGCGGCGAGGCGGGTGCCATCGGCGCGCCGGTCGCGGTCATGAACGCCGTCATTGACGCGCTGGCGCCTTTGGGGATCGCCGATCTCCCCATGCCGGCGACCCCGGAAAAAGTCTGGCGCGCGATCCAGCAACACCGTAAACCTATGGCAGCCTGAGCCGGTCCGCGCCGCCAAGGGCCAAGATTCGAAGGGAGCTGAACGATGTACAACTTCAACTATCACCAGGCGAAAAACGTCGACGAGGCCGCCAAGCTCGTGACCGGCGCCGAGGAAGGCAAGCTGATGGCGGGCGGGATGACGCTGATCCCGACCTTGAAGCAGCGCCTCGCCAAGCCCTCGGACATCGTCGATCTCGGCAAGATCGCGGACCTCAAAGGCATCAAGAAGGACGGCAACGCCATCGTCGTCGGCGCGATGACGCGGCATTTCGACGTCGCCAATTCCGATGTGGTGAAGAGCGCGATCCCGGCCCTCGCCTATCTCGCCTCGCATATCGGCGATCCGGCGGTGCGTAACCGCGGCACGATGGGCGGCTCGGTCGCCAACAACGACCCGGCGGCGGATTATCCCTCGGCCGTGCTCGCGCTCAACGCGACGGTCATCACCAACAAGCGCAAGATCGCCGCCGACGATTTCTTCAAGGGCATGTTCGAGACCGCGCTGGAAGATGGCGAGATCATTACCTCCTTCTCTTATCCGATCCCCGAGAAGGCGGCCTATATGAAATTCCCGAACCCCGCCTCGCGCTATGCGATCGTCGGCGTGTTCGTGGCAAAGACCGGCGGCAATATCCGCGTCGCCGTCACAGGCGCCGGGCCGGTGGTGTTCCGCCAAAAGGATATGGAGGCGGCGCTCGCCAAATCCTTCACGGCCGATGCGATCAAGTCCATCGCGCAAAAGCAGGACGGGCTCAACTCCGACATCCATGCGAGCGCCGAATATCGCGCGCATCTCGTCGGCGTGATGGCGCGGCGCGCCGTGGCGGCCGCCGCCGGCTGACGTTCGGCCAAAGCTTCCTTCGCGGAAAGGGCGCCCTTGCGGCGCCCTTTTTCTTGCACCGCGCGGGTGTGTACGCCGCCCCCCCGGAATCGCCTTGTCCCACCGGCAAAAGGCGGGCATCCTCTCGCGCTGATACGAATTTGGGGGGAACGACGATCATGAGCATGCTCCGCACTCTCGCTGCGGCAACCATCCTGACGCTCGCCGCGGGTCTATCGGCGCAGGCTCAAACCGAGAAGACGACGCTTGCCCTGCCCGCCCGCGCGCTCATCTTCTCGACGGCCTATATCGCCGAGGATGCCGGCATCTTCAAAAGCGAAGGCCTCGAAGTGACGCAGCAGGTGATCACCGGCATCGGCTCCGCCAACGCGGTCATCGCCGGCTCGATCGATTTCTCCTTCTCCTCGGGCGTCACCCTGACGCGCGCCGCCGCCCGCGGCCAGCCGCTCATCGGCATCGCCAACACTTACGATCGCACCGGATTCTGGGTGCTCATCAGCAAGAGCGCCGCGGAGCAGCGGCATTTCGATCCCAAGGCGTCGCTACCCGAGCGCGCCAAGGTGTTGAAGGGGCTGCGCATGGGGGTCGGGGCGATCAACGCGATCCCGCATGCCTATCTGAAGCTGATCGCGAAGCTCGGCGGGCTCGATGCCGAGAAGGACATGGTCGTCGCCGGCATTTCGCCGCCCGACCAGGTCGGCGCGCTGCAGCGCAACGCGATCGACGGCGTCTCCAGCGGCCCACCGGTCATCGAGCAAATGCTGCAAGAGGGCTTGGCGGTGGTGGTCGCCGACGGCACCACCGGCAAGATCGATCCGCCCTCGCTCGCCCATATCGCCGCCAACGTGCTGATGACGCGCCGGCAGCTTTGCACCGATCACCGCTCGCTCTGCGTCAAGATGGGCGCGGCGATGGTCAAGGCCAATGCCTTCATGCACCAGCATCCCAAGGAAGCGATGGCGATGCTGGGCAAGCGCCTCAATGTCAAGGACCCGGCCGTGCTGGCGCAGGCTTTCGAGCACACGCTCGAGGCGACGCCCTCGCCGCCGCTGCTCGATGCCAAGGGCCTCTCCGCGGCGGACGACATGAATGTCGAAGCGGGCTTCATGAAGGCGAGCGAGAAGCTGCCATCCTATGACAAGATCTTCACCAACGAGTTCGTGAAGTAGGCCGCCGCGCGGCCTCTTGGGCCGCGACGGAAGACAGGGAGGAGAGAGCGCCGCAAGGAGCCTCATTCTCCCGCCAAGCGCTACTGCAACGTCCGCTTTAGGAACCGTGCCCGCGTTTCGCGCATTTTATGTGCATCACTCGACGGAGGTTGCGCCATGGCTTCACCGCGGCAGAAGAAAAAAGTCTCGCGCGTCATGCGTGAATACAAGCACCGCAAGCTGAAGAGCGGATCTGGCCGCAAGGTCAAGAGCCGCCGCCAAGCCGTCGCGATCGCCATGTCGGAATCGGGACAATCGCGCCGGCGCAAAAAGAGCGGCAGCAGCCGGAGCCGCAGCCGGCGGCGAAGCTAGCAAGGCCCGGCTGCCCGCTTAAGGATAACCGCGCGGCGGGACCCGCCGCCGCATCGCTCGAGCGAGCGCCGCCGCGACCAGCTCGGCGACGAGCGAGCCCAGCATCAACCCGGCGAAGCCATAAATCACCGCGGCCACGCTCAAATCGATCCGCGGCGTAAAGCTTTGCCAGGACAGCCGCCAGATCGCGGCCTTGTCGCCCTCGGGGTCATTCGCGGCATCCGTCAGCGCCGCGATCGGCCGCAGCAGAGCCGGGCTTTGCGCGATTTTGCCATAGGCCGCGCCGAGACGCCCCGCATGGGCGATCGAGCGCGCCAGGCTCTCGGCATTGGACGGCTCCCGCGCCTTCAGTGCGTCGACCACGGCATCGTCCTCGCGCGCCGCAATGCCGTAATATTGGCGCGCGGAGTCCTCGCGCTGATCGATATCGCGCCGCGCGTCAGCCGCGACCTGCAGCAGTGCCGTCCCATAGGCAGCGGTAAAGGCCGGCGCCTGCATGGCGAGAACGCCGCAGAGCAGCGCAAAGCCAAGCCCGAAACCGCCCGAGAGCCAGCGTCTGATCAGCCTCATGCGCGAAGCCTTGCCGGGGCTTTGTGGCAATTGCGCGGCGGCGCGCGGCCCTATTTGAAGGCCGGCACCACCTTCTCGCCCATCAGGCGAATGGAATTCCGCACCATCGCGTTCGGCATGCGCCCGATCTCGTGGTTGGCGCACATGATGTCGTAGCCGATGCGCTTCTTGCTGTCCTTCAGGGTGCGAATGACGGTCTCGGGGCTGCCGACGATGGCGAGCCCGCTTTCGAGGCTGAACTCGTAGCTCTTCGCCGATTTGGCGATGGTCTCGCCGCGCGCCTTGTCGTCGGGCCGCTCGCTGTCACGGCCCATGCCGCGCGCATGCGTGCCCCAGCCGATGCGCGTCTTCTCGAGCGGGCCACCGCCGACAGGCACCGCGCCGCCCTCGCGCGCCGCGAGGAATTGGCGTGCCTCTTCATGCGCCTTCTCGTCGGTCTCGGCGACGTGGAACTGGCGCTGCAGGAAGATGCGCGGCATTGGTCCGGCGTGGCGGCAGTCGCGCCAGATCTTGCGGTAAAGGTCGAATTTCCGCGCCACCACTTCGTCGGTATCGAGATTCTGCGACACATGGAGATTGTTCTTCGCGGCGAACTCGATCGCGGCGTCGCTGTGCACCGCGGCCCAAATCGGCGGATGCGGCTTCTGGAACGGCTTGGGCTGCGGCAGCGCCTCGTCGAGCTGGAAATACTTGCCCTTGAAGGTGACCTCGTCCTGGGTCCAGGCCATCTTGACGATCTGCATTACCTCGCCCGAGATCGCCGCGCGCTGGTAGAAATCCATGCCCCAGCGCATGAATTCGTGCTCATGCACGCCGATGCCGGTGCCGAACTCCACCCGTCCGCGCGACAGGTGGTCGAGCATCGCCACCTCCTGCGCGAGCCGGATCGGGTGATAGAAGGGCAGCTGCCACATCATGGCGCCGATCCGCAGCTTGCTCGTCGCGCGCGCCACCGCGGTCAGGTAGACGCTCGGCGCAGTGATGCGTCCGATCGGCGAGTTCTGATGCTCGATGACGAAGTAGGAATGCCAGCCCGCGGCTTCGATCTCGCGGGCGAGCGCGATGTGCTCGTCATAGACATCGGCCATTACCTCGTCCGAAGACGAATAGCCGCCGACCGCATCCCACAAGGCAAAATCGATTTCCGCCATCCGCTCTCATCCATCCCGGCGTGTTTGTTGCTGGCTGCGACGATAGCACGCGGTGGCGATGTTTTCACCCGGCGGTCGCAAAGCGCCGGCCGCAACCCCATGTTAGGACGAGCCCCAGCCGAGCCAAGGAGGCAGGTCCATGGCCAAGCGCAAAGACGAGCACGATTTGCTGGTGGACGAGCAGGGCGCCGATAGCTTTCCCGCAAGCGATCCGCCGGCCTTCAATGTCGGCGAACGCATCGGCGAGCCGCGGCGCGAGCGCGACGATGTGACACCGCAACCCAAGCCGACGAAATGACCGCGCGGCACGCGCCGATGCCGCATCGCACCATTTGCGTTGCGTCTCAGGCCCAGGGCTTGGAGCCGGCGCGGCTTTCCTCTAAAACAACCCCTCTTCGCCCTGTCAGCATTCCGGGTTCTCATGGCAACCCCGCCCCGTTCGGTCAGCGACACCCTCGCCCTTTTGAGCCGCGGCAAATATGTCAGCGACCGCAGCCTCGCGACCGCGATCTATCTTTCCCTGACTCTCAACCGTCCGCTCTTTCTCGAGGGCGAAGCGGGCGTCGGCAAGACCGAGATCGCCAAGGTGCTGGCCGAGACGCTCGGCCGCCGGCTGATCCGCTTGCAATGCTATGAAGGGCTCGATCTCGCTTCGGCGGTCTATGAATGGAATTACCCGCGGCAGATGATCGAAATACGCCTCGCCGAAAGCGGCAGCGCGAGCAAGGACACGGTCGAGGAGGAAATCTTCACCGACCGGTTTCTGATCAAGCGGCCCCTGCTCCAGGCCTTGGAGCCGAGCGTCGAAGGCGCGCCGGTTCTGCTGATCGACGAGCTCGACCGCACCGACGAGCCTTTCGAGGCGTTCCTCCTCGAAGTGTTGTCGGATTATCAGATCACGATCCCCGAGATCGGCACGATCAGGGCGGATCATCCGCCGATCGTCATCATCACCTCCAACCGCACGCGCGAGATTCATGACGCGCTGAAGCGGCGCTGCTTTTACTATTGGATCGATTATCCGAGCGCCGAGCGCGAGATCGAAATCCTGAAGCTGAAAGCGCCCGAAGCGGCCGGCGCGCTGAGCCGCGAGGTCGTCGCCTTCGTCCAAAAGCTGCGCAAGACGCAAGACCTCTTCAAGCTGCCGGGCGTCGCCGAGACGATCGACTGGGCGCATGCGCTGACGCAGCTCGATGTCCTGGCGCTCACGCCCGAGGCGATCAACGACACGCTCGGCGTGCTGCTCAAATATCAGGACGACATCGCGAAGATTCAGGGCAGCGAGGCGGAGCGCCTGCTGACGCAGGTCAAGGCCGAGCTCGCCGCCGGCGACTGAGCGTGGCGATGGAAGGCTCGGCCCAGCCGCCCGCCCCGCCCGACGAAGGTGGCCGCCTTTACCAGAACATCATGTATTTCGCGCGCGCTTTGCGCGCGGCCGGCCTGCCGATCGGGCCGGGCAAGGTGCTCGACGCGCTCCAGGCGGTGCGCGCGGTCGGGCTCGAGAACCGGCGCGATTTCTATTGGACGCTCCACGCCGTCTTCGTCAATCGCCACGACCAGGAAGAGCTGTTCGATCAGGCCTTCCACATCTTTTGGCGCAATCCGCAGCTCCTCGAGAAGATGCTGGCGCTGATGCTGCCGGGCTTCGCGCCGCAGGAGCCGGAGAAGGGCGAGGAAATGAATCGCCGCCTTGCCGAGGCGCTCCAGGGCGACAGCAAGGGCAAAGAGGAGGAAGGCGAGACCGAGCTCGAGCTCGATTCGGCCATGACCTTCTCGGCGCAAGAGGCTTTGCGCGAGATGGATTTCGAGAAAATGTCGAATGACGAGGTCGCGGCGGCGAAAAAGGCGCTCGAAAAGCTCGCTTTGCCCTTGGCCGATCTGCCGACGCGGCGCTTTGCGCCCGATCCGCGCGGCGCGCGCGTCGATCTGCGTGCCTCGATGCGCGCCCAGCTCCGCGCCGGCGGCATCATCCAGCTGCGCCACAAGGAGCGCCGCACCCGGCCGCCGCCGCTCGTCGTGCTGTGCGACATCTCCGGCTCGATGAGCCGCTACAGCCGGATTTTCCTGCATTTCATGCACGCCATCACGAACGACCGCGACCGCGTCTATACTTTCCTCTTCGGCACGCGGCTCTCCAACGTGACGCGCTATCTGCGCTACAAGGATATCGACATCGCCCTCGACAAGGTGGCACAGGCGGTCGAGGACTGGTCGGGCGGCACGCGCATCGGCCAATGTCTCGCCGACTTCAACCAGCGCTGGTCGCGGCGCGTCCTCGGCCAGGGCGCCATCGTGCTTTTGATCACCGACGGCTTGGATCGCGACGCCGGAGTCGGTATATCCCAAGAGATAGAGCGCTTGCACAAATCCTGCCGGAGGCTGATTTGGCTCAATCCGTTGTTGCGTTACGAGGGATTTGCGCCCAAATCATTAGGGATGCGGGCGATCCTGCCCCATGTCGACGAGTTTCGCCCGGTGCACAATCTGGCGAGCCTCGATGAGTTGGTAAAAGCGTTGATGCGGCCCGGCCCGCGTCGGCTCGAAGCCGCCGCCGCCTGGCGCGAAGCGGGGTAAGAGGATGAACGACAATCAGGAGATTCTCGACCAGGCGGGCAAATGGCGAGCCGCCGGCAAGGGCGTGGCGCTGGCGACAGTGGTCACCACCTGGGGCTCGTCGCCGCGGCCGGTCGGCTCGAAGCTCGTCGTCGATGAGGACGGCGCGTTTTTGGGCTCGGTCTCGGGCGGCTGCGTCGAAGGCGCGGTCATCGGCGAGGCGCAGAGCGCTATCAAGGACGGCAAGCCGCGGCTCCTCTCCTTCGGCGTCAGCAACGAGCAGGCCTGGGAGGTCGGGCTCGCTTGCGGCGGCAAGATCCAGGTTTTTGTGGAACGCGTCGAATGAAGCTCTCCTATCTCGAGCAGGCGCTCGCCGCGAGCCGGAAGGGCACGCCGGCGGCCATCGCCACCAACCTCGTCTCGGGCCAGCAAAGCCTGGTGCTCGGCTCCGAGACCAGCGGAAACCTTCCGGTCGATGATGTTGTTCGCGACGGGCTCGCCAAAGCCCTTGCGGAGGATCGCAGCACGACGATTGAGACCGCATCCGGCGCGGTCTTCATCGAGGTGTTCAATCCGCCGCTGCGCTGCTTCATCATCGGCGCGGTGCATATCGCCCAGCCGCTCGCGCGCATGGCGGCGATGCTCGACTACCGCGTTACGGTGATCGATCCACGCACGGCCTTTGCGACCGACGCGCGCTTTCCCGAGATCGAGCTGTCGACCGAGTGGCCCGACGAGGCGCTGCAACGTTTGAAGCCCGACAAGCGCAGCGCGGTCATCACCCTGACCCACGATCCGAAGCTCGACGATCCGGCCTTGACCGAGGCGCTCAAATCGCAAGCCTTCTTTATCGGCGCGCTGGGCTCGCGGAAGACGCATGCCGGGCGGCTGCGGCGTCTCGCCGAAGCGGGCTTCAAGGAGGCCGATGTCGCGCGTATCCACGGACCGGTCGGGCTCAATATCGGCGCCATCTCGCCGGCCGAGATCGCGGTCGCGATCTTGGGGCAGGTCACCTCGGCGCTGCGCGCCGACCGCTTGAAGCAACGCGAAGCGGCATGAAATTCGGCGCGGCGCCGCTCGATGAGGCCGAAGGCGCCATTCTTGCCCATAGCGTCAAGGCCGGAACGCGCGCCTTGAAGAAAGGCCGAGTGCTCGGCGCCGCCGATATCGAGGCGCTCCGGGCTGCCGGCAAAAACGAGGTGATCGTCGCCCGGCTCGAGACGGGCGATGTCGGTGAGAACGAAGCCGCTGATCGTATCGCCGCCGCGCTCAGCCATCCGGGGGTCGCCGCCGCGCGCGCCTTCACCGGCCGGGCCAATTTCTATGCCGAAGCGGCCGGGCTGTGCGTCGTCGATCGCGCGGCGGTCGATCGCTTCAACCTGATCGACGAGGCGATCACGGTCGCGACCTTGGAGCCCGAGACGGTGGTCGAGCCCAAGCAGATGGTCGCAACCATCAAGATCATTCCCTTTGCCGTACGGGCCGAGGCGCTCGCGGCGTCGATCGCCACTGTGACCGAGCCCCTCTTCCAGGTGGCGCCGTTCAAGCCGCACCGCGTCGCGCTCGTCCAGACGACCCTGCCCGGCCTCAAGGACTCGATCCTCGACAAGACGGTCGAGACCACGCGGGATCGCCTCGAGACGCTGGGCAGCACCCTCGCCTGGGAGCGCCGGGTGCGCCACGACGAGACCCTGCTGGCACCGGTGGTGACGGAGATGCTGGCCGGCGGGGCCGATCTCGTGCTCGTTGCCGGCGCCTCCGCGATCCTCGACCGCCGCGATGTCATCCCGGCCGCCATCACCCTGTTGGGCGGGACCATCGATCATTTCGGTATGCCGGTCGATCCCGGCAATCTTCTGCTGATGGCGAGGGTCGGAGGGGCGCCGGTCCTGGGCCTGCCGGGCTGTGCCCGCTCGCCCAAGGTCAACGGCTTCGATTGGGTGCTGCGCCGGCTGCTGGCGTCCTTGCCAGTCGGCCCTGCGGTCATTCGCCGCATGGGGGTCGGCGGCTTGCTCTCGGAGATCGCCTCGCGCCCTTCGCCCCGCGCGGCCGCCGGCGGCCCCCCCGCCGCCCAGGCGCCGCGCCGCCCGCGCATCGCCGGGCTCGTCCTGGCCGCCGGCCGGTCGAGCCGCATGGGCGCGCTCAACAAGCTGCTGATCGCGATCGACGGCAAGCCGATGGTGCGCCATGCCGCCGAGGCCGCGCTCGGCGCGCAGCTCGCGCCGGTCGTCGTCGTCACCGGGCATGAGCGCGAGCGCGTTGAAGAGGCACTTAAGGACCTGCCGGTTAAGTTCGCTTACAACAAGGACTTTGCCTTAGGGCTTTCGACCTCCCTCCGAACCGGAATGGCGGCCTTGCCGGAGGAGTGCGACGGCGTGCTGGTGGCGCTCGGCGACATGCCGCGGGTGACTGCCGCCGAAATCGCCAAGCTTGTCGGCGCCTTCAACCCGGTCGAGGGCCGCGCGATCATCGTGCCGACGCGGCACGGCAAGCGCGGCAACCCGGTTCTCTGGGGCCGGCAATACTTTGCCGAAATACGGCAAATCGATGGCGATATCGGGGCGCGGGCGGTGATCGCCGCCCATGCCGAGGCGACCGCCGAAGTCGAGATGGACAGCGACGCGGTGCTCACCGATATCGACACCCCTCAGGCCTTGGCACGCCTTGCCGCGAGTGCCAAAATCGAAGCGTGATTTTTTTGCAACCGAATGAATAAAAAGTCGGGCCGCCGCGTTGTCCGGTTGGCCAAGACAAAAACTTTGGTTGGAGGGGCCCAAATGACCACGTTGGTCGGAACAGTCACCTTAGCGGGGACGCTCTTTGGCGCGTTGATCGGCCAAATCTCGACCGGCGCCGAATTCGCCGGCGTCATCATCGCTTCCTTGGTTCTCATCACGCTGCGCGACGCGCGCGACTGACGCGCGCATTTCAGGCATTGCTGGGCTGAGACCAGGACGTCCGCGCCGCGCGCGGGCGCCAGCGATGCTTTTCGATCGCCCCCGATCTCGGCCCGTGCCTCGGCCCCTTCCGACCGCCAGCCCCTCCCCGCTTCCCTATGCCCGATAGTCCGTCGCCAAGGTCTCGTCGGCAGGCGGCGTCGTGGCAAGCGCATTGAGGATCGGGGTCAGGACCAACGCCACGGCGAGATTGAGCACCACCGTATAGAGGGCGGAATAGCCCGGAACGGTCCAGCCCGCGATCGTCAGCGGATAGGTGGCGCTGAAATTCACCGCCGCAGCCATCCAGGTGCCGCAGACCGTCCCGGCCAGCCAACCGATGAACAGCGCCCAATCGTTGAGCTTGCGGGTGAAGAGGCCGCATACCACGGCGGGGAAGGTTTGAATGATCCAGATGCCGCCCAGCAGCTGGAGCTGGATCGCGTATTGCAGCGGCAGGAACAGGATGAACACCAGCGCCCCAGCCTTGACGATAAGCGAGACCCATTTGGCGATCTGGGCCTCCTCCCTTGGCGTCATCTGCGGGTTGACGAATTCGCGGTGAATGTTGCGGGTGTAAAGATTGGCCGCGGCAATCGACATGATCGCCGCCGGGACGAGCGCACCGATGCCGATGGCCGCGAAGCCGATCCCGACGAACCAGGACGGAAATCCCCACAGCAGGACCGCAGGAACCACGAAATTCGCCTTGAACTGGGCGAAGCCCTGGGAGAACTCCGGCAGCTTGTCGACGCCGGCCGCGATGGCGAAGAAGCCGAGCAGGGTCAGCAGCCCGACCATCAGCGAATAAAGCGGCAGCATCGCCGCGTTGCGCCGGACCGCATGGCCGCTGCTCGCACTCAAGATGCTCGTCATCGAATGGGGATAGAGAAACAGCGCCATCGCCGAGCCGAGCGCCAAGGTCGCATAGGCGCCATAGGCGCCGGTGGTCGCGCCCCTGGGCGCCGCCAGCAACAGCTTTGCGGCGGGAACGGCGGCGAAGATCTTGCCGAACCCGCCGAGCTCGATCGGGATGACGATGACCGCAGCGAAGGCGGTCAGATAGATCAGCGCATCCTTGACGAAGGCGATCGCCGCCGGCGCCCGCAGGCCGCTCGTATAGGTGAAGGCGGCGAGGATGATGAAGGCGACGATCAGCGGCAGATCGCCGACCCAGCCCGCGCCATAAATGCCCATGCCGCCGATCACCACCTGCAGCCCGAGGAGCTGAAGCGCGATATAGGGCATGGTCGCGACGATACCCGAGAGCGTGATCGCCAGCGCCAGCCAGCGATTGCCGTAGCGGCCGCGGACGAAATCCGCCGCAGTGATGTAGCCGTGCCGGCGGCAGACTTGCCACATCCTCGGGAACACCACGAAGAGGATGGGATAGATGATGATCGCGTAGGGAACCGCGAAGAACGCGACCGCGCCCGCGCCATAAGCGAGGGCCGGCAAGGCGACGAAAGTATAGGCCGTATAGATATCGCCGCCGATCAGGAACCAGCTGACGATGGTCCCGAAGCGGCGCCCGCCCAAGCCCCATTCGCTCAGCTGCTCGAGATCGCCCCTTCGCCAATGCGCCGCGGCGAAGCCGAGCCAGGTGATGAAGCCGAACAGGGCGACGAAGATGACGAGAACGGTCCAGTTGATGCTTTGCACAGGCGCTCCCCCGGGCGCGATGAATGCGACGCTACTCGTCGGTTGCGAAATAGACGATGGCCGTGAGCGCCGCCCCGACGAGAACGAGGAGTAGCTGGAACCAATAGAAGAACGGCACGCCGGCGAGGCTTGGCTCGGCGCGGTTGTAGAGGGGAACCCAGAGGCAGAGCACGAACTGAATCAGCAAAAGCAGGTAGAGCCAGCTTCGTCCGCCCCGGCGCGGTCCGTCCGCCATTGCGTTTCCCCTTGGCCGGCACGCGCCCGGCAATTGCTCTTGCGCGCAATCTTAAAGTCGCACGCGCAAAGCCGTCAATCGCGTGCCCGAGTCGCATCGGCGCTAGGCGCGGCGCGCCCAGGCGCATAGTGTTGGCACGCGGCGCCGAGTTTCGGGGAGGGTGTCATCGCGGGCGTCATTTTCGGCCTCAATCCGGTGATCGTCGCGGCGACGATCCTGGTCGCGACCTATGTGCTCGTCATTTCCGACCGGTTCGACCGATCGATCCTGGCGATCCTCGGCGCCGGCGCGATGATCCTTTCCGGCGTGCTCGACCAAGCCGAGGCCATCCGCGGCATCGACTTCAACACCATCGCGCTCCTTACCGGCATGATGGTGCTGGTGGCGATCGCACGCCGCTCGGGCATCTTCGAATTCCTCGCTTTATGGTCGGCGCAGCGCGTCAACGCCTCGCCCGCCGGCGTTCTCATTCTGCTGTCGGCCGTCACGGCGGTGGTTTCCGCGCTGCTCGACAATGTCACGACCGTGCTCCTCATTGCACCGGTCACCTTCTCCATCACGCAGCGTCTGCGGGTTCCGCCCTTCCCTTTTCTCTTTGCCGAGGTGATGGCGTCCAATATCGGCGGCACCGCCACGCTTATCGGCGATCCGCCGAACATCATGATCGGCTCCGCCGCCGGGTTGAGCTTCAACGCCTTCGTCCTCGGCCTGACGCCGATCATCCTCGTGGTGCTGGCGTTTCAGCTCGCCGCGACGCATCTCATCTGGGGCCGTTCGGCGGAAGCGAGCGCCGCGGCACGGGCCGAGGTGATGGCGCTGAAGCCTGCCTCGGTGATTACCGATGCGCGGCTTTTGCGCATCGCCGTCGCCGTCTTCGGCGTGACCCTCCTCGCCTTCATCTTCGCCCGCTATCTCCGGCTCGAGCCCGGCTCGATCGCGCTGATCTGCGCCGCCGCGCTGATGCTGCTCGACAACCTCGCCCATCATCGCGAGGCCCAGGCGGCGCGCATTGTCGGCACCTATGCCGATGTCGACTGGATCACGATCTTCTTCTTCGTCGGTCTTTTCGTCGTCGTGCACGGCTTCGAGGCGACGGGCGCTTTGGCCGCCGTCGCGCGCCAGCTGCTCGAAGCCTTCCACGGCAATCTCGCGGTCACGGCATCGGCGATCCTCTGGTCATCGGCGCTGCTCTCGGCGATCATCGACAATATCCCGTTCGTCGCGGCGATGATTCCGCTGATCAAGCTGCTCGCGCCCGCCTTCGGCGGCGACGAGGCTCTGCTGCCGCTATGGTGGGCGCTGTCGCTCGGCGCGTGCCTCGGCGGCAACGGCACGCTCATCGGCGCCTCGGCCAATCTCACCGTCGCCGGCTTCGCGCAGCGCAACGGCGTGCGCTTCAATTTCATCACCTACACGAAATGGGCGGCGCCGCTCACTGTGGTCAGCATCGTGCTGTGCCAGATCTATCTCTGGCTGCGGTTCTTCTAGAAAACGCGTCTAGACGGGATAGCCCGCGGCGCGTCCGACGAGCCCGCCGAAAAGCCCGAGCATGCGCTGACGCCAGGCGTAAACCGGATCGTCGGGCGCGAGCAGCTTGAAATCGCTGATCGCCCGGCACCATTGAAAGCCGCCGAACACCGCGTAATCGGCATAGAGCGGCGTCGCGCCGCCGAGAAACGGCTGAGCCTTGAGCGTCAGGCGCAACGGCAAAAGCGCCTCGCGGAACGCTGATACCCGCTCGTCCCGGTCCGCAACGGCGTCTTCGAGGGTCGTGCCGAGCCGCTCTTCGCGGCTCTGGCGGAAATAGGCTTTGTCCTTGGCCGCGACATGCTTCCAGATGTCGAGAACGACAAAGCGCAGCATCGCTCCGTGCAGCGTCGCGTCGGCCCAGCGCGTGTGGAAGAGCGACAGCGCCTTGCCGGCCGGAGAGCCGAAGAGCGATGGGCGGTCCCGATAGGCCGTCTCGAGATACTCGGCGATCGCCCAGGAATCGTTGACCCAGCGCTCGCCATCAACCAGAACCGGCACGCGGCCCTGCTTGCTGAAGGCGATCGCATCTTTCTCGGTGAAGCGCCAGGGGATGGTTTCCGCTTCGAGGCCCTTATGTGCGAGCGCCAGCTTGACGCGCCAGCAATAGGGGCTGAACCGCCGGTCCTCTTCGGCGCCGGCGAGATCGTAAAGCTTCAGCATCGTCTCAGCCCCAATAGCGCCCGGTCGCGCCGATCACCACGACGATCAGTCCGAGCGCGAGGTTGAACTCGACGATGCGGCGGATCTGGTTGAGCTGCGCCGCCGCGGCCGGGAAATCGTCGCCGTCGATCGCGCGCCGGAAGCGCTGCCAGGGCGCGAAATAGAGATGCCCGAAAGCGAGCATCATGATGATGCCGAGCGCCTCCATGATCTGGACGTGAAGCCCGCTTACCCCGAGGCCCTGCATCGCAAGGCCGCTCGCCAGCAGCAACACCACCGCGGCCCAGACCCAGCCGAAGAATTTCTGAAAAATTCGCCGCCACAGCGCGAGACGCACCGGTGGATCGAGCGCGGCAAGCGATGGGCGAACCATCTGGTGGGCGAAGAACATGCCTCCGACCCAGACCACCGCCGAGAGAATGTGAAGGAGCAGCAGGAATTCGATCATCGCGCCGCTCCGCGGATTGTGCCGCGCTGCCGAAACACGATCGCTGCTGGCCCCGAACCCGGTATCACGCTGCGATCAAATCCCGTTCGAGAACGAGCGACGAAGTGAGCACGCGTCCGTTCTGTCCCGCCTCGGGCAAAGCGAGGTTGAGATAGCGCACATTGAAGGCGTCGATCGTGCCGCAGAGCTCGTTGTAGATCGGGCCCTCGCGCCGCGCCTTCAGCACCCGCGCCTGCAGCATCAGCGCATATTCGGTGTCGGGGCGCGCCAGCACGTTCAGCCCCTCGACCATCCTCGGATCGAAGCCGAGATCCGTCCCGACGCAATGCGACGTGACATTGTCGCCGTTGACGCCGAAGAGGCTGCTGGTCGTAAAGGCTCCCATCGCCGCGGCGGCGTGAACCAGATGCGCCGGCTCGCGATGAAAGGCTTCGAGCAGCGCGTTCAACCGCGCATCGGCGATGCTGTCGAGCGGCAACGGCCGCACCGACCAGGTCCGGCGGGCGATCTTCACGATCGATGCCACTCGGCCGATCGCCATTGCCGCTTCGCTGGCTGTCGCGTGATGCCCTTCGACCAGCAGCCCGTCCATCAGCACGCCGCGCTTCACCCGCCCGATGCGGTCCGCATTGTCCTCGAGCCAGATGCCGATCCGCTCGGCCGCGAGCGGCGCCACGCGCCGGCCGTCATGACAGATGGTGACGCCGGCGTCGCGTTCGGTGAGCGCGATCCAGCCGAGAACGCGCATCGCATAGGCGGCCAAATCGCCGCCGATGCCCGGCAGTTGCAGCGCATCGCGCACATAGGCGGCGTGGCCTGCCGGCGCCGGAATGACCGCGCCATCGGCGTTGACCCAGGTCGAGAGCTCTCGCGAAGCGGCGCGTCCGTTGCGCGATTCCGCAAACGCGACGCGCACCAGAGAGAGCAGCGACGCAGCGAGGTCTTCGGGAAGCGCCGCGCCCGGAACGAGGTCGCCGAAAATTTCGCTCAAGAACGCGCGGTCGTCGCGCTCGAGAAAGAATTCCGCGAGCCGGTAGAGATCGTCGGCAAGGATGCGCGTCTCGCCGCGCCACCACCGCGCGACGGTGTTCTCCGACCGGCCGATGCCGTGCGCGATCTGTTTGAGATGCAGCGGAGCGCGGGGATAAAGCCGCCGTCTGAGCGCATCGCGAAAACGCGAGTCGAAGTCTCCGGCCACCACATCAACCCAATTCTGTCTGTCGGGACACCAGCTTTGGATGCCCGATTACACTAATTGTCCCTCATTAACGAAGTGTCTGCAAGGGCGGCCAGAGGGGCTCGAGCGGGGTTGCCGCCCTCGAGGAGTGGGCAACAGTGGATCGCAACAATCGTCGTCAATCCTGGTACGTCGCGCGGCATCTGAAGTTTCTTTCGCGCAGCCTTGCAGCGCTGGGCTTCGGCGAGGCCGCACTACTTGTCGGTGCAGCGGCCATCTCCGTCGGGGAAGAGGCGCTTCGGCCGGGCGGCCAACCCGAACGTGGCGGGCCGTCGCCGGTGGGGCTGCTCTCGCTCGTCAGCCGCGGTGCCGGGCATGGCTAGAAAGGGCGGGCCCGAAGCGCTGGCGCGCTCCAGCACGCGTCGGGCACCTCCCTTCAGCGATCCGCGGCTGAGCGCGCTGCATGCCTATTGGGAGAAGGAGCGCGGCGATCGGCCGCTGCCGTCGCGCACCGACATCGATCCGGCCGCGCTCCGGTTCGTTCTCGGGCACCTCGTCTTGCTGGACGTGCTGCGCGAGCCGCTGCGCTTCCGCATCCGCTTGCAAGGAACCGAGCTCGAATGGTGGATGGGCGGCAACCTCACCGGCCAGGAGATCGAGCGGTTGCGGACGCCGGCGTTGCGCGCGCTCGTGCGGAAATGCCTGACGGCGACGGTCGAATCCCGAGCTCCCCACCACCGCATCGGCGAAGAGATCGTCGGCGATTTGCCACGCCGCTACGAGGCGCTTCTCCTGCCGCTCGCGAGCGACGGGGCAAATGTCAACATGGTGCTGGCCGCCGTGCTGTGCCGCGACGACCGCTCGGCAGCATGAGCGGGCATTTCGGCGACGGCCGAGGCGGCGCGCGGCCGCTATCGGGCTAGGGTAAGCGGCGAATGCACGCCGTGTGCAGATCGGCACTCTCCCACGCGGCCCCGGAGAGAGGGCCAAACCACCAGGGCCGGAGGCTTGAATGACATGCGGAACATTAATCTGATCGTCAACGACGGCGATTTCTTCGGTGGTGATTTCAGCGACTATCTCGATGCATTCAATCCGGGCGATTTTCTCTCGCTCGAAAGCGTTCGCATGGCGGGAACGCAAATCGTTCCGCCCTTGCTGCGTGCGCTCGACGACCAAGGACTACAGGCGGTCATCGGTCATGAGCTCGACACCGTCGCCCGGCTCTACCGTGCCAGCAACGGCCGGATGAAGCGCCTCATCCAGACCAACGATCCGCGCTATCACCCGCACGCGACGCCCGACGATACGGTGGTTCTGGCGCTGCTGCGCGACGGCGTGCCGAAAGGCTGCATCGCCTCGCGGCTGATCTGGTGCGAGGAGACTCTGGCAAAGGAGATGGAAAGCGGCCGCTTCTGGGTCGAGAATCCGGCAAGCATGTGGACGAGTGCCGATCGCTGCATCGTACGTGCACCGATCGCCAAGACGATCCGCTCGACCTATGTGGTGTTCTCGGGCTCGATCTATCTCGCGCAGGAAGTCACGGGCGGAAACACGCTGGCGGCGATGCTGCGGCTCCATACGCTCTGGGTGCTGTGCCATTGGCGCTGGTCTTGGCTCACTGGGATCATCGAAGGCGCGCTCGCGCGGCGTCATTTGTTCGACGTCTACGGCTTGCCGACGATGGAGCTCGGTATCTGGCGCACCCGGCCCGGCGAGGGCAACGAGCTCTACAAATACGAATTTGCCTCGATCGATCGCGAAACCGCGATGGAATCTTGGCTGCGGCCCGAGAACGGCAATGTGCACCGGCCGATGGGACGGCCCGAAATCGCCATCCTGCCCTTCGAGGGTGAGCGCATCGCCGCCGAAGCCTAAGGCCGGCCCAGCGGCAGCCGCACGTCATCGAGTTTCTCTGACCGCGTCGCCGGCCGGCCAGGCCAGTGCCGCGGTCAGCCCGATGAACGCGCAGGCCGCGACGTAATAGGTCGGCGCGAGCGGATCGCCGGTCCTGAGGATCAGCCAAGCGACGATCAGGGGTGCAAGACCGCCGAACAGCGCAACCGCGAAATTATAGGCGACGCCGAGGCCGCTCGCGCGCAGGCGCAGCGGGAAAATCTCGCCGAGCGCCGCGTTAAAGGGGCCGCCCGAGAAGGAAAAAATCACACCGAACGCGAACTCGACGAGCACGAGACGCGTGATGCTCCGTCCCTCTTGCAGCCAAAGGAAGCAGGGATAAGGCGCGACGAGCAACCCCGCCATCGAGATCGCGAGGAGGCCCTTGCGTCCGAGATAATCGGAGGCGAGGCCGAGAATGGGACAAAACACCCCGACCGTGAGACCGGCAACCACCGGCGCGATGAACGCGGCGCTGAGATCGAGCCCCAGCACGCGGATGGCATAAGTCGGCATGAACACGAACAGGACGTAGAGCGCGGCGCTTCCGCCGATCACCAGGCCGAAGCCGAGCAGCACGCGCCGCTTGTAGCGGCGTGCGAGCTCGAGCAGCGGCGAATGACCGGGCGCGAGGCGGGCGCGCTCAACAAGAAAGGCCGGCGCTTCATCGAGCCGCAAGCGCAAATAATAGCCGATCGGTCCAATCACGAGGCCGACGACGAACGGCAAGCGCCAGCCCCAGGCCGCGAAGTCTTCGGGGCCGAGCGCGCGCGTGACGAGCGAGCCGGCAAGGCCCGAAAGCAGGATCGCCATCCCCTGCCCTGCGAGCTGCCAAGAACCGTAAAGCCCGCGCCGCGACGGCGGCGCTGCTTCGATCAGGTACGCCGTGGCGCTCGCGAACTCGCCGCCGGCGGCGAAGCCCTGCAGCAGCCGGCTGAGGACGATGATCGCCGGCGCGGCGATGCCGATCGCGGCATAGCTCGGCGCGAAGGCGATCAGGGCGGTGCCGAGCGTCATCAGCGCGATGATGAGGATCAACGTGTTGCGGCGGCCCCATTGATCCGCGAGCTGCGCCAGGATGATGCCGCCGAGCGGGCGGACGAAATAGGCGCTGCCGAAGGCGGCGAGCGAGGAGAGCAGCGAGGTCCAAGGCGATTGAGCGGGAAAGAACACCGCGCCGATCGTGACCGCGAGATAACCGTACAGCGCGAAATCATACCAATCGAGCGCGTTTCCGATCACCACCGCCCCGATCGTGCGCAGGGCGGGCCGCACCGCGACAGTCGCCGACATGACTCAAGCCTCGAAATGTGCGCGCAGCGTTTCTTTGATGTCGGGTGGCAGCGAGTCGATCGCGTGGGCTAGCGAGGTGAGGCGGTGGCGCAAAGCGTAGATCTGGTCGAGCAAATGCAGCACCACCGGCATCGCTTCGTCGTCGATCATCAGCTCGCGCCGCAACTCGACGATGAGGTGGATGCGCGCGACGTCGATTTCGTGAAAGACGAAGACCTCGCCGCGGCGCTCGGGCCGCACCCAGCGCACGGCGATCCAGCGCTCGAGCTCGGCGGCCTCGAGCCCCCGCACTTCGCGCAGCACGGCTTCGAACGCGATCATGGGTTCAGCCCCTTGCGCGGATCGTAGGGGTGCTTCGCCTCCCATTGCTTCAAGAACGCCGACAGCTCCGCATCAGGCGTCTCGGGCAGGACGAGCCGCAGCGTCACCAGCGCATCGCCGCGTCCGCCGACGCCCTTGCCGCGCAGCCGCAAGGTGGTGCCGGCATTGGACCCGGCGGGAATGGTCACGGTGACGGTGCCCCCGGGCAGCGGCACGGTGACTTTCGCACCCTGCGTCGCCTCGGCGAGCGTCACCGGCAGATCGAGGCGGATGTCGTCGCCCTCGCGGCGAAAGAAGGGATGCGACGCGACGTGAATTTCGATGAGCGCGTCGCCATTGGCGCCGCCGCCGATGCCAGGAGCGCCCTGGCCCGCGAGGCGCAGCACCTGACCCTCGCGCACCCCCGGCGGGATCGTGACCTCGAGGCTCTTTCCGGGCGCGAGCTCGAGCCGCTGCCGCGCTCCATTGACGGCATCGAGAAAGCCGACGGTCAAGACATAGTGCCGGTCGGCGCCGCGCATGCGGAACGTCCCGCCGCCCGCGGCGCCGCGCTGGCCGCGGTTGAAGAACGCGAAGAGATCGTCGATATCCTCGGCTTCCATCCCTTCGGCGCCGTGATATTTGGCGCCGGGCGCGCCGCCGGCGAAGTCCTGATAGGAATAGGCGCGCGGCCGCTCCGTGCCGCTCTCGTCGATCTCGCCGCGGTCATAGCGCGCCCGCTTCTCCTTGTCGGAGAGAAGATCATAGGCAGCCGCGATTTCCTTGAAGCGCGATTCGGCCTGCTTGTTGCCGGGATTGAGGTCGGGATGATGGCGCTTGGCGAGATTGCGATAGACCCGCCGGATCTCCTCCTCCGTCGCGTCCTTCTTGACGCCCAGCACTTCATAGGGATTTCGCGCCGCCATGGTTGCATCCATATAGTTGCTTTGGCGCCCTCCCCCAAGCCCCTCATTGCCCGGCTCCGCCGCCTCGGCTATCCTCCGAGCCACTCATTGGGGAGTAGCCGCCCGGGTCTTCACCGGGCCGTGCGTCAACATGCTTGGTTGCGGCCGATGTGCGGCAGCCATGGCGTACGGGGGCGTTGAAGGTCGAAGGCGTTTCCCGTGCCTTCCTCGCTTCGGTGCGTGGCGAGACCAACGGTTTGCTTCCTTCGTCGCCGGCGGGGGGAGGCGGGCCGTGGTCTGTCCCGTTCGGCCTCGCTCTCTCTGCGCATGGAAGCCTTCCTCGTCTCGCTGTCGAGCGTCGCTGTCGCCGAGATCGGCGATCGCACCCAGCTCTTGTCGCTGGCCCTCGCCGCGCATTACCGCAAGCCCTGGCCGATCATCCTCGGCATCCTCATCGCAACCATCGCCAATCACGCGATCGCCGGCGTGCTCGGCGCCTGGCTCGGAAAATTGCTCACCCCCGCCGTGCTCGACCTGGCGGTCGGCATCAGCATGGTGGCGATGGCGGTCTGGGTGCTGCGCGCCGACACGCTGAAGCCCGGGCGCGAGGTCAGCAACCGCAGCGCGTTCGTGACGACGCTCGCGACCTTCTTCATCGCCGAGATCGGCGACAAGACCCAGGTCGCGACGCTGGCGCTGGCCGCCGCTTATCCGCAGCTCGTCGCGGTGGTCGCCGGCACCACCACCGGCATGCTGATCGCGAATGTCCCCGCGGTCTTTCTTGGCGACGCGCTCTCCGGCCGATTGCCGATCCGAAAGATGAACTACATCGCCGCGCTGTTTTTCGGCGCGCTCGGCCTCCTCTTCATCGCGCGGGCCCTGTGGTAGCGCTTACGCGGCGAAGCGCGCGATCCAGCGATCGAAGGCGGCGAGGAAATTGGCGAGAAAATCGCGGGTGCCGGGATTGGCGATCTTGCCCTCCGCATCGAACAGCTTGTCGGCACCGCCGAGATAGGCCTCGGGCTGCGGCATGGCCGGGACATTGAGGAAGACGAGGGTCTGGCGCACATGATGATTGGCGCCGAACGCCCCGATCGCGCCGGGCGACACGCTGACGACCGCGCCTGGCTTGCCGTTCCAGGCGCTCTTGCCGTAAGGCCGCGAGCCGACATCGATAGCGTTCTTGAGCGCTCCGGGGATCGAGCGGTTGTATTCCGGAGTGACGAAAAGCACGCCGTCCGCTTTGCGAATGCGCTCGCGAAAGGCGGTCCATTCGGATGGCGGGTTCGCATCGCCGTCCTGGTCGTAAAGCGACAAATGCCGGATCTCGACGATCTCGAGCTTCAAGGAGGGCGGCGCCATGGCCGCGAGCGCCAACGCCATTTTGCGATTGAAGGAATCCTTTCTGAGGCTGCCGACCAAAACCGCGACATCCTTTTGCGTGCTCATCCGCTTCTCCGTCACTGGAAGGATCGCCCCCCAAACCCAAATGTGGCGATTAAGATTCGGACGGCAACCCCGCGAGCGCCCGGCTTTCCTGCCACAGCCGCGCGGCCGCGGCCTCGTCCTGGGCGGCGAGGCTCGGCGCCCGCTCCTTGCACTTGTCGAAATAGCGGCCCGTGACCCCTTCGACCTCGGGCGAGGAGGCGAGATAGACCGGCGTCTCCGCGCCTTGCGCGACCGAGATCGCCGAAAATCGCTTCGCCAGGCCGATGCCGACGCGGTAGAGCCCGCGATTGTTGTCGCCGAAGCTGCTCGAAACGAAGCCCGGGTGAAGGGCGTTCGCGGTGACGCCGGTGCCGGTGAGCCGTGCCGCGAGCACGCGCGTGAACAAGATGTTACAGAGCTTCGAGCGTTGATAAGCTTTCCAGCCGCTATAGTCCTTGGCGCATTGCAGATCGGCGAAATCGAGCATGGCCTTGCGATGCGCCTCCGAGGCGACATTGACGATGCGCGCGGGCGCGGAGGCGACCAGCCGCTCCCGTAAAAGCTCGGTCAACAGGAAATAGCCCATGTGATTGAGCGCAAAGCTGCGCTCGAGCCCGTCGGGCGTCACGGTCCGCTGCGCAAAGAAGGCGCCGGCATTGTTGACGAGGACGTCGATGCGCGGTGCCGCGCGCAGCAGCGCCGAGGCGATGCGCACCACCTCGCTGCGCAAGGCGAGATCGGCGGTCAGCATCTCGATCGGCAGGCCAGGGAATTGCCCGCGCAGGCGCACCAGCGCCGCCTCGCTCTTGGCGGGATTGTGGCCGACGAGGACAAGCCGCGCCCCCAGCGCACCGAGCCGCCGCGCGGCCTCCAAGCCGATCCCGTCGCTCGCGCCGGTGATGATGCAGGTTTTCCCCTTCATGAATTGGCGACAACCTCGCTCACGATCCGCCACGCCGCCTCGCCTGCCGCGGCGAGCACGGGCCGGT
Organism: Allostellaceae bacterium; assembly: GCA_035605975.1. GTDB lineage: Bacteria > Pseudomonadota > Alphaproteobacteria > ATCC43930 > CGMCC-115725 > CAIKMD01. Next base: position 10,380 of record DATNGG010000110.1, on the reverse strand, counting down.
CCGGAATGCGCGCGTCATAGGGCGTGCCGTCGAGGAACGCCGCCTCGCCGCCGGCTTCGCGCACGATCAGCATCCCGGCCGCGTGATCCCAAGGCAAGGAGCGCGAATGCAGCGAGAAATGACTGCGGCCTTCGACCAAGGCGATGTATTCGAGGCCGCTGCAGCCGCGATTATGGACGGCTCCGATCCGGCCGCTGGCGCTCAGCGCCTTGGCCGCGCGCACACCGGAGCGTGCCCGGCCATAGGCGGAGCCGGTGATCTGTTCGGGCGGCACCTCGGCGGCGACCGCGAGGCGGTGGCCGTCGCACCATGCGCCCTCGCCTCTCGTCGCGTGCACCATGAGGTCGTTCACCGGGTCGTAAATCCAGCCGGCTTCGACCGCGCCGTGCTGCGTCAGCGCGACGATCACCGCAAAGCCCGGCTCGCCGCGGGCGAAATTCGTCGTGCCGTCGACCGGATCGATGATCCAAACGGGCGCGTCGAGCGACAGCACGCCGAGGCGCGTCGGGTCTTCGGCGACGCTCTCTTCGCCGATCACCTGCGCGCCCGCGGCGAGCTCCTCGAGCCGGCGCGTGAGCGCCCGCTCTGCCTCGATATCCGCTATGGTCACGAGATCGCCGGGCTTTTTCTCGCGAATGTCGCCGCTGCCGAGGGCGCGAAAGCGAGGCATGATCAGCGTGCGGGCGGTCTCGCGGATGAGATTGGCCACGGTTTCGCTGTCGATCATTGGCGGCATGATGGAACGAAGCGGTCGAGATTGCTATGGCCGAGTGCGGAAATGATTTCGATGTCGTCATCATCGGTGCCGGCGCGGGCGGCATCGCCGCCGGCAAGCGCCTTGCATCGAGCGGGCTCCGCTTCCTGCTGATCGAGGCGCGCGGCCGCTTGGGCGGACGTGCCTGGACCGTTCCGACCGCGCTCGGCAAGCCGCTCGATCTTGGTTGCGAGTGGCTCCATTCCGCCGACATCAATTCCTGGAGCGAGGTCGCGCGGCACGCCGGCTTCACGCTCGATAAGACACCGCCCGATTGGGCCAGCCGCGTCGCGATCCATCGCGGCGAGTCCGCCAATGCCGATTGGCTCATTGCGCGCGACGCCTTCGAGGATGCCTATGATCGCGCCGCGCTCGAGACCGAGGATCGCCCGGCCTCGACGCTGCTGCCCCAAGAGGGGCCATGGAACGCGTTGCTGGGCGCGATCAGCACCTGGGCCAATGGCGCCGAGCTCGAGCTCGTCTCGATCAAGGACCATGCGCGCTACGCCAATACCCAGATCAACTGGCGCGTGCTCGAAGGCTACGGCACCCTCATTGCCGCCCACGGCGCCGATCTTCCCGTCCGCTTCAACACCGAGGCGACGGAAATCGATCATCGCGGTGCGGCGCTGCGCATCGCAACGACGTATGGCACCATCACCGCGCGGACGGCGATCGTGACGGTCTCCACCAATATCATCGCCGCGGAGGCGTTGCGCTTCACCCCGGCGCTTCCCGAAAAACTCGCCGCCGCCGCGGGCTTGCCGCTCGGCATCGCCAACAAGCTCTTCCTCGCACTCGAGGGGCCAGAGCCGGCATCAACCTATCGTCATCTGGTCGGCTCGCTCGATCGTGTCGCGACCGGCAATTATCAGGTGAGGCCGCATGGCTGGCCGATCATCGCGTGCTATTTCGGCGGCCGGCTCGCAACCGGGCTTGAGCGCGCCGGAACCGCGGCAATGGCCGAGTTTGCGATCGACGAGCTCGTCGGCATCTATGGCAGCGCCATCCGGCGGCTCCTCCATCCGCTCGCGAGCTCCGCCTGGGTCGGCGATCCCTTCGCACGCGGCTCCTACTCCTCGGCGCTGCCTGGCCACGCAGACGACCGCGCGGCTTTCGCCGCGCCGGTCGAGCACCGCATCTTTTTCGCCGGCGAGGCCTGCTCGCGTGATCAGTTCGGCACCGCGCACGCCGCCTTCACCAGCGGCGTTGCCGCGGCCGAGCAGGCGATCGCCGCGCTTGCTCGCGCCAAGCCCGCCGCATGAAACTGCTATTGCGCTGCAACAATCGCCGACCGCCTTCGGCTGAATCCCCGTTGCAATCATGGGGCGGAAGATTATCTTCAAGCCGTCAACTCGCTTTGGGTCGGCCTCGTCACTACGCTCTGCGTGAGCCCGACCCGGTCCCATCCAAATCGGTGTTTGATCCGCGGCCTCGGGCGCGGCAGGACAAACTTTTGGAGGGACTGATGTCCACGGGTACGGTCAAATGGTTCAACGCTGCCAAAGGCTATGGCTTCATTCAGCCCGATGACGGCTCGAAGGATGTGTTCGTTCATATTTCGGCGGTCGAGCGCGCCGGCATGGCGAATTTGCGCGAAGGGCAGAAGCTGAGCTATGAGCTTGAGCGTGGGCCGCAGGGGCGGGTCAACGCGGCCAATTTGAAGGCGGAATAAATCAACGGCGGCGCGGGCCCGCGCTCCGCCCTTTCTTGAGGAGAAGCTTTGGCCAAAGAGGATCTGATCGAGTTCGATGGGGTGGTGATCGAACTTCTGCCGGACGCACGCTTCCGCGTCCGTCTCGACAATGGGCACGAAACTCTCGCCTACACCTCGGGCAAGATGAAGAAGAACCGCATCCGCATCCTCGCCGGGGACCGGGTGACGGTCGAGATGACGCCCTACGACCTGACCAAGGGCCGCATCAATTTCCGCCACAAGGACGAGCGCGCCGCTGCCGTCGCAGCGCCGCAACGCTCGCGTCCGCCGATGTCGCGCCGCCGCTGACGCGGCCGCCCGATCAAGCCGGCGTCAGGAGGTGGACGCTGAAGAGCTGGGCCTCGTCGGTCCAGCAGCGCGCCGCACGATAGCCGGCGCGCGACGCGAGCTGGCGGAAGCCAGCGATGCTGTATTTCCAGGAATCCTCGGTATGGATCCGCTCGCCCTCGGCGAAGCGGAAGCGCTGTCCTGCGACCGTCACGATCTGATCCGCGCGGCTGCGGATGAAGATCTCGACCTTGCCCGGCTTGGCGTCGTAATGCGCGTCATGCGCGAAGCGCGCGAGATTGAAGTCGCCGCCGAGCTCGCGATTGATCCGCTCGAGCAAATTGAGGTTGAAGGCCGCGGTCACGCCGCGCGAATCATTATAGGCGGCGTTGAGGATCTGCGGGTCCTTCTGCAGATCGACGCCGACCAGCATCGCCCCGGCCTTGCCGATGACTTGCCGGCAGCCGGCGAGGAATTCGATGGCGAGCGCCGGTTCGAGATTGCCGATGGTCGAGCCGGGGAAGAAGGCGAGCCGACTGCCCTCGCCCGCCGCCGGCAAGTCCGGCAATTCGAGCGGCCGCATGTAATCGGCGCAAACCGCGACCACCGCGAGGTCGGGGAACGCGGCCGCCAGATCGTTCGCGGCTTGACGCAGCGCCTCGCCCGATATGTCGATCGCGACATAGGCCGCGGGCTCCTTCAACGCTTCCAGAAGCAAGCGCACCTTGCGCGACGAGCCGCTGCCAAATTCGATGAGCTCGCAACGCGGCCCCATCGCCGCCGCGATCTCGGGCGTGTAGGCGGCGAGGATCGCGGTCTCGGTGCGTGTCGGATAATATTCGGGAAGCTCGCAAATCTCCTCGAACAACTCCGAGCCGCGCGCGTCGTAAAGAAAGCGGCAGGGGATCGCCTTGGCGCGCCGACTCAAGCCCTCGAGCACGCAGTCGCGGAAGCTTTCCGCTTCCGGCGCAAGATCATGGAAGGTGGCGCGCGCGCGGTTGGTTTTCATGCATCCTCCGCCAAGCGGATCCCGCCGAACGCCCAGCGCGAGGCCGGCGGGAAAAAGTTGCGATAAGTGAGCCGAACATGGCCCTCGGGCGTGACGGCCGCACCGCCGCGCAGCACCATTTGGTTCGACATGAATTTTCCGTTGTATTCGCCGATCGTTCCCGAGAGCGGGTGAAAGCCCGGATAGGCCGCGTAAGCGCTCTGAGTCCACTCCCAGACATCGCCGATCATCTGGTGCATGGTGCCGGGCGGCGCAACACCGGTGGCCTCGGGATGAAACCGGCCGCGATCCATTAAGTTGCCATCAAGCTCGATTTCGGATTCGGCCCCGGCCGTTTCCCACTCGGCCTCGGTCGGCAAGCGCTTGCCGGACCAGCGCGCGAACGCATCCGCCTCGTAATAGCTGACATGACACACGGGCTCGTCGGGATCGAGCGGGCGGCGCCCGGCGAGGGTGAAGATGGTCCAATGGCTGTCCTCGGAGCGCCAGTAGAGCGGCGCGGTCCAGCCCGATTGCTGCACGGTGGACCAGCCTTCCGACAGCCAGAATTCCGGCCGGCGATAGCCGCCCGCTTCGATGAAGGCGAGATATTCGCCATTGGTCGCAAGCCGCGTCGCGAGACGAAAATCGTCGAGCCAGACCTTGTGCCGCGGCCCTTCATTGTCGAAGGCGAAGCCCGCACCGCGATGCCCGATCTCGCGCAGGCCCTCGCCGAATTCGCGGAACTCGAGCGGCGCGGCCGGACGATGCATCGCCGGCGGCGGCTTGGCATAGGCGGGATCGAGCGGGTTCAGCCCCAACACATGCTTGATGTCCATCAGGATCAATTCCTGATGCTGCTCTTCGTGATTGAGCCCCAGCGCCAGGAGTGGCGCGATCTCGCGCCACTGATTGTCTCCGGCACGCGCGAGCAGCCCCTCCATCCCCGCATCGACATGCGCGCGGTAGCGCGCGATCTCGTCGATGCCGGGCCGCGACAACAGCCCGCGATCGGGCCGCGGATGACGCGCGCCTGCACCTTCGTAATAGGAATTGAAGAGATAGCCATAGGCGCGATCGAAGGGGCGGTAGGACGACGCGAAGGGCGTCAGCAGAAATTGCTCGAAGAACCAGCTGGTGTGCGCGCGGTGCCATTTGGTCGGCGAGACATCGCTCATCGACTGCACGGTCTGGTCCTCGGCGGAAAGCGGCGCCGCCAATTTCTCCGTGCGTGTGCGCACGCGGCGGTAACGGTGCAATGCACCGTCGCGGCCGCCATCGTTGATGGCGGCTTCTCGTGCCGTCGCCGTCGTCACCGTGCCCTCCCACCGTGGTTGCCCAGGGTGCCAGATAACAGCTAATTTCTCCGCGCCATCCTTGCGGAACGGGGCGCGGCTGACGAGATATTAGCGCGATCCATAGGATCACAAGAGGAATTTGGCAATGATAAGGCGAAGCTGGTTCGTTGTGCTGATGGCGCTCATGCTCGCACTCGCACCGAGCCTCGCGCATGCGCGCGCCGGCGGCAGCTATCGCGCCGGCGGCGGATCGAGCTTCATGAGTCAAGGCAGCCGCGGCTTCGGCACCTATCGCCCCAATGGCGGCGCGCCGATCGCGCGCAGCATCACGCCGCAAAGCGGCACCAGCACGCCTTATGGCGGATATCCCTCCGGCTATGGCTATGGTTACGGCCATTCTTTCTTCGGCGGGCTGTTCGGCGGTTTCTTCGGTTCATGGCTCGGCAGCATGCTGTTTCCGCATTGGGGCATGGGCTGGGGATTCGGCGGCATGATCGGCTCGGTGTTCTTCTGGCTGTTGCTGATCGGCGCGGGCTGGGTCATCTTCCGGCTCTTTGCCGGCCGCAGCGCGATGATGTCTTACGGCGGCCCGGGCGGCGCGGGATTCGGCGCGCCGCCGATGAGCGGCCCGATGGGCTTTTCGCCACAAGCGAGCTTCGGCGGCTCGCGCGTTGCAACGATCGGCGTTGCCGCCTCCGACTATGCGGAGTTCGAAGCGATCCTCAAAGGCGTGCAGACCGCGTGGAGTCGCGGCGACATCGCGGCGCTGCGCCGCTATGCGACGCCCGAGATGCTCTCTTATTTCGCCGAGCAGCTCACCGAGAATCAGAGCGAAGGTGTCGTCAATCACGTCGATGATGTCGAGCTCATCAAAGGTGAGGTGCGCGAGGCCTGGGATGAAGGCAATCTCCACTATGCGACGGCGCTGTTGCATTGGCGCGCGCGCGATTACACCGTGAGCAGCGACGCCGCGCCCGGCGCGGGCGAGCTCATCGTCGGCGGCGATCCGCAACATGCGAGCGAGGCGAGCGAGCTCTGGACCTTCGTTCGCAGCCCGGGCGGTCATTGGCTGCTCTCGGCGATTCAGCAATTGGCGTAGCGGGGCGCCGTGGGGGGATAAGATGGCGTTGAGCGAGCTCAATCACGTCACGGTGCGCACCAAGGACCTCGACGGCACGCGCGACTTCTACGTTGGTGCCCTCGGCATGCGCGTCGGCGACCGCCCCGATCTCGGCTTTCCTGGCTATTGGCTCTATGTCGGGAAAAGCGCCGTCCTCCATCTGGTGCCCGAAAGCGCCGGCATCGGCGCCGGGCCGAGCGAGGATACCGGCAATTTCGATCACATCGCCTTTCTCGCTGGCGACTACGATGGGACGTGCCGCCATCTCGACGCGCTTGGCGTCGAATTCCGCAAGAACGACGTGCCGCGCGCAAGGCTGCGCCAGCTCTTCCTCACCGATCCCAACCGCGTGATGATCGAGCTCAATTTCCCGATGGATGCCTGAGACGCGACACGAATGGAGCCGCGGCTCAAGACCAACATCGTCGTCGCAGCGGCGCTGCGCAGCGCGTCCTTGCGCGCCATTCCGATGGTGGTGGTGCGGCGCGGCGATGCCGATGCCGGCACGATCCTCGTGAAGCTCAACCAGCTCGATCTCGGCTGCACGGTGCTGACGCAGACCCGCACGCCCCAGGGCCAGCTCGCCTGGCTCAAAGCGACGGGCGCGGCGCCGGTCGATGAGACGGCGGCCGATGCCTATATCGCGCGCCAGGTGAAGCGCGATCCCGATCTCTGGGTGGTCGAGATCGAGGATCGGGTGGGACGCAGCCTCTTTGACGGGCCGATTTTGTGAGCGCGGGCCCGCGCTACGCCCGCTTCGCGCTGCGTCCCGGCCAGAGCACTCCGGCGCGCTCGTGGAGGCGCTTGATGAGAGATTCGATGCTGTCCTGCGGCACATGCGGGATCGGCGCGGCGGCAGAAGCAGCAGCACGGCCGGCGAACGCGATTGGTTGGCGCGGCAGCGCGACCACGATCGCGGCGGCAGCGGCGGCTGGCGCCGGCCGCCGCATCACGCGAGGCTCCTCGCCGGTTGCAAAGCCGCGGCGGAACTCATGGCGCGCCAGCGCCATCGGGGCGGGCTCGCGCGCCGGCTCGGCTTGTATGCGCAGGGTGAAGACGACGAAAGCGATGGCGAGGAACGCCAAAGTCAGAAGCCCGAGACCGATCGAGCGGCCGACGAGGACCGTCGCACCGTCGCCCGCCGCGGCCGCATCGGGCGGAACCGGAACGACCCACAGCGCGGCGATCACCGCGAAGGGGATCGTCAAGGGGATCAACGCGCGCAGCCAAACCATCTCTGCCTCCCGACCTCCTCGTCAGCCTTCCCGCCGCACAACTCGAAACGCAATTGGTTCTGAAATTATGGTTAATTTCTGGTAACTTCGACACACCTTTTCATCCCATTTACGAAATGATGTCAAGCCTCCTGAAGCCGCCTTTCCGTCGCCGCGCGGGCCGTGCATGAGCCAACAGCGCCTCTGCGTCTTCTGCGCCTCGGCCATGCCGGCGAATGAGCATTACCGCGCGGCGGCGAGCGCCCTCGGCAAGCTCATCGGCGAGGCGGGCGTCGCGCTCGTTTATGGCGGCGGCCGCGTCGGCCTGATGGGGCTCCTCGCCGATGCCGCACTCGCCGCCGGAGCGCGTGTGACCGGCATTATCCCGATCGCGCTGCACGATCGCGAGGTCGCGCATCGCGGCCTGAGCGAGCTGATCGTCGTGCCCGACATGCAGGAGCGCAAGCGCCGCATGTTCGAGCTTGCCGATGCCGTGGCCGTTCTCCCGGGCGGGCTCGGCACGCTCGATGAGGCCTTCGAGGCGATCACTCTGCGCCAGCTCGGCATGAGCCAGGCGCCGGTCACGCTCGTCAATATCGACGGCTACTGGGACCCGCTCATCGCCTTGATCGAGCGCACCATCGAGCAAGGCTTCACGCGGCCCGAGGCGCGTGCGCTCTATCGCGTCGTCGCCGCGGCCGAGGAGATTATTCCGGTTTGTTTCGGGTCGATTCGGCGCGCAGAGCTGTGACGAGCCGCCGTCTTGCACGCGCTTTCGCGCGTGCTAAGGTCCGCACCGCTTTCCGACAGCCGAGGATCATCGAGGAAAGCGCCACGCGGAGGTGCAAGAGTGTCAGATCTCGAGATCGTTTGGACGAAGGTTGATGAAGCGCCCAGGCTTGCGACGTTTTCCCTGTTGCCGATCGTCGAGGCCTTTGTCGGCGCGGCCGGCGTGAAGATGAAGCTGAAAGACATTTCGCTGACCGGCCGCATCCTCGCCAACTTCCCCGAAAAACTGACACCCGCGCAAAGGATCAACGACGAGCTCGCCGAGCTTGGCCAGCTTGCGATGCGCCCCGAAGCCAACATCATCAAGCTGCCGAATATCTCCGCCTCGATCCCGCAGCTGAAGGCCGCGATCAAGGAGTTGCAGAGCAAGGGTTACGACGTACCGAACTATCCGGACAGCGACGCGACGCCGGCGGATAAGGAAATCCGCGCCCGCTACGGCAAGGTGCTGGGAAGCGCCGTCAATCCAGTGCTGCGCGAGGGCAATTCCGACCGCCGCGCCGCCGGCGCCGTGAAGCAGTATGCGCGCAGCCATCCGCATAAGATGGGCGCCTGGACAAAGGATTCGAAGACGCGCGTGGCGCACATGTCGGGCGGCGATTTCTACGGTTCGGAGGTCGCCAAGACCATGGCGGCGCCGACCAATGCCCGTATCGAGCTGGTCGGCAGCGATGGCGCGGTCACGGTGCTGAAGGCGAAGACACCGCTTCAGGCCGGCGAGATCATCGACGCCTCAGTGATGAACCGCAAGGCGCTGCGTGTTTTCTTCGCCGCTCAGATCGACGCCGCGAAGAAGGACGGCATCCTCTTCTCGCTGCATGTCAAGACGACGATGATGAAGATCTCCGATCCCATCATCTTCGGTAACGCGGTTTCCGTGTACTTCGCCGATGTGTTCGAGAAGCATGGCGCCACGCTGAAGCGCCTGGGCGTCGATCCCGACAACGGCGTGGGCGACATGCTGACCCGCATCGAAACCTTGCCCGAGGCGGAAAAGGCAGCGATCAAGGCCGATATCCAGGCCGTCTACGCGAAGCAGCCTGGCCTCGCCATGGTCAATTCCGACAAGGGAATCACCAATCTGCACGTGCCGAGCGACACGATCATCGATGCGTCGATGCCGGCGATGATCCGCGAAGGCGGGCACATGTGGGGCGCGGATGGCAAGCTGCACGACGTGATCGCCGCGATCCCCGATCGTTGCTACGCGACGCTGTTCAAGACGGTCATCGAGGACTGCAAGGCGCATGGCGCCTTCGACCCGAAGACGATGGGCTCCGTGCCGAACGTCGGATTGATGGCGCAGCAAGCCGAGGAGTATGGCTCGCACGACAAGACGTTTGAGGTCGCCATGGGCAGGACGGTGCGCGTGGTCGCCGATGACGGCACGGTTCTGCTGTCTCAGGCGGTCGAGACCGGTGACATCTTCCGGATGTGCCAGGTCAAGGACGAGCCGATCCAGGACTGGGTCAAGCTTGGGGTGCGCCGCGCGCGCCTGACCGGCACCCCGGCGTTGTTCTGGCTCGACGCCAAGCGCGCGCACGACGCGCAGCTGATCGCCAAGGTCGAGACCTACCTGAAGAACGAGGACACATCGGGTCTCGACATCCGCATCCTGGCGCCGGTCGAGGCCATCAAGTTCTCGCTCGATCGTATCCGCAAGGGGCTCGACACCATCTCCGTCACTGGCAATGTGCTGCGCGACTACTTGACCGACCTTTTCCCGATCATGGAGCTGGGCACGTCGGCCAAGATGCTGTCGATCGTACCGCTGCTGGCGGGCGGCGGGTTGTTCGAGACCGGGGCCGGCGGTTCGGCTCCCAGGCATGTGGAGCAGTTCCAGCACGAAGGCTATCTGCGCTGGGATTCGCTGGGCGAGTTCCTGGCGCTTGGCGCTTCGCTAGAACATCTGGCGCAGACAAGTGGGAATGAGGACGTGCAGGTTCTGGCCGAAACGCTCGATGAGGCCAACGGCAAGATCCTTGAGTACAACCGTTCGCCTGCGCGGAAGGTTGGCGAACTGGATAATCGTGGCAGCCATTTCTACCTGGCGCTGTATTGGGCGCAGGCACTGGCCGCGCGGGCCAACAGCTCGGCGCTGGCAGCCCGCTTCAAACCGCTGGCGGAGAAATTGGCAGCCAATGAGGCCAAGATTAACGCTGAGCTGATTGCCGCGCAGGGTAAGCCGGTGGACACTGGCGGTTATTATCTGCCCGATCCGGCTAAGACATCG
>DATNGG010000109.1:0-43975 GCA_035605975.1 Allostellaceae bacterium | reverse complement strand
CGTCTCCTGTTTGATCGCGCCGCCTTCCTCGATCACCGCGACCTGGCGGCGCGCCTCGTGCTCGATCGCCTGCATGACGAAGCGGATGGAGTTGACGTTCTTGATCTCGCAGCGCGTGCCGAGCGCCCCGCCCGGCTTTCTCACCGACACGTTGCAGTCGCAGCGCAGCGAGCCTTCCTCCATGTTGCCGTCGCAGGTGCCGAGATAGCGCAGGATCGAGCGCAGCTTCTTCAGATAGGCGCCGGCCTCCTCCGCGCTCCGGAGATCGGGCTCGGAGACGATCTCCATCAGCGCGACGCCGGCGCGATTGAGATCGACATAGGTCTGGCTCGGATGCTGATCGTGAAGGCTCTTGCCCGCATCCTGCTCGAGATGAAGGCGGGTGATGCCGATCTCGCGCGCCGAGCCGTCGGGCAGGTCGATGACGAGCTTGCCCTTGCCGACGATCGGACGCGTATATTGCGAGATCTGATAGCCGGCCGGCAGGTCGGCGTAGAAGTAGTTCTTGCGGTCGAATACCGAGACGAGATTGATCTCGGCATTGATCCCGAGGCCCGACTTCACCGCCTGTTCGACGCAATGCCGATTGATCACCGGCAGCATGCCGGGGAAAGCCGCATCGACCAGCGAGACTTGCGTGTTGGGCTCGCCGCCGAAGGCGGTGGAGGCGCCCGAGAAGAGCTTGGCGTTGGAGATGACCTGCGCGTGCACCTCGAGCCCGATCACCATCTCCCAATCGCCGGTCTCGCCCTTGATGAGGCTCATCACGCCCTCCCGGCAATGAAAGACGGCTCGGCCGTGAAGTCGGCCGCGCGCTCGATCGCCGTGCCCGCGCGCAGCACCGTCTCCTCATCGAAGGCGCGGCCGATCAGCTGCAGCCCCAAGGGCAGCCCGTCGCCCGACAAGCCCGCCGGCACCGAGATGGCGGGCAGCCCGGCGAGGCTGACGCCGACGGTGAAGACGTCGTTCAGATACATCGCGATCGGATCATCGCTCTTCTCGCCGATGGCGAAAGCAGCCGAAGGCGCCGTCGGCGTCAGCAGCACGTCGCAGGATTTGAACGCTTCGTCGAAATCGCGCGCGATCAGCGCGCGCACGCGCTGCGCCTTCAGGTAATAGGCGTCGTAATAGCCGGCGGAGAGCACATAGGTGCCGATGAGGATGCGGCGGCGCACCTCGGCGCCGAAGCCTTCGGCGCGCGTTCCCTCATACATCTCATCGAGGCTCTCGCCCGGCACGCGCAAGCCGAAGCGCACCCCGTCATAGCGCGCGAGGTTCGACGACGCCTCGGCCGGCGCGATGATGTAATAGGCCGGCAGCGCGTATTTCGTCAGCTTGAGGCTGACCTCGACGGGCACGGCGCCCGCGTCTTTCAGCCAGTCGATGCCGCGCTGCCATACCGCTTCGATCTCTTGCGGCATGCCGTCGATGCGGTATTCGCGCGGGATGCCGATCTTGAGGCCGCGAATATCGCCGCTGAGCGCCGCCTCGAAATCCGGCACCGGCACCGCGGCCGAAGTCGAATCTTTCGGATCGTAACCGGCCATCGATTGCAGCATGATCGCCGCGTCCTTGACACTGCGCGTCATCGGCCCGGCCTGATCGAGCGAGGAAGCAAAGGCGACCGTGCCCCAGCGCGAGCAGCGCCCGTAAGTCGGCTTCAGCCCAACGATGCCGCAAAAGCTCGCCGGCTGGCGGATCGAGCCGCCGGTATCCGTGCCGGTCGCGCCAAGCGCGGCGCGCGCCGCCACCGCCGCGGCCGAGCCGCCGGAGGAGCCGCCCGGCACCAGTGGACGATTGTCGCCGCGCCGCCGCCACGGATTCTCGACCGGGCCGAAGGCGCTCGTCACATTCGCCGAGCCCATCGCGAACTCGTCGAGATTGGCCTTGCCCAGCATCACCGCGCCGTCGCGCCAGAGATGCGCGGTCACGGTCGATTCATAAGGCGGCGTGAAGCCTTCGAGAATGCGCGAGCCGGCGGTGGTCGGCACGTTCTCGGTGCAGAAGAGATCCTTGATCGCGAGCGGCAGGCCTTCGAGCGGCCGCGCCGCGCCGCGCGCCAGGCGCGCATCGCTCTCCGCCGCCATGGCGCGCGCCTTCTCCGGCGTCTCGCAGAGAAAGGCGTTGAGCGGCCGCGCCGCTTCGACCGCCGCGATATGGGCCTCGGCCAGCTCGCGCGCCGAGAATGTCTTCGCGCGCAGCCCGTCGCGTGCTTCGGCGAGGCCGAGCTCGGTGAGTGCGCTCACTCCACCACCTTGGGCACGGCGAAGAAGCCGCGCGCCTCTTGCGGCGCATTCGCCAGCAGCTTGTCGCGGATGTTGCCGTCATCGACCTTGTCGTCGCGCATTGGCAGCTTCATCTGCACGACGCTCGCCATCGGCTCGACACCGCTGGTGTCGACCTCGTTCAATTGCTCGATCCAGCTGAGGATCGGCGCGAGTTCGCCGGCGATCCGCACCTGCTCCGCCTCGGTCATCCTGATGCGCGCCAGCGAGGCGATTCGCGCCACGGCGGCCTTGTCCAATGCCATGATGTCGATGTCTCCAGGATTTCCGTCGCGAATCCGTCTACCATCGCCTATGCCCATCTGCAACCCCGGCGAGCTGAGGCCTTTGCTGACGCGAGGCGCGCGACTCTTGGGCCTCGATATCGGCACCAAGACGATCGGCATGGCGCTGTCCGATACGACGCTGCTGATCGCCTCGCCCTTCGCGACCATCCGGCGCGGCCGGTTCCGCGACGATCTCCAGCGCATCCGCGCCGCGATCGCCGAGCACGGCGTTGGCGGCATCGTCATCGGCCTGCCGCTGGCGCTCGATGGCAGCGACAGCCCGCGCACGCAGGGCGTCCGGCAGGTCGCGAAGAATCTCGCCGCCGAGACCGCGCTGCCGATCGTGTTCTGGGACGAGCGGCTTTCGACCGTGGCGGTCGAGCGCGGCATGATCGAAGCCGACCTGTCGCGCGCGCGCCGCGCCGAGCTCATCGACAAAGCGGCGGCCGCCTACATCCTTCAGGGCTTGTTGGATTGGCTTTCGCGAAAACTAAGTAATTGATATTAAATAATAAATTGGCTTTGTTTCGTAATTTCACGGGCGGGCCCGGCGGTTTTTCCCGCTCCGCGCCGCCGTGCGGCTCGCGCCTTGCCCGAGATTTGGCGTCGCGGCGGCGGAAGATCAACCCCCGCCCGCGCCTGCCGAGCCGGCGGCGCTCGCGCCGCGCATTGTTGGATTGTGTCCGCCGCGCTCTTCGCACAGTATGGCGCCGCCTCGGCCACGCGAGTGAGCCAAGGCGGTTGAATGGGGGAGTTTCGATGCGAGTGACGGCGATGATGGTTGCGCGGCGCTTGGCCGCTGCGCTGCTGGTGCTTGGCCTTTGCGGTGCGCTCAGCCCGGCCGTCGCGGCGGAACCCGCCAGCCTCGATACCGGCAGTACCGCCTGGGTGCTCGTCGCCTCGGCGCTGGTCCTCTTCATGACGCTGCCCGGTCTCGCCCTCTTCTATGGCGGACTGGTACGCGCGCGGAACCTTCTATCGGTGCTGATGCATTGCTTTGCGATCAGCTGCATCGTTTCGGTGATCTGGGTCCTCTTCGGCTACAGCCTCGCCTTCGGCGAGGGCAACGGCATCATCGGCTCGCTCGACCAGGCGTTCCTGGCACATGTCGGGCGCATCCTGCCCAATCACCTGCCGGAAGGCGCTTACGTGCTCTTCCAGATGACCTTCGCGATCATCACCCCCGCCCTCATCATCGGCGCCTTCCCCGAGCGCGTCCGGTTCAGCTTCGTCGCTATGTTCTCCGCAGCCTGGCTGGTGCTGGTCTATATCCCGGTGGCGCATTGGATATGGGGCGGCGGCTGGCTCGCGAAGCTCGGCACCCTCGACTTCGCCGGCGGCATCGTCGTCCACACCACGGCCGGCGTGTCGGCGCTCGTCGCCGCCATTCTGATCGGCGCGCGGGCGGGGTTCCCGCATCGCCTCAACCCGCCGCACAGCCCGGGCATGACCATGGCCGGCGCCGGCATGCTGTGGGTCGGCTGGTTCGGCTTCAACGGCGGCAGCGCCCTTGCGGCGGACGCCTCCGCGGCATCGGCGGTGCTCGCAACGCACACCGCCGCCGCCTCGGCAGCCCTTGCCTGGATGACGATCGAGTGGCTGCGAATCGGCAAGCCGACCTCGATCGGGCTGGTGACGGGCTGTGTCGCCGGCCTCGCGACGATCACCCCGGCCTCGGGCTTCGTCGGGCCAATGGGCGCAATGGCGATCGGCGTCGGCGGCGGCACGGTGTGCTTTTTTGCGACGAGCTTCATCAAGCAGCGTCTCCAGGTCGATGATTCGCTCGACGTCTTCGCGGTTCACGGCGTCGGCGGCATGGTCGGATCGCTGCTCACCGGGGTTTTCGCGATGACAGCGCTGGGCGGCGTCGGCTATGCCCAGGGCATGACCGCCGCGAGCCAGATCGAAGCGCAGCTTCTCGGCATCATCGCCGCCGCCTGCTGGGCCGCGCTCTGCACCGCCGCGCTGATCAAGCTGCTCGAGGCTTTCTCGGGCGTGCGCGTTTCCGCCGAGGAAGAGAATGACGGGCTCGATCTCGCGACGCATGGCGAGCGCGCTTACGACCACAGCTGAGACGGCGGCGCTGCAGATTGAGCCGCGAAGCGGCGCGCTCTAGCATGGCCGGGTGACCCTTCCTGAGCGATCTCATCTCGAAACCGACGTGCTGATCATCGGCGCGGGCGCGGCCGGCATGTCGGCAGCGATCGCAGCGCACGAGGCGGGCGCCGCGGTGCTGCTCGCCGATCGCAGCCTCATCGGCCGCGGCGGCGCCACGGTGATGGCGCAGATGACCGTCGCGGTGGCCTTGGGCGACGAGGTGCCGGACGCGCCGGACGCTCACTTCGCCGACACAATGGCGGCCGGACGGGACCTCTGCGATGCATCGCTCGCGGCGATGCTGTGCGCGGAAGCGCCCGAGGCGATCCGCCAGATGGATCGGTGGCATGCCGGCTGGGCGCGTCACGAGGATGGCCGGCTGCGCCAGGCCCAGGCGCCGGGTCACGACCGGCCGCGCTGCGTCTATGTCGACTTCCTCAATACCGGACCGGCGGTGTCGCGCACCCTGCGCGCGCAAGTGCAGCGCCGTCCCGCCATCGCCCGCATCGGCGAGCTTTGCGTCACCGATCTGGTGATGCGCGACGGGGAAGCGCTCGGCGCGGTGGGATTCTCGCTCGCCGATGGACGCCCGGTCTCGATCGCCGCCAAAGCGGTGATCGTCGCGACCGGCGGATTGACGCGGCTTTACCGGCGCAACAGCGGCTCGGCCAATATGGGGGGCGACGGCTATGCCCTCGCCCTGCGCGCCGGCGCCACGCTCGTCGATATGGAATTCGTGCAGTTCTTCCCGATCGGCCATCTCGCGCCGCGCCTCATCGGCATGGACCCGATCATGTGGGACCCGTTCCGCTACAAGCTCGGCGGGCGCTTGCTCAACGCCGAGCGGCGCGAGTTCATCGACGATTACGGCGTCAAGGAAGACGGCCGCTACGTCGCGACGCGCGATCTCGCGACCTATGCCATCCTCAAGGAGGTCGAGGCCGGACGCGGCTCGCCGGCGGGCGGCGCCTATCTCTCCTTCGAGCATCTCGGCGCCGCGGCCTTGCGCGAGGCATTTGGTCCGGTGATCGACCGGCTGGCGAAGAACGGCATCGATCTGACGCGCCAGCCGGTCGAGGTTGCGCCGATCGCGCATTACCATATGGGCGGCATCCGCGTCGGCTCGACCCTTGAAACCGGCGCGCGCAATCTTTTCGCCGCGGGCGAAGCGATCGGCGGCGCCAACGGCGCGAACCGGCTGTCCGGCAACGCGATCAGCGAAGCGCTGGTATTCGGGCGCCGCGCCGGACTTGCCGCCGCTGCGCGCGCCAAAGAGAGCAAAGCCGCCTCCTGGCACGATGCTTCGGCGCACGCATCGCTCGATCTGGTATCGGCCACGGGAGCGAAGCCCGCAATCAACCTCGCCGCGCTGATCACGAAACTTCAGCACGTCATGGAAAGCCATGTCGGTCCTTTCCGTTCGGGTCCAGGCCTCGAGACCGCGCTCGACGAAATCGCCGCGCTGACGGACGCCTTGGGCGCGGTGCCGCCGGGCGCGCCCGGCCGTTTCGATCCCGAGCGGCTCGACTGGTTCGATGCCCGCAACATGCTGCTAATCGCGGAAGCGGTGACGCGCGCGGCGCTGGCGCGGCGCGAATCCCGCGGCGCGCATCAGCGCGACGATTTCCCGGCGACGGACGAGGCTTGGCGCGTCAACCAGGCGCTCTCGCTCGACGGCAGCGAGCTCGTTCTCGCCGCCGTCCCGCCGCGCGCGGCCCTGGCGGGCGCGCAATGAGCCGCACCGCCACCCTCCTCATCCGCCGCGGCGAGCCGGGCGAGGCGCCGCGCTGGGCGCGCTATGCCGTGCCGTTCGAGCCCGGCCAATCCGTGCTCGACGGGCTGCGGCGCATCCGCACGCAAGAGGATCCGAGCCTCGCCTTCCGCTTTTCCTGCATCAACGCCAATGCATGCAAGGAATGCATGATCCTCATCGACGGCAAGACGGTCTATGCCTGCACGGCGCGGCTCGAAGAGCGCGAGATGCGGCTCGAGCCGCTCGGCAACAAGGCGCTCATCCGCGATCTCGTCACCGAGATCGCCCCGCCCGACGAGCGGCTTGCCAATGCGGCACCGCCGGCTCCCGACCGGTGAGACCCGGCTTCCCTTGCCGGAGCCGCGCCTCCTCCCTATAGTCCCCGCTTTAATGACCGCCCAATCCGCGAGCCTCGTGTTCCCGCACCGCCATCTGTTGGGCATCGAGGGACTTTCGCCCGCCGACATCACGGCCCTGCTCGACCGTTCCGAGACCTATATCGCGCACAATCGGCAAGCGGACAAAAAGCAGTCGCTGCTGCGCGGCCGCACCATCATCAACCTGTTCTTCGAAAGCTCGACGCGCACCCGCACCTCCTTCGAGCTCGCGGGCAAGCGTCTCGGCGGCGACGTGATCAACATGTCGGCGCAATGGAGCTCGATCAAGAAGGGCGAGACGCTGATCGACACGGCGATGACCTTGAACGCCATGCACCCGGACGTGCTGATCGTGCGGCATCCCGAATCGGGCGCGGTGCAGCTTCTGTCGGAGAAAGTCGATTGCGCGGTGATCAACGCCGGCGACGGCATGCACGAGCACCCGACCCAGGCGCTGCTCGACGCGCTGACCATCCGGCTGCGCAAGGGGCGGCTGCAGGGATTGCTGGTCGCGATCTGCGGCGATGTCGCGCATAGCCGCGTCGCGCGCTCGAACATCCAGCTCCTCAATACGATGGGCGCGCGCGTTCGCGTCGTCGCGCCGCGCACCTTGCTGCCGGCCGAGGTCGAGCGGCTCGGCGTCGAGGTGTTTCACGACATGGCCCAAGGCCTCAAAGGCGTCGACATCGTGATGATGCTGCGCCTGCAATTGGAGCGCATGCAGGGAAGCTTCGTTCCGTCGTTGCGCGAATATTTCCGCTTCTTCGGTCTCGATTCGAAGAAGCTGGAGGCGGCCAAGCCCGACGCGCTCATCATGCATCCCGGCCCGATGAATCGCGGCGTCGAGATCGACACCGAGGTCGCCGACGATATCGACCGCAGCGTCATCCGCCAGCAGGTCGAGATAGGCGTCGCCGTGCGCATGGCCTGCCTCGAAGCCTTGGGCGAGACGCCCCGCAACATCGCGCCGGCGAAATGACCCGCACGCTCTTCACCCATGCGCGGCTGCTCGATCCCGCATCGCGGCTCGATCGCGAAGGCGAGATCCTGGTGAGCGAGGGCAGCATCGCCGCGATCGGCGAGCAGCTGCCGCGCGACGGCGCCGAGATCGTCGATTGCGGCGGGCATTGCCTGGCGCCCGGGCTTGTCGATATGCGCGTTCAGCTGCGCGAGCCGGGCGACGAGCACCAAGAGACGATGGCGACGGCGGGCGCGGCCGCCGCGGCGGGCGGCATCACGACCATGGTGGCGCTGCCCAACACCGATCCCATCATCGACGAGTTCGCGCTGGTCGAGTTCGTCGCGCGGCGCTCGCGCGATATCGGCCTCACGCGCATCCGCACCTATGCCGCCGCGACCAAGGGCCTGCGCGGCAAGGAGCTGACCGAGATGGGGCTGCTCGCGGGCGCCGGCGCGCTCGGCTTCACCGACGGCATCACCGCGATCGCCGATGCCGTCGTCATGCGCCGCGCGCTCGCCTATGCGACGAATTTCGATCTCCTCGTCATGCAGCATCCCGAGGAGCCGCGGCTCGCCGAGGGCGGCGCGATGACCGAGGGCGAGATCGCGACGCGGCTCGGCCTGCCCGGCATCAATCCCGCCGCCGAGGTGATGATGATCGAGCGTGATCTGCGCCTGGTCGAGATCACCGGCGGGCGCTATCACGCGGCTCATGTCTCGACCGCCGAGGCGGTCGAAGCGATCCGCCGCGCCAAGGCGAACGGACTTCGCGTCACCTGCGATACGGCACCGCCCTATTTCGCGCTCAACGAGACCGCGGTCGGCGAATACCGCACCTTCGCCAAGGTCTCGCCGCCCTTGCGCAGCGAAGAGGATCGCCGCGCCGTGGTCGAGGGCCTGCGCGACGGCACGATTGATGCGATCGCGAGCGATCACGCGCCGCAGGACCAGGAATCGAAGCGCCTGCCCTTCCCCTCCGCGGCAAGCGGCATGGTCGGGCTCGAGACGCTGCTGCCGCTCGCGCTCGAGCTCCATCACAGCGCCGGCGTGCCGCTGTTGCGCGTGCTCGCGGCGCTCTCGCACCGGCCGGCCGAGATCCTGCGGCTGCCGGCGGGCAAGCTCGCGGTCGGCATGCCGGCCGATTTCGCGATCTTCGACCTCGACCGTCCGTGGCGGATCGATGTCAATGCGTTCCACTCGAAATGCCGCAACTCGCCTTTCGACGGCCGGCCGACGCAAGGCCGCGTGCTGCGCACCATCGTCGCCGGGCGCACCATTTACGCCGATAGCGGCGCGGCGTCCTGACCGCGAGCCGCGATGCCTGGGGAGAGTTGGAGCATCGTCGCGGCCTTCGCGCTCATCGCCTATCTCGCCGGCTCGATCCCTTTCGGCCTGCTTCTCACCAAGGCGCGCGGGCATGGCGATATCCGTTCCGTCGGCTCGGGCAATATCGGCGCCACCAATGTGCTGCGCACCGGCGACAAGCCGCTCGCGCTGGCGACGCTCTTTTGCGACATCCTAAAAGGATTCCTGCCGGTGCTGATCGCGCAGCGCTTTGGCCCCGATGCGGCGGCCGCGGCCGCCGTCGCCGCCCCGCTCGGGCATATCTTTCCGGTCTGGCTGCGCTTCAAGGGCGGCAAGGGCGTCGCCACCGCGGGTGGTGCGCTTCTCGCTTATGCCTGGCCGGCAGCGCTCGCCGCGGTCGCGACCTGGATCGTCGTCGCCATCGTCTTCCGCTACTCCTCGCTCGCGGCGCTCGCCGCCGCGGCAAGTGCGCCGCTCTATGCCTGGCTGCTGCTGCACCAGCCGGGCCCAACTCTCGTCGTGCTCTTCATTGCGCTCGTCGTCATCGTGCGCCACCGCGACAATCTCGCGCGGCTGCTCCGCGGCAAGGAGAGCAAGATCGTGCTGCGGAAGCGCCGCGCGTGAGCGAGCCGAGACCGTGGCGGCGATGAGCACGCGCAGCCTCAACCCCGCCGAGCGCCTCGATTGGCTGCGCCTCATCCGCAGCGAGAACGTCGGCCCGATCACCTTCTATCAGCTGCTGGCGCGCTTCGGCTCGGCGGAAGCGGCCTTGGAGGCGCTGCCGCGGATCGCGCGCAGCGGCGGGCGCGCCAAGCCGCTGACGATTTGCAGCCGCGCCGCGGCCGAGCGCGAGCTTGCCGCGCTGCAGGGAGCCGGCGCGCGGCTCGTCGCCTGGGGCGAGCCCGACTATCCATCCGCGCTCGCCGCGGTCGACGACGCGCCGCCGCTTCTTGCAATGAAGGGCGCGCAGCGGCTTTTCGATCGGACGGCCATCGCGATCGTCGGCGCGCGCAACGCTTCGGCGAACGGGCGCCGTTTCGCGCGCGATATCGCGGTGCAACTCGGCCAGCAAGGCTTGCTCGTGGTCTCGGGCCTTGCGCGCGGCATCGACACGGCGGCGCATCAGGGCGCGCTCGCAACCGGCACGGCCGCAATGCTCGCGGGCGGCATCGACAAAATCTATCCGCCGGAAAACCGCGCCCTTCATGAAGAGATCGCCGAACGCGGCGCCCTCCTTGCCGAGATGCCGATCGGAACCGAACCGCAGGCGCGGCATTTTCCCCGGCGCAACCGGATCATCTCCGGCGCGAGCCTCGGCGTGCTCATCGTCGAAGCGGCGACGCGTTCCGGCTCGCTCATCACCGCGCGCTTCGCGCTCGAGCAGGGACGAGAGGTTTTCGCGGTGCCGGGCTCGCCGCTCGATCCACGCTGCCGCGGCACCAACGATCTCATCCGTAACGGCGCGATCCTCGTTGAATCCGCCGACGATATTCTGCGCGAGTTGGCGCCCGCTCTGCGTCCCGCCTTGACCGAGCGCAAGACCGACGCGCTCATTCCCGCGAGCGACAGTCCCGCCGACACCGATCTGACGCAAGCGCGCCAAAAGATTACCGAATTGTTGTCGCCCAATTCAGCGCCGGTTGACGAAATCGTGCGACAATGCCAATTGTCGCCCGCGCTCGTGGTCACGGTTTTGTTGGAACTCGAGCTGGCCGGACGCGTCGAGCGCCACCCCGGCAATCGCGTGTCCTTGCTTTGAGGCGAAGCAATCGCCATTTGTTGCGGTATTGAGCCTGCCGGAAGGTTTATGGAAAGTTAAAAACAATGAATGTCGTGGTCGTCGAATCGCCAGCCAAGGCGAAGACAATCAACAAATATTTGGGCAAAGGCTACACCGTGCTGGCGAGCTACGGCCATGTGCGCGATTTGCCGTCCAAAGACGGCTCGGTCCGGCCCGATCAAGATTTCGCCATGTCTTGGGAAGTCGGCGGCAAGTCCGACAAGCGGCTGCAAGACATCGTCAAGGCGGTCAAAGGCGCGACCAACCTCTACCTCGCGACCGACCCCGATCGCGAGGGCGAAGCGATCTCGTGGCACGTTGAAGAAGTGCTGCGTCAGCGCAAGGCGCTGAAAGGCGTCGACGTCAAGCGCGTGGTCTTCAACGAGGTGACGAAATCGGCGGTGCAGGACGCGTTCAAGCATCCGCGCGCGCTCGACCGCGAATTGGTCGACGCTTATCTCGCGCGCCGCGCGCTCGATTATCTCGTCGGATTCACCCTGTCGCCGGTGCTGTGGCGCAAGCTGCCGGGCAGCCGCTCCGCCGGCCGCGTCCAATCCGTTGCGCTGCGCCTCATCTGCGAGCGCGAAGCCGAGATCGAGGCATTCAACCCGCGCGAATACTGGTCCGTCGAGGTCGAGTTCGCGAACGCCGCGGGCGACCGGTTCACCGCACGCTTGACGCATCTCAACGGCAAGAAGCTCGAGCGTTACGATCTCCCGAACGAACAAGCGGCGCGCGACGCCGCCGATGCGATCGCGCGCGCGACGGGATTTGCCGTCACCGAGATCGAGCGCAAGCAGGTCCGCCGCAATCCGCCGCCGCCTTTCACCACCTCGACCCTACAGCAAGAGGCCTCGCGCAAGCTCGGCCTCGGTGCGGCGCGCACGATGCGCATCGCGCAGCGGCTCTACGAGGGTATCGACATCGGCGGCGACACGGTCGGCCTCATCACCTACATGCGCACCGACGGCGTGACGCTTTCAGGCGAGGCGATCGCCGCGGCGCGCCGCTTGATCGTCGAAGACTACGGCCAGAACTATCATCCGGACGAGCCGCGCGTCTACCGCACCCAGGCGAAGAACGCGCAGGAAGCGCACGAGGCCATCCGTCCGACCGACATGTTCCAGCGACCACCCGCGGTCGCGCGCTATCTCGACGACGAGCAGCGCCGGCTTTACGAGCTGATCTGGAAGCGCGCGGTCGCGAGCCAAATGGCAACCGCGCTCATCGATCAGGTTGCGGTCGATATCGGCTCGCCCGACGGCAAGATCGTGCTGCGCGCCAATGGCGCGACCATCGCCTTCGACGGTTATCTCGCGCTCTATCGCGAGGATATCGACGATCCCGAGGAGGATGAGGAAGGGCGGCGCCTGCCGCCCTTGAAGGAGCGCGAGGCGCTCGAGCGCGGCGAGATCAAGCCCGAGCAGCATTTCACACAGCCGCCGCCGCGCTACAGCGAGGCGAGCCTCGTCAAGAAGCTCGAAGAGCTCGGCATCGGCCGGCCGTCCACCTACGCCTCGATCATTCAAGTCCTGCAGGACCGCAACTATGTGCGGCTCGACAAGAAGCGTTTCATCCCGGAGGACCGCGGCCGGCTCGTGACCGCGTTCCTGACGAGCTTCTTCGAGCGCTATGTCGAATACAATTTCACCGCCGATCTCGAGAACCAGCTCGACGAGATCGCCGACGGCCATATCGCCTGGAAGAAGGTGCTCGAGGATTTCTGGCGCGATTTCTCCGCCGCCGTGACCGGCACCAAGGATTTGAAGATCAGCGACGTGATCACAGCGCTCGATGAGGTGCTGGGACCGCATTTCTTCCCCGACCGGGGCGACGGCAAGGATCCGCGGCTCTGCCCGGTCTGCGGCACCGGCCGCCTCAACATCAAGCTCGGCCGCTATGGCGCGTTCATCGGCTGCTCGAACTATCCCGACTGCAAACACACCCGGCCGCTCGCCATCGAGGGCGCCGAGGGCGAAGGCGCGCAGCCGCGCGAGATCGGCGTCGATCCGGCGACGAAGCTGCCGGTGTCACTGAAGAAAGGCCCCTACGGCTTCTATGTGCAGCTTGGCGAGGGCGAGGGCGAGGAAAAGCCCAAGCGCGCCTCGGTGCCGAAAAACCTCGCGCCCGGCGATATCGATCTCGACCGGGCGCTGAAGCTTCTGGCTCTGCCGCGCAACATCGGACCCCATCCCGAGGATGGCGAGATGATCGTCGCGGCGATCGGCCGCTTCGGCCCTTATATAAAGCACGGCAAGAATTTCCGCTCGGTCCCCAAGGACGACGACGTGCTGACGATCGGGCTCAACCGCGCCATCAGCCTGCTCGCCGAGCCGCGCGCGCCGCGGCGCGGGGCGCCGACGCCGCTGAAGAGCCTCGGCGGGCATCCGGCGGATGGCGCGCCGGTCAATCTTTTCAACGGGCGCTACGGGCCCTATGTAAGCCATGGCGGCATCAACGCGACGGTGCCGCGCGATATCGAGCCGGAGGCGCTGACGCTCGACCAGGCGGTCGAGCTGCTCGCGGCCCGGCCACAGAACGGCAAGAGTGCGCGCCGCGCCCGCGGCGCCGCCGCCGACAAGACGAATAAGAAAGGAACGGCCGCGCTTGGCCAAAAGACCACCAAGAAATCGTCCAGCAAGAAAAAACCGGCCCCACGCAAGGCCACCGCAGCGGCCGGCTAGGGGCCGCGAGCGGCGCGGCTCGGGCGCCCTGCCCGAGATCGGCGTCGTCGAAATCACCGAAATCGACATCGACGGTGAAATGCACGGGCGTCCGCTCGCCGGGCGCCCGCGCGATATTCTCGTCAGCGCCGAGCGCGGCGCCCCGGCGCTCGGCATCGGCGAGCGCGCCGTGGTGCGCTTCGTTCCGGGCGCGGGGGGCGGCTGGGAAGCGCGCATCATCCGCGCCCTCGGCGGCGCACCCGATCGCGTTCTCGGCATCTATCGCCTCCGCGGCGATGGCGGGGTGATCGAGCCGACCGACCGCAAGCTGCGCAGCGAGTTTCGCGTTTCTCCGCGCGATGCCGGCGAGGCACAGGACGGCGAGATCGTGCTCGCCGAGGTGCAGGCGCAAGCCGCCATGGGCCTTCCCGCCGCGCGCATTCTCGAGCGTCTCGGCGATAGCCGCGAACCGCGTGCCTTCAGCCTCATCGCCATCCACAGCCACGGCATCCCGACGGCATTCTCGGCGGAAGCGCTGGCACTCGCCGAGCGCGCAACGCCGGTGACGCTTGGCGAGCGCGCCGATCTGCGCGCGATCCCACTGGTGACGATCGACGGCGCCGATGCGCGCGATTTCGACGATGCGGTTTGGGCCGAGCCCGATCCCGAGCAAGACGGCGCCTGGCATGCGATCGTCGCCATCGCCGATGTCGCCTGGTATGTCCGGCCCGAGGATGCGCTCGACCGCGCTGCCGAAGAGCGCGGCAACTCGGTCTATTTCCCCGACCGCGTCGTGCCGATGCTCCCTGAGGCGCTCTCGAACGAGCTCTGCTCCCTGAAGCCCGGCGTCGATCGCGCCTGCCTCGCGGTCGATTTGTGGATCGATGGCGAGGGCCGGCTGCGCCGCCATCGCTTCCGGCGCGGGCTGATGCGCTCGGCCGCGCGGTTCACCTATGAAGAGGTGCAGGACGCGATCGAAGGCCGGCCCAACCCGACCACCACGCTTCTCATCGCAAGCGTGCTGCGTCCGCTCTACGGCGTCTTCGCCGCGCTCGAGCGCGCGCGCAGCAAGCGCGGCACGCTCGAGCTCGACCTGCCTGAGCGCAAGATCATGCTCGACGAGACGGGCCGCGTGACGCGGATCGAGCCGCGCGCGCGGCTCGACAGCCACCGCCTCATCGAGGAGCTGATGATCGCGGCGAATGTCGCCGCCGCCGAGACGCTCGAGCGGCTGCGGCGTCCTTGCCTCTATCGCGTACATGACGCGCCCGATCCCGCCAAGCTCGAAGCCTTGCGCGAATTCCTTCACGGCATCGGCATATCGGGCCTTGCCCTCGCCAAGGGTCAGGTGGTGAAGCCGCGCCATTTCAGCGAGATTCTGCGCCGCGCCGCCGACACGCCCTATGCCATGCTGGTGCCGCAGCTGGTGCTGCGCAGCCAAGCGCAGGCGATCTACAGCCCGATGAATATCGGGCATTTCGGGTTGGCGCTGCGCCGCTACGCGCATTTCACCTCGCCGATCCGGCGCTATGCCGATCTCCTCGTCCATCGCGCCCTGATCGCGGTTTTGTCGCTTCCGGGCGCCGAAGCCGAGCCGGTCACCGGCAAGGATCTCGCAAGCCTCGGCGAGCAAGTCTCGATGACCGAGCGCCGCGCCGCGGCGGCCGAGCGCAGCGCCGCCGACCGGTATGTCGCCGCTTTTCTTGCCGAGCGCGTGGGCGCACGCTTCTCGGCACTCATCAACGGCGTGACGCGCGCCGGGCTCTTCGTCACCCTCGCCGAGACGGGCGCCGACGGACTCGTGCCGATGCGCAGCCTTCCCGGCGATTTTTACGACCACGAGGAATCCCGCCACCGCCTGGTCGGACGGCGGACGCGGCGCAGCTTCACCCTCGGCGACGAGGTCGAGGTGATGCTGGCCGAAGCCGATATCGTCACCGGCAGCCTGCGCTTCGCCCTCTGCGCCGGCCCAACCGCCGCGGCCGAATCCCGCCGCCGGCCACGCCGCAAGCCGAGGCCGAACCGCGCCTGACAAGGCGCCCACGTTTTCACTTGCCATTAACCACGATGCCGCGCCAAGATCGCGGTCGTCGGCTCATTTTTAAGACAAATTAGAGATGATGGGGGGCAGCACCAACTTCCGTTCGCTGTTTGCGCGGCCCGCCGTCACGTTCTCAAGGTGCAGCGCTTTCGCCGCAGCGATCCTCGCGCTCTGCGCCTGCGCGACGAAGCTCCCGCCAGCGGTGGGCTTGGCGCATGAGAGCGCGCTTTTCGCCGACACCACCAAAGACATTCTCGAATATCACATCAAGCAAGTCTCGCCCGATCAGCTGGCCTTCGACGGCTTGGCGCGGCTCGCGACGCTCGATTCCGCGCTGACTGTCGTGCGCGAGGGCGACCGGCTCGAGCTGCGGCGCGGCGGCGATGTGTTGCGCTTCCCCGCCCCGACGCACGCCACCAATGCGGGCTGGGGCACCTTCACCGCGCAGGCGATCGCCGGGGCGCGCAGCCTTTCGCCGACGATCGCCGCGATTCCCGCCGACCGGCTCGAGGAAATGATCGTCGACGCCAGCCTCGCCGCGCTCGATCCCTATTCGCGCTATGTCCGGCCGGAAATCGCCCGCGAAAGACGCGCCGCCCGCGACGGCTTCGACGGCATCGGCGTCACCCTCGACCTCGAAGGCGCCGCCGTGCGCATTGCCTCGGTCATGCCCGACACGCCGGCCGCGCGCGCCGGCTTGCTGCCGGGCGACCGCATCGTCTCGTTCAACGGCACGCCGGTCGCGCAGTTTCCGCTCGACGTGCTGCGCCGCCATCTCCGCGGACCCGAGCAAAGCCCGGTGCAGCTCGCCGTGGCGCGCCGCGGCCGGACCGAGCCGCTCGAAGTCTCGCTCCTGCGGGCGAAAATCGTTCCCGAGACAGCGACGCTGAAGGAAGAAGGCGGCATCGCCTGGCTGAAGCTGCGCTACTTCAACCAGCGCACGGCGCAGGGCCTCGCCGATCTTCTGCGCCAAGCTCACCGCGATATGGGACCCGCCCTACACGGCCTCGTGCTCGATCTGCGCGACAATCCGGGAGGCCTGCTCGATCAGTCGGTGGAGGTGGTCAGCCTCTTCCGCGACGCCGGCGATGTCGTCTCGACGGTCGGCCGCAATCCGCAAAGCATGCAGCGCTTCACCGTTGTCAAAGGCCGTCGCAGCGAAACCTTGCCCCTCGTCGTGCTGATCAATGGCGGCTCGGCCTCGGCCTCCGAAATCGTCGCCGCCGCCCTCCAGGATTCGGGCCGCGCCGTCGTCGTCGGCACCTCCTCCTACGGCAAGGGCACCGTGCAAACCGTCCTGCGCACCGAGAATGATGGCGAGCTGACAGTGACCTGGGCGCAGATCATCACGCCCGGCGGCTATTTCCTCAATACGCATGGCGTCGTCCCGACGCTGTGCACCGCCAGACTCGACGGCGGCGCGGCGAGCGTCGACGCGCTGCTGGCGAAACTGCCTTCGCCGGTTCCGGCCGCCTTGGCCTCGCCGCGCGCAACACTCGACGATGCGGGCTGGCAGCGCTTGCGCGCCCGCTGCCCGGCAGGGCATGACGGCGACGGTTTCGACCGCCGCGTGGCGAGCGAGCTGCTCGACAACGCGGCGCTTTACCACTCGGTGCTTGCCCGTCTCGGCGGAACCCGCCTCGCCGCCAACCCGTAGCGGGCCGGCATCAGCCGGTTGCGCGCTGCGCGACTCGGCTCAGGAAATTCCCGCGCTGCAATAGTGCCAGCTGCCCGCGTGATGCACGTAAAGCAGG
Organism: Allostellaceae bacterium; assembly: GCA_035605975.1. Lineage (GTDB taxonomy): Bacteria > Pseudomonadota > Alphaproteobacteria > ATCC43930 > CGMCC-115725 > CAIKMD01. The sequence goes on along the minus strand of DATNGG010000109.1, from coordinate 26,694 downwards.
ACGTAGCGCGTATCGCCGCTGTGATCGATGAGGACGGTCAATTGGTCGCCGACACATTGCGAATTGGCCGGCGACGGCGGGCTGAGCCGCTTGGCCTTGGCGCAGGCGGCGAGGCTTTCGGGCAAGGCGCCGCGGATGGGATCGAGCGGCTTGCCGTTGATCTCGACGAAATAGCGCTGCACCGCCCCGTCCTTGACCGCGGCCTTCACCTCGATGCGCCCGAAGCGCGATTTATAAAGCCCGGCATCCTGCGTCCCGTCGCCCGAGCGCGACAGGATCGGCTTGAAGGCGATGGCCGCACAATTGGGCGGCTGCTTGGCGGCAAGAGCGGGACTGGGCGAGGACGCGAGCAGCGCCGCTCCGCCGGCAAGGATCGCGGCAACGACGAGCTTTTCGAGCATTCCTTCCTCAAAATATCGAGATGTGGCGAGAACCGATCGGCGTGCGAGCGATTATTAATCGGCAATCGCAGCAGCAGCAAGGCGTTTGAGCCTTGAGAATGCCGTATTCGCGACAATGATGATCGCGTCGGAGTGACCATGGCAGCTTTCCGCATCGTGCTTGCGGCGATCCTCGTCGTCCTCGCCACGCAGCGCCCCGTCCGCGCCGAGACCGCCGTCGATATGGCGCTCGTCCTGGCGGTCGATGTCTCGGAGAGCGTCGATGCCGACGAATACAAGCTGCAGCACGAGGGCATCGCCAAGGCCTTCGAGGATCCGCAAGTGATCGGCGAGATCGCCGGCGGGCCGCACGGCGCCATCGACGTGCTCGTGCTCGAATGGTCGGACCGCGACAAGCAAGCCGTCGCCGTCGATTGGACGCGCGTTTCCGACCGGGCGAGCGGCAGCGCCTTCGCCGCCAAGCTGCGCGCCGGCAAGCGCAGCTCCAACGGCCTTACCGCGATCGGCGATGCGCTGCTCGCGGCCGGCGCCGCGCTGGCGCGCGCGCCCGACAAAGCCGAGCGGCGGGTGATCGATATCTCGGGCGACGGGATGGCGAATGTCGGGCCGCCGCCGGCCGCCATCCGCGACGCGCTGGCGGCGCAAGGCGTCACCATCAATGGGCTGGCAATTTTGACGGACGAGCCTTGGCTCGATCGCTATTACGACCAGGACGTGATCGGCGGCGCGGGCGCCTTCCTGCTCCAGGTCACGGATTTTCAATCCTTCGCCACGGCCATGAAACAAAAGCTCCTCGCCGAGATCGCGGCGAGGAGCCCTGCAAAGCGCTTGGCGTTCCGTCAGATGCAGTAGGTCTTGATCGGGGTGAAGCCGTTGAACCCGACCGAGGCATAGCTCGAAGTATAGGCGCCGGTCGCCTGGATCTCGACCTTGTCGCCGACCTTCAACTCGAGCGGCAGGCGATAGCGCGTCTTCTCGTAGAGGATATCCGCGCTGTCGCAAGTCGGCCCCGCGATCACCACCGGCCCGGTCGGCCCGCCATCGGCGGGCGTCTTGATGCGGTATTTGATCGCCTCGTCCATGGTCTCGGCGAGACCGTTGAACTTGCCGACATCGAGATAGACCCAGCGCTTCTCCTCGCTCGCCGCCTTGCGCGAGATCAGCACGACCTCGCTCTGGATGATGCCCGCATCACCCACAATCGAGCGGCCCGGCTCGACGATGATCTCGGGCAGGTCGTTGCCGAAATGACGGGTGATCGCGCCCATCACCGCGTTGGCGTATTGCACCACGCCCGGAACGTCGCCGCGGTACTTCGCGGGAAACCCGCCGCCGACGTTAACCATGCGCAGGTTGATGTCGGTCTCGGCCAGCGCCCAGAACATTTTCGCCGCGCGCTCGATCGCGCCGTCCCATTGGTCGAGCTTCGTCTGCTGCGAGCCGACATGGAAGGAGACGCCGTAGGGATCGAGGCCCAGGGTCTTGGCCTGGCGCAAGAGCTCGACGGCCATTTCCGGGCTGCAGCCGAATTTGCGCGACAGCGGCCATTCGGCGCCGACCGATTCGACCAGAATGCGGCAAAAGACGCGCGAGCCCGGCGCCGCCCGGCCGAGCTTTTCGAGCTCGGCAAGGCTGTCGAAGGCATAGAGCTTCACGCCCCGGCCGAAGGCATAGGCGATATCGCGCTCTTTCTTGATGGTGTTGCCGAAGGAGATGCGCTCGGGCCCGACGCCGCGCTCGAGGCAGAGATCGATTTCATTGGGGCTCGCGACATCGAAGCTCGACTCGAGGTCGCGCAGCAGCGAGACGATCTCCGGCGCCGGATTGGCTTTGACGGCATAGAAGATCTTGGCCAGCGGCATGTAGCGGCGCAGCAGCTTGTAGGCGCCCGCGACCACGTCGAGATCCATCACGAGACAGGGCGTCTCGGGTTGGCGCTCGGCGAGAAACTTGGCGATTTTTTTGTTCATTACCACGGTATCCTTGGCTCGGGTTCGGCATGACGCCGATTGCCGTTGCCCCTCTCGCGAGGAATGGCGGCGCGACTAGACGCTCCGGTACACGCGGGCGAACGCCCTTCCTACCGGATAATGGTTTAAATTTGACTGCTGGCTTCGGAGAGGCCGCGGCCACCGGTGCCACGTGCTTCCCTGATGTGCCTCGGAGTGGCGTCAGGACAGGGCGCAGCGGCCCTGCGTTGGATAGCAACCATATCGAGCTCCCTCTCGGGACCGGCCCACGATGACCGGCTCTGCCAAAAAGGACGCCTTCCGTCGTTGCATAACCACGATGGGCCATAGGCACGTGCGAGTGCGTCGCGAAGCCGATAAATAATCGCAAATTCAGGTGATGCAAGGAAAAATCACGGAGCGCCAAAGTTTTTTTCGCACCGCGTGACATTTGCCGCCGGGCGCGCCGACACGGCGTGCGCGAAGCGGCGCAAACACCCGGCGAGACTCGCCGCGAGCGCGGCTAAGGCTTCGCCGGGCTCGCTTGCAAGGCGATGGTGGCGATGCGTTTGCCGTTGAGATCGAAGATCAGCAGCTCTTCGCTGCCTTCGGACAAGCCGACTCTGACGATGAGCCGATCGCCGGCGGCCTGCGTCGCGACGACATGCGCGCCCGGCGGCAGCGCGACCGTCGTCTCCCGCGGCGGAGTCGCGCTCGCGCCGAGCGGGCGATGGTTTACTCGCTCAACCACCGCCATCACCAAGGCCACCGTGCCGGCGACGAGCAGCACACCCATCGCGACGACCAGGAGCTTGAGAGCGCGCATGTTTGGGTCCACTTTTACGGTAGATGGCTCAGGAACGCGTCACCGTGGAGGATGCCGAAGCCGGCGAGCGGCTGGACCGCGTGCTGGCGGCACGCCTTGCCGCCTATTCGCGCACCAGGCTGAAGCACCTCGTCGAATCGGGGCAGGTGATGCTCGAAGGCGCGACGATAACGGACCCCTCTTTGAGGGTCAAACCAGGGCAAAGCTTCACCGTCGCAATCCCGCCTCCGGTCGATGACCGGCCGACGCCGCAGGCGATGGCGCTGGCGATCGTCTACGAGGACGAGCAGGTGCTGGTGCTCGACAAGCCCGCCGGGCTCGTCGTCCATCCGGCGCCGGGCAATCTCGACCGCACCCTCGTCAACGCCCTCCTCGCGCATTGCGGCGACAGCCTCGCCGGCATCGGCGGCGTCAAGCGCCCGGGGATCGTTCACCGTCTCGACAAGGATACGAGCGGCTTGCTGGTGATCGCCAAGACCGACCTCGCGCATCAAAAGCTCTCGGCGGATTTCGCCGCTCGCCGCCTGACGCGCGCCTATCTGGCGGTGGTGCGGGGCGTGCCCAATCCCGGCGCGGGCGAGATCGAGGCGCGCATCGGGCGCAGCAAGACCGACCGCAAGAAAATGGCGGTGCTCGCCACGGGCGGCAAGGCGGCGCTGACGCGCTATCGCACGCTGCGCCGCTTCGGTGCCGCGGCGGCGCTCCTCGAATGCCGTCTCGCGACCGGCCGCACGCATCAGATCCGCGTCCATCTCGCCGCCAAAGGCCATCCGCTGATCGGCGATCCGGTCTATGGGCGCGGGCGCGCTTCGTCCCTGCCGCCGGCGGCGCGCGACTTTGGGCGCCAGGCGCTGCATGCCGAGCGGCTCGGTTTCACCCATCCGACGCGCGGCGAATATCTTGAGTTTTCAACGCCCTTGCCAAGCGATATGGCGGCTTTGATTGCCTCCCTGGAATCGGTCTAAGTTGGACAGGCTAGCGGCTTTCCATTAGCATTCGCGCGATGGCAAACACCCCGGCCCTTCCCAGCATCGCATCGGAAGGCGCACTTGCGCGCTATCTTCAGGAAATCCGTAAATTCCCGATGCTCGCCGCCGACGAGGAATACATGCTCGCCAAGCGCTGGCGCGAGCATGAGGACCCGGAAGCCGCGCACCGGCTGGTCACCAGCCACCTCCGCCTCGTCGCCAAGATCGCGATGGGCTATCGCGGCTACGGCCTGCCGCTCTCCGAGCTCATCTCGGAGGGCAATGTCGGCATGATGCAAGCGGTGAAGCGCTTCGATCCCGATCGCGGCTTCCGCTTGGCGACCTATGCGATGTGGTGGATCCGCGCCTCGATGCAGGAATACATCCTCCATTCCTGGTCGCTGGTGAAGATCGGCACCACCGCCGCGCAGAAGAAGCTGTTCTTCAACTTGCGCCGCCTCAAAGGCCAGATCCAAGCGATCGAGGAAGGCGATCTCACCCCCGAGCATGTGGCGAAGATCGCCAAGGAGCTCGACGTGCCCGAGGGCGACGTGGTTTCGATGAACCGCCGCCTGCTCTCGCCCGACCATTCGCTCAATGCGCCGGTGCGCGCCGATGGCGAGGGCGAGTGGCAAGACTGGCTGGTCGACGAGACCGAAAGCCAAGAGGCGCATCTCGCCGGCCGGCAGGAACTCGGCATCCGCCGCGATCTGCTGCGCGACGCGATGAGTCATTTGACCGAGCGCGAGCGCGACATCCTCACCGAGCGGCGCCTCAAGGAAGTGCCGACGACGCTCGAGGACCTGTCCGACAAATATCGCATCTCGCGCGAGCGCGTGCGCCAGATCGAGGTGCGCGCCTTCGAGAAGCTGCAAAAGGCGATCAAGTCGAAGGCAAGCGAGCGCCAGCTCCTGCCGGGCTGACGCAGGCGTCTCAGCCGCCCTCGCCCTTTCGCGGATCGATCTCCTCGCCCCATTCCTCGACCAGCGCCTCGGCGCGCGCCTGCAGCTCGCGCTCGGTGCGCGCCGCCCGCCCGGCGATCACATAGCCCATCGCCGGCGGCATGCCGAGAAAGCACAGCCAGCCGACCGCCGACGAGCCGTACATCCACAGCCATTGATTGGGATCGAACAGCACCATCGCCGCGCCATAGACGCTGAGGCCAAGATGCAGCAGCATCGCCACCGGCTGCACCATGCCGGCGATGTTGAGCACCGCCACCGAGCGCAGCAGATGGCGCTGCGGGTGACGGTCGGAGATGGCGGCGGCGATGGTCGGCGCCATGCCGGCGAGGATGACGAGGCAGAGCGGCAGCACCGCGACGACCAGCACCCCCACCATGGTGAGCGCGACGGTACTGCCGAGGGTGCCTCGCCCTCGGCTTGGCGGGCCTCGCCGCGGCGGCGGGCGGCGCGCGGGAGCGCGCGCGGGGGGCGGTCGGGAGCGAGCGGTCGCGCGGCGTGCCATCTCACCACACCCGATAGACGGCAATGAAAGCGATGACGAGCGCGGCCAATCCCGCAGCGATCACGCTGGCGCTGCCGCCGAGATTGGCGGCTTCCGCGGCGCGCGTCACCTCGCCGCGCCGGATGAGCGCGAGGCTGCGCTCGATCGCGGCATATTCCTGACGTGCCGCGGCAAAGCCCAGCATGTCGCGGCTGCGCTCGCTCGAGCCATTGACCAGCCAGAACAGATCGTTGAGCGTGCCGCGCCCGGCGAGCTTGCTGATCTCGGTCAGCAGGCGGGCGCGGCGCTCGCGGCTGTGGAACATGTCGACCAGCATCGAGGCCTGGCCGGCGATGAGCTTGCCGAGCGCCGGCAGGGTCGCCGGCCCATGCGCCGCCTGGAGCGTCGCCAGCACAGCGAGCGTGCCGAGCGCGCGCTGGCGCGGCGTGCCGTTGAGAAAATCAAGCGCGTCCTTCGCGATCTGCGGGCAGCGCGCGGCAATGAACGCGGCGAGATGGCGGTCGAGCAGCGTCTCGCTGACAGCGCCACGCGCCGCCGCGCGCTCCAGCGCATCGAGGATTTGCGGAGCCTCGGAGACGTGCTCGACCTGGATCAGCGGCGAGAGGCAATGGAGCATCGGGTTGAGCTCGTAGAGCACGCGCTCGAGGCCGAAGCCCAGCCGCCCATCCTCGGCGAAGCGCCGCATCAGGTCGAAGGGCTTGGCGGCGTTCATCGCGTGCAGCTCGGGCCGAAGGCTGCCTTGAGCCGAGAGCCAGAATTGCGGCAGGCGCGCGGTGAGGATTTCGCCGATCGTCTGCAGCGACAGGCGGCCATTGAAGGCCGCGAGCAGCGCGATGCCGAGGCTGTCGACCGAGGCAGCGAAATCGCCATAGCGGATCGGCGCCAGCGGATCGAGCGCGATGCAGGTGCGCGCGGTGAGGCGCAAATCCTGGCCGGCATGGGCGCGCGCTTCGCCGCCATCGGCGCGCACCGCCGCGACCGCGACCGAGCGCTTCTCGTCGGCGAGGCTGCGCTGCAGCCAGATCTCGAAATCGGTGGAGCGGATGGCGCGCGCCGCCGCGGCGGCATCGCCGGCGAAGGCATGCGCCACCGCGCGCGCGGTGTAGGAGCCGCGGCCGCCGAACTCGAAAGGCCGCGTCGCCATCACGCCCGAGGCGTTTTGCGGGCGCGGCTTCAGGCGCCTGCCCTGCAGCCAGTTGTCGACATCCTCGATGGTCCAGCGCTCGCGCACCTCGTCGATCAGCAGGCCGCGAATGATCTCGATCAGCTCCGGCGGCAGCCGCGCCTGACCGATCAGGGTCATGAAGGAGCCGCGCTCGATCTTGGCGCGCAGCATTTCGCGCGGCTCCATCCCGGCCCCGGGGTCGCGTCCCAGCAGCAGGGCGACGATCGTCACGCCGAGCGCGTAGAGATCGTCGGCCGAGGTGCCGGCGCCGCGGCAATAGGGCAGCGCCATCGCGCCCTCGATGGTCTCGAAGCTGTCGGGCTGGCCGAAGGCGGCCGGCGCGCTTACCGCGTCGCCGAGCATCACCTCGCGTTTGGCGCCGTCGTAGAAGAGATTGCTCGGGCGGATGGCGCGGTGGGTGATGCGCGCGCCGGCGAAGGCCTGGAGCGCGCGCGCCATCGAGGGCAGCACGCCGCGCAGGATGACATCCGAGGAAAGCGGCGCGATCGGCTCGCTCATCGCGCCGACGATGCGCGCGGCGTTGGGACGCTCGAACACGGTGGCAAAGCTCCCCGGCGGCAGGCCCGGCAGATCGACCAGGCCCCAGGCAACCGGCGTCAGCACATTGTCGAGGCGCAGGGCCGCGAGCTTCTCGATCAGCTCGTAGCGCGGCGGCAGCGCCTGGTCCGACACCAGCGCGAAGAAGCTCTCGCCCTGACGCTCGGCGCAAATCGCGGCAAAGGCCGGCGCGTGCGGCTGCCTCAGCTCATCGAGTCTCTGCTCGGCCAGGATCTCGAAGGCGCTCCCCGGGCGCACTTTCGAGCCCGGCCCGAAAACCGTATTGCTCGCCGCCACGTCGAACCTGCTCGGGCCAATCCAACCCGTGAGCCTAAGGATTCAACGGTGAAGGGCGGCTTAAGCCGGGCGCGGGAAGAACCGGCCGCCGCTCTGCGGCCGTTTGACGCCGGTAGTGCCGGGCATGGTTAACGGCAGATGTTTCTTGGCACGCAGCGCGAGATAGGCGAAGGCCTGGCCCTCGAGCGCGTCGCCCTCCCAGCCCACCGCCTCGACCGGCGCCACCGGCACCGCGAGGCGGCGCGCGAGCATCGCCATCAGCGTCGGGTTGTGACGCCCGCCGCCGGCGACGAGACAGCGCCGCGGCGGTGCCGGCACATGCTTTGCGCTCAGCGCGATCGCCGCCGCGGTCATCGCCGTCAAGGTAGCGGCGCCGTCCTCGAGCGAGAGGCCCTCCGGCACGAAAGCGGCGAAGGCGTCGCGGTCCAAGGATTTGGGCGGGTGGCGCGCAAAATAGGGATGGGCCAGGAAGCGCTGCACGAGCGCGTCGTCGACCCGCCCCTTGCCCGCGAGCGCGCCGTCGAAATCGGCGGCGGCGCCGGTGCGGCTTCGCACCCAATCATCGATCGGCGCATTGCCGGGCCCGGTGTCGAAGGCGAGAAGCTGATCCGCTGCGGCGCCGATCCAAGTGATGTTGGCGACGCCGCCGATATTGACGATGGCGAGCGGATGCTCGAGCCCTGCCGCGAGGGCGGCGTGATAGAGCGGCACCAAGGGCGCGCCCTCGCCGCCCGCCGCGACATCGGCCGAGCGGAAATCGCCCACCACATCGCTTTGGGTGAGCCGCGCCAGAAGCGCGCCATCGCCCAATTGCCAGGTGCGGCGCTGATCGGGTGCGTGGAGGATGGTGTGGCCGTGAAAGCCGATGAGGTCGACGGCGCCGAGCGCATGGCGTTCGATGAGGCGCTCGACCGCTTCGGCATGCGCCTCGGTCAAGCGGCGCTCCAAGTCCTGCATCGGCCCTTTGCCGCCCAAGGCCGCGCGCAACGCCTCGCGCAGCGCATTGTCATAGGGCAAGGTCAGCCACGGCCCCGGCTTCACCTGCGTCTCGCCATCGCTCTCGATGAAGGCCGCGTCGATACCGTCGAGCGAGGTGCCGCTCATCAGCCCGATGGCGCGAAAGAGCGCGCTCATGGGCTACCCCCCACCCCGGATCGCCGACGCGTTCCCGACCTCCCCCTCAAGGGGGGAGGTAAGAGACGGCGAATTTGTCCGTCCCCGTCCACCGTGCTAAACCCGCCGCAAATGCCCAACGCTCGCTCGACCTTTCTCGCCGCCGCGGAAGAGCGCGGCTTCATCCACCAAGTCACCGATCGCGACGCGCTCGAGGCGCGGCTTCGGCAGGGGCCGATCACAGCCTATATTGGTTTCGATTGTACTGCCGACAGTCTTCATGTCGGAAGCCTGCTGCAGATCATGCTGCTGCGGCTGTGGCAAAAGACCGGCAACCGGCCGATCGTGCTGATGGGCGGCGGCACCACCAAAGTCGGCGATCCCTCCGGCAAGGACGAAACCCGCAAGCTCCTGACCGAGGCCGAGATCGCCGCCAACATGGCGGGCATCCGCCGCGTCTTCGACCGCTTCCTTCGCTTCGGCTCCGGTCCGTCCGATGCAGTCATGGTCAACAACGCCGATTGGCTCGACCAACTCAACTACATCGCCTTCCTCAGGGACTATGGCCGGCATTTCTCGGTCAACCGCATGCTCGGCTTCGACAGCGTCAAATTGCGGCTCGAGCGCGAGCAGCCGCTCTCCTTCCTCGAGTTCAACTACATGGTGCTCCAGGCCTATGATTTCTTGGAGCTGGCGCGGCGGCATGATTGCGCCGTGCAGATGGGCGGCTCCGATCAATGGGGCAACATCGTCTCGGGCGTCGAGCTCGGGCGGCGCATCGACGAGCGCGCGCTCTATGGCGTGACCTCGCCGCTCATCACCTCCGCCTCGGGCGCGAAGATGGGCAAGACCGCGCAGGGCGCCGTGTGGCTCAACGCCGAGCGCCTCAGCGCCTATGACTATTGGCAATTCTGGCGCAACACCGAGGATGCCGATGTCGGGCGCTTTTTGAAACTTTTCACCGAGCTGCCGCTCGGCGACATCGAGCGGCTCGAAGCGCTCGAAGGCAGCGCCATCAACGAGGCGAAGATCGTCCTCGCCAATGCGGCGACGGCGCTTGCCCATGGCGAGGCGGCGGCCGCGGCCGCGGCCGAGACGGCGCGGCGCGTTTTTGCCGAAGGCGGCATTGGCGAGGAGCTGCCGGTGACCGAGACCTCGCGCGCACAATTGGAAAAGGGCCATCCGGCGATCAACTACTTCCACGCGGCGGGGCTCGCCGCGAGCCTCTCCGAGGCGCGGCGCCTCGTGCGCGGCGGCGGCGCCAAGGTCAACGACCAGCCCCTGACCGACGAGAAACAGCTGCTCGGCCTCGGCGACCTCAACGAAGAGGGCGTGATCAAGCTGTCGGCAGGACGAAAGCGGCACGCGCTGATCCGGCCGGTGTGACCTTCGCCTTCGCGGCGGCCAGAGGGAGTTGCGTCTTGCCCTTCTGGATTTTCTCGACATTGGCTCGCTCGAGCTTCACGCCGGAATGGGTACGGCTGCTGGCGCAGCCTGCAAGCAAGATCGCCAAGCCACAGGCGCCGATGATCTTCCCCAACATGCTTCGCCCTCCAAACGGCCGAATGCCAAGCCTCTCCGCGCCGCCGGCAGACCGCAATCGCCTTGATATCGCGGTAGAGCCGCGCACGCGGCCGGCGGCCTTCGCTGCACTGGAACTTGATCCACATCAAAACTGGCCCGAGGCGGCTGCGCTAAGGGATAATAGGGAGCGTTTCCGCGCGAGCTGCACTTTCACTTCGACAAAAGGAGCGCCGCCATGAGGAAACTCACCGATCTCGTCCGCTCGCGGCACCCGGTCGTCCTTCCGCCGGGCATGAGCGTTCAGCAGGCTTGCCAGCGCATGCGCGCCGAGCACGCCGGCGCAGTGCTGGTCGCCGCGAAGGACGGCCAGCTCAAAGGCATTTTCACGCGCGGCGACGCGATCAACCGCGTACTCGCCGAGGGCAAGAACGCGGCAAAGACTACCCTCGCCGAGGTAATGACGCCGCGGCTGCGTACCGCCCTGCCGCACACCACGGTGATCGAGGCACTGCGCGCGATGGAGGATTGCGGCTGCCGCCACCTGCCGGTTGTCGGCGAGGGCAAGGTGCTGGGCCTCGTCTTCCGCGCCGACTTCCACGGCCACGAATTGGAGCGTATCGAAGAAGAAGAAGAGCTTTGGGAGAGGATTTAGGGGCTCTTGCGCGCGGCGCGGCGAGCTGAACGCGCCGCTCAGCGGTTGCCGCCGCCTTCGGTGCCGTATTTCATCTGCGCCCAGCCGGGCAGCGGATAGCCCTGCGCATCGACATATTGATCGGCGAGATCATAAGGGCTTGCCACCGCCCGCCCGGTGCAGGGACCGGCGCCGGGGCAGGTGCCAAAGCCCGCGCAGGAGGCGAGCGCGAAGCCGGCGGCAAGGAGGAGCACGAGGCGCGCGATCATGGGCGCATCATCCTCCCAATCGTGCTTGCCGTCACGCCACAATGACGTGAGTGCCGCCCGCCACCCTAGGGTGTGCGGCCCGCCCACCCCGCGCTATGGTCGAGGCAAAGCTTGGGAGGAGCGCATGCCGGAAACAGTCGAGATCACACTCATCGCGCCGGGCGGCATCCGCACCGCGCTGCAACGCCTCATCCCGCGCTTCGAGGCGGCGAGCGGCCACAAGGTCGCGGCCAGCTTCATGGCGGGCGCCGCCACCAAGGCGAAGATCGCCGCCGGCGAGGTCGTCGATGTGCCGGTGGTGCAGCCGCCCTTCGACGCGGTGACGAGCTCGGGCCATGTGCGGCGCGACAGCGAGACGCCGCTGGCGACGGTGAGCGTCGTCGCCGCGGTCGCGGCGGATGCGCCCAAGGCCGAGGTCGCGACGCAAGACGGATTGACGCGCACGCTGATGGCGGCGCGCTCCATCGCCTGCCCCAGCGTCGAGCGCGGCGCCGCCTGCGGCGTCAATTTTTGGTCGACGGTCGAGAAGCTCGGCATCGCCGCGGCGATCAAGCCCAAGCTGGTCAACGCGCCGACCGGCTGGGAGTCGATCAAGATGTTGGCGCGCGGCGAGGTCGAGCTCGGCATCACCTTCGCGAGCGAGATGGATCCCGATCCGCGCGTGCGGCTGCTGGGCCCGCTCGCGCGCGCGGTGTCGACGCCGACGGGCTTCGTCGCCTTCGTTCATACGCAAACGAAAGCGCCCGAGGCCGCGGCGGCGCTCATCCGCTTCCTCGCCTCGAGCGATGCCGCCGCGGTGTTCCGCGAGAGCGGCATGACACCGGGGAAATGACCGCGCCAAGGCGCGGCAAGATTTCGCAAAAATTCCGATGAATTGCGGCTTTCTCCGCCTTGTCCGACGCGGTGCAAGCGCTCCATCATGGCGGCGAGGCGATTGGATGCCGGTCCCCCGACCGGCGATCGCCTTGCGTTACACGCGGGCGGTGGGGCGGCCTCCACAAGAGATCGCCTCACCGTTCGCGCGCCCCTCTGGTTAACCCCGCCGCGCGCGTCTTGCCCCAGGATTGTCGCAACCGCGCGGCGCGAGCCCCGATAGGATTCAGCGCGTGGGTCGCGCCCTCCGAGGAAGCACCGGAACGCGGCCCCGCCCGTTGACGCGAGGGCCCGCCGCGGTCGCTGCTTCTCCAGCGCGGCGGGCCCATCGTTTTCCAATTGTCGTTGCCGCTAGTTCAGCCACTCGCCCGCGATCGGCTTGGCGCGTTGCAGCTCGCGCACCGCGCGGGTAATGCGCTTCCACAAGAGATGCCCATCGACATCGTATTGCGCGAGCAGCGCCTCGGCGCGCAGCCGCGCATAGACGCCGGCCTCCGCGCCATGCTCCTCGACGAGCGCGCTCGCGGCGCGCCAGATGTCGATCTTCGCTTTCATCGCGCCTCGAATGTGCAAGGCGACGATCCTAGCATGGACGGGTTTGCACAGCGCTGCTAACGCGGACCGCGCCAGCCGCTGCCATAGGGACCGGGGACCACCGGCGGCGCGTAATAGAAGGAGTAGCCGGGGTAGCCGCGATTGACCGGATAGGCGAGATAGCCGCCATAGGCGGGATAGGAGGGCTCGCGGACATATCCGTAGTAATCGGGCGCGGCGCGATAATCGCAACCGCCCAGCAGGCAAGCGAGGCAAGCAAGAGCGAGGATGGGACGCAGCTGTCTGGTCATGGGCCGAGCTTAGGCGAAATCCCGTCCGGCCGCGCGCGCATCGAAAGGCGGGCAAGGGCGCGAACGGCCAGGGCGCATCAATATAATGTGACGCGCAACGGGTCAGGGAAAATGCTAGAAGCCGCCCGCTTCGGGCGGCGAAGCACGACAAGGAGGCCGCAGCACGTCGATGAAGTTCCGCGTCACGATCAAAGTCGCCGGCGAGGCGATCTACCATGCGGTTCATGAGGCCGATGGCAGCGAGCCGGCGCTGCGCGCGGCGATGCAGGCAGCGCGCCGCGCCTGCCCCGGCAAGCCGGTCTATCTCTCGGATGTGACCCTCGAGGCGCTCGAGCCCGCGCAGGCCCCGACGCCGCGCTGAGCCGCCCCCGCCGGGCGCCGTCTGGCCCGGCCGCTCCGCCTCCTTTCGAAAGGAGGGTGAACGAGACTGGCCGGAGCCTCCTCAAGCTTGATATGAATCATCGCAGCAAGCCCGGCGCGCCCCCGCGCGGCGTGTTGGGCGCGCCCTCTGCATCAGGAGTTCGGGAACATGAACCGCTTGGTTTGGCTCGCTCTCGCCGGTCTTTGCTTGCTCCTATCGGCTTGCATCGATACCTCTTCCGTCCGCTGCGCCACCGACAGCCGGGGCCACACCTCCTGCATCGATTTCTCGCGGCCTTCGCCGACGCGCTAGGTGCGCGCCGCGGCACGGCACAAGCGGCGCTGCGGCCGCGGCGCCGCTTTCGCTCAGTCCGCCTGTTCCTCGCGCGGCGCACCGCCGCGCACGAATTCCTCGCGCAGGAGCTTCTCGGCAAGATAATCGAGTGCGAGCGCGTGGCTCACGAGCTTGCGCCGCAGATGCAGATTGGTCTCGTGCTCCGCTGCCCTCCTGTAGCGGCGTGATTCCTCTCGCAACTCACTGGGTGGTGTCGACATCCGGGTCCTCCACATTCTATGGGGGCGCAAGGCCCGGCTGCGTCTTCTTGCGAACGCGTCCCGACTCTCGGCCAGCGTCACCCGCGTCAAGCGGCTGCCGCTTGAGGACCAGGATTAACTTTTCCGGTGCAAAGAGTTGTGACTATCCGGCGTCAAGTTTTGGGCAGCGGCGGGGCCGAAGACGCTCGACGCAAGCGCCGCGGCACGTGCCGGCGGGAAGGGCTCGCCGGTCATCAGCCGGCAGAAGAAGATCGCGCCGAGCAGGGCGAAGGCCGCGATCTCCGGATCGAGATGCGGCGGAAAATCGCCGCTCGCGATGCCCGCGGCGATGAGCGCAACAATCGGCTTGCGCGCCTCGGCCTGAAAGCGGTGGTGAAAGGCGCGCGCGCCGCGATCGCGCTCGGCAGCGTCGATCAGCGCCGGCAGGCAAGCGGAGAACGGCGAATCCGCGACGATCTCCGCGACATGGCGCAGGATGCGCTCGAGCTTCTCGCGCGGCGTGCCAGTGACGAGCTCGGGATCGCGTTCCTCCTGCAGCTTTTTGAACGCATCACCGATGAGCGCGAGCTTGCCCTGCCAATGGCGATAGATGGTCGACTTGCCGACGCCGGCGCGCGCGGCGACGGATTCGATGGCAAAGCCGCCATAGCCGATCTCGGCGAGCTCTTCGAGCGCCGCCTTCAAGATACGGGCGCGCGACAGCTCGACGCGCGGATCGAGCGCCCGCTTCGGCGCTGCCGCCATTCTCGCGATTAAGGCTTGGCGCCCGGCGCGCTGCCGGAGCCGGGCGCGCGATAGGCGCGCGTATTCGGCTCGAACAGCTCGACGAGATTGCCCGAGGGATCCTCCAGCAGAATCTGCTTGCCGCCAGTGCCCTGCACCACCGTGTTGCGAAAGCGCGCGCCCGCCGCCGTGAGCTCGGCGATCATCGCGTCGAGATTCTCGACGACGAGATGAATGCGGTTCCAGCCGCCCGGCTTCTGCTGCTCGCCCGATTGCATCGGCGCGCCGCCGCCGGCGCCCTGCCCTTGCGGCTGCGTCAGATAGAGATGCATGTCGCCGCGGGAGATTTCGGCGAAAGGCGGCGCCGGATGCATTTCGAGCTTGAAGCCGAGGCGCTGCGTATAGAACGCGATCGCGGCGTCGACATCGTTGACGAGATAGCGAAAGCAAGCGGCCATGACGATCCTCCCCGGCTCAATCTATGAAACGTATCCGTATCGTATCGATACGTCAACGTTTCATTGGAGTGGTGTCCGCCCTCACCGGTGCGGAATGAATTTCTCCGTATAGAGCTTCGCCATGTCGGGCGGCGTGTCGACGAGCTTCAGATCGCCGAAGGAGCGCTTCAAATTGCGCAAAGATTCCGCGTCGAACTTGCAGTCGCTCGAGAACATGCCAATGGTCAGGTCGTATTCCTTGGCCTGAACGGCGGACGAGAATTTCGTCACCGCCGCCTCGATCTTGATCGTCTCGGCGCGGTGCTGGCGCATATAGGCGATCGTGTCGAGCCAGCCGGCGAGGAAGCGGCGGATCGCGTCGGGATTGTCCTTGATGAGCTTGTCGGTCGCGAAAATCATGCCGGCGCCGATATTGCCCTCGTATTTCGAGACCGGGATCAGCAGCCGCCCGACCTTCTGCTCCTCCATGTTGAAGATGAGCGAGGTGCCGGTGATCATCGCGTCGACCGCATGGGTGCGGAAAGCGGCGATGACGCTCGCCGAGCCGTTGCCGATGGCGACCGGGGTGATGCCGTGCTCGCCCCAGCCCTCGGTGCGCGCCAATTCGAGGCTGAGCCAATAGGTGAGGCCGCCGATGCTCGAGACGCCGATGCGTTTGCCCTTCAAATCGGCGACATTGTCGACCTTCGACTCCGCCGGCACGCCGATGCCGATGAAGGGCGCCGAGGGCGCCATGTTGCACACCGCCAGCTCGGGCGAGCCCTTGGCGATCAGCGCCATCTCGGGCCCGGCGCCGACGCCGATATCGAGGCTGCCGGCGGCCATCGCCTGATGCATCTTGCCGCCGCCGCCGAGCTCAGAGATCGAGACGTCGAGCCCGTGCTTGGCGAAGATTCCGGTCCTCACGCCGACATCGGTCGGCAGAATCGCCGAGGAGGTCGAGGCCGCCTTGCCGACATGCAGCACTTCGGCGGCGCCGGCCGGCGTCGCGACGGCAACGCAAGCGGCAAGAGCAAGGCCGCGCAAAAACCTGGTCATTCCCTGTCTTCTCCCAATTCGTCGTTTCGCGGCCGCGCGCTTATTTTTTCTCATAGACTTTCAAATAGTCGTCCTCCATCCAGTCCTTGTGCTGGTCGAGGTTGATGCGTTTCGTCTGCGCGTTGCGCTGCTCCTTGCAGACGATCTGCAGGATCTCGAGATCTTCATTGCCAGTCTTTTCGAACCAATAGCGCGAGCCGCCCGGTATGAGAATGCCCTCATTGGGGCCGAGATCGGCGATCAGCGTATCGCCGACGCCGTAAAACCGCGCCCCGCCCTTCAACACCATCCAGCAATTGTCGCCGCCAGTGTGGTAGTGGAGATTGTTCTCCCCGCCCTCCTTGACGATCTGCACATTGAGGCGCACGAGATCGCTGCGCACGAGATTGGCGATCTGTTTGACCCTGCCGGGCTCGGCTGGCTTGCGGTAGCTGAAGGTCGCGATGCGTGCTTCGGCATCGCGGTGGAACGCTTCCTTCTCGTCGCCAGGCTGCGGAACGCTGCTCGCTTCGGCCATCGCTCTCTCCCTTCGCTGCGGTCTCGCCAGCATAACACTTGCGCGCGTCGTGGGGCACCCCTTGCCGGCGCCGGGGACCTGAAGCCATTGGAGCGGCGCGCGCGCTTCGCCTAGAATGCCCGGAGCGCCCAGGGGCATGGCAAAAGAGCGCGGAATCAGGGAGGGATTGCGGATGAAGGCCTTGCTTATCGCCGCCGCTCTTGTGGCGGCGCTCGCGCAAACCGCCGCGGCGGACGAAACCGTGCTGCGCTTCACGCCGCTCGCGCAGCCGGGCACGCCCCCGATGCAGTTTTATGGGCCCTGGGCCGACAAGGTGAACAAGGCCGCGCCAGGCGCCTTGAAGCTCGATCTGCGCGAGGGCACGACCATCGCCAACATCACCAATGTCTATGAGCGCGTGCTGAGCGATGTGACGCATATCGGCTTCACGCTCTTCAACTACGTCGCCGGGAAATTCCCGCTCGCCGAGGTCGGCGCGCTGCCGTTCATCGCCGATGATTCGGAGCATGGCTCGGCCGCGCTGTGGCGGCTCTATGAGACGCACATCCTCGACAAGGAGTTCAACGAGGTGCGGCCGCTGATGCTGATCGCGCTGCCGCAATCGCTGCTGCATCTGGCGAAGCCGCCCAAGAGTCTCGAGGATTTGACCGGGCTCAAGATCGTCGCGCCGACGCAGCTGACCGCGCTCTCGGTCAAATATCTCGGCGGCACGCCGCTCACCATCCCCTCGCCCGACGCCTATCTCGCGATCCAGCGCGGCACGGCGGACGGCACGGTGCTGTCCTGGAATCCCTATCAGACCTTCAAGATCGGCGAGGTGACGACCTTCCACATCGATGCGCCGATGGGCACGGCCGCGGGCATGTTGTTCATGTCGCGCAAGGTCTATGACGGGCTGTCGCCCGCGGCCAAGCACGCGCTCGATGCGAATTCGGGCGAGGCAGCGAGCCGCGCCTGGGGCAAATGGTGGGATGGCGACAACGCCAATGGCCGGCGCATGGCCGTCTCCGACCCGAAGCACAAAGTGGTGACGCTCGATCCGGCGCTGCGCGCGAAATGGCAGAAGAAGATCGACGGCGCGGTCGCCGAATGGGGCAAGACGCGGCCGGGCATCGACAAGGCGATCGCCGAGTACAAGCGCCTCGTCGCCGAGGTGGAAGCGGGACACTGAACCGCGCGGCCGAGCCTGTCTCGGGCCGCCCTACTTCGGCAAATAGGCCTCGGTGTAGAGCGATTTCATATCGGGCGGCTTGTCGAGGAAACCCAAATCCATGAAGGCGCGCTCGACCACGGCGAGGGGCTTTTTGTGGAACCGCCCGTCGGTCGAGAAATATTGGATTTGCTCGTCATAGGTCTCGGCCACGATCTCGGGCGCGATCTGCACCACCGTCGCGGCGATGCGCACCGTCTCGTCCTTGTGCTGGCGCATGAAGGCGATGGTCTCGAACCAGCCTTTCAGGAACCGCCGCACCGCGTCGGGATTGCTCGCGACGAGATCCTTCGAGGCGAAGATCACATGCGCCAAAAAATCCGGAATGACGTCGCCGAAGGTCGCGACCATGCGCAGCCGGCCGCTGCGCTCGAAGCGGTGCGCGTTCTCGGTGGCGGTCACCGCCGCATCGACATTGCCGGCGAGCACGCCGCCGATAATGCCGTCCTGCGAGCCGAGGCTTACCGGCTTGATGCCCGAAGGTCCCCAGCCCTCGTGGCGCGCCAACTCCTTGGCCGCCCATGCGGTGAGGCCCGAGGGCGAGGAAATGCCGATGGTCTTGCCTTTCAAATCCTTCACCGTCTTCACCGGCGAGGCCGGCAGTACGACGATGCAGAGGCCGTTGGGCGGTCCATACATTGCGGCGACCGCGATCTCGGGCGAGCCCTTCGCGGTCAAGGCCATCTCGGGGCCCGAGCCGATCGCGATGTCGAGATTCTTCGCCGCCATCGCCTGATGCATGCGCGAGGCGCCGCCGAAGCCGATGCTCTCGGCCTCGATGCCGTTCTTCAGGAAAATCCCGGTCTCGATGCCGATCTCGACCGGCGCAAATTCGAAGGGCTTGGCTTGCGGCTTGCCGATGCGCAGCTTGTCGGCCGAGAAGGCAGGTCCCGCACCGGCGAGCGCGAGCGCGGCGCCGAGACAGAGGACAAGACAGGCTCTCGCTCGCAGACGGTGCATCGGTAAGACCTCCCTCGGCTCTCGTTCGGCGCGCGGCCCTTATGGACCGCCTGCCTTCCGTTTATCACGAGCGCCGCGCGAAAGTCATGGGCGAAAGCCCTCGTCGTCTCCGCTCAACCCATCAGCGCAAGCGGCAGCAGACGAACACCGTATGCGTCTCGAAGAGGCGGCGCAGCGGCAGCGGCAGGACCGAGACCGCGCTGATGTAGCCTTTGAACGCCGCGCGCAGCAGCGGGCGGTTGCGCAGCTGCGACATGCTGGAGTAGTTGCGCTGCGATTCATCCGGGAAATCGACCGCGAAGCCGCTCGCCTCGGCGATGCGCCGCAGATCGGCATGGGTTGCGAGATGATTGCCCTTGTGCCACGGGATCGTCATGTAATGGCAGAGCGGCAGGGCTTTCTTCAAAGCCGGCAGCGGCCCGTAATAATGCCCGTGCTGGAAATCGAACGGGAAGAGACGGTTGGGCCCGCAGACCAGCAACAGCCCGCCCGGGCGCAGCAATGCGAGCTGCGAGGTGATGAAAATCTCGCGAAAGCTTTGATAGTTCGGCACGAGGTCGGCATTGCCGTCGCGCGTGCCGACATGCTCGACGACGCCGTTCGACATGGCGAGATCGAATTTCTCCATCTCGGGATAAAGCCGCGGCACGTCCTGGCTGAAGCAGGGATGGATGAAGCCGCGCATCTCGGGAAGCGCATCGTTGAGCCGACCGCCCGGCTCGAGTCCCCAGGAATCGTAGCCGAGCTGGCGCAAGGCCGCGACCGCATGGCCCATGCCGCAGCCGACATCGAGCACCCGGATCGAGGCCGGCTCGCGCCCCGGAAAGTGGCGGCGCAGCAATGGCGCAACGAAGCGGCGCGCAAAACCCTCGCCGCCGAGAGTCTCCTGAATGCGTAAGCTGTCGCCGACCTTGTAATCGGGATCCGCGCCATGAGCGTCAAAATGTACGACCGACATTGCCAATCCCCCTCGGGGCGGCACGGCCGAAGGTTCGGCTCGCCCCCTCCCTTGCCAAATGGATCGGGCGGAAATTCACCGCCATGTAGTATATGCATGCCATAAATTCTCGCAGTGGTAGCTGTGTCAAAGCAGGGGCGCGGGTGATGACCGCGCGGGGCGAGATGATTGAATCGTTCTTTTCCTCTCATCCGCGAGCATGACGACAGATCGACCGACCCGCTTCGACTTCGTCGGTCAGGGCTCTAAACTAAGGCGTGCCACGGCAGGGGGATGGGAATGGATACGGTCAGCTTTCGCGATCTTGCGGTCGAGGAATTCGACACCCGCACCTTGTTGATCCATGCGCGCGAGCAGGCGGCGCAGCGGCGCTATGAGGATTTCTTCATCGCCGATATCGACGGCCATCATTTCGAGACCTTGTCCTTCGCCGAGATCGTCGAGTTCATCGAAGACCCGGTGATGCGCGATCAGGCGAAGTATCAGGGCTTCGGCGGCGGCGGCATCGCCTCGGCCTCGGGCGGCTATCAGGAGCTGGCCGGCCGCATCACGCGCCGCGACGGGCGCCGGCCGGAAAAGATCGATCCGGGCCAGCAGCGCGACCGCGCTCTGACGCGGCGCTGGATGGATGCGATCGGCATCGACCAGCTGTGCCTTTTCCCGACGCCGATGCTGGGGCTCGGCCTGACGCCAAGGCCCGAGGTCGAGGTGGCGATGGCCCGCGCCTATAATCGCTGGCTGTGCGAGCGGGTGCTGGCCGAGGAGCCGCGCATCAAATCCTCGCTCTATCTGCCGATCAACGATCCCGAGGCCACCTACAAGATGGTCAAGGATTTCGGCGGCAAGAAGGGCGTCATCGGCTTCACCATCTGCTCGCCGCATTACAAGGCGGTCTATGACAACGCCTATATGAAGACCTACGCACTGATCGAGGAGATGGGCCTGCCGCTGGTCTTCCACGGCGCTTATGCCTGGGGCCAGGACAAGAGCTTCTCCTTGTGCAATCGTTTCATCGCCGTGCACGCGCTGGGCTTTTCCTGGTTCAACATCCTCCACTGCACCAATTGGCTGGTGAACGGGATGCCAGAGCGGTTGCCCAAGCTGAAAGTCGTGTGGATCGAGAGCGGGCTCGCCTGGATACCGTTCCTGATGCAGCGCCTCGACAATGAATGGATGATGCGGTCCAGCGAAGTGCCGCTCTTGAAGCGCCGGCCGTCGGATTATATGCGCGAGATGTATTATTCGACCCAGCCGATGGAGATGGTCAACAACAAGGAAGCCTTGGAGCTGACCTTCAAGATGATCAATGCGGAAACGCAGCTGATGTATGCGTCCGACTATCCGCATTGGGACATGGACCTGCCCTCGACGATCTATGATCTGCCATTCTTGAACGAAACGGCCAAGCGCAACATCCTCGGCGGCAACGCACGCCGTGTCTTCAATCTCGAGCCCGCCGTCTCAGAGCTGAAGCTGAAGCGGCGTACGGAACGCGGCGCGGCCTGAGCCGCAGTTCTATTTTGAGGGGCCGCTCGGCGAGAACAGGAAAAGATTGCGCAGGAAGCCGGGCGCCAGAGTGCTCAGCACATTGACCGAGACTTGCGGATCGTCGGTCGGGCCATAGACGCGGAAATTCGAGGCAAAGACGCCCTGCCCCTGGCCGCCGAGGAGCAGATTGCCGATCACCGGAATATCGCCGATCACCGAATTGAGCGTGTAGGCGGGAACGAGCGTGCCGCTGACATTCATCTGGCCGGCGATGCGGTCGATATCGCCGCTCGCATTGATGCCGATCGCGCCGCCATAGGCGCGCATGTTCTTCAGCGATATCTTGCCGGTGGTGAAATCGACATTGCCCTCGATCCGGTTGAAGGGAATGCCCTGGCCGCTCAACAGCGCACCCATGCCGGAGAGCGAAGCGAGCGAGAGGAGCCGCGCCAAAGTCGGCGCCTCGATCACGCGGTAATCCGAGCCCTTCGCGTTGGTAACGAGAACCCGCGTGCCGTTGCGGTCTTCGGCGGCGCCGGCGAGGGCGAACTTGCCGCCTTGGATGTTCGGATAGATGCCGAGATCCTTGAGCATCGCGCCGAAATTATCGGTCGACAGCAAGAATTGCCGCTCGCCCGCGCCGCCGCCATAGCGCAGCCGCGCCGTCGTATTGCTCGAGAGCGCGGCATCGATGCTGGCGCTTTGCCAATGCGCGCTGTCGCTGACGAGCTTTGCCGAAACCGCGTGCGCCACGCGATCGGGGCCCAGCACCAGCCGGTCGAGCCGCACATCGATATCGAGCGGCGGCTCGGACTCGGATTTGGCCGAGGCGCGGTCGAGCGCGTCGAGAACGCCCGAGGCATCGAGGCTCTTGCCCGAGGCGGCGATGCGCCATCCGCCGTCGGACCCGCGCGCGAGGCTGCCGCTGAAATCATTGTCGCCGCCGACGAGGCGGTCGATGGCGAGGCCGCTCAAGCCCCCCTCGGTATCGAACTGCGCCGAGGCTTTGACGTCGAGCCCATTGCCGCTGAGGGTCGCCTCGGGGATCGCAGCAAGCTTGTCGTCGGCAAGATCGAGCGTCAGCCGCGCCACGGCCGGCACGCCGGCCGGCTTCTTCAGCCCGATCTGCTTCACATCGAGCGCCGCATCTTTGAGATCGATCGTCACTGCGGCGCGGCCCCGCTTCGCCCGGCCGAGATCGTAGGACGCATCGACCAGCGTGGTGCCTGTGAGCGTGTCATCGAGGGCGCCAAGGCCGAGCGCGTCGCGCTGCGCCGCATCGAGCGCCGCCTTCACCTGGTAATGGGTGCGCACAGCGGGTTTGGGATCGAGGCTCTGCCGCCAGGCAAAGCGCACCGGAACACCGGCGAGCTTTGCCGTGCCATCGACCTGCGCTGCGCTGTGGTCGAGCTTCAGCGCGAGCGCACCCTCGCTCAGATCGCGATCGAAGGCGATATCGGGGAGCGCGACATCCTGGAGCGTCGCCGTGGCACTGTACTCGACATCCTTGAAATCGAGATCGTGGACGAGCGGAAAGGCGAAATCGAGCTTCGCCGAAAAACTGCCGCCGGCGCGCGCCGCGTCGAGCCCGATCTCCTTGGCATAGCCCAAGGGCGGCGTGTCGAGGATGACGAGCGCGCTCGCCAAGGGCCCGGCGGCGCTGACATCGATCTTCGCCTGCTCGTCATGGGTGTCGAGCTTGTAGAACCGCGCCGTGGCGCCGATCGCGCGGATCTTGTCGAGATCGCCGCCGGTCGCGGTGAAGACGATCTCGGTCGGGGAGAAACGCGCCGTGCCGGCAACATTGCGGACGAGATCGAGCGGGCGGAAATACTCGATCGCGAGCTTGCTGAACTTCATCGTGCCATCGAGCTTCGTCAGCGTCGCCGGCTTCTCGGCGCCCGGCGCCAGATCGAGATGAAGGCCGAGCTGCGCCGACAGCTCGTCGACCGTCCCCTCGTGAAGATGCTCGACCACCCAATCATGCGTCTGCGCCGCGGCGGCGGGCGGCCAAAGGCGCGGGAAATCGTCGACGCGGATGCCGCGCGCGCCAAGCGCGAGATCGAGATCGAGCGCGGCGGGAAGACCGCCCGAGAGGAGATTGCTGCCCGCGCCCGCGATCGTGCCCGTAGCAGTGACCATGCCGGAAGCGAGGTCGAGCGAGACGAGGCCGAGATTGATCCGCCCCGCGACCGGATCATAACCCCCTTGCAGCACGCCGCCGGCGATATCGAGCGCGCCGCCCGCCAAGCCGGCGCTCTTGAAGCGCCCCTTGCCGAACCGGAAATCGACGATCGCGTCGCGCAAGGCGAGCCGTTCCGGATCGAGCTCGGCGATGAAGCTGCCCGAGACCGGAAGATCGACCGCGGCCAGCGGGGCAAGCGCCGGCGCGGCGCCCGCCCAACTGGCGGGGTTGAGCGCATCGAACCCCAGCCGCACCACCACCTGGTGATAGGCGGGAAGATAGGTGAAATCGCCGGCGAGCTTCGAGCCTGCGCCGGCGCTGCCCATGACGATCTGGAAATTGCCGCTGGCGCGGTCGGCGGCGCGAGTGACATCGGCGCTCGCATCGGCGGCGTGCCAGGAGACACCCAGCGCCTTGTCGTCGACGGTGAGGCTCGCGCCCTCGACGGTCAATTGCATCAGGTAGCCGAGCGTGCCCGTGCCGCTCGGCGGGCGCAGCAAATCGCCCATGAATTTCTGGCCCCACTCCTCGCCGGTTCCACCGGCGGGCTCGCCGATGGCAAATTGGAAGCGGCCATCGGCGCTGCGCTCCAAGCGCAGCTCGGGCCGGTTGACGACGATGCGCGTCGGCGCGAGCACGCCATGCAGCGCGGCGCGCGGGCTCAACTCGATCGCGAGATCGGGCAGGGTCAAGGCGCCGCTGCCGGCCTGCGCGAAATGAACGCCGCGCGCCAGGATCTCGACATGGCCGCGCGGGCCGAGGCTCAGCAGGGTGTGATCGATCGAGACTTCGAGCCCGTTGCCGAGCGAGAGCGCGCGGGCGACAAGCGGCGCCACCGCGTCGAGCGAGATCGGGCCGCGCGACAACAGCCACAGGAAAAAGCCGGCGGCAACCGCAAGCGTCGCAACGCAAGCGGCGGAGACACCGAGGGCAATACGCGCAACGTGACGCCAGCCTTGGCGCGGCGCCGTCACGCGCTTGACCCTTTGACGGCTAGCGCGCAGTCTGCCTCTCCCTTTCGCCGAACCCCGAGCGATGCCAAGCGCGTTATCGTTTCTCTCCCTCTACCAAGACCTGCCGCCGGCCGCCGATCGCGACGCAGCGGCGACGGGCCTTGCGCGCTGGCGCGAGGCCGCGGCCGAGACGCCGGACCAGCCGCTCGCCGCCGCCATGCGCAGCTTCACGGCCGAGCCGGACGGAAGGCGCATTCTCCAATCGATCTTCGGCGGAAGCCCCTATCTCACCCAGTGCTGTCTCGCCGAGCCAGGCTTCCTCCTGCGGCTCGTCGAGGAGGGGCATGACGCTACTTTCGCCGAACTCATTCGCCGGCTCAACCATGAAGTCGCACATGTTCGCGAGCGGCCGGCGTTGATGGCGGCGCTGCGCCGGGAGAAGCGCCGCGCGGCGCTGCTCATCGCGCTGGCCGATCTTTCGGGGCAATGGCCGCTCGACCGGGTGACCGGGGCGCTGAGCGAGCTCGCCGAAACCGCTCTCGATATCGCGGCACGCGCGCTGCTCGGCGAAGCAATCGCCGCGGGCGAGATCGCGCCGGAGGATGCCGAGCACAGCGGCCTTATCGTCCTCGGCTTGGGCAAGCTCGGCGCGCGCGAGCTCAACTATTCGAGCGATATCGATCTGATCCTGCTCTATGACGCGGAGCGCGCCTCCTATCGCGGCAAGCGCAGCGTTCAATCCTTCTTTACCGGCCTCGCGCAGGAGCTGGTGCGGGTGATGGCCGAGCGCACGGCCGATGGCTATGTCTTCCGCACCGATCTGCGCCTGCGGCCCGATCCGGCCTCGACCCCGCCCGCCGTGTCGCTCGAAGCGGCGCTCAACTACTACGAAAGCGCCGGGCAGAACTGGGAGCGCGCGGCGATGATCAAGGCGCGCGCCGTCGCCGGCGACCGCGAAGCGGGCACCGCCTTCCTCGCCGAGCTGCGGCCGTTCCTGTGGCGCAAAAATCTCGATTTCGCCGCGATCCAGGACATTCACTCGATCAAGCGGCAGATCAACGCGCATCGCGGCGGCGCGACCATCGCGGTCGAGGGCCACGACATCAAATTGGGCCGCGGCGGCATCCGCGAAATCGAGTTTTTCGCCCAGACGCAACAGCTGATCTGGGGCGGAAGAAAGCCCGAGCTGCGTCAAGCCGGCACGCTCGATGCGCTCGCGGCGCTCGCCACCGCCGGCCAGATCGGCGGCGACGATTGTGCGGCCTTGACCGAGGCCTATCATTTTCTCCGCAAGCTCGAGCATCGCCTGCAAATGATCGACGACGCGCAGACGCACAGCGTCCCGCGCGATCCGGCGGGCCTTCACCGCGTCGCCATCCTGATGGGCTTTGCCGACACGTCCAGCTTTGCGCAAGCGCTCAAGGCGCAGCTTGCGGCGGTCGAGGCGATCTATATGCGGCTCTTCGCCGAGGCGCCGAGCCTGTCGAGCCTCGGCAATCTCGTTTTCACCGGCGCCGAGGACGATCCCGAGACACTCAAGACGCTCAAGGGCCTCGGCTTCGCCGAGCCGACCAAGATCGCCGCCGTCATCCGCGGCTGGCATCACGGCCGCTATCGCGCAACGCGCAGCCAGCGC
The DNA here is from genome assembly GCA_035605975.1 of Allostellaceae bacterium. Taxonomy (GTDB): domain Bacteria; phylum Pseudomonadota; class Alphaproteobacteria; order ATCC43930; family CGMCC-115725; genus CAIKMD01. The sequence goes on along the minus strand of DATNGG010000109.1, from coordinate 767 downwards.
GCCCGGGAGCTGCTGACCGAGCTTGTGCCGGCGCTACTCCAGAGCTTCGGCGCCGCGCCCCATCCCGATCTCGCCTTTTTGCGCTTCGATGCGTTCCTCGCGCGCCTGCCGGCGGGGGTGCAGTTCTTCTCGTTGTTCTACAACAACCCGCAAATCCTCGCCCTCGTCGTCGAGATCATGAGCGCCGGGACCTGGCTCGCCGACGCGGTCGCGCGGCGGCCGATGCTCCTCGACGCCGTGCTGACGGCGAGCTTCTTCGAGCCCTCGCCTCCCCGCGCCGAGCTTGCGGCGGAGCTCGACGCGGCGCTTGCCGAGGCGCAGCACTATGAGGAGATGCTCGATCTCGCGCGGCGCTGGGTCGGCGAGCGCAGATTTAAGATCGGCGTGCAGCTGCTGCGCCATTGGCTCAATGGCGAGAGCTCTGGCGCGGCCTTCGCCGATATCGCCGAGACGGCGATCGCGGGGCTGTTGCCGCGCGTCGCGGCGGAATTCGCCAAGAGCCATGGCGAAGTGCCGGGCGGCGCAATGGCCGTAGTTGGGCTCGGCAAGCTCGGCAGCCGCGAGATGACCGTCACCTCGGATCTCGACCTCATCCTCGTTTATGACGCGCCAGAGGCAATCGAGGCTTCCGACGGCGCGCGCCCGCTGCCGGTCGCGACCTATTATGCGCGGCTCAGCCAGCGCTTCATCAACGCGCTGACCGCGCTGACCTCCGAAGGCGGGCTTTACGAGGTCGATATGCGGCTAAGGCCATCGGGCACGTCGGG
>DATNGG010000108.1:0-15146 GCA_035605975.1 Allostellaceae bacterium | reverse complement strand
ATGCTGGCGCTTCTCACGGTCAGAGTACGTTCGCTCTTCTGGCCGCTCGTCATTGCCTTCAATCTCGTCGGCACGATCGACATCATCCTCGACTATTATCACGGCAACCAGTTCGGCCTGCCTGCGCTGGCTGGCGCGTTGGGCGCCACCTACACGATCCCGATCATTTACGTGCCAGTGTTGATGATCACGCACGTCGTCGCGTTCTATTTGCTGCTGCGTCCATGGCTCAAGGCAGAGCGGGCCATCGCTGGCGCGATCAAGCCGGAGTGAGAACGAGGTGCCTTGGTGGATGCGATATGCGATCCTGGGACGAGCCGCAGAGCTCACGGTGATACCGGCGAAGCTCGTTCAGGATCTCGCGCGCGGCCGTCGGACCACCCTGACCTTGCCGCTGCTGCCGCCGCCGCAAAAGAAGCGATCGCCGCCATCGGATTCGAGTCCCGACACGGCCGTGCCGGCCGGCATCGCGATTGTGTCGAGCACCTCGCCGCTGCCGGCCGGCATCGCGATTGTGTCGAGCACCTCGCCGCTTCGCGGATCGACACGCCGCACCTCGCTCTCATCGCCCTCCCAGGTGCCGTGCCAGAGTTCGCCGTCGATCCAGGTGACGCCGGTGACGAAGCGGTTGGATTGGATGGTGCGAAGGATCGCGCCGGTCTCGGGATCGATCTGATGGATCTGGCGCGCCCGATCATGCCCGACCCAAAGTGTGCCTTCGGCCCAGGCGAGCCCTGAATCGCCACCTCCGCCCGGCGCCGGGATTGTGCCGAGCACACGGCCGGTCTGCGGATCGATTTTCTGGATGCGCGCCTCGGCGACCTGATAGAGGTGCTTGCCATCGAACGCGGTTCCCGCATGCGCCGCGACATCGATCACGCGCGCGGGCTTGCCGCTCGCGGGATCGAAGGCATTGAGCCTGTCGCCGGAGGCGAACCAGACATGCTGGCCGTCATAGGTGACGCCATTGACGCGGTCGGCGCCAGGGAAGGGGCCATACTCGCGAAGAATTTCGGCGGCTGCTCGTTTCATGTCTCCATCCTCCTTATCGGCTGATGGAAAGACCCTAATCGCTCGGCAGGGGGCCGGGGAGTAACAAGGTCGTCGTGAATCCCGGCACCGGCGGCGTCAACCAGCGGCGCGAGCGGCCACGACCGAAAGATTGCACCTTGCCGGCGGAGGCGAGCGCGTCGAGCGCACGCTGCACGCTCCGCTGGCTGACGCCGAGGGCCAGCGCCAGAGCGGAGCTCGACCATGACTCCCCATCGGCAAGAAAAGCGAGCACCGCCGCATGCTCCTCATCGACCGGCCGCGCCAACACGACGACCTGTTTTGCGCGAAGCGGCCTCAGTACAAAGCCGCGCGGCGTCGCGCTCACGCGGGCGATCCGGCGCAGCGTCGCGCGCAGCCGGCCCATCTCGACGCGCAACCGCGCGCGATGCGAGTCGTCGGTGAATTTGGCGCCGAAGCCGCGCGCGAGGAGCACGTCTCGCGCGACATCATCGGGCCAGGCTTCCGCGAGCGCACGGGCAAGCGCGAACAAGACCGGCCGGCTCGCGAGCGAAATGATTGTATTGCCCTGACGCACGATATAGCGGCAGGCATCGATGACGAGCGCTTTCGAGGCGAAGAGCGTTTCGACATCTTCGAGCCGCAGAAGCCGTTCCGTGCCACGCGCGATCAGCCGCGCGGCGGGCGTCATCAGCAGTTGCGCGGCCGTTTCGACCTCGGCGAGGAGCGCCGGGATGCGCGCCTCGCGCGCGGCGAGCGCGGCTTCGCCAAGCGCCGCGCGGGCGGCATCCGTCCGCAGGCGGCGGAGCGCGATGCCCGCAAGGATAAGCGCGTGGATGGCACGCGATGCCGGTGGCAGGGAGGCGGGATCGGTTTTGCCGAGCATCGTCTCGGCTTGGTCGAGACGGCCGATCAGCAGGAGGTGTCTTGCTGTGAGATCGCGCGCATGCGCGGCGTTGATGCGATCGCCATGCGCCTCGAGCGTTGCCCGCGCCGCCGCGAGCGATTTCACAGCACCGCCCAGATCTCGCGACGCGAGCGCGATCTCGGCCTCGGCGACAACACAGCGCGCACGGGCAACGGCTTCTTTCGTGCCGAAGCGGCGCGCCGCCTTCCGCAGCAGAAGCTTGGCGCGCTCGAGATCGCCGAGCTGCGCCATTGCGATGCCGCGCAGCGCGAGCGCGGGCGCGTCGTCGCGCAACGCAACGCGGTTCAAGGCGCCGAGCGGATTGCCCGCGGCAAGCGCGCGCCCCGCGGCCGTGATCAGGGAGTCCATGGGAATCGCGCCATGATTGTCACTCTCGCCCTCGCGACATCCGGCACTAAGTCTAGCTCACGACAGTCGATGAAAGGGAGCGATGGCGATGGCGACACACATGATCGGAATACGCGAGGCGTGGCTCGCGGCGCGGCTCGAGCTGCTTCAAGCCGAGAAGGAGTTGACGCGCCGCAGCGACGAAATTGCGCGGCAGCGTCAGGCGCTGCCCTGGGTGCGCATCGACAAGGACTATGTCTTCGACACGGATCAGGGGACGCAGTCACTGCACGATCTGTTCGCCGGTCGCTCGCAGCTTCTCGTCTATCACTTCATGTTCGGACCCGATTGGAAGGCGGGCTGTCCCTCCTGCTCGATGATCGCGGACGGCTTCAACGGGCTCGAGACGCATCTCGCCAATCACGACGTGATGCTGTGGGCGGTGTCGCGCGCGCCGCTCGAGACATTGCAGGCCTATAAGCAGCGCATGGGGTGGCGCTTCCCCTGGGCATCCTCGGGCAATGGCGACTTCAACTTCGATTTCAACGTCTCCTTCACCGAGGAGCAGCAGCGCGACGGACTCATCGAATACAATTACGACCGTGGCGGCCATGCCATGGATGTGACGCCGGCTCCGGCGCCGGTTGCCCATTTCGCGCAGGAATGCGGAACCGATGCGCCCGGGTATTCGCGCGACAGACCAGGCATGAGCGCCTTCGTCCTGGAGGATGGCATTCTCTACCACGCCTATTCTACCTATTCGCGCGGCGTCGACGGCATCTGGGGCGTCTATCCGTGGCTCGATCGCGCGCCCAAGGGACGCAACGAGACGGGCGTCTGGTGGCGCCGCCACGACGAATACGACAAGCTCTGAGCGAGGCGCCCAATGCGGCGGATTGACCTTGCGATGGGAGGTGCAGCCGAGTGGCTGCACCTCGCCGCAGCACCGGGCTTCGCGATCATGGCGGTGGTGACGGCCATGCTCGACGCCGGAGAGCGGGATTTGCTCTGCTCGGCCGCGCAACATGCTCCGGTGAGCGGAATGGTCGCGATGTATCTGCTGATGAGCGTCTTTCATGCGGCGCCTTGGCTGAGGCTGATTTCCCGCTGACCAAATGCCGTCAATCGAGCTCAGGCATCTGCATGTCTCGCTGCATCCGCTTGGGGATTACGCGCATCTTCCAAGCAACATTATTTACGGCGCACAACTCGCCGCAAATGCCGTATCGATGCCGCCGTTCGAGACGACGTTCCATTCGGTCAAAAGCTTTGACCGCCTGCGATCATTCAAGGGCAATCCAGGCCGGTGGCCGCTGGTCTTGCTTGGCGAGGGCGACGGTCTGGGGGCGCTTCATCGCAAGCTTGGCGCCGCCATGGCGAAGAATGGACTACGGCCCGGTCTCGGCTTCAAGCCGCATATGACGTTGCTCTACGGCACGAAGCCGATCGCTCAGCAGGAGATCGAGCCGATCCGCCTCGCGGTCAAGGACTTCGTTCTCATCCACAGCGAGCGCGGGCTCACGCAACACAGTGTGATCGATCGCTGGTGGCTGCGTGGCTGAGCTGTGCTCTTGAAACGGCTGCGGCGCCTCAGTGCTTGTCGGCGGCGCTCGCAAGAAGCTGCAAGACCGGCGGGCGGTTCTGCGCCCAGCCCTCGGCATCGCGTCCGGTATAATCCTGCTTTGCCGGGTCCGCATGGTGTTGCAGCAACAGACGAACCGCCGCGACATTGCCGTTGCGCGCGGCGAGCATCAGCGGCGTGATGCCTTGAAGGCTCTGCGCATCGACCAGCGCCCGCGCCGCGAGCAGAAGCCGCATCACCGCGACGCTGCCATGCTCTGCCGCCCAATGCAGCGCGGTGTAGCCGAATTTGTCGCGCTGATCGACCGTGGCGCCGTGATCGAGCAAGGTTTGCGCGATGGGAGAGGAATTGGAGAGCGCTGCGTAGATGAGGCCGCTGCGCCCGTTCTTATCGACGTCATCGGGGCTGCCGCCGATCGCAATCAAGGTCGTCACGTGATCGGCATTGTCGGCGGCCGAGGCGAGCGCGACATTGGTTGCATCGGGATTGAGGCCGCTGCCGATCACGGGCAAGGTTTTGGGAACGGTGGGCAGCCCGGTCATTGGAGTCGGCGGGGCGACCTGAGCGATGGCCGGGCCGGCGCCGCAAGCCAAAATCAAAGTCAGCAATATTGCGGCACTCGACAGGCGAAGCATTGCCGCCATCCCCCGCATCGTTAACCAAGTTTCGCATGGCCGCGCCGCGCCGCGCAAGGGATTTGGGGCGAGGGCGGGGGAGGCTGGGCGGTTGGCTACAGCACGCCGCGGCAGGCCGGCACCGGCGGACCGTGATAATCACTGCCGCCCGGGCGGTCCTGGTGCAACGGATCGGCGCATTTGATGGGGAGGGGCGGCCGGCGCCCCGGAACCGGGCCGGCAGGGTTGGCGGGTTGAACGATGCGCGCCGGCAGCGTCACCGCCTTGCCGCTCGGCAGCGCGGAGGCGCCCGGCTTGGGCCGTGCGGGCGGCTCGCTCTTGTGCGAGCGAGAGTTGTTTTTCAACCGCTTATCGGCTGCGGCCGAACGCTTGGCGTAGTAATTCACATGGCCCAGTTCGGTGACGCAGTCCTTCTCGCTTTTGGCCTTGCGGGCGAGATCGAGATGGCGCTGCGCCTCGCGGGTGTTGGGGCCGGGCTTGAGGCCGGAGACGAAGCGCTGCGCCGCCGGGATCTGGCTGCAGGTGATCTCCCCGGCGGCGAGAGCGGGCGCAGCGAGGCTGACGAGAATTGCCGCGGCTAGCAGGATGCGCATCAAAATCTCCCGCTCGGGATCGGCCGCGACGTGCGGCCTGCGATCCATGCGCTATTCGATGGGATTATTGCGGCGAAATTTCGGCCGTCCTCGCGCGCGCGGCCGATGCGCACGACCGATGCTAACGCGTTATGTTAATAAGAGCGCGGCAGCCCCAGAACATGCTCGCCGATATAGGCGAGGATAAGGTTGGTCGAGACCGGCGCGATGCTGAAAAGCCGTGTCTCGCGCCATTTCCGCTCGACATCGTATTCGCGCGCGAGGCCGAACCCGCCATGGGTTTGGAGGCACGCCTCGCCCGCATGCCAGGATGCATCGGCCGCCAGGAGCTTCGCCATATTGGCCTCGGCGCCGCAGGGCTCGCCCGCATCGAAGAGGGCTGCCGCCTTGCGGATCATCAGATCCGCGGCCTCGGCCTCGGCATAGGCGCGCGCCAGGGGAAATTGCACGCCCTGATTCTGGCCGATCGGCCGGTCGAAGACGATGCGCGTTTTGGCATAGTCGCTGGCGGTGCGGATGAACCAGCGCGCATCGCCCAACGCCTCCGCGGCGATGAGGATGCGCTCGGCGTTCATGCCGTCGAGGATGTAGCGGAAGCCCTTGCCTTCCTCGCCGACGAGATTCTCCGCCGGAACACGCAGCCCGTCGAAGAACAGCTCCGTCGTGTTGTGATTGATCATCGCCGGCAGCGTCTTGATCTCGAGCCCATGGCCGCGCGCGGCGCGAATATCGACGAGGAATACCGAGAGCCCGTCGCCGCGGCGCTTCACTTGGGCTTCTGGCGTTGTCCGCGCCAGCAGCAGCATCAGATCGGAGTGCAGCGCGCGCGAGGTCCAGACCTTTTGGCCGCGCACGACATAGTCATCGCCCTCGCGCTCGGCGCGCGTCTTCAGCCGCGTCGTATCCGTGCCGGTCGAGGGCTCGGTGACGCCGAAGGCTTGGAGGCGCAGCTCGCCAGCGGCGATCTTCGGCAGGTAACGGCGCTTCTGCGCGTCGCTGCCATGCCGCAGCAGCGTGCCCATGATATAGAGCTGCGCGTGGCAAGCGCCAGCGTTGCACCCTGCCGCGTGAATCTCCTCGAGGATAACGCTCGCCGCGCGCAAGCTGAGACCGGCGCCGCCATACGTCTCGGGAATCAGCGCCGCGAGATAGCCGGCTTGCGTCAAGGCGGCAACGAACGCCTCGGGATATTCTTGCCGCTCATCGCGCTCGCGCCAATAAGCGCCGGGGAAATCGGCGCAGATTTTCTGCACGCCGTCCCGGATCTCCGCATGATCCGCGCCGATCGCGATCGTCGTCGTCACCGTCAGCGGCCCTTGAAGCGCGGCGCGCGTTTCTCGTTGAAGGCGAGAATGCCCTCGCGGCGATCCTCGGTCGGGACGATGCGGTTATAGCATTCGATCTCGAACCGCATGCCGGCTTCGAGGCTCATCGCGAGCCCGCCATGGATCGCGCGCCGCGCCTCGCGCAAGGCGATGGGTGCGTTCGCCGCGATACGCTGCGCGGTTTCGAGCGCCGCCGGCATCAGCGCCTCGGGTTCGAAGAGGGCGTTGACGATGCCCCAGCGCAGCGCCTCCTCGGCGCCAAAGGGCCGGCCGGTCAGGATGATCTCCTTGGCGCGCCGCTCGCCCGCGGCGCGCGCCAGGGTCTGGGTACCGCCCGCGCCCGGCATCAGGCCGAGCGTCACCTCGGTCAAGGCGAAGCGCGCGCTTTTGACCGCATAGGCGAAGTCGCAGGCGAGCAGCATCTCGAGCCCGCCGGCAAAGGCATGGCCATTGATCGCGGCGATCACCGGTACCGGCGCGGCGATGAGCGCCGCATACTGATGCTCGATGATGACGTGCTGCGCCATCCATTGCGCGTCGGTCATGCCGTTGCGCTCTTTCAGATCGGCGCCGGCGCAAAAGGCGCGCTCGCCCGCGCCGGTCAAAATCACGACGCGCGTCGCGCGATCGCCGCTCTGGAGTTCGCTCCACAGCGCGCCCAGCTCGCGCATCATCGTGGTATTGAACGCATTCGCCGCTTGCGGCCGGTTCAGCGTCACGCGCAGCACATGCGGCTGCGGCTCGTCGATGAGGATGGTCTCGAAGCGCCCGGTCACGGCTGCCGCTCCCTGCTGAATCGCGCGGGGCTACGCTATGCCGTGCCCGCCGGAGCGTCAACGCCGCGGCGGGAGCGTGTCAGCGCTGCAGCGCGCTCAACGGGCTCATCGCGGCGAGGACTTTCTCCCAGATCGCGAGCGCGATCTCGTCGCCGATCTGTTGCGCGCGCTCGGCGCGGCTTTGCGCGAGGCTCATCGCCTCGAAACCGTATTTGAGCGACAGCTCATGCGCAATGCGCTGAACCTCGCCGTCGTCGTAAAGTGCTGGGTTCATCTGGTCCTCGCGTGTCACGCCGCGATCGGCGCGTCGAGAATGAGGCATTCCGTCTCGTGGCGATGCCATTCCGCGGCTTCGGCCTCGCTCGCCGGCCGCGCGGCAAAGCGCCGGGGCGCGGCGACGACGCCGAGGAGGTTGCGCGCCTCGGCGAAGTCGAGCGTCAGGGCGACGGCCTCGTTGGCGTCGCGGGCGCGGACCACGGCCGCCGCGCGGCCGTCGCAAGTCACCAAATAGATCCGCATGAAAGCTCCGTCACCGAAATCCCGCCGTTTCGATGAGGAGAGATTAAAGATCTCTCAATAAAAATCAACCGCCAAGAAAGTCTTTACTATATAAGATCACGGTTCTAGCCCTTTTTTATAGTTAACTTAACGTCATTCGTTAATATTCGTTTGGATTTTAGACAAATCGAGGCGATGCTGGCTTCGGCGGGCGCGTCTCAAGCCGGGGCGTGCGCAGCGATGGCGCGCTCGGTCTCGCGCCGCCACGCCTCGGCCGGCATGAACCCCGGCAGCGTCCGGCAGAACGCCTCGGTGCGCCGCAGCACCTCGTCCTCGGCGAGGTCGAAATCCATCTCCTCGCGGATCGGCTGATGCACATACCAGGGGGTCGGGGTGTAGACCTCGAGCCGGTTGCCTTCGGGGTCGCGGAAATAGACCGACCAGGCATGGCCGTGGCAGATCGGATGGATGTCGCTGACGCCCTCGGCGTCCTTGATCCGGCGATAGAAGCGCAGCACTTCGCCCAAGGATTCGACCCGGAAGGAGAGCTGGTTGATCACCTTATCGGGGAGGCCGGGCGGCCGTCCGGCGACCAGGACGAGTTGATGGTGCTCGCGCGGATCGCGGCTGAAGAACACCATCTCGGCGCCATGCAAAGGGCCGCGATCGGTAATCGGAAAGCCCATCACCCGATGATAGAACGCCGCCATCGTCTCCAGATCGGTTACATAGATGCCGACGTGGCTGAATTGCAGGTCGAAGGCTTGGGTCATGGCCGGAACTCCCGCGGCTGCGAAGGCGGCCCAACGCTAGCGCATCGCCGCCCGCGCCGGAAGCTGTGGGGGAGGCGATGCTCGGCGCTGGTAATGCGCGCGCCTTTCGGACAGACTGTGTATTCGTCGGGCGCCGAGCAAAGCTCCGGCTTGGCCGGGTAAAAGAAGCGGAGCCGGGGGCGCCCGCGGCCGCGGGGAGGGGTGGACGCGATCATGTTTTCGGAGCTGTTGCTCAACGCGATCGCGTCCGGCGTTCTGCTTGGCGGGTTCTACGCCGCGGTGACGGTGGGCCTCGCCATCTCCTTCGGCATGCTCGATATCGGCAACCTCGCCCATCCCGCGTTCGTCATCCTCGGCTCGTTCAGCGCCTATATCTTCAACCAGCGCTTTGGACTCGATCCGATCCTCGCGGCGCTGCTGATGACCCCCGCCTTCTTCGTCCTCGGCGCCGCGATTTATCAGGTTTATTTCCTCGCCTTCGAGCGGCGCGGCGAGGAAGGCTTGCGCGGCCTCGCCTTCTTCTTCGGCATTCTCTTCATCACCGAGGTGGCGCTGATCCTCGGCTTCGGCGTCGATTACCGCTTCGTCGAGGCGCGCTATATCGGGCCGACCCTGCATGTCGGCGATGTCGATTTTGCGCTGCGCACCCTTGTGCCCTTCGTGATCTCGCTCGCGATGGTCGGCGCGCTGCAGCTCTTCATGTCGAAGACCTATATGGGCCGCGCGATTCTCGCCGTCTCGCAGGACAGCCTCGCGCTGCGGCTGATGTCGGTCCGGCCTTACCGCGTCAAGCTCGTCGCTTTCGGCATCTCGATCGCGACCGCCGCGCTCGCCGGCGCCTTCCTCATCATCATTCAGCCGGTCGAGCCCTCGATCGGCCGCGACTATATCGGCCGCGTCTTCGCCATCGTCGTGCTCGGCGGCATGGGCAGCTTCCCGGGCATGGTGCTGGCGGCGATCCTGTTGGGCGTCGCCGAAAGCCTGACCGCGACCTTCTACGGCCCGTCCTGGTCGCCGGCCGTTGCCTTCGGCCTGTTGCTGCTGACGCTCGCCTTTCGGCCCGCGGGCATATTGGGGCGCCGCGCGTGAAGCATTCGCATTTCTGGCTCGCCGCCGCGGCTTCGGTCATCATTGTCTTCGCCGCCTCGCACTTTGTCTCCAACGACTATTTCTTCTTCGCCGGCTATGTCGTGCTGCAATACATCGTGCTGGCCGAGGCCTGGAACATCTTGGGCGGCTATACCGGCTACATCAATTTCGGCACCTCGGGATTCTTCGCGATCGGCGCCTATTCCTCGGTGGTGCTGCACAAGCTGTGGGGACCGCCGATCCCGGTCTTGATCGTGGTCGGCGGCGTGCTCGCGGGGGCGGTCGGGCTTGCCATGGGCGGGCTTACCCTGCGGCTGCGCGGGGTCTTTTTCGCGATCGGCACCCTCGCGCTGGCGATCGTGGTGCAGACCTTCATCACCAATTGGGATTTCGTCGGCGGCTCGCGCGGCGTCTATATCATCCGTCCGCCGAGCGCGCCGCTGCTCGGCACCTATATCCATTACCTTTTCCTTGTCATGCTGGCGCTGGCGGGGATGTCGGTCGCGATCGCCCGCACGATCGAGCGCTCGACCCTCGGCTATGGCTTTGCGGCCATCCGCGACGACGAGCAGGCGGCCGAGGCGGCAGGCGTTCCGACCTTGAAGCTGAAGCTCATCTCGACGACGCTATCGGGCGCGTTGATGGGCATGGCGGGCGCGCCCTTGCCCTATTACGTCACCTATCTCGATCCCGCCTCGGGCTTCAACCTCTCCTATGCGGTCAACGCGATCGCCATGCCCTTGATCGGCGGCACCACCAATTGGATCGGCCCGCTGATCGGCGCGATCCTCCTCGGCACGATCCAGCAGGCGGCGACGGTGACGATCTCGTCCTCGCTCAACCTGCTCCTGGTCGGCGTGGTCCTGGTGTTCTTCGTCGTGGTCGCGCCGCACGGGCTCATCGGCTTGTACCGGCCGCGGCGCAAAGAGCGGATCGCCCAAGCCGAGCGCAAGGTGGCGTGATGAGCGACGCGCTCTTGACGGTAGAGGGCCTGGGCAAGCGTTTCGGCGGCTTCATCGCCTTGGACGGCATCGATCTCGAAGTGCGGGCGGGCGAGCGCGTCGGCCTTATCGGGCCGAACGGCTCGGGCAAGAGCACGCTCGTCAATTGCCTCTCGGGCATCCTGCAAAACGAGGATGGCAGCGTGCGCTTCGACGGCACGGCGCTCGACGGGCTGCCGGCGCATCGCCGCACGCATCTCGGCCTTGCGCGCAGCTTTCAGCTGCCCAAACCCTTCGGCAGCCTGAGCGTCGCCGAGAATCTGCGCATTCCGCTGCTCTACACGGTCGATGGGCGCAACGGCGTCCGTTTGACCGAGAGCGACATCGCCCAGCGTTGCGAGGCGCTGCTCGGCATGGTGGCGCTCGACGGCAAGGCTCGGGCGCGGCCGAAGGACTTGACGCAAATCGAGATGCGCAAGCTCGAGCTGGCGCGCGCCGTGGCGGCCGCGCCCAAGCTCCTCATCGCCGACGAAGCGATGGCCGGCTTGTCTCATTCCGAGGTCGACGACATCATCGCGCTGCTCTTGAAACTCAACGAAGCCGGTATCGCCGTCATCCTCATCGAGCACATCATGCGCGCGGTGATGAGCTTTTCCGAGCGCCTCGTCGTGCTGGTCGCCGGGCGCAAGATCGCCGACGGCCTGCCGCAAGAGGTGGTGAACAACCCCGAGGTGGTGAGGGCTTATCTTGGCGAGTAGCCTCTCCGTCAGCGGCATCAACGCCGCCTATGGCGCGGTGCGCGTGCTCGAGAATGTCTCGATCGCGGTCGCGCCGGGCCAGACCGTCACGCTGCTCGGCACCAATGGCAACGGCAAGAGCACGCTCATCAAATGCATCATGGGCCTGCTGCGCCCGACCGCCGGCACGATCACCGCCGAGATCGACGGCAAGACCCATGACCTGACGCGGATGAGCACCGAGGAGATCGTCGAGCTCGGCATCGCCATGGTACCCGAGGGGCGGCGCCTCTTCCCCCGGCTGACGGTCGAGGAGAATTTGCATCTCGGCGCCTTCCGCCGCGTCGCGCGCGAAAGCCTCGCGCGCAATTTGAAGCAAAGCTTCGAGGCTTTTCCGGTGCTGCAGGAACGGCGGCGGCAATTGGCGGGCAGCCTCTCCGGCGGCGAGCAGCAGATGCTCGCTCTGGCACGCGCCCTCATGTCGGCGCCGCGCATCCTCCTCATCGACGAGCCCTCGGTGGGCCTCGCGCCGCTCCTCGTGCGCCGCGTCATCGACAAGATCAAGGAGCTGCAGCGCGAGTATCAGTTGACCGTGCTGATGGCCGAGCAAAACTTCACGCAAGCGATCCGCATCGCCGATTGCGGCTATGTCATCGTCCACGGCAAGATCGCCTTCGCCGGCAAATCCGCCGAAGAGCTCAACAACAACGATCTAATCCGGAAATTCTATCTGGGGCTGTAGAGGACGATCGAAAGTTTCTTTGATCGTCATCGCGGATGCCCCAAGCTGCGATAGTGACGACGCGAAGTCGCGGAATGCGCTCCGTTGCGCGGCTCTGCGCCGCGGCATAGGGTCGGCGGCAAGAGAGGGAGGAAGCCATGGCCAAGCGGATGACCAGCGAGAACAAGCCCGACGGCGCCAATCAGCCGATCTGGGCGAGCGACGTGATGGCCGCCACTTTGCGCGAGCTCGGCTTTCCTTATGTCGCGCTCGTGCCCGGGGCGAGCTACGCCGCGCTCCATGACAGCCTCGTCAACTATCTCGGCAATCACGATCCGAAAATCCTTCTCTGCCTTCACGAGGAGCATGCGGCCTTTCTCGGCAGCGGCTACGCCCAGGTCACGGGCGAGCCCATGCTCATCATCGTTCACACCAATGTCGGGCTGATGCACGCCTCGATGGGGATTTTCGATTGCTGGTGCGGACGCCAGCCCTTGGTGGTGATCGGCACCACGGCGTTCGATGCCGAGACGCGCACGCCCTGGATCGAATGGATTCACAGCTCGGCGGATCAGGCGGGCATGGTGCGCGGCTTCGTCAAATGGGATGACGAGCCGCATTCTATCGGCGCCGCGATCGATTCGCTTCGCCGCGCCACGCTTCTGGCGCGCGCCGAGCCGCCGGGCCCGACCCTCGTCACGCTCGACCGCGGCTTGCAGGAGCAGGAGCTTGGCGCCTGGCCCGAGAAGGACAAGCTCGCACGCTTCCAGCCGCCCGGCCCCGCCGAGCCCGCCGCCGCGGATGTCGCGCGCGCGCTCGATCTCATCAAAGCGGCGAAGAAGCCCGTGCTCCTCGCCGGCCGCGTCTCGCGCTCGGAGGAGGCTTGGGCCGAGCGCATTCGCTTCGCCGAGCTTTTGGGCGCGCAGGTTTTCACTTATGCCGATGACGGCGCCGCCTTCCCGATCCCGCATCCGCGCCATGCCGGGCGCTTGCGCCTGCGCGTCACGCCCGACGCCAAGGCTGCCTTGCGCGCGGCCGATCTCTTGATCGAGCTCGACTGGGTCGATTTCGGCAGTCTGTTGCGCCAGGTCTGGGCCCCGGGCGAGACGCCACCCGCGATCGTCAGCTGCGCCAATGATCATCTCGCGCATCGCGGCTGGATCAAGGATTACTTCACCTTCGCGCCGGCCGATGTGCGGCTTGGCGCCTCGCCCGACCGCTCGATCGCGGCGTTGTTGAAGGGCCTCGAAGGCCGCAAGCCCGCGCCGTCTCTTGCGGCCGTGCCGGCGCTTCCCAAGGCCGAGAGTCCGGCGGCCGGCCGCATCACCATCCGCATGCTGGCGAAGATCTTCTATGATGTGATGGCGAGCGAGACGATCTGCCTCGCCGAGATTCCGATCGGCTGGCCCTCCGATCTCGTGCGTTGCGTCCATCCGCTCGATCTCCTTGCCGGCGCGTCGGGCGGCGATGTCGGCGCCGGGCCCGGCACCGCCATCGGCGCCGCGCTCGCGCTCCGTCATCAGGGCGGCAAGCGCCTGCCCGTGGCGGTGATGGGGGATGGCGATTATCTCATGGGCGTCGGCGCGCTTTGGGTCGCTGCCGCCAACCACATTCCCTTTCTCATCGTCGTCGCCAACAACCGCGCCTATGGCAACGATGTTCAGGCGCAAGAGCGCACCGCGCGCCATCGCGGCCGGCCAGTCGAGAACAAGTGGATCGGCCAGGCAATCAACGATCCGCCGCCCGATCTCGCGGGCCTCGCGCGCGATTTCGGCTGCGAGGGCGCGGGGCCGATCGCCGACATCGCGCAATTGCGTCCCGCGCTGGAGATCGCGCTCGCGCGCCTCAAAGCGGGCGCCGGCTATGTCCTCGACGTCGTCATCGCCGAAGATTGAGCGCACGGCACGGCGCGCGGCGCCGCCTGCATGGACCGTTCAATTCTTGAGGAATCCCTCGATCATCGCGACTGTGCCGTCGGCCGCGCGTGCTTCGAAATCCTTGGCGATCTGCTGATAGAGCTTGGCCGCGCCCGCAAGCATTTGCGAGGCGCCCGGATCGGCCGCGAGGAATTTCGAGATCTCCTCCATCTCGGCGACCCAGCGATAGGCTTTGGGAAACATGCGCGGCATCTGGCGGCTGGAATAGCCCAAAAGCTCGGGCAGGCTATCGCCGAGCGCCTCCTTGACGGCGGGCGCGACGCGGTTGCGCATCGCGCCCAGCATCATGGCGGCGCCGATCGCCTGCGAGCCTTTGGTCATGCAGGCATAGCCCATCTTCACCGCCGAGGCTTCGCCAATCCCGCCCTCGACAAGCCGCAGATCGAGGCCGAAATCCTTCAGCGCCAGCGCGCGCCGCGCGCCCTCGCCCGAGACATAGAGCCGCGGGCTCCCATCGCCCTCCTTGGGCGGTGGCCCGCCGACAATGCCGATATCGGCGAAGACGCAGCCCGTCGGCGCGACGACCGTCGCGATGTCGCGCACGGTTTCGGGCGCGACCGCGTTGCAATCGGCGAAGACCGGCTTGCGCGGCAGCGCCGTGAGCACCGGCGCCAGGCGCGCCGCCAGGTTCTTGGCTTCCCCGGGCGGCATCACCGAGAGCACGAAATCGGCATCGGCGACGAGCTTGGCATCATCCTCGATGGCGACGAGCCCCGCGGCCTTGGCGCGCGCGATGGTGGCGTCGCTCCGGCCCTTGAGGCTCGTGCGCACGTCAGCGCCGCGCAGGCGCAGCCGCTGGCCGATGGCCGCGCCCATCTCGCCGGCGGCAATCACCACGATGATCGGTGCCATGGGGACCTCGCTTTCGCTTCTCCGCAAAGCCTAGCAGCGGGGCTCCGGAGGCGCCATATTGAAGCCACCTGCAAGAAGGAGGACCGGTCATGTGGTCGCTCATGTCGCGCAAGAAACTCGAAATGCCGAGCCGCGAGGACGCGCTGCCGGGCCACGCGCAGAAGATGCGCGTGCCGGAGCGGCATTTCGTCAACGGCAACCGGCTCGAGCCGCCTTTCCCCGAAGGGCTCGAGACTGCGGTCTTCGCCATGGGCTGCTTCTGGGGCGCCGAGCGCGTCTTCTGGCAATTGCCGGGCGTTTACTCGACCGCGGTCGGCTATGCCGGCGGCTACACGTCCAATCCGAGCTATGAAGAGGTCTGCACCGGCCGCACCGGCCATACCGAAGTCGTGCTCGTGGTCTACGATCCGAAGAAGATCGG
>DATNGG010000107.1:0-5218 GCA_035605975.1 Allostellaceae bacterium | reverse complement strand
TTTCCTCCAGAACCGCAGCGGCTCGGTGTTTCACCCCTTCGGCTTTTATCTTCTCTTCCACGGCCTCGTCTTCGTCATGCGGCCGATCCTCGAATACGCCTTCGGCTTCCACATCGCCTTCGACTACATGTGGTTCTATCCGAGCGAGGATCGGATCATCTTCACGCTGTTCCTGTCGACCTGGGGCTTGATCGCGTTTGCGATCTTCGGCTGGGCCATCGACGGAACGGGGCCGCATTTCGATCGCGCCTTGCCGAACGGCTTCACCCGTGTCGAGTGGCAGGCCTTTGTCATTCTCGCGATCCTTCTCATGCCGGTCGCGATCTACTCGTTTTATCTCGGTATCGGGCAGGGGCTGGGCGGCTCCGATCTCATTCAGGGCTATCGCGATCCGATCACCGGCGTCTACACCCTGGTCAACACGACCGGATATATCTCGGCCGCCGACAACACGATGATCCCCTGCTGCCTGATGCTGATTTGGGCGACGCGGTTTCGGTTCTGGTCCTACATCCCGTTCCTGGTCTTCCTCGCGCTTCACGCCTATCTCGGCTGGGGCCGATGGGCGTTCATCCTCAGCGTCGCGATGCTCGCGCTGCTGGCGATGTTCCACAACCGGCGGCGCTGGATTCAGCCATCCTGGATCGTCATCGGCATCGCGGTCTTCGCGCTGTTCCAGCAGCTCGGCCAGAACCGCGAGTACTATTCGGACCTCATCACCGGCACGCCGCATGACGAAGACACACTCGAGCGCAATCGCCCATGGATCGAACGGTTCGACGGGCTCGATTTCGCGAACTTCGACTATCTGACCTATATCGTCGACATCGTTCCCGCCAAATCCGAGACCTATTCCTATTTCACGCAATATCTGCAGCTCTTCACCGAGCCGATCCCGCGCATCCTGTGGCCTGACAAGCCCTATGGGCAGCCGATCGATCTGGTCAATCTCAACAATTACGGCAATTTCGTCGGGCTGACGGCGTCCCTTGTCGGCGATGGCTGGGTGAGCCTCGGCTGGTTCGGCGTCTTCATCACCATGGGGCTGGTCGGCTACATCAATATGCGGCTGCACCGCTGGTTCTGGACCGGCGAGGCCACCAATTTCAAAGTCCTGGCCTATTGCACCTACCTGCCGCTCACCATGCAATGGTTCCGCGACGGCGGAATATCAATCGCGAAATTCGTCCTGTTCACGGTGATGCCCTTGGTGCTGTGGCGGATCATTATTCGAATGATCGAGGGCACCCAAAGCAACCCCGATTTCCGCCCGCGCATTCCCGGCCGGCCGGGCGTGAAACCCGCGCCGTCGGCGCCGCTTGGCCGACCTCTCGGCCGCCCATAAGGCGCATTGCCCGTGAAACCGGCGGTGGCGTTCGTCTGGGAGAATTTCGGGCCCTATCATGTCGATCGGCTCGAAGCGGCGGGCGCGGCGCTGGGCATGACGCATCGCGTCATCGGTATCGAGATCGCCGGCTCGAGCGGGTTTTATGCTTGGGACCCGACGGCGAAGGTGTCCGGTTTCGAGCGCGTCACCCTCTTTCCAGACCGTGTCTTCACCTCGATCTCCCGCTGGCGGCGATGGAGCGCCCTGCTCCGCGCCGTGATCAAGACCCGGGCGAAGCATGTCTTCCTGTGCCATGTGCCGCTCTTCGACATGTTCCTGCTCGCGGCGGCGCTGCGTCTCATGGGGCGCCGCGTCTATGCGATGACGGAATCGAAATTCGACGACAAGCCGCGCACCCTGTGGTTCGAGCTGCTGAAACGGACGCTCTATCTTCCCTATGCCGGCACCATCGTCGGCGGCAGCCGGCACGCCGCCTATATGCGCTTTCTTGGCTTCCGCCCGGCTTCGATTTTCGAGGGGTACGACACGGTCTCGGGCGAGCGCGTCCGCCGGCTCGCGGGCGCGCCGCCGGCGCCGCAAGGCGCGGCTTACGAAGAGCGCCATTTCACCATCATCGCGCGGCTGGTGCCGAAGAAGAACATCGCCATGGCGCTCGAGGCCTATGCGCAGTATCGCCGCGAGGCGGGCGCCGAGGCCCGCGATCTGTACATTTGCGGCTCGGGCGAGCTCGAAGACGCCCTACGCCGCAAGGCGCGCGACCTCGCCCTGCCCGACAGCATCTTCCGTGGCTTCATCCAGGCGCCCGATGTCGCGCGCGCCTTGGCGACGAGCCTTGCGCTGATCCTTCCCAGCACGGAAGAGCAATGGGGGCTGGTGGTGAACGAGGCCGTCGCGATGGGGGTGCCGATTCTCTGCTCGACGAATATCGGGGCGCGCGACCTTCTGGTGCGCTCGGGCGTCAACGGTTTCGTGTTCGAGCCTGAGAATGCCGCAGGCCTGGCCTATTTCATGCGGCGCCTCGCAAGCGATGAGGCCGAATGGCGCAGCCTCGCCGAAGGCTCGCTCCGCCTCGCGCCGCTTGCCGATACGCGCAATTTCGGCGCTGGGGTGTTGCGGGCGGTTTGCGGCGAGGCCGCGGCGGCGGTGGAACCCGGCCGCGCCGTCTCGTCCGATTTGCCGCCCTGATTCGCCGCCGCGATGACGAGGGACAACGGCCATCGCGCGAGCCGACGCGCCGAGCTCCTCGTCATCGGCCCGATGCCGCCGCCGGTGCACGGCTATTCGGTCGTGACCAAGTTCATCGCGGATAAGCTCGCCGCCCTCGCGCCCATTGAGGTGATCAACGTCGCGCCGGACAGCCTCGTCCGCAACCGGCGCTATCACGCGCAGCGCATGCGGCGCGCGGCGCGGGCGCTCTGGCGCGTCCTTGCGGCGCGCCGGCACAGCCGGAGCCTTTATGTCGCCATCGCCGGCGGCGCCGGCGTCGCCTATGACTTACCGCTCGTCCTCGCGGCGCGGCTCCTCGGCTATAAGATTTACATTCACCATCACTCGTTCAGCTACATCAACCGGCGCAGCCCGTGGACCGCGCTGCTCTTCGCCGTCGCCGGCCGAACCGCGACCCATATCTGCCTCAGCGCCGGCATGGCGCAGCGCCTCGGCATGCTCTATCCGGCGGCGCAGCGCTCGGTCGTGCTCTCGAATGTCGCGCTGATCCCGCCGCGGCCGCCGCGCCCCGCGCGCAGCGGCCCGATCCGCCTCGGCTTTCTCGGCAATCTCATCCCCGAGAAGGGCGCCGACACCGCGATCGCGGTCGCGCGCGCGCTGCGCCAAGACGGCCGCGACATCGTGCTCGCCATTGCCGGGCCGGCGCTCGACGCCGACACCGAGGCGCTGCTCGCGGACACGCAGCAGAGCCTCGGCGCCGCCTTCGTCTATCACGGCGCCGTCTACGGAGCCGAGAAGGCCGCGTTTCTCGACTCGCTCGACCTGCTCCTCTTCCCGACGCGCTATGCCAATGAGGCGCAGCCTCTCGTCGTGCTGGAGGCTTTGGCTGCTGGCATACCCGTCCTCGCCACCCATCGCGGCGCGATCGCCGAAGATGTCGGCGAGCATGCGGCGGTCTTCGCGGACGAGGATTATGTCGCCAATGCCGTGCGCATGATCGGCGCCTGGTGCGCCGATCGCCGTCCGCTCGATGCGCTGTCGGCCGCGACAAGCGCCCGCGCCGATGCGGCGCATCGCGCGGCGCAAGGCGCGCTCGCCGCTCTCTTGCGCACGATGACCGCGGCATGACTCGGCGAGAACGGCACCGCCGTCGATGCCGAGTAGGTATTTAGGATTAAAAG
The DNA here is from genome assembly GCA_035605975.1 of Allostellaceae bacterium. Lineage (GTDB taxonomy): Bacteria > Pseudomonadota > Alphaproteobacteria > ATCC43930 > CGMCC-115725 > CAIKMD01. The sequence continues at coordinate 1,522 of DATNGG010000107.1, read as the reverse complement.
GTTTTTTAACCATTCGCGGATCAGCCTGCGCGCAGGAGCTCGGCGTTTCCATGTTGCATTCACTCTCCCCCGCTGCCATCCTGCGCGTGAGAAAGCATCGCATGTTGGGGGGCTTCCGCCACTCTCTCCGACTTGCCGCGGGGCGCCAAAGGCGCTCTGGCTTTGAGCGCGACCCCGGGGCGGCGCGGGCGCGCGGATCAGGAAACTTCCCGTGCTAAGCGACGAGATGCTGGACGGTCGGAGCAGCTTTGCGATCGACCGAACGATTCCTGCTTGCATTCGCGACCATGCCAGGGCGCGGCCGCACGCGCCAGCGATTCTGTCCTCGGGCGGCGCGGTGCTCACCTATGACGCGCTGCAAGGGCAGATCGACGCGATCGCATCAGCTTTGGCGGAGGCCGGCATCGCCGCCGGCACCCGCGTCGCCATCCTCATGCCGGATGGGCTCGAGCTCGCGGTCGCGATCGTCGCCGTCGCCTGCTCCGCCACCGCGGTTCCGCTCAATCCGAGTCTCACCGCCGCCGAGCTCGAAGGCCTGTTCGCCGCGCAAAAGCTCGAGGCCTTGATCCTCGCCGATTGGGTCGAGAGCGCCGCCGAAGCGGTGGCAATGCGCCGCGGCATGTGCGTCATGGCGGCGACGCGTCAGCCCGGCGGCTTGCAGATCACGCTGCGGACGCGCCCGCTCGCGACGCCGGCAAAGCCGCGCGCCGTGGCGCCGGACGATACGGCGTTCATCCTGCGCACCTCGGGAACGACGGCGCGGCCCAAGCTCGTCCCGATCACCCATCGCAATCTCGTCGCCATGGCGAACCGGCTGCAGACATGGTTCGCGCTGACGCCCAAGGACCGCATTCTCTGCGTGACGCCGCTTTACTATGCGCAAGGTCTGAAGAACTCTCTGTTCCTGCCGCTCATCCTCGGCTTCAGCCTCGGCTGCCCGTCGCGCGCGGCAGGCTCCGATTTCTTCGACTGGATCGCCGAGCTCAAGCCGACCTGGTTCGTCGCCGGCCCGACCTTCCACCGCTCCGTCCTCGAGCGCGCGCGCGAGCTCGGCCGCGGCGGGTTCGCGCATAATTTGCGCTTCATCAATTCCGGCGCGGCGCCCCTGCCCGACGAGGTGCGCGACGGCTTGCAGGATTATTTCGGCATTCCAATCCTCGACTCCTTCGGCTTGAGCGAGGGCGGTCCCGTCGCCGCCAATTCCTTCGCGCCCGAGGGACGCAAGCTCGGCACGGTCGGCAAGACCTGGCCGGGCGAGCTCGCGATCTGGAGCGCCGAGCGCGGCGGCCCCGCCGAGGCGAACGCCGTCGGCGAGATCGTCCTGCGCGGTCCCGGCGTCACCCCCGGCTATATCGACGATCCGGAGATGAACCGCGCCGCCTTTGTCGATGGCTGGTTCCACACCGGCGATCTCGGCCGGATCGATAGCGACGGATTTCTGACCATCGTCGGCCGCATCAAGGAGATGATCAATCGCGGCGGCGAGAAGATCGCGCCCGCCGAGATCGATCAGGCGCTGCTG
>DATNGG010000106.1:0-10150 GCA_035605975.1 Allostellaceae bacterium | reverse complement strand
CGGCGATCTCTATTGAACGACGATCACGCCGGTCATGTGCGGATGGAGCGAGCAGAAATACCGGTAGGTGCCGGGCTTGTCGAAGGTGAAGCTGAATTTGTTCCCGGTGTCGAGCGCGCCCGATTTGAAGAGCCGCGGATTGCCGGTGTTGACGACCGTATGCGGCTCGTCGTCCTGATTGATCCAGGTCACCGTCGTGCCCACGGGGACCGTGATGCTGTTGGGCCCGAACGCGAAATTGTCGATCGCGACCGTGTTCGGCTCGATGGCCGCACTTTGCGTGGATGCGGCGGGCTTCATCATGCCGCCATGATCCATGTCATGCGCGAGAGCCGGGCAAGCCGCCAGCGCCAGCATGGCCGCCGTGAGCGCAGGGAAATAGCTTTTCATCGCTTTCACCCTGCCAGGCTGGCTTCGCTGATCGCCGGCACACCCTCGGCGAACGCGATGCGGCGGATGCCGAGCACCGAGCGCAGCTTTTCCGCCGGCACGACCAGCGGTCCGGGCCCAGGCGCGGTACCGGGCGCCGGTTGCGGATAGGCGGTCGAGCAAGCGGTGCGGAAGGCGATGTTGCCTTCGACCTTCTGCATGATCTGGTGGATATGCCCGTTCAGCACCGTCACCGAGCCGAAGCGCTTCAGATGCGACAGCGCCTCGGCCGCGTCGTCCGTGCCCCAGCCCCAATCGGGATAGATCAGCCACAGCGGCATATGCGCGAAGACGACGATCGGCGTGCTGGCGCTGCGGCCCTCGAGGTCCTGTTTCAGCCAGGCGATCTGCTCGGCGCCGAGCGAGCCGAACCCGCCCGCTTTCAGCGCGAGGACATTGACCAGGCCGACGAAGTGGACGCCGCCTTGATCGAAGCTGTACCAGGGCGTGGTCCGGCCGCGCCCGAAATGCGCGAAGAACGCTTTGCCGTCGTCGTCGATCGTGTCGTGCTCGCCCGGCACATATTGCACATCGAGGCCGGCCGTCTTCATGATTCCGTCGGCGGCATCGAACTCGCTCGGCTTCGAGAGGTGGCTGACATCGCCTGTATGAAGCATAAAAGCGGGCCGCTCGCGCATCGCGCCGACCTTCTCCAGCGCTGCGCGCAAAGTCGCCTCCGGCTCGGGATTGGCCTTCTTGTCGAAGCCGATATGCGAATCGCTGATCTGGACGAAGCTGAAAGGCTGCACGGCCGCCGCGCTGGCGCGCGGCGCGGCGTCGAGCGCGCGTGCCACCGGCACGCCGCCCGAAACCGTCCAGAGAATGCCGGCGCTTCCCCACGCCATGCAGCTGAGGACCTGGCGGCGCGAGGGCCGCACTTCATCCTTGGTGTTGGTGGCCATCTGGCTCTCCTCGTCGATGTGACGAGGCTTAGACCAGACTTCGCCGCGCTTTATTCCCGCTTTGTTGCCGAGTGCCGCGCGCCCTATTCCGCCGCTTCGGCCTTGGGGTCGGGCACCTTGTCGCGCAGGGTGACGAATTCCTCGGCCGCGGTCGGATGCATCGCCATCGTGCGGTCGAATTGCCGCTTGGTCGCCCCGCAGGTGATGGCGACGGCAAGGGATTGGATGATCTCGGGCGCATCGGCCCCAACCATATGGCAGCCCAGCACGCGATCCGTGGCACGATCGACCACCAGCTTCATCAAAGTGCGCTCCTCGCGGCCGGAGAGCGTGTGCTTCAAGGCCCGGAAGCGCGTGCGATAGATGTCGAGCGTATAACCTTTCTCGCGCGCGCGGCGCTCGGAAAGGCCGACTGTCGCCACGGGGGGCTGGCTGAACACGGCGGTCGCAACATTCTCATGCGAGATCGCCATCGGGTTGTTGTTGAAGAGCGTCTCGGCGATGGCGCGGCCCTCGGCGATGGCGACGGGCGTCAGATTGAGCCGGTCGGTCACGTCGCCGATCGCATAGATATGCGGCACCGTGGTCTTTGACCATTCATCGACGATGACGCGGCCGTCCTTGTGCAGCTTGATGCCGGCCTCTTCGAGACCGATGCCTTTGATGTTGGGCTTGCGGCCGGTCGCATACATCACCAGATCAGCCGAGATCTCCTCGCCCGCCTTGGTGCGCACGGTGCAGCCCTCGATTGGGCTCTTCTCGATGCGCTCGAGCTCGGTGCGCAGCCGGATGACCACGCCGCGCTGGCGCATTTCCTGGGCGATCGCCGCGCGCACATCGTCATCGAACCCGTTCAGCACCTCCTCGCCGCGGACGATCAGCGTCACCTCGGCTTTGAAGCCCGAGAAGATGTTGGCGAATTCGAGCGCGATATAGCCGCCGCCGACGATGATGATGTGCCGCGGCAGCGCGGGCAGGTCCAGCGCCTCGTTCGAGGAGATGACATGCTCGATGCCCGGGATTTGCGGCATGACCGGGTGGCTGCCGGTCGCGACGATGATGTTGGCCGCGGTGACGCGCTTGCCGCCGACCTCGATGGTATGCGGATCGATCAGCCGACCGCGCGCCTCGAAGAGGGCACAGCCGGAATCCTTAAGCAACTTATGATAGATACCTTCGAGTCGATTGATTTCTTTGTTCTTATTGGCGATGAGGGTCGGCCAGTCGAAGCGCGGCGGCACGACGCTCCAGCCATAGGCCGCCGCGTCCTCGAAAGCGTCGGCGAATTGCGCGCCATAGACCAGCAGCTTCTTCGGAATGCAGCCGCGGATGACGCAAGTGCCGCCGACGCGGCTGTCCTCGCAAATGCCGACGCGCGCGCCATAGGAGGCGGCACGGCGCGAGGCGGCAACGCCGCCCGAGCCGGCGCCGATGGTGAAGAGATCGAAATCATAGGATGGCATGAAGAGGCTTTCACCAAAGCTGAGGAGGCGCCGCAGATCCGGCAAGGGCGCCGATGATAGCACCGGCGGCGCGGCCCGGCCCGACAAACGCGCGGCCCGCTCCGAAGCTTTTAGGTGGAGACATAATTCTCGAAAATCAATCTGTTAGAAGATCGATCTGAACGCATGCGCGAGCCGAGGTTCCGGCGCAGCGTGGCATGGCCAAAGACCCCAGAATGGTCACCATCGCCCCGACATCGCGGCGTTAGCCTTGCTCGACTACATTTTCGATCGTCCGCCGGCAGGCAAAACCGAAACCCAGATTCGGAAAATTGCCGGCGGTGAAAAGCCCAACGGCCCCCGTAGCCCATTCGACAGAGTGTATCGGTTCGCAATGCTTTCGCCGCGTCACCCGCTCCGGGTGTTCTCGAGAGACGGATCATTTTTTGCCGGCGGCGGCCTCGTGACGAGGACCGCCGCTTCGCCCGTCGCACGATCCTGCCCATTCGCAAACCTCAACCCGTCACGGTGCTGCGTTTTTTGATGACTCTTCCCAGCTGGCCGCAGGTCGCGGTCTTGATACCCTGCTACAACGAGGCGGTTTCGATCGCCAAGGTCGTCGCCGATTTCCGGGCGGCTTTGCCGGGCGCGGCGATCTATGTCTATGACAACAACTCGCAGGACGGCACGATCGCGGCGGCGCGCGAGGCCGGCGCGCTGGTGCGCCGGGAAAGCCTTCAGGGGAAAGGCCATGTCGTCCGGCGCATGTTCGCCGATGTCGAGGCGGACATCTACCTCCTGGTCGATGGCGACGATACCTATGACGCGGCGGCAGCCCCAACGATGCTCCGCACCCTGGTCGAGAATGGGCTCGACATGGTGACGGGCATCCGGGCCACCGAGGTCGAGACGGCCTATCGCCCCGGGCATCGCTTCGGCAACCGTGCCCTGACTGGTCTCGTCGGCATGATTTTCGGCAACCGCATCAGCGATATGCTGTCCGGCTACCGCGCCTTCAGCCGCCGCTTCGTCAAATCCTTTCCGGCGCTCGCGCTCGGCTTCGAGATCGAGACCGAGTTCAGCGTCCACGCGCTCGATCTGCACATGCCGGTCGGCGAAATCGCGACGCTCTACCGCGATCGGCCGGCGGGCAGCCAGTCGAAGCTGCGCACCCTCCCGGACGGGCTGCGCATCCTGCGCACCATTCTCGTCCTGATGAAGGACGAGCGGCCGCTGCGATTCTTCAGCGCGGCCGGCGGCTTGCTCTTCGTTTTGGGGATTCTTCTCGGCACCCCGATCGTGCTCGAATTCCTCAAGACCGGGCTGGTGCCGCGCCTGCCGACTGCGGTGTTGGCGACCGGGCTGGTCCTGCTGGCATCGCTCTCCTGCGCCGTCGGCCTCATTCTCGACACGGTCGCGCGCGGCCGAAAAGAATCGAAGCGCCTCGTCTATCTGGCTATCCCCGGGATCGCCGCCATTCCGCGCCTCTCACGCATCGAGCGAACGCCCGCAGCGGCAATACCCGCCGCCGCGCGGCGGCCGCGGCCCTGGCGCGAGAGCGACCGCGCGGCCACTCTGCCGACACGCTCCCGTGCCCGCTGAAGCGAGCGAGGCCGCAACGCCGCGGATCGCGCAGCTGCCGGCGCGCGCGCTGTCGAAGGCGGGCATCCTTGTCCTGGCGATCCTCGCACTCGCCCTGCTGGTGCGGATTGTCGCCTGGGCCGTCGATCCAGATTTATGGCTCGACGAGGCGATGCTCTACCAGGCGCTCAAGGACCAGGCGACGCTCCTGCCTTGGGTGCCGCTCGGTCAATACACCCAGGCGACGCCGATCCTGCCGGCGCTGCTGTGGAAGGCGCTGATTGCGGCGTTCGGGCCGAATGGTCTCTGGCTACGCCTCCCGGCGCTGCTCGCCTCCATCGCCGGCTTTTGGGCGCTCTGGGCCACGCTGCGCCAGCGGCTCGGCGCGGGCGGGGCATGCGCCGCGCTTCTGCTGGCGGCCTTTTCCGCGACGGCGATCGTGCAGGCGGCGCAGATGAAGCCCTATAGTTTCGAATTCCTGGCATCGGCGCTGATCCTTTACCCGGCCGCGCGATTCGCCGCGGCGCCAGAGGATCGCCGCGCGCTGATCCTCTTCACCGCGCTCTCGATCGGCGCCCTTGCCTTCACCTACACCGCGCCGGTGGTAACCGCCGCCTGCGCCTTGGGCCTTGCCGCGGCGCTCGTTGCCAGCCGCCGGCTCGATGCGCGCTCCCTGCGCCGGCTGGCGCCTTATGGGCTGGCCTGGCTCGTCGCGGGCGCGCTCTGGCAGCATTTCGTGGTCGCGCCTTCGACAGTGCTGCAATTCGCCGGCAACGCGCGCAGCTATGCCTGGGAGTTCCTCGTCCTGACCCGGCCAGAGACCTGGCATCATATCGGGCGCGTGCTGAACGTTCTCGATCCGGCGCTGCCGATTCCGCGTGCGGCAAAGATCGTCACCCTTTTTGCCGTCGCGGCATGGGCGGCGGGCGCGGCTCTGGGCTGGCGGCGCCGGGTCTTCGAGCACGGAACCTGCCTCGGCGCGCTCGCCTCTCTGGCCGTGCTCTCTTTCGCCGGGCTCTATCCCTTCGCGGAGCCGCGCAAGATGCTTTTTCTGCTTCCGCTCTTCGCGCTGTCCTTCGGCGCCGCAATCGAGGATCTCGTTGCGCGGGCGCGGCTCGGCTCTCGCAGCTCGAGCTTTCCCGCGGTGGTCTTTCTCTGCGCCTTGCTCCTCTTCCCTTTCGCGCTCCAGGTCGCGGCGCGCTCGGAACGGGAGCAGGTGGCAGAGCTCATCGATGCCGTGCCGCCGCGCACCTGCCCAACCGTGTGGAGCTACTATCTGGCTTGGCCGGCGGTCGATATCTACAAGGACCGCCGCCCCGATATCGCCTTCCTTGGCGCCATCCCCACCGCATCAAGCGTGCCGAGCTGGTCGTGGGGCGTACATGACCGCTTTGCCGATTATGTCGGCGCGTTCAAACAGTTGGTCGATACACATCCCGGGCTGTGTCTTCTCTTCGCGCATACGGACGGCGCGGTGCAACAGCAGGAAAAGGAGACACTCCTTGCCGCGGCTGCGTCGCATCGCTGCACCGGTCTCATCGACACGGTCGGCGCGCGGCTCTACCGCTGCAACTGAGCGAAGCGGGGTCCTGCGTTTACTTCCGCTCGCGCGCGGCCATGATCGCCGCGACCGCGACGGATTGCGGATCGGCCTCGGCCTCGAGCCCCGCGATCACGCCTTGCCGGTCCGGCTCACGCCGGTTCTGGCTCATCTTCCACTTGCCCTCGAGCCGCGCGATCGGCAGCTCGAAGCCGATGATGCCTTTGAGCATGCCTTGGAGATAATCCTCGGGCGCGTCATCGACCGTCCAAGGCGCTTCGCGCTTGCTTTCCTGCGAGCGCGTGAGGCGCGTCACATGCGCGCGCTTCCAGGCCGGATTGTCGATGAAGCGCAAGCTTCCATAGGCGTGGACCGCGACATAGTTCCAGGTCGGCACCACCCGCCCCGTCTCCGCCTTGCTCGGATACCAGGAGGGCGTGACGTAGGTGTGAGGCCCCAAGAAGATCACGAGCGCCTCGCTCTCGGGCGCAGGAGCGCGCGCTTGCGGATTGCCGCGCGCGAGATGGCCGGTGATGTTGCCCAAAGGCGCGGGCGCATCCTCGAGCAAGAGCGGGATATGGCTGGCGATGAGCCCGTCCGCCCCTATCGTCACCAATGTTCCGAAGGCGATATCGCGCATCGCTTGGTGGAGAACCTCGATGCGGTCTTCGTTGAACTCGGAGGGACGATACATTGTCGCCGGTCCTTACGCCGCCCGGCGCAAGCGCTGACCTGCGAGCGCACCGGTATGCTCGGCATGATCGACGGTGACGACGCCATTGACGAGCACCGTGGTCGATTGTCCGGCGGGGAATTGATGCGGGTCCTGATAGGTCGCGCGCTCGCGAAATTCGGCCGGATCGAAGATCGTCACATCGGCGGCATAGCCTTCGCGCAACAGCCCGCGGTCCTTGAAGCCCAGCGCCCTCGCTGAGGCGCCGGTCATCTTCCAGATCGCGCGCGGCAGATCGATGAGGCGCAACTCCTCGCAATAATGGCCGAGGATGCGCGGGAAGGTGCCGTAGAAACGCGGATGCGGCCGGCCCTGGCCGGTGATGCCGTAGGGCGCGACGCAATTCCCGTCCGAGCCGACGCAGACATGGGGCGAGCGGATCATCGTCCGGATGTCGTCCTCGGAAATCGAATCGACCAGCACGCGCGTCGCGAATTTATCGGCGATGAGATAATCGCAAACGCAATCGAGCCCGTCGATCTGCCGCTCGGCCGCGAGCTCGGCGATGGTGCGGCCGGCGAATTGCGCCTGGTTGGGGCTGACCGAGATGCGGATCGCCTGCCAATCCTTGATGCGGCCGAAATTGTTGAGGCCTTCCTTGGCGATCTCCTGGCGGATGCGCGCGCGATTGTCGGGGCTCGCCAGCCGCGCCTGCATCTCCTCGATCTTGTCGTTCTGCACCCAGCGCGGCAGGAGGTTTTTCAAGGGATTGCTCGCGGCGGTGTAGGGATATTGGTCGCAATCGATCGCGACGCCCGACCGGCGCGCCGCATCGAAGCGGCCGAGCATCTCCGCGGCGCGGCCGAAATTGTCGAGGCCCGAGAGCTTCAGATGCACCACCTGCACATGGACTCCCGCCTCGCGCCCGACGCGGATCGCCTCGTCCAGCGCCGCGAAGACCTGGTTCGCCTCGTCGCGCAGATGGGTGAAATAGAGCCCGCCCTTTTGCTTCGCGACCTTTGCCAGCGCCACCACCTCCTCGGTCGAGGCGAAGGCGCCGGGCGGGGTGAAAAGCCCAGTCGAGAGCCCCCAGGCGCCGGCATCGAGCGCCGCCTCGATCAGCGCCGCCATCTGCGCGAGCTCGTCGCTGGTCGCTGCGCGGTTGGCGAGCCCCATCACCATGAGCCGCAGCGTGTTGTGGCCCACGAGCGCCACGTAATTGGTCGAGGTCGCGGGGAGACTCGCGAGGTACTCGGCATAGCTTTGATCGACGAAAGAGAGCCAGGGTGCCGAAGGCGAGAGATAGTCCTTGAGCAGCCCCGCCTTGCCCGGCAGTGCCGGGGCGCAGGAATAGCCGCAATGACCGATGACCTCGGTGGTGACGCCCTGGCGGATCTTGCTTTCAGCTTTGGGATTGAGCGGCAAGGTCCAATCGGAATGCGTCTTGATGTCGATGAAACCCGGTGCCACCACCTGGCCGCGCGCATCGATGACGCGGCTTGCATCCACCGCAAGCTTCGGCCCGATCGCGGCGATGCGCCCCGCCGCGATGGCAACATCGGCCTCCCGTGCCGGCGCGCCGGTGCCGTCGATCACCGCCCCGCCGCGGATTAGGATGTTAGCGCGGCTCATATCCCGATGCCCCCTTCGATTGGCATAGCGCCAATCTAGCGGATAAGATCGGCCCTGGTTAGGGAGAAGACCGATGCTGTCGAAAGAAGAGAACGAACGGTTGACGCGCGTCGGCGCCGGCACGCCCATGGGCGAGATGCTGCGCGAAGTCTGGACGCCGGCCTTGCGCTCGGCGAGCCTCATCGCCGATGGCGCGCCGAAACAGTTCCGGCTTCTTGGTGAAGACCTCGTCGCCTTTCGCGCGACCGACGGACGCGTCGGCGTGCTCGCCCGCCAATGCCCCCATCGCTGCTCCTCGCTCGCCTTGGCGCGCAACGAGGAGAACGGGCTCAGATGCATTTTCCATGGCTGGAAATTCGATGTGTCAGGCAGATGCGTCGACGTGCCGACCGAGCCGGCCGATCGCCGCGCCGCTTTCGCCGCGACTGTGCCGGTGACGCATTATCCGGCGCGCGAGGCCGGCGGCATGGTGTGGATCTATATGGGACGCCGCGCCTCCCCGCCCGATTTCTGCGATTTCGAGTTCCATCACCCGCCGGCGGAATCGCTACTGCGCTGTGCCATCGTCCATGGCAATTGGCTGCAAGGCTTCGAGGGCCAGCTCGATTCCGCGCATCTGAATTTCCTCCATCGCTCTTCCGTGCCCGGCCGCGCCAACGCCAACAGCACTGGCAATCTCGTGTCGTCGGATTCGGCGCCGCGCTTCGAATTCATCGAGCAGCCCTACGGCTTCCGCGAGGCGGCGCTGCGCAATCTTCCCGACGGCACGATCTATGCGCGCATCCGCGAGGTGGTGCTGCCCTATTTCTCCTTCATCCCCGGCAATCACGGCGAGCCGCGCTTCGTCGTTGCCGTGGTGCCGATCGACGATGAATGGAGCGCGCATTGGTACTATTACATGAACCCGTTCGGTCCGGTACCCGAATGGTACCGCGCCCAGGCGCTCGACCGCAGCGGCTCCGATCACGACGATTTCGCCGCCGATCGCGGCGATGCCACCAACGCCTGGCACCAGAGCCGCGACGCCATGGGCAACGGCCATTTCAGCGGGTTCCTCAAGAACTTCGTCTATGAGGATTTCATCATCGAGGAATCGATGGGCCCGATCAGCGACCGGAGCCGCGAATATCTCGGCTCGAGCGATGCGGTGATCGTGCGTGCGCGCCGCATGTTCTTCGATGCGCTCGACGCGCATGCGAAGGGCGAGCTGCCTTTCGGCCTCGATCAGGCGATCGATTATCGCGCGATCCGCGCGCTCGCGGTGCGGTTCCCGCAAGGCACCAATTGGCGGACGCTCGACCTCAAAGCGCCGCCAGCTTACGAGTTCCGGCTATCCGAGGCGGGATGAGCGCGCACCAATCAACCCTCTTCGCTCCGTGGGGCGGCGCTAGCGCATATATACGCGGAGCAAGGGCATCCTGCGCCCTTCGACTACGCGCTTCGCGCGCGCTCAGCGTGAGGCGACGTGGTGGATGGCACCAAGAAAATCGCCTCATCCCGAGCGCGAGCGCCGTTAGGCGCGAGTAGTCGAGGGACGCACGGTCGATTTCCAGCGATATGTGCAGCGAGCCCTACATCCCGCCGAGGCACAGATACTTGATCTCGAGATAATCCTCGATCCCGTATTTCGAGCCTTCGCGGCCGATGCCGCTTTCCTTGACGCCGCCGAAAGGCGCGACCTCGGTCGAGATGATGCCTTCGTTGATGCCGACGATGCCATAGTCGAGCGCTTCGGCGACGCGCCAGACGCGCGCGATGTCGCGGCCATAGAAATAGGCGGCGAGGCCGAATTCGGTGTCGTTCGCCATGTCGATCGCCTGCCGCTCGCTCGCAAAGCGGAAGAGCGGCGCGACCGGCCCGAAGGTTTCCTCGCGCGCGAGCTTCATCTGCGTCGTCACATCCGCCAGTACGGTCGGCTCGTAGAACGTGCCGCCGAGTGCGTGGCGCTTGC
>DATNGG010000105.1:0-22880 GCA_035605975.1 Allostellaceae bacterium | reverse complement strand
GGCAGGCCCGAGAGGATCGTGATCGGGTGGATGTAGCTCTCGTAGAGCACGCCGAGCACGACGTAGATGACGAAGATCGCGGCGAGCAGCAGCAGCCCCTGCCCGCGCAGCGCATCCTGGAACACCTGCGCGGTTCCCTGGAAGCCGGTGCTGATGGTGACCGGCAGGTTGATCCGGCGCTCGAGTTGGCCGATCTCCTGAACCGCTGCGCCGAGGGAGATGCCGGGCGCCAGATTGAAGGCGATCGTCACCGACGGCAGCTGCCCCTGATGGTTGACCGTCACGGGCCCGACCCCGGAGGAGATCGTCGCAACCGCCTCGAGCGGCACGGCTGCGCCGCTCGCGCTCTTCAGATAAATCTTCGACAGGTCGCCGGGGGCTTGCTGGTACTGCTTCTCGATTTCGAGGATGACTTCGTAGTCGTTCGACGGCTCGTAGATGGTCGAGATCTGGCGCGCGCCGAAGGCACTGTAGAGCGTGTTGCGCACCTGATCCATCGTGATGCCGAGCTGGCCTATCTTGTTGCGATCGATGTCGATGATGGCTTGGCGATTATGCAGCTGCAGGTCGGAGTTGACGTCCTGGAACCCGGGGAGCTGCGCGATCCGCTCCTGCATGATCGGCGCGTAGTGATAGAGCTCTGCCGTCTCCGCGTCCTGCAGGGTGTACTGATATTCGCTCTTTGCCAGCCGCCCGCCGAGCTGAATATTCTGCAGGCTCTGGAAGAAGGTGCGCATGCCGGGAACCTGCGCCACCTTGGGGCGCAGCTTCTGGATAATCTGATCGGCCGATAGCGCCCGCTGATCGCGCGGCTTCAACTGGATGAACATGCGGCCGTTGTTGAGCGCCGGGCTGAAGCCGGTGGCGCCGATGAAGGAGTTGACCGCCTGAACGTTGGGATCGTCCTGGACGATCTTGGCGACTTCCTTCTGGTGTTCGGCCATCGCTTGGAAGGAGATGTCCTGCGCCGCCTCGGTAAAAGCGAAGATCTGCCCGGTGTCTTCGCTCGGGAAGAAGCCCTTGGGTACCACGTGGAAGAGATAGCCGGTGGCGACGAGCGACAGGATGGTGACGAAGAGCGTCATGCGCCGATGCGCCATGACAACGCGCAGCATCCGCTCGTAGCCGCGTATCAAGCCGTCGAAGGCAGCCTCCGACGCACGGTAGAGCGCGTTGTGGCGCTCGCCGTGATGCGCCTTCAAGAGCCGCGAGCAGAGCATCGGCGTCAAAGTCAGCGATACCAGCCCCGAGATCAGGATGGTCATGCTGATGGTGACGGCGAATTCGCGGAACACGCGGCCGACCACGCCGCCCATGAACAGCACGGGGATGAACACCGCGACCAGCGACAGCGTGATCGACAAGATCGTGAAAGCGATTTCGCGCGAGCCGCGAAACGCGGCATCGATCACGCGCTCGCCGTTTTCGACGTGGCGCATGATGTTCTCGAGCATAACGATCGCGTCGTCGACGACGAACCCCACCGAAAGGGTCAGCGCCATCAGCGAGAGATTGTCGATGCTGTAGCCCAGCACCTCCATGCCGGCGAAGGTGCCGATGATGGAGACGGGCAGCGCCAGGGCCGGGATGATCGTCGCGGTCACGTTGCGCAGGAAGATGAAGATCACCAGGATGACGAGCGCGGCGGTGATCAGCAGCGTCATCTGCACGTCGTCGACCGAATTGCGGATCGATACCGAGTGATCGAGCAGCACGTTCAAGTGGACCGAGGCCGGCAGCTGCGATTCGAAGACCGGGATCAGCGCTTTGACCGAATCGACGACCTTGACGGTATTGGCGTCCGGCTGGCGCTGCACCCCGAGCAGGATGCCGCGATTGCCGTTGTACCAGCTCGCCTGGCGGTTGTCCTCGACGCTGTCCACCGCCTTGGCGACGTCCTTCAAGCGCACCGGCGCGCCGTTGCGGTAGGCGACGATCAGGTTCTCGTATTGCGCTGCGTGCGGGAGCTGGCCGTTCGCTTGCAGCGTGAAGGATTGCTGCGGCCCCATCAGCGTGCCGACAGGGGTCGAGGAGTTGGCGGCCGCGATGGCGTTTTGCAGATCGTCGAGGCTCATGCCCTTGGCAGCAAGCGCTTCGGGATCGGCCTGGACGCGGACGGCGAATTTCTGCTGCCCGAACACCAGCACCTGCGAGACGCCGGGAAGCGTCGAGAGGCGCTGCGCGATCAGCGTTTCGGCATATTCATCGACTTCCGACAGCGGGAGCGTGTCGGAGTTGAGATTGAGGAAGACGACCGGCGCGTCGGCGGGATTGGCCTTGATGAAACTCGGCGGCGTCGTCATTTGGATCGGCAGGCGGCGGGCCGCCGTAGTCAGGGCCGACTGAACGTCCAGCGCGGCGCCGTCGATGTCGCGGCTCAGATCGAACTGCATTGTGATCTGGGTGACGCCCGAACCGCTCGACGACACCATCGAATTGAGGCCGGCGATTGTCGAGAACTGGCGCTCGAGCGGGTTCGCCACCGAGGACGCCATGGTCTCGGGCGACGCGCCCGGGAAGTGCCCGATCACGACGATAGTGGGAAAATCGACCTTCGGGATCGCCGCGACCGGCAGCAAGCGATAGCTGAACAAGCCGAAAATGACGAAAGCCAGCATCAGCAGCGTCGTCATCACCGGACGACGGATGCACAGCTCCGGCAAGGTCATGACGCGTCACCGGCGCCGTTGTTGGTGCCTCCGGTGACGATGCGAACGCGGGCGCCGTTGGTCAGGCGCATCTGCCCGTCGGTCGCCACTCTCTCGCCGGCTTTCAACCCAGAGCCGATGACGACACGGCCATTCACCGTGCGATCCACCGTCACCGGGCGCAACTCGACCGTGTCGTCCTGTTTGACGACGAACACGTAATTGCCCTTCTGACCGACCTGGATCGCGGTCGGGGGAACCACGAGCGCATCGGGATCGGTGCGCACGAGAACCGAGACGTTCACGAACTGTCCGGGCCAGAGGCGCTGCTCTTCGTTGGCGAAGGTCGCGCGCACATTGATCGTTCCCGAGGTACTATCGATCGTGTTGTCGAAAAATGCGACTTTGCCCTCGACCGGCGCGCCCTTGTCGCCTTGGGCGAGAACCTTCACCATCACCGGCCCCTCGGCCATGGCCTGGCGCAACTCGGGCAGTTCGATTTGGGGCAGGGCGAAGGACACGTAGATCGGCTGGATCTGATTGACCGTGGCGAGCGGCAGATCATTCGACTTGATGCTGTTGCCGCGCTTGATCGCGATCATGCCGACCCGCCCGTCGAGCGGCGCGACGATCGTGTAATAGGACAGCAGCACCTTCGCGTTCTCGAGCTGAGCCCGATCGGCTTGCACCGTCGCCTGCAAGGCGGTCGCCGTGGTCGTGCTCGTGTCGTATTGCTGGCGCGACACGAAATCCTTGCTGACGAGCGATTTGTAGCGGCCGACATCGCGCTGGGCGTTGGCGAGCTGTGCCTCGTCGCGTGCCAAGGTCGCGCTCGCCTGGTCGACCAGCGCCTGCGCCGCGCGGCTGTCGAGCTGGAACATCACGTCGCCGGCCTTGACGAATTGTCCGTCCTTGACCAGCACCTTGTCGATGAAGCCGTCGAGACGCGACTTCACCGTCACCGACGCGATGGTCTGCACCGTGCCGATGGTATCGAACTCGACCGGGGTCGGCTCGACCGCGGCGGTCGCAACCTTCACTGGCACAGGACCTTGGGGGCGCGCCGCGCTCGTCTGGGACCGTGCGGAGCCGAGCCAATCGAATTGATGGGCAGCACCGACAAGGGCCAATACAACCACGAACGCGATGGCCCAGCTAGCGCGCTTCATTCCGGTTCCCGTCGACGTCTCGCGACGTTACCTCCCGCCGCGACGATCCTACACATACTTCGCCTCCAAGGATAGGTCGGGCAAGCGATCTTCATCCCCGGCGGGTGCCCGATTTTCTTATGAGAACGTATCGGAGATAGTTAACAGACCCCCGGTTTTTGTAAATCTCCGCCCCCTTTGGTTTTGGTAACATTCGCGGGAAAGGCGAATAAGCGGTGGCGAGCGAGGCGAGGGCGGCCGGTTTCAGGAATGCATTGCGCGTTCTGCGCATCCGCAACTACCGCATTTATACGATCGGCAACGCCATCTCGCTGGTTGGCGTCTGGATTCAGCGGATCGCCGTCGGCTGGCTCGCCTGGCGGCTCACCCAGTCCGGCTTCTGGCTCGGCATGTGCGCGGCGGGCGATCTCGTGCCCTCGATCCTCATCAGCCCTTTCGCCGGCGCGCTCGCCGATCGCGTCAACCGCATCCGCCTGGTGCAGGTCTCGTTGTTCTTCGGCATGTTCCAGGCCTGGGCGCTGGCCGTCCTGACCTTTGCCGATCTGATTACCATCGGACTTCTGTTCGGGCTCACCGTCGCGCTCGGCACGATCAACGCCTTCAACCAGCCCGCCCGGCTCGCCCTCATCCCCAATCTGGTCGACAATGCCAATCTCGGCCCGGCGGTCGCGATCAATTCCCTCGTGTTCAACAATGCTCGCTTCATCGGTCCCGCCACCGCGGGCTTCGTCATCGCCGCGGGGAATGTCGGCCTCGCCTTCACCCTCAACGCCGTCACTTATATGTGCTTCATCTATGCGCTGTGGCGCGTCCACATTCCGGACGAGCGCCGCGTGCCGGAGCGGCGGCGCCTCTGGGGCGAGCTCACCGAGGGCTATGGCTATGCGCTGCGCGATCCGGCGATCGGCCAGATGTTCATCCTGCTCATCATCACGACTGTCGGCATTCGCGGTTTCGTCGAGATGTTTCCGGGCTTTGCCGACGCCGTCTTCGCGCGCGGCGCACAGGGCCTCGCCTGGCTCACCGCCATGGTCGGGCTCGGCGCGGTGGTCGGCGGCATAGTGATGCTGCGCCGCAGCGGCTTGAGCGGCTTGCCCTCGGTCGTCATCCAATCGACCTTGTGGATGGCGCTGGCGATCATCGGTTTCACCGCCACGACGAGCTATGGCTTCGCGCTCGGCTGCGCATTTCTCTCGGGCATGGCGATGACCTCGACCGGGATCGGGGCGCAGACCCTCATTCAGAGCGCGACCGCGCCGGCGATGCGCGGCCGCGTCATGGGCTTTTACGGCATGATCTTTCGCGCCGGCCCGTCCATGAATTCGCTGCTCTTGGGCGCCGCTTCGGAGCGCTTCGGCCTGCGCCTCCCCGTCTTTGCCGGCGCCTGTGTCTGTCTTCTCGCCTGGGCGTGGATTCGCGGCAGCCGCGCGGCGATCGAGCGCTCCCTGGCGGCGGCCGGCATCGACGAGGCGGAGCGCGCCGCCGGTGCGTCCGAAGGCGCGGTGTGACGCGGCCCGGCACGCTCTTCTGCTTCGGCCTTGGCTATAGCGCGGGATTTCTCGCGCGGGCAGTGTCGGCGATGGGTTGGCGCGTCTCTGGGACTGCGCGCGAGGTTCCCGCCGGCGCGGCTCAATTCCCGCTTCAGCTTTTCGATCGCGACCATCCTCTTGCCGACGCGGCAAGCCTTCTCGACGATGCGACGCATATCCTTGTGTCGATCCCGCCCGATGCGGCCGGCTGCCCCGTCCGCGATCGTCATGGCGAGATGCTCGCCGGGCTGAAGCGCCTCGTTTGGCTCGGCTATCTTTCGACCACGAATGTTTATGGCGATC
The DNA here is from genome assembly GCA_035605975.1 of Allostellaceae bacterium. Taxonomy (GTDB): domain Bacteria; phylum Pseudomonadota; class Alphaproteobacteria; order ATCC43930; family CGMCC-115725; genus CAIKMD01. Next base: position 17,231 of record DATNGG010000105.1, on the reverse strand, counting down.
GCGGCGGCGGCTGGGTCGACGAGACCTCGCCGACAAATCCGACGGGCCCGCGCGGCCATCGCCGCCTTGCCGCGGAAGCCGCGTGGCGCGATCTTTATCGCCGCGCCGGCCTGCCGCTCCATATCTTCCGCCTCGCCGGTATCTACGGCCCCGGGCGCAGCGCGCTCGATGCGCTGAAGGCCGGAACCGCGCGGCGCATCGCCAAGCCCGGCCAGGTGTTCTCGCGCATCGAGGTCGAGGATCTGACGGCTGTCCTGCTGGCATCGATGGCGCGGCCCCGCCCCGGTGCGATCTACAATGTCTGCGATGACGAGGCGGTGCCGCCTGAGAGGGTTGTGGCCCATGCAGCGTCGCTGCTCGGCATCGCGCCGCCACCGCTCGAGGATTTCGCCGCGGCGACGCTGTCGCCGATGGCGCGCAGCTTTTATGACGACAACAAGCGTGTCTCGAACCGCCTCATCCATGACGAGCTTGGCGTCACGCTGCGCTATCCGACCTATCGCGAGGGGCTTGCCGCGCTCAATCGAGCAAAGGCTTGACCGTGCGCAACAGCAAATCGAGATCGCTGTCGCGCGACAGCCGATGATCGCCGTCCTTCACAAGAAGAAGCTGCACATCCGCGCCCGGAAGATGCTCGGCGAGGTTGAGGCTGGTTTGCCACGGCACGTCGGGATCGGCCATGCCGTGCAGGAGGCGCACCGGGCAGCGGATCGCGAGCGGCTTGCGCATAACGAGATGCGCGCGCGCCTCCTCGATCAGCTTGCGGGTGATGAGATACCCCGCCTCGCTGTAGCGCGAGGGCACGCGCACCGCGCCCTCCAGGATCAGCGTCTCGCGCAGCGCGAAGGGCATGCGCTGCCACATCAAATCCTCGGTCGCATCGGGAGCGGCGGCAATGCCGACAAGTGCGCGGACGCGCTCGGGCCGGGCGAGCGCCACCAGCAGCATGAGCCAGCCGCCGATGCTCGATCCGACCAGCACGATCTCGCCCTCGGCGAGGCGGTCGATCACCGCGAGCGCATCGTCGCGGAAGCGGCCGATCGTCGCCTCGGCGAAATCGCCGGAGGAGGCGCCATGGGCGAAGTAATCGAAGCGCAGGAAGGCGCGGTCATTCTCGGCGCAAAACCCATCCAAGGCCTGCGCCTTGGCGCCCGTCATGTCGGAGTTGAAGCCGGGAAGGAACAGGATGCCGGGCCTGCGCCCGTCGCGCCGGCGGTAGGCGATTGTCGCTCCGTCCTCGCGTGCTAAGATGGAAGGCGGCTCATTCATCGCGACATCATCCACTCGATCTCATGACCGACGCCGACAGTAACACCGCGTCGCAGCCGCCCGGTAGACGTAAGCCCACGGTGCTGCAGGTTTTGCCGCGTCTCGTCACCGGCGGGGTCGAGCGCGGCACGGTCGATGTCGCGGCCGCGCTGAAGGCGGAAGGTTGGACCGCCATCGTCGCCTCGGCGGGCGGGCCGATGGTGCGCGAGATCGAGCGTGCAGGCGCCACCCATGTGACGCTGCCGCTCGCCTCGAAGAACCCCTTCGTCATTCGCGCCAATATCGACCGGCTCGCTTCGCTGATCCGGCGCTTCGACGTCGATATCGTGCATGCGCGCAGCCGCGCGCCCGCCTGGAGCGCACGCGCCGCGGCGCGGCGCACCGGCCGTCATTTCGTCACGACTTTCCACAACGCCTATGGCGACGGCTCGCTGTTGAAGCATCGCTACAATGCGGTGATGGCGTCGGGCGAGCGCGTCATCGCGATCTCGCATTTCGTCGGTGAGCATGTCGCGGCGAATTACGGCGTCCCGCCCGAGCGCTTGCGCGTCATTCCGCGCGGCATCGACATCAACCGCTTCGATCCCGGCAAGGTACAGCCGGAGAGGCTGATCGCGCTGATGAAAGCCTGGCGCTTGCCCGAGAGCGCGCCGCTGGTGCTCCTGCCGGGCCGGCTCACGCGCTGGAAGGGGCAGCTCGTGCTGATCGATGCGATCGCGCGGCTCAACCGGCCCGAGCTGCATGCCGTCATCCTCGGCAGTGGCAATGCGCGCTATCGCCGCGAGCTCGAAGCGGCCGTCGAGCGCACCGGTGCCGCGGGCAATTTCCGCTTCATCGACGACAGTCCCGACATGGCCGTCGCCTATATGCTCGCCGACGTGGTGGTGTCCGCCTCGACTGCGCCCGAGGGCTTCGGCCGGGTGGTCGTCGAGGCGCAAGCGATGGGTCGGCCGGTGATCGCCACGGCGCATGGCGGCGCGCTCGAGACGGTGCGGCCGGGCGAGACCGGCCTGCTCGTGCCGCCGGGCGATGCCGGGGCGCTCGCCGAAGCGCTCGCCGCGACGCTCGATCTCGATCCCGGAACGCGGCTGGCGCTCGCCCGCCACCAAATCGCTCATGCGCGCGAGCATTTCTCGAGCGCCTTGATGACGCGGCGCACGCTCGACGTCTATGAGGAGCTGGTCCCGCGTCAGGCGACAGCGCCCGTCGCGGCTTGAGCGCGAGGCCGGTTGCGCGACCAAGCTCGCACCGCCGCTGAAGCCGCGCCGCCATGTCAGGCCGAGCGAATCCTCGTCATCAAGCTCGGCGCGCTCGGCGATTTCGTCCAGGCGATGGGGCCGGCGGCGGCGATCCGCGCGCATCACGAGCGCGCCGAGATCACCTTGCTGACGACGGCGCCCTTCGTCGAACTGGCGCGGGCCGCGCCTTATTTCGATCGTATCTGGGTCGATGAGCGTCCCGGCCTTGCCGATCCCGGGGCGCTGTGGCGCTTGCGCAAGCGCCTGCGCGAGGCGGATTTCGCTCGCGTCTATGATCTTCAAACCGCGCGGCGGACAAGCTGGTATTTCCATCTGATGGGCCCCGGCAAGCGTCCGCTCTGGTCGGGCATCGCGCGCGGCGCGGCGCTGCCCCATGCCAATCCCCAGCGCGACCGCATGCACACGCTCGACCGCCAGGCCGAGCAGCTGCGCATGGCCGGCATCGCCGCCGTGCCGCCGCCCGATCTCTCCTGGGCGAAGCGCGACATCGCCCGCTTCGGCCTGCGGCCGCGCTTTGCACTGCTCGTGCCGGGCGGCGCGGCGCATCGCCCGGAAAAGCGTTGGCCGGCGGCGCATTATGGCGCGCTGGCGGTGCATTTGGCCGGGCGCGGGCTGCAGCCCGTCATTCTCGGCGGCAAGGGCGAGAGCGACTTGGCGGCAACCATCGCCTCGGCCTGTCCCGAAGCTCGCGACCTCACCGGCGAGACGAGCCTCGGCGAGGTGGTTGGCCTCGGCGCGGCCGCGGCTTTCGCCATCGGCAACGATACCGGGCCGATGCATCTAATCGTCGCCGCGGGCAGCCCGGCGCTCGTGCTCTATTCCGCCGCCTCCGACCCGGCGCTCACCCAGCCGCGCGGCCAAGGCGTCACGGTGCTGCGCCGGAACGATCTCGCCGCGCTCTCCGTCGCCGAGGTTGAAGCGGCGCTGGGCTTGGGCTAAATCCGGCTCTCGTCTGACATTTTGTCGCAAACGCGAGGTCCGAACCGCCCACATGCCGCCTTCTGACGAGGCCCGTTCTTCGCCGGTTGCCGTCACCCTGCCGGATGGCTCGGTGCGGCAGTTTCCGGGGCCGGTGACAGGCGGCGAAATCGCGGCGGCGATCGGCCCCGGCCTGGCCAAGGCGGCGGTCGCGATCAAGGTCGATGGCGAGGCGCGGGACCTGTCGCGCCGCGTCGATCGCGATGCGCGTATTGCAATCCTCACCCGCGATTCCCCGGAAGCGCTCGAGATCATCCGCCACGATGCCGCGCATGTGCTCGCGGAGGCGGTGAAGGAGCTCTATCCCGAAACCCAGGTCACCTTCGGCCCCGCGACCGAGACCGGCTTTTATTACGATTTCGCGCGGCCGACGCCGTTCACCCCCGAGGATCTGGCACGCATCGAGCTGCGCATGCACGAGATCGTCGATCGCAATGAAGGGGTGACGCGCGAGGAATGGGAGCGCGACCGCGCGGCGGAGTTCTTCGCCGAGCAGGGCGAGAAGTACAAGGCCGAGTGGATTCACGAAATCCCCAAGGACGAGGCGATCAGCCTCTATCGGCAAGGCAAGTTCGTCGATCTCTGCGTCGGGCCGCATCTGCCTTCGACCGGCAAGCTCGGTCATGCCTTCAAGCTGATGAAAGTGGCCGGCGCCTATTGGCGGGGCGACGCGCGCAATGCGCAGCTTCAGCGCGTCTACGGCACCGCCTGGGCGAACGAGAAGGAATTAAAGCAGTACCTCTTCCAGCTCGAAGAGGCGGAAAAGCGCGACCACCGGCGTTTGGGTCGCGAGCTCGACCTGTTCCATCAGCAGGAAGAAGCGGTCGGCAGCGTGTTCTGGCACCCCAAGGGCTGGACGCTCTACCGCACAATCGAGAATTACATCCGCACCCGGCTCGCCGCCGCAGGCTATGTCGAGGTGCGGACGCCGCAGCTTATCGACCGCTCGCTCTGGGAAGCCTCCGGCCATTGGGAGAAATTCCGCGAGCACATGTTCACGGTCGAGGACAAGGATGGCGGTCGGGTTCTCGCGGTGAAGCCGATGAATTGTCCCGGCCATGTGCAGATCTTCCGCCAGCACCTCCATTCCTATCGCGAGCTGCCGCTGCGCATGGCGGAGTTCGGCTCGTGCCACCGCAACGAGCCTTCGGGCGCCCTCCACGGCATCATGCGGGTGCGCGCCTTCACCCAGGACGACGCGCATATCTTCTGCACCGAGGACCAGATCACCTCGGAGAGCGTCGCCTTCTGCGAGCTCTTGTTGAGCGTTTATCGCGATTTCGGTTTCGAGCAGGTGACGGTCAAATTCTCCGACCGGCCGCCGGTGCGGGCGGGGGCGGATGCGGTCTGGGACAAGGCCGAGGCCGCTTTGCGCCACGCGGTCGAGGCGGCCGGCCTCCCCTATACGCTCAATCCGGGCGAGGGCGCGTTTTACGGGCCGAAGCTCGAATTCGTGCTGCGCGACGCGCTCGGCCGCGACTGGCAATGCGGCACGCTTCAGGTCGATTTCGTCCTGCCCGAGCGGCTCGATGCGAGCTATATCGGCGAGGACGGGCAGCGCCACCGTCCGGTGATGCTCCATCGCGCGGTGCTCGGCTCGCTCGAGCGCTTCATCGCCATCCTGATCGAGGACTATGCGGGCAAATTCCCGCTCTGGCTCGCTCCCCTACAAGCCATGGTGCTGACCATCACGGACGAAGCCAATTCCTATGCGGAGACGGTGCGCGCCGCATGCGCCGCCGCGGGCTTGAGGGTCGGCATCGATCTCGCCAATGAGAAGATCAACTACAAGGTGCGCGAGCACAGCCTCGCCAAAATCCCCGTGCTGCTGGTCGTCGGCCGGCGCGAAGCCGAGGACAACACCGTCGCGCTGCGTCGGCTGGGCGGAAAAGAGCAGGAAAATCTTGCACTCGCCGAGGCCGTCGCTAGATTGGCGGACGAGGCGAAACCGCCCGCTGGGCGGGCCGCCTCCTCGCCAACCGCTTAAGGAGGAACCGCATCCCCAGACCAACTCAAGCGCCGCCGCCGACCCGCAATGACGGGCCGCGCGTCAATGAAGAAATCAACTCGCCGCGCGTGCGTCTCGTCGATGAGCGCGGCCAGATGATCGGTGTCGTGCCGCGCAGCGACGCCATCGCCCGGGCCCTCGAAGCCGGGCTCGACCTCGTCGAGGTCGCCGCCAACGCCGATCCGCCCGTCTGCAAGATACTCGATTTCGGCAAGTTCAAATACGAGGAGCAGAAGCGCAAGAACGAGGCGCGCAAGAAGCAGAAAGTCATCGAGGTCAAGGAGATCAAGCTCCGTCCCGGCATCGACGATCACGATTACGACGTGAAGATGCGCTCGATGAAGAGCTTCATCGACGAAGGCGACAAGGTGAAGGTCACCATGCGCTTCCGCGGCCGCGAATTGGCGCATCAGGAACTCGGCATGGAGGTGCTGATGCGCGTCAAGGGCGATCTCGACGAGATCGCGAAGGTCGAGCAATACCCGCGCATGGAAGGCCGCCAGATGACCATGGTGATGTCGCCGAAATAGCGGCGAAATCGTGGCTTAACGTCTTTTCATTCTCGCGACATGCGCGGGTTAGGACGCCTCCCAGATAATCATCATGGAGCGGCGATGCCGCTCCGAGACGAGACTCGATCAAGAGGTGTTCCCATGAAGCGCATTGCATTGACCGTGCTGGCCTTGGCATTGAGCGGCGGCGTCGCTTTTGCCGCGGCTCCGTCGGCGACGTCGAAAGCCAATCATCAGGCCGAGCCCTATCACCAGCATAAGATGCAGGCTCAGCAGACCTCGAAGAATGAGTACCAGCCTCCGGCCTCGACCATGTCGTCCAATTCTCGGGCGATGAGCGGCAATCACGCCGCGATGAGCGGGAGCCACGAGGCGCAGCGCATGACGAGCGCCCTCAACCTGCTCGAGGCCAAGGGCTATGGCTCCTTCAACAATTTCAAGCGCGACGGCAAGGACTTCACTGCCACCGTGATGAAGAACGGCCAGAGCCAAACCCTGCGCATCGACCCCGATAGCGGCCAGATCACCAACCAGGGCTGATACCCGAATACCGTTGGACCAAGGGCGCGGGAGCCCCCCGCGCCCTTGCTATGTCCGGCGGGCGCGGTTATAAACCGCGCCTTCGAGCGGGTGGCTGGCTCAAGGGCATGCCTCGCCCCCCTTTTCGCAAATCCGTCAAAAAGAGAGGACGAAATGCCCAAGATGAAGACCAAGAGCGGCGCCAAGAAGCGCTTCTCGCGGACCGCCACGGGAAAAATCAAGGCCGCGGTCGCGCATAAGCGGCACCGGCTCATCTCCAAGCCGCAAAAGATGAAGCGCAAGGCGCGCGGCACCATGGTGCTGCGCAAGGGCGACGCCAATCTCGTCCTGACCTACATGCCGTATCTGAGGGGTTGAGCCATGGCGCATGTGAAACGGGGCGTCACCGCCCATGCGCGTCACAAGAAGGTCCTGAAGCTCGCCAAGGGCTATCGCGGCCGCGCCAAATCGAGCTTCCGCGTCGCCATCGAGAAGGTCGAGAAGGGGCTGCGCTACGCCTATCGCGACCGGCGGGCGAAGAAGCGCAATTTCCGCGCGCTGTGGATTCAGCGCATCAATGCCGGCGCGCGCGAGGGCGGCCTCACCTACTCGCAATTCATCAACGGCTTGAAGCGGGCCGGCATCGAGCTCGACCGCAAGGTCCTGGCCGATCTCGCGGCGCGCGAGCCGCAGGCCTTTCAAGCGATCGTGGCCCAGGCACAAGCGGCGCTCGCCCAGGCCTGAGGGCCGGCGGCGATGGACAGTCTCGACAGCACGCGCGAGGAATTTCTGCGCCAGATCACGGCGGCGGCGAGCCTCGATGCGCTCGAGCAAATCCGCGTCGCCGCGCTCGGCCGCAACGGCCAGGTGACCGGGCTGTTGAAGGGGCTGGGTGTGCTGCCGCCCGAGGAACGCAAGGCGCGCGGCGCCGCGGTCAATACGCTGAAAGAAAGTCTCGACGCGGCGCTCGGCGCAGCGCGGCAGCGTCTCGAGCGCGCGGCGCTCGATCAGCGGCTCGCTAAAGAGCGTCTCGATGTGACCCTGCCGGTCAAGGCCGAGAATGACGGGCGCATCCATCCGATCAGCCAGACCATCGACGAATTGATCGCGATCTTCGGCGAGATGGGCTTCACCGTCGCCGAAGGGCCGCATATCGAAGAGGATTTCTACAATTTCACCGCGCTCAACATTCCGCCCGAGCATCCGGCGCGGCAGGAGCAGGACACTTTCTATCTGATGGGCGCCGAAGGCACGCGGCCCGAGGCGCGCAAGGTGCTGCGCACCCATACCTCGCCGGTGCAGATTCGCACGATGCAGGCGCAAAAGCCGCCGATCCGCATCATCGTGCCGGGCCGCACCTTCCGCAGCGATCATGACGCGACCCACTCGCCGATGTTCCACCAGGTCGAAGGCCTCGTCATCGACAAGCATGTTCATATGGGGCATTTGAAGGGCTGCCTCATCGAGTTCTGCCGCGCCTTCTTCGACATCGACGATCTGCCGGTGCGCTTTCGGCCGAGCTATTTCCCTTTCACCGAGCCTTCGGCCGAGGTCGATATCGGCTGCTCGCGCGAAGGTGGCGGCTTGAAGATCGGCGGGGGCGCCGATTGGCTCGAAATCCTCGGCTCCGGCATGGTGCATCCGAAGGTGCTCGCCAATTGCGGCCTCGATCCGGCCGAGTATCAGGGCTTTGCCTTCGGCATGGGAATCGAGCGCATCGCCATGCTGAAATACGGCATTCCCGATCTGCGCACTTTCTATGACAGCGATCTGCGCTGGCTCCGGCACTACGGCTTCGCGGCGCTCGATCAGCCCTCGCTCATCACCGGCGCGCGATGAAGACGACGCTCGCCTGGCTCAAGACTCATCTCGATACCGACGCCTCGCTCGAGACGATCGTTCGAACGCTCGTCATGGGCGGGCTCGAAGTCGAATCGGTCGAGAACCGCGCCAAGGATTTGGCGGCTTTCATCGTCGCGCGCATCATCGAGGCGCGCCCTCATCCCAATGCCGATCGCCTCAAGCTTTGCCGTGTCGATACCGGCAAGGGCGAGGTCGAGGTGGTGTGCGGCGCGCCCAATGCGCGCACCGGCCTTGTCGGCGTTTTCGCGCCGACCGGCACGGTCATCCCGCGCAGCGGCGCGGTGCTGAAAGCGAGCCAGATCCGCGGCGTCCAATCGAACGGCATGCTGTGCTCGGGCTATGAGCTGAAGCTCTCCGAGGATCACGAAGGCATTATCGAGCTGCCGGAGGAGTTGGCGCCGGGCATGGCGTTTGCCACCGCGATGGGGCTCGATGATCCGGTGCTCGACGTGAAGGTGACGCCCAACCGCGCCGATTGCCTCGGCGTGCGCGGCCTCGCCCGCGATCTGGCGGCGGCTGGTCTGGGGCGCTTGAAGCCGCTCGAGGCGTCGCCGGTCGCCGGGAAATATCCTTGTCCGATCACCGTGCGTTTGGATGGGCCCGATCACAAAGCCTGTCCGCTCTTTCTCGGGCGACTCGTTCGCGGCATCAAGAACGGTCCGAGCCCGCGCTGGCTGCAGGACCGGCTGACGGCGATCGGCCTGCGGCCGATCTCGGCCTTGGTCGATATCACGAATTTCCTCACTTACGACCTCGACCGGCCGCTGCATGTCTTCGATGCGGAAAAGCTCCAGGGCGATCTCGTGCTGCGCGGTGCGCTCCCCGGGGAGACGCTCGAGGCCTTGAACGGCAAGTCCTACGCGCTCGATCCCGAGATGACGGTGATCGCCGATGCGGCGGGCGCGCAAAGCCTTGGCGGCGTCATCGGCGGCGCGCGCACCGGCTGCACCGAGACGACGCGCGATGTCTTCATCGAGGCAGCCTTGTTCGATCCGGTGCGCACCGCCGCGACCGGGCGCAAGCTCGGCCTCCAAAGCGATGCGCGCTATCGCTTCGAGCGCGGCGTCGATCCGGAATTCACCGCGCCCGGCATGGAAATCGCCACGCGGCTTATTCTCGAGCTGTGCGGCGGCGAGCCGAGCGCGGTGACCATCGCGGGCGAAGTGCCGCAATGGCGCCGCCAATATCGTCTGCGCGGGAACCGGGTCGAGAGTCTCGGCGGCGTCGTCATCTCGCCGACCGATCAGCGGCGCATCCTCGAGGATCTTGGCTGCAAGCTCGAAAGCGCGGTCGGCGGGTTCGCGGTCGAGCCGCCCTCCTGGCGCGGCGATATCGAGGGCGAGGCCGATCTCGTCGAGGAAATCCTGCGTATCCGCGGCTACGACGCCATTCCAGCGGTGGCGCTCGCGCGTGACGCCGTGCTGCCGAAACCCGCGCTCTCGCCGACGCAGCGCCGCGTCGCGCTGGTGCGGCGCAGCCTCGCCGCGCGCGGCCTGGTCGAGGCGGTGACCTTCTCCTTCCTGCCGCGCGCGCAGGCAGAGCTTTTCGGTGGCGGCGGCGCCGCGCTTATCCTCGCCAATCCGATCAGCGCCGATCTCGACGCGATGCGCCCTTCGGTGCTGCCCAATCTGTTGACCGCCGCGCAGCGCAACGCCGATCGCGGCTATCCCGATGGCGCGCTCTTCGAGATCGGGCCGCTTTACAAGGACGACACGCCCGAAGGCCAGCTCGCCTTGGCAACCGGGATTCGCGCCGGGAGAACCGGCGTCAAGCGCTGGGACGATCCCGGCCGCGCTGTCGATGCGTTCCTTGCCAAGGCCGATGCTTCGGCGGCGCTGGCGGCGGCGGGCGTCGCTATCGACAGTCTGCAAGTCGCGAGCGAGGCACCCGCCTGGTATCACCCGGGCCGCTCGGGAACGCTGCGCCAGGGCAACAAGCCTCTGGCGCATTTCGGCGAGCTGCATCCGGGCGTGCTCGATCGTCTCGGCGTTGCGGGTCCGGCGGTCGGGTTCGAGGTGTTCCTCGATGCCGTGCCCGCGCCGCGCGCGCGCCAAAGCCGCGCCAAGCCGCTCTTGGTTCTGTCGCCCTTCCAGCCGGTCGAGCGCGACTTCGCTTTCGTCGTCGATGAATCGGTTTCGGCCGAGACCGTGCTGCGCGCCGCGCGCGGCGTCGACCGAAAGCTCGTGACCGAAGTGCGCCTTTTCGATGTCTATCGCGGCAAGGGCGTCGAGGACGGCAAAAAATCCCTCGCGATCACAATCGTGCTGCAGCCGCAGGAAGCAACCCTGACCGAGGAGGCGATCGATGCCTTCTCGAAAAAACTCATCGCCACGGTCGAGAAGGCAAGCGGCGGCGCGCTGCGGCGGTAATGGGCCCTGCCGGGCTGGAACGCCCTTTTCCCTCGCGTGTTTTTTCCACAGGGGATGCGGCCATGGTCGCCCGCCGCATGGGATGAGACTCTGAAATCGGTGTCAGGACGACCGCCATCTCAATGGAGGCGGAACATGGCAAATATTACAACCCTGCAAGAACATGCGATGTGGACCAAGGCCGGTCCGATCATGTCGCGACGCACGGAATCGGATATTGCACTCCTTGAAGAGCAGGCGATGGCGACGGTGGGCGATCCGGCGCCATTGGGGCTCTGGGCCTTCGCGACCGGAACCTGGATGGCCGGCGTGGTCATGGGCGGGCTCTATCCGGCGACGACGCTGCCGGGCTTGGCGCCGGTGCTGCTGATCTTCGCCGGCCTCGTGCAATTCATCGCCGGGCTCTTCGCCTATCGCCGCGCCAACTCTCTCGCCGCGACGGCGTTCTGCTGCTTCGGCTCGTTCAACGTCACGGCGGCGGTGATCTTCGGGCTCTGGACCGCCAATATCGTGCCGGCCGGGGGCCTGACGCCGGTGCTGCTCGGCTTCCTGCTCGAGAGCTTCGCCTTCATCGCCTTCGCGCTGTGCCTGGCGGCGCTGCGCACCAATGCGGCGCTGGTTCTCGTCCTGCTGACCTTGGGCATCGGCTATGCCTTGGCCGGGATTCCCAATCTCGTCAACGCGGCGGGCACGGCGGGCTGGGACGTGATCGGCTATATCGGCGGCTGGTTCCTCTTCGCCTCGGCCATCCTCGCCTACTACACGGGCACCGCGCTGGTGGTGAACAGCACCTGGAAGCGCGCGGTTCTGCCGATCGGCGGCGAGCCGTAATTCGACAGCGAGGCGGCGGGAGCGCGTCTCCCGCCGCGCCTCGTGCGTTAGCGCGGTTGCGCTGCATAGGCGCGCGCCCTATGGTGCGCCGCCGCCATGACCGACCTCCGGCATATCCGAAATTTCGCCATCATCGCCCATATCGATCACGGCAAATCGACGCTTGCCGATCGGCTGATCCAATATTGCGGCGGTCTGAGCGAGCGCGAGATGCGCGACCAGGTGCTCGACTCGATGGATATCGAGCGCGAGCGCGGCATCACGATCAAGGCGCAGACCGTGCGCCTCACCTACAAGGCGAAGGACGGCGAGACCTATGAGCTCAACCTCATGGACACGCCCGGCCATGTCGACTTCGCCTATGAGGTGAGCCGCTCGCTCGCCGCCTGCGAAGGCTCGCTGCTGGTGGTCGATGCGAGTCAGGGCGTCGAGGCGCAGACCCTCGCCAATGTCTATCAGGCGATCGATGCCGGCCACGAGATCGTGCCCGTCCTCAACAAGATCGACCTGCCGGCCGCCGAGCCGGACCGGGTCAAGGAGCAGATCGAAGAGGTGATCGGGCTCGATGCCTCGGGCGCCGTCGAGATCTCGGCCAAGACCGGGCTCAATATCGAAGGCGTGCTGGAGGCTTTGGTCGAGCGCCTGCCGCCGCCCCAAGGCGACGGGGATGCGCCCTTGAAAGCGCTGCTGGTCGACAGCTGGTACGATTCCTATCTCGGCGTCGTCACCTTGGTGCGCGTCAAAGACGGCGTGCTCAAAGCGGGTATGAAAATCCGCATGATGGCGACGGGCGCAAGCCATGTGGTCGAGCGCGTCGGCGTCTTCACGCCGAAGGCGACGCCGATGCCGGAGCTCGGGCCCGGCGAGGTCGGCTTCATCACCGCCGGCATCAAGGCGGTGGCGGATTGCAAGATCGGCGACACCATCACCGAGGAGCGTCGCCCCGCCGCCGAGCCCTTGCCGGGCTTCAAGCCGGTGCAGCCGGTGGTGTTCTGCGGCCTTTTTCCGACCGATGCCGCCGATTACGAGAAGCTGCGCGACAGCCTCGCCAAGCTGCGCCTCAACGATGCGAGCTTCGAATACGAGCCCGAGACATCCGCCGCCCTGGGCTTCGGCTTCCGCTGCGGCTTCCTGGGCCTCCTCCATCTCGAGATCATCCAAGAGCGGCTGACGCGCGAATTCGATCTCGACCTCATCGCCACCGCGCCCTCGGTCGTCTATCGCATCCTCCTCACCAACGGCAAGACGATGACGCTGCACAATCCGGTCGACATGCCGGATCCGGTGCGCATCGACCACATCGAGGAGCCGTGGATCCAGGCGACGATCCTTGTGCCGGACGAATATCTCGGCAGCATCCTCGCGCTTTGCGAGGAACGGCGCGGCGTGCAGAAAGAGCTGACCTATGCCGGCAAGCGCGCGATGCTGGTCTATCGCCTGCCGCTCAATGAGGTGGTGTTCGATTTCTACGACCGCCTCAAATCGGTGAGCCGCGGCTATGCCAGCTTCGACTATCAGCTCGAAGGCTACGAGGAAGGCGACCTCGTGCTGTTGAACATTCTCGTCAATGGCGATCCGGTCGACGCGCTCGCGATCATCGTGCACCGCTCGAACGCCGAGCGTCGCGGCCGCGCGCTCTGCGAGCGGCTGAAAGAGCTGATTCCGCGGCAATTGTTCCTGATCGCCATCCAGGCGGCGATCGGCGGCAAGGTCATCGCGCGCGAGACGGTGAAGGCGCTGCGCAAGGACGTGCTCGCCAAATGCTATGGCGGCGACATCACCCGGAAAAGAAAGCTGCTCGAGAAGCAGAAAGAGGGCCGCAAGCGGATGCGGCAATACGGCAAGGTGGAGATTCCGCAATCCGCCTTCCTTGCGGCGCTGAAAATGGGCGACGAATAGGGATAGAGTTTTCAGCGCCGGCGGCGGCGCCGCTCTCTGCGCCGAAAGACGCGAATCAGCACCAAGCCTGCCACGGCGAATACCGGCAGAGCCCAGAGCGCGAGCGCCGGGCCGATCAGCCCAGACCAGAGCCACGGCGCTGAGCGATCGATGCCGCCTTCCGCAGCGCGAAACCCCGCCGGAGCGAGATCGCCCCAAAAACCCGCGAGCGAGAGCGGCGCGAAGCGCTGCAAATCGTGCCAGGCGAGCAGGTCGCGGACGAGCACCGCTCCCGCCAGCAGAAGACAAAGCCAGGCGATCCCGCGTCCGATTGCCGTCATGGCGGATGTCTGGAAGCCCGTGCCGCGCCTAATTCGCGGCGACCGCGACGCGCAGCGGCGTCGTGCGCGGCAGGTCTTTGATTTGCGGATAAACCTCGCGCGCGAACAAGCTCATGCTGCGCACCGTGCGCTCGTGATTCATGAAGCCGGCGTGATCCATCATCAAGAGATGATCGAAGCCGCCGACGCGTTCGTAAAAACGCTTGATCTGTTTCACCACCATATCCGGCGTGCCGGCGACGAGAATGCCCAGCTCGCGCAGCTGGTCGAGCGGCGCGGTGCGGGTGTTGGCGGCGCCGCCGCGCTCCGCCTGGCGGACCGCCGCGACATTGGCGGCGACCGGCATATAGCCGGGCGGGTTGCGGAAATGCGGCTCGCTGCGCGGCGCGGTCAGATACCAGCGCAGCTCCTCGGCGCCTTTCTCGGCCTCACTCTCGGAATCCGCCGTGTGCACCAGCGGCATATAGGCGAGGCCGCCGCCGCCCGGCAGCCCATGCTCGACGAAATGCGCGCGATAGGTGTCGAAGAGCGCCTTCACCCGCTGATAAGGCAAAAGGAAATTGGCGAAGACCCAGCCGCGCTCGGCGACGCGCCGCGTCGTCTCCTTGTCGCTCGAGCCGGTGATCCAGATTTGCGGGTGCGGCGTCTGGTAGGGCCGCGGCCAGACATTGATGCTGCGCCGGTGCCAGAATTTTCCCTCGTGGTTGAAGGGCGCATCGACGGCGCTCCAGGCCTTGATGACGAGATCGACCCCGTTCCAGAGCCGCTCGACGGTCTGGGTCGGGTTGGTATTGGCGGCATAGACCTCGTAAGGCACGCCTCTTACGAAGCCGCATTCGAGCCGGCCGCGCGAGATGCAATCGACCATTGCCATTTCCTCGGCGACGCGGATCGGATCGTTGCGATGGCCGATCGGGTTGCCGAGGAGGCAGATGCGCGCCGTCTTGGTCTGGCGCGCGAGGATCGCCGCCGAGAGCGGCGCGCAAGTGTCGATGCAGCTCGGCGTCTGGTGGTGCTCGTTGAGCATCAGATCGAGGCCGAGCTCGTCGGCGATCATGTGCTCGTCGAAATAGCGGTTGTAGAGCTCGGCGCCGATCTTCGGATCGAAGTGCCGGTTGGGCAGGTTGATGCGCGTCGCCGGCTCGTCCTGCGGATAATGCGGGTAGGGCATCTCGGTGAAGTGCCAGGCTCTCATGCCGCGTCTCCCGTGCCGGCGGCAAGCTGCGGCGTGCCGAGAAATTTGCCGATCGCGGCAAGGAACGCATCGGGCCGCTCGAGATGGGGATAGTGCCCGGCCGCCGGGATGACGCGCAGCGTCGCGCCGGGGATGAGCGCGCGATAGGCTTCGCCGTAGGCGGGAGCAACGATCCCGTCGTCTTCGCCCCAGACCATGAGGGTCGGCACGCCGATGCGGCCGAGCCGGTGCGCGAGCTTCGGGTTGTGCATGTAGGGCTCCCAGCAAAACCGCGCGAAGGATTCGAGATTGCGCGCCTTTTGCGCGAGCGCGGCATCGCTCTCCGCCGCCGTGTCGAGCGCCGCTTTCGGAGGCTCGCGCCATTTGAGCGCGGCGACACGCTGCGGCGAGAGCTGCCAGATATCGGCGATGTCGCGCTCGCTCGGCCCGCCGGGCTTGATGCCGTAGGGATCGACGAGAACGAGGCGCGACAGCCTCGTGTCGTTCTTGGTCGCAAGCTCGGCCGCGATCCAGCCGCCGAGCGAGCAGCCGATCACCGTTACCGCCTCGAGCGCCAGCCGGTCGAGGAGCGAGAGATAGAGATAGGCGATGTCGTCGGGGGCGGTGATCCAATCCGGCCGGTTTGACGCGCCGAAGCCAGGTGGCGCGGGAATGATCACCTCGAAAGCGCGCGCCAGCGTATCAACGAAGAGCGCCTCGCCTTCGAGCATGTCCTCGCTCGGCAGCAGCAGCAGCGGCTGGCCGCTGCCGCGCCGCTCGATCTCGATCTCGGCATCGCCGATCGTCACAAAGCCCGTCTCGCCCCGCATCTCCTCGCCTCGCCTCCCGCGATCCAGCGCCCCGATGCTCGGCCAAGGCGCGACCGATGACAAGCGCGGCGTCGGTCTCGCGTGGCTCGGTTGCAGCAGAGTCGCGGCTCGGTTAGGCTTGCGCCGCCTCGCAAAGAGCCGAGGAGGGGTGGCCGAGCGGTCGAAGGCGCACGCTTGGAAAGCGTGTATAGGGGAAACCCTATCGTGGGTTCGAATCCCACTCCCTCCGCCAACCCTCTTTTTAGTAGGAAAATCAAGAACTTAGGAACCAGTTAGACCACACGTTCAGACCACAGGTTTTGACAACGGCGGAAACGAATTTCCTTGACGGCGCGCTATCTCTTGGCATGCTGTCCGCGGTGCTCGGGCTCGCCATGATGGAAACGGCGGGCTCCATTGTCGGCGATCGCGGTTGCCGGTAGGGTGATAATAGACGATTGAGCCGCTTCGGCGGCCACACCCCAAGGACGATTCCTAAAGAGCGCAATTCCCCACACGCTCGGAGTCTGTCCATGTCGAAAACGAATCACATTTATAAGCAGCACAAGCCTCCGCAGGTTCGCGGCGTCGCTGGTTTGATGATGGCCTCGGCGCTGAAACCCGCCAACCTCCAAGCCAGCCAAACCCAGGCGTTGGCGATCGTCTGGCAGTTGGGGCAGCGCTTCAAGCTTTGGGATCGCATCGCCGATCTTGCCGAGCTTTCGCGGATCAACCGATGAGCGGCAAAAGGGTTCAAACGATCACGGGGCAGCGCGGCGAGCAATGCCTTCCCGGCGGGAAAATCTTTGTCGCGTTGTCGGCGCGCGGTGAACGTCGCCTTGCGGCGAAAAACGCAAAGCGAGCCGCACAGGGCAAGCCGCCGTTGCCGCAGCGCGGATAGGTGCATCACATGGACGGATCAATCAACACCCGCCGATTGCGCGGCCGGGACGCGGCGCGCGAATTCTGCCGCCTCATTGCCGGCGATGCACCGCTGATCTTCGAAGGGTACTTTCCGCGCGAGATAGCGAAAGCGAAAGACGATCACGGCCGACGCATCGTCGGCACGTTCGAGCAATGCCGCGCGGAGCTTGAAGCATGGGAAGCGGAAGGCCGATCGGTCTATCTGCATCCAAATCCGGGCGGCACAAAAAAGGGCAGCATCATTGCAATTCGCGCGCTTTCGATCGAATTCGATGCACCGGGCGAAGGTCACGCGCAGCACCATTCCTTGCCCGCAGCTTGGCATATCGAGCCGTCTGCGATCGTGCGGCGCGGCGCTTCGCTTCAAGCGCACTGGCTTTTAAGCGACTGCGCCGTGGCAAGCTTCACCGAGTTGCAAACGCGCGCGCAGCGCTTTTATCAGTCGGATGCGCGGGCGATCGGCGAGTGGCGGTTGTGGCGCATGCCGGGCTTCAAGC
>DATNGG010000104.1:0-107322 GCA_035605975.1 Allostellaceae bacterium | reverse complement strand
CCTTGCCGCCGTCGCCGGCATGATGGTCACCCTTTATTATGGCGTGATCGATTTCTTCATCGGCTTTCTCGCCGGGATGAAGGCCTTCACCGCGGCGGTGCTGGGCGGCATCGGCTCGCTGCCCGGCGCCATGCTCGGCGGCCTCTTGATCGGCCTCATCGAGGCTTTCTGGTCGGGCTATTTCAACGCCGCCTATAAAGACGTGGCCGTGTTCGGGATTCTCGTCCTCGTGCTGATCTTCCGGCCGTCCGGGCTGTTGGGACGGCCCGAGGTGGAGAAGGTTTGATGCCGCTGCGGCTTGCCGCCAAGGATGCCGGGCTTGCCGCTTTCATCGCCCTTGTTTTGGCCATTCCGCTCATCGGCTTCACCACCGGCGAGTCCGGCGGACGGATCGTCGTCACCACGCGGTTTCAATGGGTGGCGATTGCCGTCGTCGCGGTTTTCGCCGGGAGGCTGGCCTGGTCGCTGATCCCGTGGCGGGCACAGCGCCGCCAGAGCTTGCGCGTCGTCTCGCATTACAAGCTCGATCTGCGTCTCTTGGGCTGGCTCGGCCTCGGCATCGCGATCCTCTGGCCGTTTCTTCCCTTCGCCTCGAACTATCTCATCTTCCTCGCGACGACGGTGCTTATCTACATCATGCTCGGCTGGGGCCTCAATGTCGTGGTCGGGCTCGCCGGGCTGCTCAATCTTGGCTATGCGGCGTTCTACGCGGTCGGCGCCTACACCCTAGCCTTGGCCGGTCAATATTGGGGCCTCGGCTTCTGGGAGGCGCTGCCGCTCTGCGGGGTGATGGCCGCGATCGTCGGCATTCTCCTCGCTCTGCCGGTGCTGCCCTTGCGCGGCGATTACCTCGCCATCGTCACCTTGGGCTTCGGCGAGATCATCCGCATCATCCTGATCAATTGGCAATCCTTCACGGGCGGCCCCAACGGCGTCAACGATCTGCCGATCCCGACCTTCTTCGGCATGCCGTTCAGCGCGCGGGCTCCGGGCGGCGGCAAGACTTTCGCGCAATTCTTCGGCCTTCACTTCAGCCCAGCGGCGAATGCGACGCAGCGCATGATCTTCATCTATTTCTCGATCCTCGCCCTGGCGCTTCTCACGAACCTGCTGATCATGCGTCTGCGGCGCTTGCCGGTCGGGCGCGCCTGGGAAGCCTTGCGCGAGGACGAGATCGCGAGCCGCGCGCTCGGCATCAACCCGGTGAGGGTCAAGCTCTCGGCTTTCGCGATCGGCGCGATGCTCGCCGGATTTGCCGGCGCGTTTTTCGGCGCGCACCAATCTTTCGTCAGCCCCGAGAGCTTCAACTTCCAGGAATCCGCGACGGTTATCGCGATCGTCGTCCTGGGCGGGATGGGTAGCCAGCTCGGCGTGGTGCTGGCCGCGATCATTCTCGTAACTTTGCCGGAGTTCGGGCGCGAATTCGCGCAGTTCCGCATGCTGCTGTTCGGCGCTTCGATGGTCGCGATCATGGTATGGCGGCCGCGCGGGCTTCTGTCTTTGCGCACGCCGTCCATCCGCCTGCCGGCCTCGCCGCGCGAGACGGCGGCGCCATGAGCGAGCCGCCGCTTCTCGGCGTCGAGGGGCTGAGCATGCGCTTCGGCGGGCTCCTCGCGGTCGATGCGCTGTCCTTCGATGTCGCACCGCACGACATCACCGCGATCATCGGTCCGAACGGCGCCGGCAAGACCACCGTGTTCAATTGCCTCACCGGCTTTTACCGGCCGAGTTCCGGCAGCCTGCGGCTCAACCGTGCCGGCAAGATCATGCGGCTCGAGCGCATGGCGGGCTGGCGCATCGCCCGCGATGCCGGCGTTGCCCGAACTTTCCAGAACATCCGGCTCTTCGCCGGCATGAGCGTGCTCGAGAACCTCATCATCGCGCAGCACAACGCGCTCAGCCGGGCGAGCTTTTACACGCTCGGCGGCCTCGTCGGCTCGCGCGCCTATCGCGTGGCGGAGGCAGCGGCGCTGGAGAAGGCGCGCTATTGGCTCGACCGTATCGCGCTGACCGCGAGCGCCGATCTCGCCGCCTCGACCTTGCCTTACGGCGCGCAGCGGCGTCTCGAGATCGCGCGCGCCATGTGCACCGACCCGGCGCTCCTCTGCCTCGACGAGCCGGCAGCGGGTCTCAATCCGCATGAATCCGCCGAGCTCAATCATCTCCTGCTCTCCATCCGCGAGCGCCACGGCGTCGGTATTCTGCTGATCGAGCACGACATGAACGTGGTGATGGGGATCTCCGACCACATCGTCGTGCTCGATTACGGCCGCAAGATCGCCGATGGCGCGCCGGCGGCGGTGCGGCGCGATCCCGCCGTGATCAAAGCCTATCTCGGCGAGGAGGAGGACGCTTGATCGCGCCATGCTGAGCATCGCCGGCATCCACAGCTTCTACGGCAATATCGAGGCCTTGAAGGGCGTCGATGTGACGATCGAGGAGGGCGAGATCGTCACCCTCATCGGTGCGAACGGCGCCGGCAAGTCGACGTTGCTGATGACGATTTGCGGACGCCCGCAGGCCGCCGAAGGCGCGATCACCTTCGAGGGCAAGGACATCACGCGCTTGCCGACTTACGAGATCATGCGGCGCGGCATCAGCCATGCGCCGGAAGGGCGCCGCATCTTTCCGCGCATGACGGTGCTCGAAAATCTTCAGATCGGCGCGACCGTGGCCGATCCTGCGCATTTCGCGAGCGATCTCGAGCGTGTCTTCGCGCTCTTTCCTTTGCTGCGCCAGCGCAGCACGCAGCGCGGCGGCACGCTCTCGGGCGGCGAGCAGCAAATGCTGGCGATCGCGCGGGCTTTGATGGGCCGGCCGCGGCTGCTTTTGCTCGACGAGCCCTCGCTCGGCCTCGCGCCGCTCATCGTCAAGCAGATCTTCGAGGCGCTGCGCACCATCAACCGCGAGCAGAAGATCACCGTGTTCCTGGTCGAACAAAACGCCAATCACGCGCTGCGCCTCGCGCATCGCGGCTACGTCATGCAGAACGGGCAGATCACGCTGAGCGGGACGGGACGGGCCCTCCTCGACAACGCCGATGTGCGCGCGGCCTACCTCGACGCCAAGGGCTGATATAGAATGGGCGGCAGAGAGTTCCGTCTTGGAGGCCAAAATGGCCGAGAAAGACAAGCCTGCGCCGCCCGCCGAGGGATCATCCGGGCGCGCCGAGCCGCCGATCCCCGGCTATTGGGGTTCCCATTTGCTGGCCTATGGCGATGTCACGCGGCTGCTTCTCCGGGTGCATCGCAATGTCGCCGCGCATATGGATGCCCATCGGCGGCTGATGGAGCGGCTGCAATCGGTGTTCCAGCACGAGCAGGCCATGGTCCTCGAACTCGCCAGGGCGATCGACGAGGCCACCACGCAAGCCACGCGCAGCTCCAATGAAGGGCGGCCGGCGCTGGGACAGGAGAGCATGGACCGCCTGTTCGAGCATGCCGGCAAGGCCATGCAGGAATCGGGCAAGATGCTGACGGATATTCAGCTCGAGGCCCTGGCGCTCCTGCAGCATTACATCGAGGACGCGCGCGCCGCGCCAGCGAAAGCCGATGGCGATGCGACAGAAACCAAGGAAGAGTGACTCCATGATGCTGAAATCAGCCCTCCTCGCGCTGGCCGTGACGCTCTTTTGCGCCGGGGGCGCGCAGGCCGATATCAAGATCGCCGTCGCCGGGCCGATCACCGGCTCCGACGCCGCCGTCGGCGAGCAAATGCGGCGCGGCGCAGCGATGGCCGTCGTCGATATCAACGCGCATGGCGGGCTCTTGGGCCAGAAGCTCTCGCTGCAAGTGGGCGACGATGCCTGCGATCCGAAGCAGGCCGTCGCCATCGCCAACAAATTCGCGGTGAGCGGCGTCGTTTTCGTCGCCGGCCATTACTGCTCGAGCACCTCGATCCCGGCTTCCTCGGTTTACGCCGATGCCGGCATCATCGAAATCTCGCCAGCCTCGACCAATCCCGCCTATACCGACGAGCCGGCGAAGAAGGGATGGATCAACGTGTTCCGCGTCTGCGGCCGCGACGATGTGCAGGGCAAGGTCGCGGGCAGCTACATCGCCGCGCATTTCAAGGCCAAGCCGGTCGCGATCGTCGACGACAAGACGACCTATGGCAAAGGCTTGGCCGACGAGACCCGCAAGGCGCTGCGCGCCGCCGGCGACAAGGAAGTGCTCAATGAATCGATCAACCAGGGCGACAAGGATTTCTCCGCCCTCGTCAGCAAGATGAAGAAGGCCAATGTCGGCGTCATCTATTTCGGCGGCTATTACACCGAGGCGGGGCTCATCGTCCGCCAGGCGAAAGAGCAGGGGCTCAACGCGGTGCTGGCGGGCGGCGATGCCCTGGTGACGAGCGAATTCTGGAAGATCACCGGCGAGGCCGGGCTCGGCACGCTGATGACCTTCTCGCCCGATCCGCGCAACATGCCGAGCGCGCAATCGGTCGTCGCCGAGTTCAAGAAGCAGGGCTACGATCCGGAAGGCTACACGCTCTACACCTATGCCGCGGTCCAGGCCTATGTCGAGGCCGCTGCCCGGGCGAAAACCCTCGACACCGAAGCCGTCTCGAAGGCCTTGCACAGCACCCGCTTCGACACCGTCCTCGGCAATATCGGCTTTGATGCCAGGGGCGATATTCTCGGTCCGGGCTATGTCATGTTCGTCTGGCGGGACGGAAAATATAGCGAAACCAACGGCTAAGCGGGCCCGGACGACCTACGACAACTGGTAGGAGCCCGGGGCCCCGCCGCGATATCTGGTATTCTTGGGCCTTGGCGCCTATTTTGTCCGTTGCATGAGCGAAACCGTCGCCGTCGCCGCCGATCATGGCGGCTATGAATTGAAGCGCGCCCTCGTTCCGGAGTTGCGTGCGCTCGGCTTCGCGGTGCTCGATCTCGGCACCGACGGGCCTGAACCGGTCGACTATCCCGATTTCGCCAATGCGGTCGCGGCGGCGATCGAAGCCGGCAAGGCGCAGCGCGGGCTGCTTCTCTGCGGCACCGGGATCGGCGTCTCGATGGCCGCCAATCGGCATCGCTTCCTGCGCTGCGCCCTGGCGCATGACGCCACCACGGCGCGGCTCGCGCGCCTGCACAACGACGCCAATGTCCTGGCGCTTGGCGGGCGCGTCATGGGCAGCGAGACCGCCAAGGATTGCGTCCGCGCCTTCTTCACCACCGCGTTCGAGGGCGGCCGTCATTCCCGCCGCGTCGCCTTGTTCTCCTGATTTCGAGGTTTTGCATCCATGTCTTCATCAAAGCCCGCTCTTGCCAATATCGACCGGTTCTTTGCGAGCTCGCTCGCGGAGATTGATCCGGAGGTGTCGGCGGCGATCGGCAAGGAGCTCGGCCGGCAGCGCAGCACGATCGAGCTGATTGCGTCGGAAAACATCGTCTCGCGCGCGGTGCTCGAGGCGCAAGGCTCGGTGCTCACCAACAAATATGCCGAGGGCTATCCCGGGCGGCGCTATTACGGCGGTTGCGAATTCGTCGACATCGCCGAGCAGCTGGCGATCGACCGCGCCAAGCGCCTCTTCGAATGCAACTTCGTCAATGTGCAGCCGCATTCGGGCTCGCAGGCCAATCAGGCGGTGATGCTGGCGCTGCTACAGCCGGGCGACACCATCATGGGCATGTCGCTGGCGGCGGGCGGGCACCTGACGCATGGCGCGGCGCCCAACCTTTCGGGGAAATGGTTCCGGGCCATCCATTACGGCGTGCGCCGCGACGATGCCCGCATCGATTTCGACGAGGTCGAGCGGCTTGCCAAGGCCGAGCGGCCGAAGCTCATCATCGCCGGCGGCTCGGCCTATCCGCGGATCATCGACTTTGCGCGGTTTCGCCGCATCGCCGACGAGATCGGCGCTTTCCTCATGGTCGACATGGCGCATTTCGCGGGGCTCGTCGCCGGCGGCGCGCATCCGAGCCCGCTGCCGCATGCGCATGTGGTGACCACCACGACGCACAAGACGCTGCGCGGCCCGCGCGGCGGCATGATCCTCAGCACGGATGAAGACCTCGGCAAGAAGATCAACAGTGCGATCTTCCCCGGGCTTCAAGGCGGGCCGCTGATGCATGCCATCGCCGCCAAGGCCGTGATGCTGGGCGAGGCGCTGCGACCGGAGTTCAAGCTGTATGCGCGCGCCGTCGCCGAGAACGCCAAGGCTTTGGCGGCGCGTCTCGTCGATCGCGGCCTTGCCATCGTCTCGGGCGGCACCGACACGCATTTGATGCTGGTCGATCTCCGCCCCAAGCAGCTCACCGGCAAGGCGGCGGAAGCGTCGCTGGAGCGCGCCGGCATCACCTGCAACAAGAACGGCATCCCGTTCGATCCGGAGAAGCCCACCGTGACCTCGGGCGTCCGGCTCGGCAGCCCCGCCGGCACGACGCGCGGTTTCGGCGCGGCCGAGTTTCGCGAGATCGGCGATCTCATCGCCGAGGTGCTCGACGGGCTGCATGCGAATGGCGAGAAGAACCAATCGGTCGAGACGGCGGTGCGCCGCAAGGTCGAAGCGCTATGCGCCGCTTTTCCGGTTTATTCCGGCTGAGGCGCGGCAAGGGGGAGAGGGACGATGCGGTGCCCGTTTTGCGGAACCGACGATACGCAGGTCAAGGATTCGCGGCCGACCGAGGACAATGCCGCGATCCGGCGGCGCCGCCTTTGTCCCAATTGCGCCGCGCGTTTCACGACGTTCGAGCGCGTGCAATTGCGCGAGCTCACCGTCGTCAAGAAGAATGCCCAGCGTGAGCCCTTCGAGCGCGACAAGCTCGCGCGCTCGATCTATGTCGCGTTGCGCAAGCGGCCGGTCGAGCCCGAGCGGGTCGAGCGCGTGATCAATTCGATCGTGCGCCAGCTCGAAAGCTCGGGCGAAAGCGACATTCCAAGCGACGTGATCGGCGAGCTGGTGATGGAAGCCTTGGCGACGCTCGATCAGGTCGCCTATGTCCGCTTCGCCTCGGTCTACCGCAATTTCCGCGAAGCCAAGGATTTCGGCGAGTTCATCGGCCGCATTCGCGCCGACGCCGACAATGACTGACGGCGATGGATGACGGCCAGTTCATGCGGGCGGCGCTGAGCTTGGCTCGGCGCGGTCTAGGCACGGTCTGGCCCAATCCGACGGTCGGCTGCGTCCTCGTCAAGGACGGGGCGGTCGCGGGACGCGGCTGGACGCAGCCGGGCGGCCGGCCGCATGGCGAGACCGAGGCGCTGCGCCGTGCGGGAAGCCGCGCCCAGGGCGCCACCGCCTATGTCAGCCTCGAGCCCTGCTGCCATCATGGCAAGACACCGCCCTGCACCGATGCGCTGATCGCCGCCGGCATTGCCCGCGCCGTGGTCGCGGTCGAGGATCCCGATCCGCGCGTCGCCGGCCGTGGCATCGCACGGCTGCGCGAGGCTGGCATCGCGGTTGAGGTCGGGCTGATGGCCGAGGAGGCGCGGGCGATCAATGCCGGCTTCTTCACGCGCCTCGGCCTGGGCCGGCCGCTCGTCACCTTGAAGCTCGCGACGACCCTCGACGGCAAGATCGCCACCGCCACGGGCGAAAGCCAATGGATCACCGGCGAGGCCGCGCGCAACCGCGCCCATCTGCTGCGCGCGACGCATGACGGGGTGATGATCGGCGCCGGAACGGCAATCGCCGACGACCCGCTGCTGACCTGCCGCCTGCCCGGCATGGCGGGACGCAATCCCGTGCGCATCGTCGTCGATGGCAGCCTGCATTTGCCGCTGACAGCAAAGCTCGTTGCCGAGGCAAAGCAGCTGCCAACCTGGATCATCCACGGCCATGGGCTCGATGCGGCGCGCCGCCAGGCCTTCGCCGATTGCGGTGTCGTGCTGATCGAAGCGCCGTTCACGCGCAGCGCGGAGCTCGACCTCGCGGGTGCCTTGGCGGCGCTCGGCGAGCGCGGTCTCACCCGCATCCTCGTCGAAGGCGGGGCGAGGCTGGCCGGGGCGCTGCTGGAGGCCGATCTCGTCGACCGCCTCGCCTGGTTCCAAGCACCGACCTTGCTCGGCGGCGACGCAAGACCAGCCGTTGAAGCCTTCGGCGTGACGGCGCTCGCCGCGGCGCGGCGCTTCAAGCGCCTCGGCATCGAGGCTTGCGGCGAAGACGTGCTCGAAACCTTGACCCGGACAGGCTGAAATGTTCACCGGCATCGTCACCGATATCGGCACGCTGCGCGAGATCCGCGTGGGGGGCGACACCACCTTCATCATCGGCACCAAGCTCGACACAAGCGACCTGGCGCTTGGCGCATCGGTCGCCTGTGCCGGCGTCTGCCTGACGGTGATCGAGCGCGGCGCCGATTGGTTCGCGGTCCAGGCTTCCGCCGAGACCCTGGCGCGCTCGACGCTCAAGGATTGGCGGGTCGGCACCGGGATCAATCTCGAGCGCGCACTGAAGGCGGGCGACGAGCTCGGCGGGCATCTCGTCTCGGGCCATGTCGATGCCGTGGCGGAAATCGTCGAGCGCCGCGCCGAAGGCGACTCCCAGCGCTTTGCCTTCCGCGTGCCGGATGCCTTCGCGGCGGCGATCGCGCCCAAGGGCTCCGTCGCCCTCGACGGCGTCTCGCTGACCGTGAACGAAGTTCAGGGCAACCGCTTCGGCGTTAACCTTATTCCGCACACCCTGGCGCAAACAACCTTCGGCGCGGCCAAGCCGGGCGACCGGGTCAATCTCGAGATCGACACGCTCGCGCGCTATGTTGCCCGGCTGCTGGGCAAGACCATCGGTTGATTTCAAGGCTTTCGCCCGCAAGCCTCAATCCGGAATTGAGCGTGACCCGGGGCTTTGCCGCGGGCTATAAACCAGCAGCGCCGCTCACGAAGGTCGAACCATGAGTTTCATCGAGATCATTTCGCCGATCGAGGAGATCATCGAAGAGGCCCGCAACGGCCGGATGTTCATCCTGGTCGACGACGAGGACCGCGAGAACGAGGGCGACCTTGTGATCCCCGCGCAAATGGCGACGCCCGCGGCGATCAACTTCATGGCTAAGCATGGGCGCGGCCTGATCTGCCTCGCGCTGACGCGCGATCGCGTCGAGCAGCTGAAGCTGCCCTTGATGGCGCAGCACAATGCGACGCGGCTTCAGACCGCGTTCACCGTCTCGGTTGAGGCGAAGGACGGCGTCACCACCGGCATCTCGGCGCCCGATCGCGCCCGCACCATCGCCGTCGCCATCGATCCGACCAAGGGACCGGACGATCTTGTGACGCCCGGCCATGTGTTTCCGCTGATGGCGCGCGACGGCGGCGTGCTGGTGCGCACCGGCCATACCGAGGCGGCGGTCGATATCGCGCGCCTCGCCGGGCTCAACCCCTCGGGCGTGATCTGCGAGATCATGAACGATGACGGCACGATGGCGCGCCGGCCCGAGCTCATCGCCTTCGCGCAGCTCCACGGGCTCAAAGTCGCGACCATCGCCGACCTCATCGCCTATCGCCTGCGTCACGACCGCATCGTCGAGCGCAAGATCGAGACCAGCTTCACCAGCCGCTTCGGCGGCGAGTGGAAGCTCCATATCTATGCGAGCAAGACGCCTTATGCCGAGCACATCGCGCTGGTCAAAGGCGACATCGCCAAGAGCGGCCCGGTGATGACGCGCATGCACGCCATCAACATGCTCGACGACGCATTCGGCAACAGCGGCAACCGCGCCGGCATCTTGCGCGCAGCCATGCTGATGATCGCCAAGGAGGGGCGCGGCGTCGTCATCGCGATCCGCGAGCCGACCTTGACGATCCTCTCCGATCGCGTGCGCAACATGATGCAGGGCGAGAGCTTCGTTCCGGCGCTGCGCGATTATGGCATCGGCGCGCAGATCCTCTTGGATCTCGGCGTGCACGAAATGATCCTGTTGTCGAACACGGAGCGAACCATCGTCGCGCTCGAAGGTTATGGTTTGAACGCGGTCGAGCGGCGCCCGATCGCGGCGCCGGAGGGTTGAGGTGACAGTGTCGCGCATTCTCATTGTCGAAGCGCGCTATTACGCGCATATCTCGGACGAGCTCCTGAAAGGCGCGACCAAAGCGCTCGAAGAGGCGCAGGCGCGCTACGAGGTCGTGACCGTCCCCGGCGCGTTCGAAATCCCGGCCGCGATCCGCTTCGCCGCGACGGCGAAGAACCCCTATGACGGCTATGTGGCGCTGGGCTGCGTCATCCGCGGCGAGACCTCGCATTACGAGCATGTCTGCACGGAAAGCGCGCATGGGCTGCAAAGCCTCGCTCTCGAGCACCATCTGGCGATCGGCTTCGGCATTCTTACCGTCGAGAACGAGGAGCAAGCGCTGGCGCGCGCCCGGGTCGACAAGCGCGACAAGGGCGGCGAGGCGGCGCGGGCGTGCCTTGCAATGGTGGAGCTGAAACGCCGTTTCGGCCTGGCGACGGGATGAATCCGGCAGGCAAGATCAGAGAGACGGGCACAGAGCCGGGGCGCCGGCGCACCGCCGCGCGTCTGGCAGCGGTTCAGGCGCTCTACCAGATCGAGGTCACCGGCGCCTCGCCCGCCAACACCGTCGGCGAGTTCTTGAGGCATCGGCTCGGCACGCAGGCCGAAGGCGAGAATTTCGGTGCGGCCGACGAGGCGCTCTTTGCCGTTCTCGTCGAGGGGACCTGCGCGCGGCGCGCCGAGCTCGATCAGCACATCGCGTCGGTCCTGACGCCGGATTGGCCGCTCGAGCGGCTCGAGATCATCCTCCGGGCGATCTTGCGCGCGGGCGCCTACGAGTTGCTGGCGCGCCCCGATGTGCCGACGCGCGTCGCCATCAGCGAATATCTCGACATCGCGCACGCTTTCTTCGCCGGCAAAGAGCCGGGCCTCGTCAACGGTGTCCTCGACCGGCTCGCCCGGACGCTGCGGCCCGAGGGGCTGCGGGGAGGAGCGGGTGGCAGCGGCCCCGCACCTCGGTGAGTTCGAGCGCATTGCGCGCTTTTTCGGTCCGCTCGCCGGGCCCGGTGCTCTTGGCCTCGCCGACGATGTGGCGCTGATCGATGGGCCCGCGGGCGAACAATACGCGCTGACGACCGATACCATCGTCGAGGGCGTCGATTATTTTCCGGACGATCCGCCCGACCTCGTCGCAAGGAAGCTGCTGCGCGTCAACCTCTCCGATCTCGCGGCGAAAGGCGCGCAGCCCTTCGGCTATCTCCTGACGACGGTGCTGCCGCAAGCGCGGAACGAGGCCTGGCTCGAAGCCTTCAGCACGGGTTTGGCCGCCGATCAGAAGGAATTCGGCATCGTGCTTCTGGGCGGCGACAGCTCGGCGACGCCCGGCCCGACCACCTTGTCGCTGACCGCAATCGGCCGCGTCGCCAAGGGCAAGGCGGTGCTGCGCAGCGGCGCACGGCCGGGAGATGTCATCTACGTTTCTGGAACGATCGGCGATGCCGCGCTCGGCCTCGGCATTCTGAAGGGCGAGATCGAGGCCCCATCCAAGAAGGACCGTAATTTCCTCGTCGATCGCTACCGCATCCCGCAGCCGCGGCTGGCCCTCGGGCAAAAGCTGGTCGGCCTCGCCACGGCGATGATCGACATCTCCGACGGTCTCATTGCCGATCTTAAGCATATCTGCGATGCCTCGGGCGCCGCGGCGTGGATTTACGCGGACGCTGTGACGCGCTCGGAATCTGCCCGTAAGTTATCGAAAACACTGAAAAATTTTCGCGCACTTCAGCTTGGCGGCGGCGACGATTACGAGCTGCTTTTTACCTCTCCTCCATCCTCCGCCTATAGGATCGGAGATGTGACGCGCGAGGTCGGCATGACCGTGGCCTGCATCGGCGAAATGGAACCTGGAGAAGGCGTCAGGGTGCTCGATGCGAAGAAGCGGCCGATCCAGATCGACATCGCCGGCTACTCGCATTTCTAAATTCTGGCTGGCCGCGCTCCTCGCCGTCGCGCTCGGAGCTTTGCCTGCGCGCGCGGCTGAAGAAGCCGCGAAAGCCGGCGCGGCTGCCGTGCCAACCGGGCCGCTCTATGTGCGCTTCAATCCGATCTTCATTCCGGTCATCAAGGGCGACCGCATCACGCAGCAAGTCGGCATCACCTTGATGCTCCAACTGAAGCCCGGCGAGGATCAGGCGGATGTCGAGGCCAAGCGCCATCAGCTTGCCGATGCTTTCTTTCGCGATCTCTATGCCTTCTTTCAGGATCGCGTCGCCCTGCATGGCCGGCTCGACGAGATCTATCTCAAGGCGCGGCTGCTGCACACCGCCGCCGCGATCGTTGGGCCGGATGCGGTTCAGGAAGTCCTGATCGAGCAGCTCTTCGCCCGCCGGAACTGACGCGCGGTGCCGCGGAGGCGGGCCGCCCGCCGCTCACAGCATGAAATCGTGGCGCCGCTCATGGCCGAGCATCACCTGTCCCCAGTCGCGCGCATGCAGTGCGATGTTGTTGGTGATGTGCTGGCGCGCCGCGGTGATGTCGGCAACGATCCGGCCATAGGGATAATCGTCATGCAGCCCCGATGCGCCGCTCGCCTCGAGCAGGCGGTTGGCGGCGCGGCGGCACCGCTCGGTGTTGAGCGAGAGCTGGTACTTGACCTGTAGCCGCTCCTCGATCGGCGGCACGGCGTCGCGCTGCGCGTAAGCCGCGAGGCGCGCGAAATTGCGGGCGACCAGCGCCTTCGCCTCGTCGATCACGGTCGCGGCTTCGGCACAGACGAGCGCGAGATCGGGATCGGGCCGGGTCGGGCCGCTGCGCCGGCGCAGATCGGCAAGCAGATAGTCGAGCATGCCCTGTAGACCGCCGATCGCCGCATTGGCGACGCCGCCGCCGAAGACGAGGCCGAAGGGCATGCGATAGAGCGGCGCGGTGTTGAGGGCCTGGCCCGGGCCGCGGCAATCGAACATCTCGGTCATGCGATGCGCGCGGTGCTGGGGAATGAAGACGTCCTTCACGATGACGTCGTGACTTCCCGTCGCCTTCAATCCCGCGACGTGCCATGTATCGACGATCTCGAAATCGCGCCGCGGCACGAGCATCAGATAGTCGCCTTCGGGCGGCGGGGCGGCGCCGCCGCCGAGGAGAGCCCAGCCCGCATGGGCGCAGCCGCTCGCATAGCGCCAGCGGCCGCTCAAGCGGAAGCCGCCCTCGACCGGCACGGCCTGCCCCGAGCGGCGCAGCGCGCAGCAGATCAGCGTCCGGTCGTCGCGTCCCCAAATCTCCTCGGCGGCGCGGTCGTCGAACAGCGCCACCGCCCAAGGAATGATGCCGAGCACGCCGACGAGCCAGGCGGTCGACATATCGCCTTCCGCGACCGCCATCTCGATGTCGTAGAGCGCGGTCGGCGGGAATTCGAGCCCGCCCCAGCGCTTGGGCTGCAGCGTGCGGAAGACGCCGGCGTCGCGCAGCGCGCCGACGATCGAGGGGGGAACCCGGCGTTCCTGCGCGCCTTCGAGCGCGGCAGCGGCGATTGCCGGACGCAGGGCGCGCACGCGTGCGAGCATTTCGGTCGGGTCGGAACTCATGCCGGGCAACCGTGTATCTCCGAAAGGCCGTTGAAAAACCGCGACATCTCGCCGCTATGAGTATAAGCCGCCGGCGTTGAACGGTACAATCCGGCGTTGCCTCGGCGGCTTGCTTCTGGCATGGTCCGCGCGCTTTTCAAGCAAGACCGATTCTGGGGTAAAGGATCAAGAGAAATGAATATGGCCTATTACTGGCTGGTCATAGGCGCGGGCGTGCTGGCTATTCTTTATGGACTAGTCACGAGCCGCCAGGTGCTGGCGGCGAATGCCGGCTCCGAGCGCATGCAGCAGATCGCAGCCGCGATTCAGGAAGGCGCGCGCGCCTATCTCAATCGGCAATACCGCACCATCGCGATCGCCGGCGTGATCATTCTCCTCATCTTGCTCGCGACTCTGGGTTGGCGTCCGGCGCTTGGATTCCTGATCGGCGCGGTGCTGTCGGGCTCAGCCGGCTATATCGGCATGAACGTGTCGGTGCGTGCCAATGTGCGCACCGCGCAAGCCGCGCGCGAGGGGCTCGCCGCCGGCCTGGGCCTCTCCTTCAAAGCCGGCGCAGTGACCGGGATGCTGGTCGTTGGCCTCGGTCTCCTCGGCGTGTCGCTCTACTATCTTTTCCTGCGCTCGAGCCTGCCGGCGGATGATCCGCGCCCCATTCTCGAGGCGCTGGTCGCGCTGTCCTTCGGCGCATCGCTGATCTCGATCTTCGCGCGCCTCGGCGGCGGCATCTTTACCAAAGGTGCCGATGTCGGCGCCGATCTCGTCGGCAAGGTCGAGGCCGGAATCCCCGAGGACGATCCGCGCAACCCGGCCGTGATCGCCGACAATGTCGGCGACAATGTCGGCGATTGCGCCGGCATGGCGGCCGATCTGTTCGAGACCTACGCCGTCACGGTGGTCGCGACCATGCTCTTGGCCGCGATCTATTTTACCGGCGCAGCGCGCGACACCATGCTGCTCTTTCCGCTCGTCGTCGGCGGCGTGTGCATCATCGCCTCGGTGATCGGCACCTATTTCGTGCGCTTGGGATCGAGCGGCAACATCATGGCCGCGCTCTACAAGGGCCTCATCACCGCGGGCGTGCTCTCGGCCCTGGCGATCGCGGCTGTGGTCGGCAAGATGATCGGCTTTGACGCCGCGCTTCCCATGACCACGGGTGTCGCGCTGAGCGGCGGTGCGATCTATGGCTGCTCGGTGACAGGCCTTTTCGTGACCGGTCTTTTGGTCTGGATCACTGAATACTATACCTCGACGGCCTATCGCCCGGTGCGCACGATCGCGCAAAGCTCGACCACCGGCCACGGCACGAATGTCATCCAGGGCCTTGCGATCTCGATGGAGGCGACGGCGCTGCCCGTTTTGGTGATCTGCGCCGGCATTCTCGTCTCCTATCTGCTCGCGGGGCTCTTCGGCATCGCCGTCGCGGCGACGACGATGCTGGCGCTCGCCGGCATGATCGTCGCGCTCGACGCCTATGGGCCGGTGACCGACAATGCGGGCGGCATCGCCGAAATGGCCGATCTGCCGAGCGATGTTCGCAAGACCACCGATGCGCTCGACGCGGTCGGCAACACCACGAAGGCCGTGACCAAAGGCTATGCGATCGGCTCGGCGGGGCTTGCCTCGCTGGTTCTGTTTGCCGCCTACACCGAGGATCTGCATCATTACTTCGCCGGTCTCACCGTCGATTTCACGCTGCAAAATCCATATGTGGTAATCGGGCTCTTTATCGGCGGCTTGTTGCCTTATCTCTTCGGCGCGCTCGGCATGACCGCCGTCGGCCGCGCGGCCGGCTCGGTCGTCATCGAGGTGCGGCGTCAGTTCAAGGAGATCAAGGGCATCATGGAAGGGACGGGCAAGCCCGATTACGGCCGCGCCGTCGACCTTCTGACCAAGGCCGCGATCAAGGAGATGATCGTGCCATCGCTGCTGCCCGTACTGGCGCCGATCGTGCTTTATTTCGTTATCGCGGCGATCGCGGGGTCCGCTGCCGGCTTTGCCGCGCTCGGCGCCATGCTCCTCGGCACCATCGTGACGGGATTGTTCGTCGCGATCTCGATGACCTCGGGCGGCGGCGCCTGGGACAATGCGAAGAAATACATCGAAGAGGGCCATCACGGCGGCAAGGGCTCGGAAGCCCACAAGGCGGCGGTGACCGGCGATACGGTCGGCGACCCCTACAAGGACACTGCCGGGCCCGCAGTCAATCCGATGATCAAGATCACCAACATCGTGGCGATCCTGCTCCTCGCGATGCTCGCCGCCTCGCACTGAGCGAAACCGGCGCGGAGCTCCTTTTAGCTCAGGGGCTCCCGCCGGGATTTGGCCCGCCCGGCGTTGCCGCGGGCGTGTTGTTGAACTTGCCGAAATTTCCGATCAGCTGCTCGAGGAAGGTGAATTCGCGGCCTTGTGCCGGCGTCGCCTTGGGGTTCGGCGTCATCGACTGCGCGTCTTTGAGGCCGCGATGGTCGACCTCGCTGACAATGCCCTTGTCGTCGAACTTGATGATCACCACTTGCTGGTCGAGCAGCTCCGGCTTCAGGAACGCCACCTGCTTGGTCTCGCGGCTGATGTAGTACCAGGTCTTGTCGTCGAAGGACGCGACCGCCGAGGGCGAGCCGATGAGACGCGTGACGGTTTGCTTGTCGGTGACGCCGGGCTTGATCTGCGACAGGAGATTGGCCTTCGGCAGATTGCCCCGGTCGTCGATCGGGAGGCCGCAGGCGGTCAAGGAGAGAGTGGCGGCAAGGACGAGAAGCCGGCAGGTGCGCCAGGGCGCGAGCGATCGGGGTTTGCGCATCGCGCCAACCATGCCAATCGCGGGCCGCGCCTGTCAATCTTTCCGCTGTCGCAGCGCCGCCGATCCGCTAACCTTGGAAATCATGCCGCTCGCTTCTCTCTTCCGCCGCAACACGCACCGCGCCGCCGCCCACGCGCTTTATGGCGCGATCGTCGCGCAGTCGCGCAACCCCGCTTTCTTTCTCGCCCGCGCGGTGCCCGACACGCTCGATGGCCGCTTCGAGCTGATCGCCCTCCACGCCTTCCTCGTCCTCAACCGGCTGAAGGCGGATCACGCGGCGACCGCCGATCTGGCGCAGGAATTGTTCGACACGATGTTCGCCGATCTCGATCGCAGCTTGCGCGAGATGGGGGCAGGGGATCTCGGCGTCGGCCGCCGCGTCAAAGCCATGGCCACCGGCTTTTATGGCCGGATCGTCGCCTATGAGCAGGGTCTCGCCACGCAGGACGATACGCTCGATGCGGCCCTGCGCCGCAACCTCTACGGCACGGTCGACGCGCCGGCTACGGCGGTAGCGGCGATCGACCGCTATATGCGTAGCACCGCCGCCGCGCTCGCCACCCAGCCGGCAGGGGAATTCCTATCAGGCAAGGTGAAGTTTCTTCCAGAAGTCTAAGATTATGAAAAATTCTGTCGAATTCAGCAGGCCTGTCGATCTGACCCGACT
Source organism: Allostellaceae bacterium (assembly GCA_035605975.1). Classification (GTDB taxonomy): domain Bacteria; phylum Pseudomonadota; class Alphaproteobacteria; order ATCC43930; family CGMCC-115725; genus CAIKMD01. Next base: position 90,391 of record DATNGG010000104.1, on the reverse strand, counting down.
CGCCCCCGGCGGATCGACCCATAGGATCGCCGCCACGGCCGAGGAGCGGGCCGCCTTGGCGCGCCGCTTCGACCTGCTGGCTCTCGACCAGCTCGCGGCGACGGTGACGCTGACCCCGGTGGCGGGTGGCTTTTATCGCCTCTCCGCGACGCTCGAGGCGGCGCTGACGCAGGCTTGCGTCGTTACCCTCGATCCGGTCGCGGCGCGCATCGAAGAGCGTTTCTCGCTGCTCTACGGCGCGCTCGACGCGCAGAAAGAGGTGCTCCTCGACGGCGAGAGCGAGACGGTCGAGCCGCTCGACGGCATGATCGTCGATATCGGCGAGGCGGTGGCGCAGCAACTCTCGCTGGCGCTCGATCCGTTTCCGCGCGCCGCCGGCGCGCCGGCGCAGGCGGAGGAGGCGGCGCCGCAGCCGCGGCTCGACTCGCCCTTTGCCGTGCTCTCGGGCTTGCGCCCGGCACACAAGCCCTGAGGCTTCCGCAACGCGGTTGCCAGAGCGCCTGTTTTTGGGTAGTTACCTGCGTTTGCTCCAGGGCCTCGTTAAGGATTTTCTTCATGGCCGTTCCGAAAAAGAAGACATCGAAATCCCGCCGCAACATGCGCCGCGCGCATCACGCCTTGCTGCCGTCGAGCTACGTCGAATGCTCCAATTGCGGCGAGATGAAGCGCCCGCACCACATCTGCGCGGCTTGCGGCCATTACGGCGACCGCGAGGTAACGCCGGTCGCGGCCGAGAGCGCGTGACCGCCGGCGCGGGAGGCGCTGAAGCGTGAGCGACAGAATCGTCGTCGCGCTCGATGCGATGGGGGGCGACCGCGCCCCCGACATGGTCGTGAAGGGCGCAGCGATCGCGCTGCAACGCTTTCCTGAAAGCGAGTTTCTGTTGTTCGGCGTCGAGCACCGCATCCGGCCGCTGCTCGACCGCTTGCCGATCCTCGCCAAGCGCAGCGAGATTCGGCACACCGACGATTTCATCACCGGCGAGGCCAAGCCCTCGACCGCGCTCCGCAGCGGGCGCAACTCGTCGATGCGATTGGCGCTCGACGCCGTGGCATCGGGCGAGGCCTCTTGCGCCGTCTCGGCAGGCAACACCGGCGCGCTGATGGCGATGGCGAAATTCGCCCTGAAGACCCTGCCCGGAATCGATCGCCCGGCGATCGCGACTTTCTTTCCGACGAAGCGCGGCGAGAGCGTCATGCTCGATCTCGGCGCCAACGTCGAATGCGATGCCGAGAATCTCGTGCAGTTCGCACTGATGGGCGAGGTCTTCGCCCGCACCGTGCTGGGCCTGGCGCGGCCGACGGTCGGGCTTCTCAATATCGGCTCGGAGGATTCGAAAGGGAACGACGCCGTGCGCGGCGCGGCGCTGCGCCTGAAGGCGCCCGGATCGCCGATTGCCTTCCACGGCTATGTCGAGGGCGACGAGATCGGCGCCGGTGCCGCCGATGTGATCGTCACCGACGGCTTCACCGGCAATGTCGCGCTGAAGACCGCGGAGGGCACGGCAAAGCTCTTCATGGAGTTCGTTCGCTCGGCCTTTTCGAGCTCGCTCGCCGCCAAGCTCGGCTATGTCTTCGCCAAGCCGGCGCTCCGCAAGCTACGCGATCGGCTCGATGTTCGACGCTACAACGGCGCGGTCTTCCTCGGGCTCGACGGCATCGCCGTCAAAAGCCATGGCGGCACCGACGAAGAGGGCTTTGCCAGCGCGATCGGGGTTGCCGTCGATATGTGCATCAACGGCTTTCTCGAGAAAATTCGCGACGACATCGCGCGCATGAGCGCGATTGCGGAGACGACGGAGAAATCTCAGACGGCGGCTCTCTGAGATGGGGTTCCGCGCACAGGTCTTGGGCTGTGGCGGATACCTGCCGGAGCGCGTCGTCACCAACGCCGATCTCGCCAAGACGCTCGATACCACCGACGAATGGATCGTGCAGCGCACCGGCATCCGCGAGCGCCGCGTCGCGGCGCCGGACGAGTACACCTCCGATCTCGCGATCAAGGCCGCGCGCCGCGCGCTCGATGCGGCCGGCATCGCCGCCACGGAGGTCGATCTCATCATCCTCGCCACCTCGACCCCGGACAATACCTTCCCCGCCACGGCGGCGAAGGTCCAAGCCGCGCTCGGCGTCACCGGCGGCGCCGCCTTCGACGTCCAGGCGGTGTGCACCGGCTTCGTCTATGCGCTGGCGACCGCCGACAATTTCATCCGCGCCGGCCAGTCGCGCACCGCCCTGGTGATCGGCGCCGAGACCTTCTCGCGCATTCTCGATTGGCAGGATCGCGGTACCTGCGTCCTCTTCGGCGATGGCGCCGGCGCGGTGGTGCTGCGCGCCGTGCCCTCCAACGGCAGCAATGCCGAGCGCGGCGTGCTCTCGACCCATCTTCATGCCGATGGCCGCCAATACGATCTCCTCTATGTCGATGGCGGCGTGTCGCGGACGGGCACCGCCGGCCTGTTGCGCATGGAGGGGCGGGAGGTGTTTCGCCACGCCGTTGCCTATCTCGCGGGCGTCGTCGACGAGGCACTCGCCGCCAACGGCCTCAGCGGGCGGGACGTGGACTGGCTCGTGCCGCATCAGGCCAATAGCCGGATCATCGATGCGATGGCGCGCAAGCTCGGCCTGCCGGCCGAGAAGGTCGTGCTGACGATCGACCGCCACGCCAATACCTCGGCGGCTTCGGTGCCGCTGGCGCTTGCCGAAGCGGCCGCAGACGGGCGAATCCGCCCCGGCCAGCTGGTTTTGCTGGAGGCGATGGGCGGCGGTCTCACCTGGGGCGCGGCGCTCGTCCGCTGGTAGCCGGCCCCCTCCTCAAGAACCGCGCACAAGCAACTGTAATTGCAAATCTTCCTGCCGCAGGCTAATGTTTTACTTAAATGGGGGAGGCGGTAGATGGCCGGTCAAACGGTGACTCGGGCGCAACTCAGCGAGGCCGTGTATCAGGAGGTCGGACTGTCGCGCAATGAATCCGCGGAGCTCGTAGAGACCGTGCTCAACGAGATCACCGAGGCTTTATCGCGCGGCGAGATGGTCAAGATTTCCTCCTTCGGCAGCTTCGCGGTGCGCAAGAAGGGCAGACGCATCGGCCGCAACCCCAAAACCGGCAAGGAGGTGCCGATCAATCCGCGCCGCGTGCTCGTGTTCCGAGCCTCGCATGTGCTGAAAGATCACATCAACGCGATGTTGAGCAAACAGGATTCGAGCGCGTCATGACCGTCAGGATGCCGGATCTGTTCGGCGCTGCGCCGCGCGCCGCCGCGAGCGCACGGCGCGCATCCAAATCGGCGGAAGCCTTCCGCACCATCAGCGAGGTCGCGGACGAGCTCGAAGTGCCGCAGCATGTGCTGCGCTTCTGGGAATCGAAATTTCCGCAGGTGAAGCCTTTGAAGCGTGCCGGCGGCCGGCGCTATTACCGGCCGGACGACGTCGTGCTGCTGCGCCGCATCCGGCAATGCCTCTACGATCAGGGCTACACCATCAAAGGCGTGCAAAAGCTGCTGCGCGAGGGAGCGCTGAAGAGCGAGGAGGCGGCGCGCCCGGCCGCGCCGGCAACGCTGCCGCGCCCCGCAAAGAACGACAAGCTGCGCGCCTCGCTCCTCGAGATTCGCGCCGAGCTCGTCGCGCTGCGCGACCTCCTCAACAAGGCGCAGCGCTGAGGCACGCTAAGCCTTCGGGCCGCGGCGTTGCATCGCCGCCGCCGCCTCACTATAGTTTCCGTTCTTCGGACGGGCAGTAGCGCAGCCTGGTAGCGCATCAGCATGGGGTGCTGAGGGTCGCGAGTTCGAATCTCGCCTGCCCGACCAATTTCACGAAACCGATTGATCCGAGACCAAGGTGCCCGAGCCGATTTCCGCAGCCCGCCGGCGATGGAGCTTTGCGGCCGCGCTGGTGGCGAGCTTCGTCTCGGCGGTCGAGGCCACGATCGTCGCCACCGCCATGCCGACAATCGTCGGCGCCTTGGGCGATTTCGACCTCTTCAGCTGGGTCTTCACCGCCTATCTCCTGACGCAGGGCGTGACCGTGCCGATCTATGGGCGGCTTTGCGACTTCTATGGCCGCAAGCGGATGCTCTATGTCGGCATTGTGTTTTTCGTCATCGGCTCGGTGTTGTGCGGCTTTGCCTGGAACATGCTGTCGCTGATCGCCTTCCGCGTCGTTCAAGGCATTGGCGGCGGCTCGCTCGCGACGGTCTCGCAAACCATCGTCAGCGATCTCTATCCGCCGCCCGAGCGCGCGAAGGTGCAGGGCTACATCTCGAGCACCTTCGCCACCTCGGCGCTGGTGGGCCCGGTGCTCGGAGCCTTCATCGTCGCGCATGTCAGCTGGCAATGGGTGTTCTGGATCAACGTGCCGCTCTGTGTCGTCACCGTCGCGATGCTGGCCGCGACCTTTCGCGAGCATGTCGAGTTCAAGCGCCACGAGATCGACTATCTGGGCTCGGTGCTGATGGCGCTCGGCACCGGCATGCTGATGTATGCGTTGACGCGCGCCGCCTCGCTGCCGGCGACGACCATTCTCCTCCTCCTCGTCGGTGCGGTGCTGTCGCTCGTGCTGCTGCTCATCCAGGAACGGCGCGCGCGCGAGCCGATGATGCCGCTCGAGATCTGGCGCAACCGGATGGTGATCTTCGCCAATTGCGCCAGCGCCTCGATCGGCGCGCTGCAGATGGCGATCACCGCCTTCCTTCCGGCCTTTATCCAGGGCGTGCTGGGCGAGACCGCCTTTGTCGCCGGCCTGGCGCTGACCGCCATGTCGATGGCTTGGCCGACCGGCGGCTTCATCGCCGGACAGTGGCTGCTGAAGATCACCTATCGGCGCTCCTCGAGCCTCGGCTGCATCGTGCTGATTGCCGGCAGCGTGATGATGGCGGTGCTCGATCCGAGCTTCGGCGCGCGCTGGGCGATCGCCGCGTCCTTCGTGACGGGGCTCGGCATGGGCCTCACCAATATGGGCTTCTTCGTCGGCATCCAGTCGAGCGTCGACTGGCACCAGCGCGGCGTCGTCACCTCGGGCTTCAACTACAGCCGGATCATCGGCCAATCGGTGGGGGCGGCGGTGTTCGGCGGCATCGTCAATGCCGCGCTCGTCGGGCGGCTCGGGCCAGGGAGCGATGTCGGCAGCGTGCTGCTCGAGCCCTCCTTGCGCCAAGGCATGTCGGCGGCAGAGCTCGCGCCGCTGATGGACGCCTTTTCTGGCGCGCTGCACCACATCTACGAGATCAATGTCGGCCTTGCCCTGCTGACGATGCTATGGGCGCTGGCGCTGCCGCGCGGCCTCAGCCTGCACAGCCATTCGCGATGAATAAGTTTCAGGATCAGCGGACTAAAGAAAATATTCGCGCCGACGCATGAACCGCCTCGAGCACAGGCCGGGTGGCGGCTTCGCGTCCCAGCGGCGTCAGCTTGCAGACCAGCCAGTCAGGCTTCAAGGGGTTGGGGTACCAGGGCTCGGCCCAGCCTTGCTCGATCGCGGCTCGAACGGTGCGGGGATCGACATGCTGGCCGAAGCGATCGAAGAGCGGCAGCTTGCCGCCGGGCTGGTCAAGGCCGCGCCTCAGCCATTCGCGCTGCACCGCGGTCGGCGCATGTGGACGCGCATCTGCCCTAATGTTCATGGACTCCTCCCGGTTTTTCTTCATGCTAAACCTAAACCGGGAGAACAGCCAAGCTTGCCGAGTCGCGGTTATCGCCATCTAGCAGTAAGGACGCCGTGCAAATGACTGTAATATTTGTCTATGTGACGACAGGCGATGGCGACGAGGCGCGGCGTATCGGCCGCCAGGCGGTCGAGGAGCAATTGGCGGCCTGCGCCAATATCCTGCCGGGCGTCACCTCGATCTTCCGCTGGCAGGGCGAGCTCGACGAGGCGGAGGAGGTGGTGTTGATCCTCAAGACCACCGAGGAGAAGCTCGAGCAGCTCATCAACCGCGTCAAAGCGCTGCATTCCTATGACTGCCCCTGCATCGAGGCTTTGCCGGTGGTCGAAGGCAATCGCGATTTCCTCGAATGGGTGGTGCGCGAAACTGGCGGCGATCCCCGCCGCTCTCTCGATCCGCTCTGACAGGCAGGCGCCGCTCATGATCCCCGTTGCCGGACGCTGGCCGATCTTCTTCGCCAATATCGGCCATTCCTTCACGCATCTGCTGATGCTGCTCTACCCGACCGTGGTCCTGACTCTCGGCGGGCGCTTCGGCCTCAGCTATGGCGAGCTGATGTGGCTCGCCGTGCCCGGCATGGTGCTCTACGGCTTCGCCGCCCTGCCGGCCGGATGGCTCGGCGACCGCTGGAGCGCCGAGCGCATGATGGTGCTGTTCTACGCCGGCAGCGGGTTTGCCGCGATCGTGACCGGCCTCGCACAATCGCCTCTGGGGCTCGCCTTCGGTCTCGGCCTCATCGGCCTTTTCGGCTCGATCTATCATCCCGTCGGCACCGCCTGGCTGGTGCGGCATGCCGAGAATCGCGGCCGCATGCTGGGCTGGAACGGAATTTTCGGCAGTATCGGCGTCGGCGCGGGCCCGCTCGCGGCGGCGGGGCTGACGACGCTCTGGGGCTGGCGCGCCGCCTTCCTCGTTCCGGGCCTGTGCTGCCTTGCCCTGGGCGGGGCGCTCGCATGGAAGGTGCGCGGCGGCTCGATCGTTGCCGCCGCGTCGGATCGGCGACCGCATCCCGAGCCCGACACCGCCGATATGCGCCGTGCTTTCGTGCTGCTCTCGGTCACCATGCTCGCGACCGGAATCGTCTTCCAGGCGCTGTCCAATGCCTTGCCGAAGATTTTCGAGCAGCGCCTGCCCGGCTTGACGGAAGGCGGGTTGATGGGAACGGGCGGGCTCGTCGCGCTGGTCTTTATGGCGAGCGCGGCCTTTCAGATGCTCGGCGGCTTGATGGCCGACCGGTTTCCGATGAAGCGGATTTACCTGCTGTGCTGGGCGGCGCAGGTGCCGGTCCTCATTGCCGCGACGCGGCTCTTCGAGCTGCCGCTCTTCATTGCCGCGCTGCTGTGCTTCACCATGATCGCGGTCTCGACCCCGACCGAGAACGCGCTTCTTGCCCACTACACGCCGTCGCGCTGGCGTGCCACGGCCTTCGGCGCCAAATTCCTGCTCTCGCTCGGCGTCAGTGCCCTGGGGGTGCCGCTGGTCGCCGTAATCTATGACCGCAGCGGCGATTTCGTCTGGCTCTTTGCCGCGCTCGGCTTGCTTGCGGTCGTGGTGGCGGGCGCGGCGGCGTTTCTGCCGGCCGAGCGGCCGGTGGCGGCGCTCGCCCGGGCCGCGGCGGAGTGAGGGGCCCTGTCATGCGGGCCGCTTCTATGCTATCCGGTGTCCCGCCGGTCGGCGAAGGAAGAAGGGAAAATGGCGGATATCGCGAGCGAGGTCATCGAGGTGATCGCAAAACAGGCCAAGGTCGAGCCTGCGACGGTTACGCGCGACACCGAGCTGGCCGATCTCAATCTCGAATCGCTTGATTCGATCGAGCTCGTCTTCGCGCTCGAGGAAAAGTTCAATATCGAGATTCCGTTCAATGCCAACGAGTCCAATTCCGCCGGTATCACCTTTACCACCGCCGGCAACGTCATCGACGCGGTCGCGAAGCTGGTCGACGAGCAGAAGAGCGGAAAAGCGTGAGCGCCGCTCCGGCGCGCGAATGACGAGCCGGCGATGAACCGGGTGGTCGTCACCGGCCTCGGCGTCTGCGCCGCGCCGGGCAAGAGCGCGGCGGAATTCGCCGCTTCCATCAAATCCGGCCGGAGCGCGATCGGGCCGATCACCATCATCCCGAGCGAGGGCCTCATCACCAAGATCGGCGCGCAAGTGCTGGATTTCGATCCGGCCGCGCATTTCGCCGAAAATAAGCTCGCGCTCTATGACCGCTGCACGCAATTCGCCCTCGTTGCCGCGCGCGAGGCGATCGCACAGAGCGGGCTCCAGTTCCGCGACGGGCTCGGCGCGCGCACCGCGGCGATCATCGGCTCGGGCGTCGGCGGCCAATCGACGCTCGACGACAATTATCTGCGCGTCTACGGCCAGGGCGCCAAGCGGCTTCATCCCTTCACCATCCCGAAGCTGATGATCAACGCGCCCTGTAGCCACATCACCATGGAGCACGGCATCACCGGCCCGTCCTTCGTCGTCGCATCGGCCTGCTCCTCGGCCAATCATGCGATCGGCGTCGCCTTCCAGATGGTGCGCGCGGGCATGGCCGAGGCGGCGGTGACCGGCGGAACCGAGGCGGTCTTCACCTTCGGCACGATCAAGGGCTGGGAGGCGCTGCGGGTGATGGCGCCCGATACCTGCCGCCCCTTCTCGGCCGGCCGCAAGGGCATGGTGCTGGGCGAGGGGGCGGCGGTGCTCGTCCTCGAGACGCGCGAGCGCGCGCTTGCCCGCGGCGCCGCGATCCTTGCCGAGATCATCGGCTTCGGCGCGACCTCCGATGCGGGCGATATCGTCCTGCCCGCGGCGGAGGGTGCGGCGGGCGCGATGTCGGCCTGCCTCAAGGATGCGGGGATCGCGCCCGATTCGGTCGACTACATCAACGCGCACGGCACTGGCACGACGGCGAACGACGTGACCGAGACCAAAGCCATTCACATGGTGTTCGGCGAGCGTGCGAAGAGCCTCGCCATCTCCTCGACCAAATCGCTCCATGGCCATACGCTTGGCGCCGCCGGGGCGATCGAAGCGGCAGCGACGATCCTCGCCATGCGCGGCGGCTTCATCCCGCCGACGGCGAATTTCCTCGCGCCCGATCCGCAATGCGATCTGGACTACGTGCCGAACGAGGCGCGCAGCCGCCAAATCGGGGTCGCTCTGTCGAATTCCTTCGCCTTCGGCGGCCACAACGCATCGATCGCGATCCGACGGGGCGAGTGAAGGGACGTGATCGGCCGGCTTGGTGCTTCGGCGCTTGCGCGCAATCCATCACCCTCGGTCTACACCGCCGCGATCCTCGTTGTGCTCGCGGCGCAGGCGCTCATCGAGCATGGGATGGGACGGGTTACGATTTGTACCTGCGGCTATGTGAAGCTGTGGGAAGGCGAGGTGATGAGTTCGGGGAACTCGCAGCACCTCGCCGACTGGTACAGCTTCTCGCATATCATCCACGGCTTCCTGTTCTATCTTCTCTTCTGGATCATCGGCCGCCGCTGGCCTGTCGGTTTCCGCTTGTTGCTCGCCGTTCTCGTCGAATCATCCTGGGAAGTCTTGGAGAACAGCAGCTTCATCATCGAGCGCTACCGCGCGCAAACGATCTCGCTCGATTATTACGGCGACAGCATCATCAATTCGTTGAGCGACACGGCCATGGCGATCGCCGGATTCTGGCTGGCGCGCTTGCTGCCGGTGCGGGCGACCGTCGCGCTCGCCGTGGCGATGGAGCTCGGCGTCGGGCTGATGATACGCGACAACCTGATCCTCAACGTCCTGATGCTGATCCATCCGATCTCCGCCGTCCATGCCTGGCAGGCGGCGGGGCAGGTGCGGTGAGCGGCGCCCCGACCCTACAGTCCCAGCCGCGGCATCTCGATCGCGGGACAGCGATTCATCACGACGTCGATGCCGCGCCGCTCGGCTTTGGCCGCGGCCGCGTCGTCGCGCACGCCCAATTGCATCCAGATGATTTTCGCGCCCTTGGCGATGGCTTCATCGACCACCGGCGCGACCAGCTCCGAGCGGCGAAAGATATCGACCATATCGATAGCGCTCGAAATCTCGGCAAGGCTTGCGACCACGGTCTCGCCATGGATGATCTCGCCCGCGGCTTGCGGGTTGACCGGGATGACGCAAAAGCCCCGGCTCTGAAGGAATTTCATCACGCGGTTGCTGGGCCGGTCGGGGCGGGGGCTCGCGCCCACCATCGCGATGGTTTTGACGCGCGCGAAGATGCCGCGCAGATAATCGTCGCCGTAGCTCTCGTGATTCATCGCCCCTCCCACACCGGCGCGCGCTTGCCGATGAAGGCGTCGATGCCTTCCTCCGCATCGCGCGCCAGCATGTTGGTGGTCATCACCTCGCTGGCATAGGCATAGGCCGCATCGAGGCCGAGCTCGGCTTGCCGGTAGAAGGCTTCCTTGCCAATGGCGAGGGTCAGCGGCGATTTCGCGGCGATCTCGCGCGCGAGGGCCTGGACGGCCTCGTCGAGCTTTTCCGCGGGAACGACGCGGTTGATGAGGCCCCATTGCCGCGCCTCGTCGGCGCCGATGAGGTTGCCGGTCAACAGCATTTCCATCGCCGGCTTGCGGCCGACCGCGCGCGAGAGCGCGACCATCGGCGTCGAGCAGAAGAGGCCGATATTGACTCCGGGGGTCGCGAAGCGCGCGTCCTGGGCCGCGACGGCCAAATCGCAGGAGGCGACGAGCTGGCAGCCCGCAGCGGTGGCGACGCCGTGGACGCGCGCGATCACCGGCTTCGGCAGGCGGACGATGCGCGTCATGAGACGCGCGCATTGGGCAAACACTGCCTCGTAATGCTGGCGTCCCGGATTGGCGCGCAACTCGCGCAAATCATGCCCCGCGCAAAACGCGGGACCGGCGCCGGCGATCACGACGATGCGCGTTTGCCGATCGGCAGCCAGCGTTTCGAGCGCCGCCTCCATCTCGCTCATCAGCGCAACCGAGAGCGCGTTGCGCGCTTGCGGCCGATTGAGCGTCAGCCAAGCGACGCCGTCTTCATCGCGCCGAAGCACCAAGGGTTCGCCGGTCATGGGAGGCCTCCTTTTGCCGGCTCCCGTTCTAGCACCCGGCGGGCGGCGGCGAAATCGGGGGCGGCGCCGTCGCGCTTGTCACGCCAAGCGCTTTGCCCTTAAGGTGGCGGTGATGCCGATCCGCAGCGTCTCCGCAAGACGAACCTTCCGCCGCTCGCCGCTTTGGCTGGCCCTGTTCGCGGTGACGCTGCAATTCATCGCCGCCTTCGGCCACCTTCATCCCGAAGATTACCGCTTCCTCATCCACGGCCATGGTCCCGTCTCGGTCGAGCGCGGCGGACCCTTGCTTCCGTCCGATCCGGGGACACCGGCCGACAGCGATTGCCCGATCTGCGCCTCGATCGCGCTGCTCGGCAACACGCCGCTGCCGGCGCTCGTCGCGTTGCCGGCGCCGCATGCCGCCTCAATCAGCATCGTGCAGTTCGGCGAAACGCTTTCGCTGTCGCTTCCGCCGCATTTCCTCTTCACGACACGCGGACCTCCCCTCGTTTGAAATCGCCCGAGTAAGCCGTCCCGCACGCTCGATCGCGCGGGGCTTTGCGATTTCATTCGATGGAGGGAGCAGTGAATCCTCAGACGAAACATGCGCTGCGTCGCGCCATGCGCGGCTCAGTCCTGGCGCTGCCGCTGCTTTGGCCGGCGACGGCTGCGCGAGCGGACGATCTTGCCGATATACGTGCGACGATGCAGGCGATGCAGAAGCAATACCAAGCGGAGCTCGCCAAGCTGCAGCACGATTACGATCAGAAAATGCGCGCGATGGAAAAGCGCGTCGAGGCGGCGGAGGCGAAGGCCACCTCGGCCACGGCCAAGGCCGAGAGCGCCGAGAAGGCTCTGACGACGGCCCAGGCCGCGCCCCCACAGCCCGCAGCGCCGGCTCCGGCGCCCGCACCCGCCGCCGCAAACGGCGCGCCCGCCGCGGCCAATGCCTTCAACCCGGCGATCGGCGTCGTGCTCGACGGCAAGACGATGATCTCGAGCCACAATCCCAACACCTGGCGTCTGCCGGGCTTTGCCTTGGGCGATGAAGCAAAGCCGCCGCCACGCGGGCCCAGCATCGGCGAAAGCGAGATCAACCTCCAAGCCAATGTCGATCAGGCGCTCTTTGCCAATCTGACCGTCGCCTTCGAGAACGACAACAGCGTCAACATCGAGGAAGCCTTCGCGCAGCCGACCGCGCTGCCTTGGGGCTTCACCGCGAAGTTCGGGCGCTTCTTCTCGGGCATCGGCTATCTCAACGAGCAGCATGCTCACACCTGGGATTTCGCCGACGCGCCCTTGCCCTATCTCGCCTTCCTCAATGGCCAATATGGCGATGACGGGGTGCAGCTGCGCTGGCTTGCGCCGACCGACCAATTCCTCGAATTCGGCGGCGAGGTGCTGCGCGGCGCGTCCTTTCCCGCCAACAGCGTGAGCGAGGCGCTCTCCAGCAACCACAATGACGGGGTCGGGGCCTGGAGCCTTTTCGTCCATACCGGCAACGATATCGGCACCAGCGCAAGCTATAGCGTCGGCCTCTCCTATCTCGGCACGCATTCCAAGGATCGCGCGACCGATCCGGTGAATGGCCCAGCGGGCTCGGATATTTTCAGCGGCACGGATCACACCTTGATTGCCGACGGCGTCTACAAATGGGCGCCCAACGGGAATTTCGCGCTGCGCTATGTGAAGCTGCAGAGCGAGGTGTTCCTGCGCAAGGAGCAGGGCTCTTTCACCGCGCTCGATTTTCCGGGCGCTTCCGGCGTCTCCACCACCAAGAACTTCGCGAGCCGCTGGCAAACCGGCTTCTACGTTCAGGGCGTCTATCAGTTCATGCCGTTCTGGCGCGTCGGCCTGCGTTACGACCAGGTAGACGCGCCCTCGCTTGGCTCAGGCTTCAACGGAACCACGCTTGATTCGATGGGCGTCACGCCGCGGCGCTACAGCGCCATGATCGATTACTCGACCAGCGAATTCGGCCGCTTCCGTCTGCAATACAATCGCGACGAAGCGCGTCCCGACCCCGACAATCAAGTCATCCTGCAATACACCGTCAGCCTCGGCGCGCATGGCGCGCATCAATATTGAGAGGGCCGATCATGCTTCGAATCAGACTCAGCCTTGCGCTCGCGGCTCTCATGCTGCTTTCGGCGCCGCGCGCGTTTGCCTCGCTCCATGTTTTTGCCTGCGAGCCGGAATGGGGAGCGCTCGCGACCGCGATCGGCGGCGGCGACGTCGATGTCTATACCGCGACGACGGGGCTCCAGGATCCGCATCAGATCCAGGCGCGGCCGGCGCTCATCTCGCGGCTGCGCAACGCCGATATCGCGGTCTGCACCGGCGCCGAGCTCGAGATCGGCTGGATGCCGGTGCTGCTGCGGCAGTCCTCGAACGGCAAGGTTCAGCCCGGCCAGCAAGGCTATTTCGAGGCCGCGCAACAGGTGACGCTGCTGGAGAAGCCCGAACGGCTCGACCGCGCCGAGGGCGATATTCATCCGGCCGGCAATCCGCATATCCAGACCGACCCGCGCAACATGCGGATCGTCGCGGCGGCGCTCGCCAAGCGCTTCGCCGCGCTCGATCCGGCACATGCCGCGGCCTATGCGCAGCGCGAGCAGGCTTTCGACCAAAGCCTCGCTCAGCAGACCGCGCGTCTCGCGGTCGAGGCGGCGCCCTTGAAGGGCATCAGCTTCGTCTCCTATCACAAAAGCTGGATTTATCTCGCGAATTGGCTCGGCATGACCGAGGCGGCCAATATCGAGCCCAAGCCCGGCGTGCCGCCGGGCAGCGCCTATATCGCCGATCTGCTCGGCCGGATTCCGGCGCTGAAGGCGCGCATGATCGTCTACGCGGCCTATGAGGATCCGAAGCCGTCGCAATTCGTTGCCGAGAAGAGCAAGCTCCCGGCGGTGATGCTGCCCTTCACCGTCGGCGGCACGGACGGGGCCAAGGATCTGCCGGGACTCTACGACGATACGGTGAAGCGTCTCTTGGCGGGATTGGGGGGAAAGAGTGGCTGATCATCTGGCGATCGTGCTGCCGGCGTTTCTGACCGGCCTTCTGGTGCTCGCAACCCATGTGCCCTTGGGCAAGCTCGTGCTCGATCGCGGGATCGTTTTCATCGATCTCGCGATCGCGCAAGTGGCGGGGCTCGGCGTCGTCATCGCCGATTTCGCCGGGTGGGAGCCAACCGGCTGGTCGGTGCAGGCCGCGGCCGTCGCGGCAGCGCTGGTCAGCGCCGGGTTTCTCATCTGGACGGAGAAGCACCTGGCCGCCCTGCAAGAGGCGGTCATCGGCGTCGTCTTCGTCGTCGCGGCAAGCGCCGAGATCCTCCTTCTCAACTACAATCCGCATGGCGCGGAAAATCTGAAAGATTTGCTGGTCGGGCAGATTCTCTGGGTCGTGCCGAGCGATCTCATTCCCGTGGCGGTTCTTTACGCCGTCATTCTCGGCTTCATCCTCTTCGCGGACCTGGCGAAACGGCGCGTGCTGTTCTATGCGCTCTTCGCCGTGACCGTGACCGCCTCGGTGCAGCTCGTCGGCGTCTTTCTCGTCTTTGCGTCGCTGATCATCCCGTCGCTCGCCGCGCGCTACTGGCTCGCGCGCCGGCCGCTAGTCTTCGCCTATGCGATCGGTCTTCTCGGCTATGCCCTGGGCCTGCTGTCCTCGGCATTCTTCGATCTGCCGACCGGGGCCGCGGTGGTGTGCGCACTGGCGCTGCTCGCGGCCGGGGCGGGCATCGGCCGTGCCGCGCTCAGCCCGCGACGCGCGCCGATCTTATAGGTATATCCGATCAACCACTGGCCTTTTCTGCGTCTTGAGGGATTCACGATGCGTGGCATACTGCGCCTCCATTCACGCATTCCCCATGAAGACCTGCGCCCATCGAGCGGTCCGAGATCACACAGAATCGGCCGTTCGTCGGTGCCGACGGGCAGGCGCATGGGCAGCTTTCGCGCTGCTCACCGAGCTTTTGCCGGCCGCGGTCAACGCCCAAGCGCTGGACCTGGCGCCGCCGACTGATCTCTGGCAGCGTCCGACCTTGCTCGGCGATTGGGGCGGGCTTCGCGACATTCTCGCCGATCATGGCGTCGCGGTCACGTTGAACGAGACGGCGGAGACCCTCGGCAACGTCACCGGCGGCGTTAAGACCGGCGCGATATTCGAGGGCCGATTGACCGCCGCTCTCGGTATCGATCTCGACAAGGCGATGGGCTGGCCGGGCGGCTCGTTCTATGTCGATGCTTATCAGATTCACGGCCGCGGTCTGTCGGCGAACAATCTCCACAATTTGCTCACGGTCAGCTCGATCGAGGCGGATCGTGCGACGCGGCTGCACGATCTCTATCTCGAGCAGAAATTCCTGGGCGATGCTGCTTCATTGCGGCTCGGCCAGATTGCGGCGGACGACGAATTCATCATCAGCCAATATGGCGGCGCTTTCCTCAACGCGATGTTCGGTTGGCCGGGCTTGCCGAGCAACGACCTGCTGCCGGCCGGCCCGAATTATCCCTTCGCGACACCCGGTGTGCGCATCAAATTTGGGTCCGGCGCTGGTTGGACCTTTCTTGCCGCGGCGCTCAACAGCAATCCAGCAGGACCCGCGACCAGCGGCAACCGGAATCCCAACCCGCAGCTGCGTGACCCCAGCGGCACGAGTTTTAACTTCAATAGCGATCTCTTCGCCATCGCCGAAGTCCAATACGCTTTTACGCCCGACAAGGACGCTCCCGGCCTGCCTGCGGCCTATAAAGTCGGCGCCTGGTACGATTCCGGAAAATTTGCCGATCAACGTTTCGATATGGCGGGCTTGTCGCTGGCAAGTCCGGCGAGCAACGGCATCCCGCGCAACCACGTCAATGATTTCAGCCTCTACGGCATGATCGACCAGATGATCTGGCGCCGGCCGGGCACCGCCAATCGCGGAGTTGCTGCCTTTTTGCGTTTGACGGGCGCGCCCGACGATCGCAACCTTATCGCGTTCTTTGCCGATGCCGGCATCAGCCTGCTCGGGCCGTTCGAAGGACGCGACGACGATATTGTCGCTCTTGGCGTCGCTTATGACCGGGTCAGCAGCGCGGTGCGAGGTCTTGATCGCGATTTTGCAACGCTTGCCGGCGCGCCGCGCCCGAGCCGGGATTACGAAGCGGTGCTGGAGCTGACCTATCAGGCGCAGATCACGCCGTGGTGGCAGCTGCAGCCCGATTTCCAATACATCTTTCATCCGGGCGCCAACGCGCCAAGTCCAACCGATCCGACCGGCCGCACCCCGATCAAGGATGCCGCGGTATTCGGCCTGCGTACGACAATCTCGTTCTGACGGCGAGCTGTTTTTGCGGTATTATATTACCGTACGTGCTAAGTCTTTGATCGTCTTTGTGTCCTGCGCCTTGACGGGAGCGCGATGCGTGGCATACTGCGCGCCCATTCACGAGGCCCCGATGAAGACCTATACCGCCAAGCCCTCCGATATCGAAAAGAAATGGCTGCTCGTCGACGCCGACGGGCTGGTGCTCGGCCGGCTCGCGGCGATCGTCGCCGATCGCCTGCGCGGCAAGCACAAAACCACCTACACGCCCAACATGGATTGCGGCGATCACGTCGTCGTCGTCAATGCCGAGAAAGTCGCGCTGACCGGCCGCAAGCGCGAGGACAGCATGTTCCACTGGCATACGGGCTATCCGGGCGGCATCAAGGAGCGCAGCAAGGGCGCGATCCTCGACGGCAAGCATCCCGAGCGCGTGATCGAGAAGGCGGTCGAGCGCATGGTGCCGCGCGGGCCGCTCGGCCGGCGCATCATGGGTCATTTGCGCGTCTATGCCGGAACGGCGCATCCGCATGAGGCGCAAAATCCGCAAAAGCTCGACATCGCGGCGATGAACCGCAAGAACAAGAGGGCTTAGCCATGGCCGATCAGCCTCAAAATCTCGGCGCTTTGCGCGACGCCCTTCAGGGCGCGCAGCTCCGTCATGCGGCGCAGGCCGCGGCGAGCCCGGCAGCGGGCGCCGAAGGCAAGCCGCAGCTCGACGCCAAGGGCCGCGCCTATGCGACCGGCAAGCGCAAGAACGCCGTCGCGCGGGTCTGGATCGCGCCCGGCACCGGCAAGATCACGGTGAACGGCCGCGACAGCCCGATTTATTTCGCGCGCCCCGTGCTGCGCATGCTGCTC
This sequence comes from Allostellaceae bacterium, assembly GCA_035605975.1. Taxonomy (GTDB): domain Bacteria; phylum Pseudomonadota; class Alphaproteobacteria; order ATCC43930; family CGMCC-115725; genus CAIKMD01. Next base: position 73,547 of record DATNGG010000104.1, on the reverse strand, counting down.
AACCAGCCCTTCGTCATCGTCAATCGCCTCGGCCAGTTCGACGTGAACTGCACCGTCACCGGCGGCGGGCTCTCGGGCCAGGCGGGCGCGGTGCGCCACGGCATCAGCAAGGCGCTGCTCAATTACGAGCCGGGGCTTCGTCCCGCCTTGAAGGCGCAGGGCTTCCTGACCCGCGACAGCCGCGTCGTCGAGCGCAAGAAATACGGCAAGGCCAAGGCACGACGCAGCTTCCAATTCTCGAAACGCTGATCCCGCAGGCATCGGCGTTTTCGCATGAAGGGCGTCCTGCGGGGCGCCCTTTCGCGTTCGGGCATTTGCTTGGGTCACAGGTCGTTCGTTTTCGCCGGAGAGTTCCATGCCATCGACATCCTCGCGCACGCGCATCGCCATTCTCGGCGCCTCGGGTTACACCGGGGCCGAGCTCTTGCGCATCCTCGCGCATCATCCCCATGTCGAGATCGTCGCGCTCACCGCCGAGCGGCAGGCCGGCAAGAAGCTTGCCACGGTCTTCCCGCATCTCGGGCGTCAGAACCTGCCCGATCTGGTCGCGATCCCGGAGGTGGATTGGAGCAAGGTCGATCTCGTCTTTTGCTGTCTGCCGCATGGCACGACGCAGGACGTGATCTCGAGCCTCCCCGGGCATCTGCGCGTGCTCGACCTCTCGGCGGATTTCCGCCTCGCCGATCCCGATGTCTACGCGAAATGGTACGGCCACGCGCATCGCGCCGTGCAATTGCAGCGCGAAGCGGTCTATGGCTTGACCGAGATCGCGCGCGGCGCAATCGCCAATGCGCGGCTCGTCGCGGTGCCGGGTTGCTACCCGACGGGTGCGCAGCTGCCGCTCATTCCGCTCGTCAAGGCGGCATTGATCGATGCCGACGACATCGTCATCGACGCGAAATCGGGCGTGACCGGCGCCGGCCGCGGCTTGAAGGAGACGAGCCTCTTCGCCGAGGTGTCGGAAGGCATCACCGCCTATGGTGTCGCCCATCACCGCCACATGCCGGAGATCGAGCAGGGGCTTTCGGCGGCGGCGGGCCGGCCCGTCGCCATCAGCTTCACGCCGCATCTGATGCCGATGAATCGCGGCATTCTGTCGACGATTTATGTGCGCATGACGAAGAGCGCCAAGATCGAGGATTTGCGCGCCGCGCTCGAGCGCGCTTATCAGGACGAGGCTTTCGTGCATGTGCTGCCGCACGGCATGGTACCGGCGACGCATCACGTGCGCGGCTCCAATCTCTGCCTCATCGGCCTCGCGCAGGACCGGCTGTCGGGCCGCGCGATCCTCATCTCGGCGATCGACAATCTGGTGAAGGGCGCCTCGGGTCAGGCGGTGCAGGACATGAACGTCATGCTGGGCCTACCCGAGATCGCCGGCCTCGCGCAGGAACCGCTGTTTCCGTAGTGCGTAGCACAGCGCGAGCGGCGGCTCGCGCCTCATGCGAAGCTGACTCAGACGCGTAGCACAGCGCGAGCGGCGGCTCGTGCGTCATGCGAAGCTGAAACTTAAGGCGAGACTTCCTCGAGCACGCGGCCCTTGGTCTCGGTGCCGAAGGCCAGCACCATGAGACAAGGGACAAGCGGCGCGAGGCCCAGCATCGTGAAGACGCCGGGCAGGCCGAAATTCGTCAGCATCACCGCGACGAGGAGCGGGCTCGAGGTGGTGAAGATGTTGCGCACGGTCGAGCCCATGCCGGTGCCGAGCGCGCGCATCCGCGTCGGATAGAGCTCCGAGGTGAAGACATAGATCGACACCGAGACCGAGGCGAGGCAGAAATTCGCGATCGTCGCGAAGATCAGCATCACCACCGCATTGTGCGCGCCGGTCGCGGCGAGGCACAGCAGCGACAGGCTGCCGCCCAGCAAGGCGAAGCCGATCCAACGCCGCCGCCCGACATGATCGATCGCGAGCGCCACCGCGATCGCGCTGCCGATCGAGATGCAGTGCGTCGCCAGCGTGAATTCGAGCGATTGCTGCACCGTCAGGTGCAGTTCCTGGCGATAGATCGTCGGCAGCCAGGTGTTGAGCGCCTGAGTAACAAAGAACGAGAAGCCCCAAACCGACCACACGACCAGAGTGCGCAGGCGGTAAAACGGGGTGAACAGTTCCAAAAGGTTGGTGCGCTGTGCCGCGGGCGGTGGCGCAACCGAGAGATCGGGCCGCGGCAGCGCGGTACCGAGCTTGGCCTCCGCTTCGCGCTCCATGCCTTTGACGATCGCGTCGGCCTCGGCGGTGCGCCCCTTGCTCGCGAGCCAGCGCGGCGATTCCGGCAGCACGCGGCGCATGATCGCGGCGACGAAAGCCGGCAGCGCGCCGATGAGGAACATGATCTGCCAGCCATAGCGCGTAATCAGCAGCACGCCCAAGAGGGTGCAGATGAGATAGCCGAAGGCGAAGGCCGCTTCGTAGAGCAGGAAGAAGCGCCCGCGCACTTTCGAATGCGCGATCTCGTTGATGTAGGTGGCGGCAACCGGGATCTCGCCGCCGATGCCGATGCCTTGCACGACGCGGGCGAAGGTAAGCGTCGCAAAATTCCAGCTCGCGGCACAGACGAGCCCCATTAGGCCGACGACCCAAATCGAGTAGCTCGCGGCACGCAGCCGCCCCAAGCGCTCGGCGAGATAGGGGAAGAGCAGCGCGCCGAGCAATTGGCCGAAGAAGGTGCCCGAGAGCAGAAAGCCGATATCGGCACGCGACAGCCCCCAGGCGCCGGCGAGAACCGGCATGACGAGGCCCATCACCAGCGAATCATAGCCATCGAAGAAAGTCGCGGTGCCGACGACGATCCGCGCCTTGAGCTGAGTCCAGGTCAGCGGCATGCGCTCCATGCGCGCGGCGATGTCGCGCTGGGCGGCGCTGATCTCGGCGGCATGGGCATCGGCGCCGGCCAAGCCGGCGGGCAGCGAAACATCGACCATCCATTCCTCCCTTGGACGGCCGCAATCTGCGTTTGTCGTTCTATGAAAGGCGGCGCGCCATGCTCATCTTCCCGCTCGCCGGGAAAGACTGTCAAGCCCGTATCGGCGGTGTCAGCGCGCTTTCACCAGCACGTAGGAGCCGGGCGAGTCCTCGATCGGCTTCAGCTTGCCGTCGCCGGGCCGGCGCGCCGGCACCTCGCCGCCGGCATAAGCCTCGACCCAGCTCTCCCAATTCGGCCACCACGAATCTTGCACCATCTTGGCGCCGGCGAGCCAGGCATCGGCGCTCTTAGGCAGCTTGGCGTTCTCCCAATGTCCGTATTTGGAGCGGCCAGGCGGGTTGACCACGCCGGCGATATGGCCCGACGCGGCAAGGACGAAATTGGTCTTGCCGCGGAAAATCTGCGTCGCCGCGTAGGTCGATTTCCATGGCGCGATATGATCTTCCTTGGTCGAGAGAAAATAGCTCGGCACCGCGACCTTGCGCAGATCGATCGGAACGCCGGCGAGCGTCAGCGCGTCCGGCACGATGAGCTGGTTCTCCTGATACATCTTGCGCAGGTAGAAGGCGTGCATCGCCGCCGGCATGCGCGTCGAATCGCTGTTCCAATAGAGCAGATCGAAGGGGAAGGGGTCCTTGCCGAGGAGGTAATTGTTGACGACGAAGGACCAGATGAGGTCGTTGGCGCGCAGCATGTTGAAGGTCGTCGCCATGTCGGAGCCTTCGAGATAGCCATGCTCGCGCATGCGTTCTTCGAGGCTGGTCAGCTGCTCCTCGTCGATGAACACCGACAATTCGCCGGCTTCGGCGAAATCCGTCATGGTGACGAAGAAGGTCGCGCTGGCGAAGCGATGATCCTCCTTCACCGCCATATAGGCGAGCGTCGCCGCGAGCAGCGTGCCGCCGAGGCAATAGCCGATGACATTCGCCTCGCGTTCGCCGGTCGCCTGCTCGATCGCGTCGAGCGCGGCGAGCGGCCCTTCGAGCATGTAATCCTCGAATTTCTTCGCGGCGAGGTGCTCGTCGGGATTGACCCAGGAGATGACGAACACCGTATGGCCCTGCGCTACCGCCCATTTGATGAAGGAGTTGTCGGGCCGAAGATCGAGGATGTAGTACTTGTTGATCCAGGGCGGAATGATCAGCAGCGGCCGGCGATGCACCTTGGCCGTCGAAGGCTCGTATTGGATGAGCTGTATCAGGTCGTTCTGGAAGACGACCTTGCCGGGCGTCACCGCGATGTTGCCGCCGACCTTGAAGGCGTCGAAATCGGTCATCTTGATCATCAACCGGCCCTTGCCGCGATCGAGATCCTCGAGCACGTGTTTGAGGCCGTTGACCAGATTCTCGCCCTGACTGTCGATGGTCGCGCGCAGGACCTCGGGGTTGGTCAAAAGGAAATTGGACGGCGCCATCGCATCGACGAATTGCCGCGTATAGAAATCGACCTTGCGCGCGGTCTTCTCGTCGAGCCCATCGACCTGGCGCACGGTCGATTGCAGCCAGCGCGCGGTCAGGAGATAGCTCTGCTTGATGTAGTCGAAGAGCGTGTTTTCCTGCCAGGCGGCGTCCTTGAAGCGGCGGTCGCCGGCCTGGGGCTCCGCGACCGGCTCGGCCTTGCCGCCGAGGAACCGCTCCGCGGTGCTTTGCCACAGCCGGAGATAGTCCTGCCACAGCGACAATTGCGCCTGGACGAGGCGACCCGGATCGCTCATCAGCCGCTGCGTCATTTCGAGAAAGGCAGCGCCGATATTGAGTGGATCCGCCATGCCGAGGCTGCCCGCCTGCTGATGCGCGAGGAACTCGCGCACGAGACGCTCGCTCAATTCCGCGATCGCCGCCATATTGCGCGACCACTGCACGGGATCGGGAAGCTTGGGCTCTGCGGCGTCGGCGTCGTTCATGTTTTCTTCCTTGCGCCCTGGCACTGGCCTGGTCCAGCATCGCGGATCGGCAATTCTTGGCCTCGGGCCGAGAATCATCTATGACACCGGCGACAAGGGCCGAGCAGTTATATGGAACACCGGGTAGTGCGGAGCAAGATAAGGCTGATCGTCCTGGCGGCGGTTGTGGCGCAGCTCGGGGCCTGCTCCTCGCTGCCCAATGCCGTCAATCCGGTGTCCTGGTATCGGGGGATCACCGGCGCCTCGAAGAATGACGATCTGGGCAAGGGCCAGAACGAGGAAAACCTCAAGGAAGGCAGCAACGAGCCTTTCCCCAATCTCGGCACGGTGCCCGATGCGCCGGAAACGGCGCTCAGCACCATCGATCGCGACAAGCTGGTCGACAGCCTGATCGCCGACCGGAACAACGCCAAATACGCGAATGACGATTTGCGCGCCGGGCGTGCCGCGCCGGGCGCACCCCCGCCGCCGCCGCCCGAGCCGACGGCCAAGAGCGCGGCCGGCCCGGCCGCTCCCTCCGCGGCGAAACCCGCGCCGACGCCCGATCGGGCGCAATCGTCCGGGGATAAGCTCGCCAAGGCACGGCCGCCGGCACGCGGCAGCGAGGCGCCGCCCGCCGAGTCGTCGCTGCAGAGCCCGCAAATCAGCAACCCGCCGAGCGGCGAGGCGGTGACGCCCGCGCCGCCCCCGCCGCGCATTCCGCCTGCCGGCTCGACCGCGGCCAAGGCCAAAGCCCCGCCGGCGCCGACCGCCGCCGCGATACCGCCCACCGATACGGTCATGGCGGCGCCGCCGCCGCCGAATATTCCGCCGCCCGACCATACCGCGACAGCGGGCGGCGAGAAGACCGCATCAGCCGCGCCGACCGCCGCATCGGATGCGCGCCACGCCGCCATGCATCACATCGCCGATGTGAGCTTCGCCTCGGGCTCGGCGCTGCTTTCGGACAAGGTCGACGACACCATCGATGCGATCGTGAAGCAGCACGTCAAGGATGGCGGGAAGATCCGCATCGTCGGCCATGGCGAGGCGGCCGGCCCCAATGCGGCCGTGGCCGGATTCAACCTGGCGCTCAATCGCGCGCAAGCCGTGGCGGTCGCGCTCTCCGACAAAGGCGTCCCAAGCAAGGACATCGCGGTCGAAGCCGCGCCTGTGGCGGCCGGCGGCGGCCAGGATGTACCGCGCGCCGAGATCTTCTTCGAGAATTGAGCCGCGCGACCTGCGATGCGGCTGGCGCGCGGCGTCATTGTTGCCGGTTGCCCGAGGCGCCGGCACGCCGGACTAAGCGTTGCCACGGCACCGAATCTGTCGCAACCTAGCGCGCCGATCGCTTCCCGGAGCCGCGCAGCTTGTCATGAAACCGCCACTGAAGATCGCCATTGCCGGCCTCGGCACCGTCGGCGCCGGCGTGGTCGCACTGCTGCGCCGGAACGCGGCGCTGCTCGAGCGGCATGCCGGGCGCAAATTGGAGCTGGCGGCGGTTTCGGCGCGCGACCGCGCGCGCGAGCGCCTGATCGATCTGAGCGGCGTTCCCTGGCACGAGGATGCAGTCGCAATGACGGCACTGCCGGGCATCGATGTCGTGGTCGAGCTGATCGGCGGCAGCGACGGGGTCGCACGCCAAGTGGTGACGAGCGCGCTCGAGCGCGGCAGGCATGTCGTCACCGCGAACAAGGCTCTGCTCGCCCATCACGGAACCGCGCTCGCGCGGCGCGCCGAGGAGAAGGGCGTGGCGCTCGGCTTCGAGGCGGCGGTTGCCGGCGGCATTCCGATCCTCAAGGCGCTGCGCGAGGGCTTGGCCGCCAATCACCTGCTAGGTGTCTGCGGCATTCTCAACGGAACTTGCAACTACATCCTCTCGCAGATGCGCGAATCGGGTCGCGATTTCGCCGCGGTGCTCGCCGAGGCGCAAAGCCTCGGCTATGCCGAGGCCGATCCGAGCTTCGATATCGATGGCATCGATGCCGCCCATAAATTGGCGCTCCTGGCCGCGGTGGCCTTCGGCAACGCGGTCAATTTCGCCGGCGTCCATGTCGAAGGCATCCGCCACGTCACCGCGCTCGACATCGCCTTTGCCCAAGATCTCGGCTACCGCATCAAGCTCCTCGGCCTCGCGCGGCTGACGGAGCACGGCATCGAGCAGCGCGTCCACCCCTGCATGGTGCCGCTCTCGGCGCCGCTCGCGCATGTCGAGGGCGTGTTCAACGCGGTGATGATCGAGGGCGATTTCGTCGGCCGCGTCGTGCTCGAAGGCCGCGGCGCCGGCGCCGATCCGACCGCCTCGGCGGTGGTCGCCGATCTGCTCGATATCGCCACCGGGCGCGGGGCGCCGGGCTTCGCGGTTCCGGCAACGGCGCTGACCGAGCGGCCCGCCTCGCCGATGGCCAAGCATTGCGGCGCTTTCTATGTGCGGCTGATGGTCGTCGACCGGCCGGGGGTGATCGCCGATATCACCGCCGCCTTCCGCGATGAATCCGTATCGATGGAGCAGATGCTGCAGCGCGGACGCGCGCCCGGCGAGGCCGTGCCGATCGTGCTCACCACCCATGACACCGAGGAAGCGGCGATGCTGCGCGCGCTCGAGCGCATCAGGGCGCTCGACACCGTGCTCGAGCCGCCGCGCATGATCCGCGTCGAGAATCTCTGAGGAGGAAGGAAGCGATGGCCGATTACGCTCAAATGGACCGCAATCTCGCGCTCGAAGCGGTCCGCGTCACCGAAGCGGCGGCGCTGGCGGCGTCGAAGCTGATGGGGCGAGGCGATGAAAAAGCCGCCGATCAGGCGGCGGTCGATGCGATGCGCACCGCGCTCAACGGCCTCGCCATCGAGGGCACGGTGGTGATCGGCGAGGGCGAGCGCGACGAGGCGCCGATGCTCTATATCGGCGAGAAGGTCGGCACCGGCCATGGGCCCAAGATCGACATCGCGCTCGATCCGTTGGAAGGCACGACGATCACGGCAAAGGGCGGGCAGAACGCGCTCGCGGTCATCGCCATGGCGGAATCGAAGGGCTTCCTCAACGCACCCGACGTCTATATGGACAAGATCGCCATCGGCCAAGGCTTCGGCGATGTGGTCGATCTCGACGAGACGCCCGCCGCCAATCTCAAGAGCCTCGCCAAGGCAAAGAAGGCCGAGGTGTCGGATCTCGTCGTTTGCATTCTCGACCGGCCGCGCCATGCCGAGCTCATCGTCAAGGTGCGCGAGGCGGGGGCGCGCATCATGTTGATCTCGGACGGCGATGTCAGCGGCGTGATCGCGACCTCGCGCGCGGATAGCGGCGTCGATCTTTATGTCGGCTCGGGCGGCGCGCCCGAGGGCGTGCTCGCGGCGGCGGCGCTGCGCTGCATCGGCGGCTTTATGCAGGGCCGGCTGCTCTTTCGCAACGACGACGAGCGCGGGCGCGCGACCAAGCTCGGCATCAAGGATTTCAACCGCAAATATGGTCTCCACGATCTGGCCAAGGGCGAGGTCATGTTCGCCGCGACCGGCGTGACTTCGGGCAGCATGCTGCAGGGCGTGCGCCGCTTTCCGGGCGGCGCGCACACGCATTCGATCGTCATGCGCTCGAAGACCGGAACCGTGCGCGTGATCGAGGCGAGCCACAATTTCGACCGTAAGACTTTCTTGTGAGCCTCGACGCCTCGGCAAGAGCGGCCGTCCTCGGCGTCGAGTGCTCGCTCTCGGGGCGGCTTTGGCGCGCGCGCGGCGGCGACGACCGCGCCGGCCTCGCCTTGGCGCAACGCTTCGGTCTGCCCGAGATCATCGGCCGCCTTCTCTCCGGGCGCGGCATCGGCATCGAGAATGCCGAGGGCTTTCTTGCGCCGACGCTCCGCGAGGCTCTTCCCGATCCGTTGCATCTGAAGGACATGGACAAGGCGGTCGCGCGGCTTGTCGATGCGGTTTGCGGCGGCGAGCTCATCGGCGTTTTCGGCGATTACGATGTCGACGGCGCGACCTCCTCGGCGCTACTGCAGCGGTTTTTCCGCGCGGTCGGCGCCAAGACCACGCTCTACATCCCCGACCGTCAGCGCGAAGGCTATGGCCCCAACGCCGCCGCCCTCGCAAAGCTCAAGGAGCGCGGCGCGGGTGTCGTCGTCACCGTCGATTGCGGGATCAGCTCGCAGGAAGCGCTCGGCAGCGCGGCGGAGAGCGGGCTCGACGTCATTGTCGTCGACCATCATCTCGGCGATCCGGCGCTGCCGCGCGCACTCGCGGTGATCGATCCGAACCGGGTCGACGAGGCGAGCCCGCACGGCATGCTGGCGGCGGTCGGCGTGACTTTCCTGCTCGTCGCGGGCGTCAACCGCGCGCTGCGCCAAGCCGGCTGGTATCGCGAGCGGGGCGAGCCCGATCTGATGCAACTGCTCGATCTCGTGGCGCTTGGCACGGTGTGCGATGTCGTGCCCCTAACCGGCGTCAACCGCGCGCTCGTCGCGCAAGGCCTCAAAATCATGCGCCGGCGCGGCAATATCGGCCTTGCCGCTTTGGGCGATGCGGCCGGGATCGGCGAGAAGCTCGACGCCTATCACGCGGGGTTCATCTTGGGCCCGCGCGTCAATGCCGGCGGCCGCGTCGGCGAGGCCGATCTCGGCGCGCGGCTGCTCGCGACCGAGGATCCGGAGGAGGCGCGCACGCTCGCGGCCCATCTCCACGCGCTCAACGCCGAGCGGCGCGCGATCGAGGCACAGGTCCTGGCGCAGGCCATCGCCGCGGTCGAGCGCGATCCGGGTGGCGCGCTCGTCCTCGCCGCAGGCGAGAACTGGCATCCCGGCGTCATCGGCATCGTCGCGAGCCGCCTCAAAGAGCGTTACAACCGTCCGGCTTGCGTCGTCGCACTCTCGGGCGGTATCGGCCGGGGCTCGGGACGCTCCGTGCCGGGCCTCGCTTTGGGTCCGATCGTCATCGCCGCGCAGCAGGCGGGGCTGCTCGTCAATGGCGGCGGCCATGCGATGGCCGCGGGCTTCACCGTCGAGGAGGCAAAGCTCGGGCCGTTGCGCGAATTTCTCGAGGCGCGCGTCGCCGCCGCACTCGGCGAAGCAGATGCCATGCCGGAGCTGCACATCGACGGTGCCCTGGCGGTTGCCGCCGCGACGCCCGGTCTCGCCGCGCTGATCGAGCGCATCGGCCCGTTCGGTGCCGCCAATTCCGAGCCGCGCTTCGCCCTCGCCAATCTGCGCGTGGTGAAGGCCGACATCGTCGGTACCGAGCATGTGCGCTGCGTCTTCGCCGATGGTGCGGGCAGCGGGCGCCTCAAAGCGATTGCCTTCCGCGCGCTCAATGGCGAGCGCGACAACGCGCTCGGCCGCGCGCTTCTTAATGCGCAAGGGGCGGGTTTCCATATCGCCGGCCATCTGCGCGCCGACAATTGGCAGGGCCGCGAGGGCGTCCAGCTGATGATCGACGACGCGGCGCCAGCGCTCGCCGCGCGCTAATTCGCCAGCCAGCGCTCTTTCCAGGCCTGGAACATCAGCACGTTCCACAGCGAATATTGCCAATTGCGCTTGCCCGCCAAATGCTCACGCCAGCGCTGCCCGATCGGCTCGGGCGCGAGAATGCCCTCGCGCCGGAGCCGCTCGGGATCGAGCAGGCTTTCCGCCCAATCGCGCAGCGGTCCTCTGAGCCAGCTGTCGATCGGCACGGCGAAACCCTGCTTCGGCCGCTCGAAAAGTTGCCGCGGGACATAGCGCTCGAGCACGCGGCGGAGAAGATATTTGCCGGCGCCCGGCCGTGCCTTCCAGGCAGACGGAAGGCGCCAGGCAAAGGCGGCGACGCGGTGATCGATCAGCGGCACGCGTGCTTCCAAGGATACGGCCATCGAGGCACGGTCGAGCTTCGTCAAAATATCGTCGGGCAGATAGGTCATCGTGTCGAGATATTGCATCCGCTCGGCACGATCGCGGATGAAGGCGCCCGCCCGCGTGTCGTCGGCGAGGAAGCGCGGCGCGGCCGCGCCCGCAACGAGCTCCTCCGCGTTCCACCAATGCGAGACGAGACGGCGATAGAATTGCTCGCCGCCGCCTTCGAGCATGAGAGCGAGCTTCTGCGCCTTGTCGCCGAGCAGCGGCCCCCGGCCCAAAGCCGACCAAGCGCCGAGCGGCAGGGCGCGCAAGAACGCGGCGAGCGCGGCGGATGCGCCGGCCGGCAGGGATTCGAGCGCTGCGATCAAGCGGCGGAGTTGCAGATAGCGGTTGTAGCCGCCGAACATCTCATCGCCGCCATCCCCCGAGAGCGCGACGGTGACGTGGCGGCGCGTCAATTCCGAGATCAGGAAGGTCGGGATTTGCGAGGGGTCGGCGAAGGGCTCGTCATAGATCTCGGGAAGGCGCGGGATCACCGCGCGCGCATGCTCGGGCGAGACATAGAGCGCCGTGTGATCCGTTCCGAGATGCGTCGCCACCGCATGCGCGTCGGGCGCCTCGTCATAGCCCGTCTCGCGAAAGCCGATGGTGAAGGTCTTGACCTTCTGCGGATTGCTCGCCTGCATCAGCGCGACGACAGCCGAGGAATCGATCCCTCCCGAGAGGAAGGCGCCCAGCGGCACGTCGGCGATCATGCGGCAGCGGACGGCCTCGCCGAGCAGCGTATCGAGCGCGTTGATGGCCTCGTCCTCGCTGCCGTCGAAGCGCTGCGCGAGCCCGTCGCGCACGACATCCTCGAGCGACCAGAAAGGCTTGAGCTCCGGCTCGGCGCCTTCGCGTGCGATCAGGATCGTGCCGGGCGCGAGCTTCTTCACGCCGTCATAGATGGTGGTCGGCGCCGGCACATAGGCGAGACGCAGGAACAGCGCGAGCGCGTCGCGATCGAGCTTGCTCTCGAAGCCGGGATCGGCGCGGAGCGCCTTCAATTCCGAGCCGAAGATCAACCGCGTGCCGCGCTGCTGCCAATAGAGCGGCTTGATGCCGAGCCGGTCGCGCACGAGATAGAGCATGCGCTCCTGCCGGTCCCACATCGCCAGAGCGAACATGCCGACGAGCCGCGGGATCGTCGCCTCGACGCCCCATTGCGCGACGCCCTCGACGATCACCTCGGTGTCGCACTGGCCGCGGAAGCGCCGGCCCGCGGCTTCGAGCTCCGCGCGGAGCGCGCGGAAATTATAGATCTCGCCATTGAAGGAGAGGACGAAGCGGCCGCAGGACGAGAGCATGGGCTGCGCCCCTGTGGGCGAGAGGTCGATGATCGACAACCGCCGATGCCCGAGGGCGATGCCGGCAGCTTCGTCCACCCAGAGATCGCCGGCATCCGGTCCGCGATGATGGAGTGCCGCGGTCATGCGCTGCGCCGCGGCGGCAAGGGCGCCCGGGCCGCCGCGCGCGCGAGGATCGAAAATGCCGGCGACGCCGCACATGGCGCGCATAGTGCAGGGCGCGCCTGCCGCCGTCGAGTGCTTGAGGCATCGCGCCGCAGCCGCGGCTTGATTTAGCGGCGCCCAGCCGGTAGACCCTTTCGGCCGAGCCGCGTCCCCATCGTCTAGAGGCCTAGGACACCGCCCTTTCACGGCGGTAACAGGGGTTCGAATCCCCTTGGGGACGCCAATCGCTCTTGGGCGGGTCAAGGTAGGCCGGCTGTCTTTACCGCCGAAATCGAGCATACCGATCCGCGTTGGAGATTGCTGTAGAAGAAAGCTCCGCACGATCGCGCGGCGAGTCTCATTCGAAGCCAGGAACAAGAAGCCAGGAACAAAGGGCAGAACCGTTTGTTGCATCCAGGATGACCGGCTTCTTGACCGCCTCCTGGCACCACCACAGTAAGTTCTATGTTTCACTCATGATCGCTCTCTTGATCTGGGCGAGCGCCACTGCCGCGCATTGGAAAATGCCGCTGGCGATTGCTGGTGACGCATTCTTTCTTGCCTATATCGTTGCCTTCATAATCGTGGTTGTCCGGGTAGATTCGGATTATCTTAAGCGGCGCGCGCAGGTCGAGGATGAAGGCGCTGGGGTCGTTTTCTTTATCATTCTCGTGGTCGTTTCCTATACCTGCATCGCTATTTTTAAGACGCTCAACGACAAGAGTGCAGATGATCCGATAGGGTTGGCAACATTGCTGGCCGGCGCACCGCTGGGTTGGTTCGTGATCCAACTGAACGAAGCGGCGCACTATTCAAATCTCTTTTATCATGAAGAAAAGCGCGGCCAAGAGACGAAGCGTCCCCTGGATTTTCACGACGGACGCGAGCCCGGCATTTGGGAGTTTCTCTATTTTTCCTTCGTCATCGGAATGACAGCGCAAACATCGGATACGAACGTCCTCACCACACCAATGCGTCGGGCAGTCACTTGGCATGCGGTGGTATCGTTTTTCTTCAACACGATCTTGATCGCCATGGCGGTCAATGCGGTTGTTTCGCGAACGGCACAAGGCTGAATTGAACAGAACAAACCGTCAAACCAAATCAGCCGGTCCGCGCTCACCGGCTGGTCTCCAGGTTGACGTGAGCAAGGCCATCTAAACCAGAGAAAATAAGCCTCGCAACGCCACTGAAGCGCACGCATGCGAGGCCAAGCAGATCGCGTTCCAGGCAGCGAGAGAGCCAGCTACGGAGCGCGGCAGCCCGCCTTTTTGCTGTCGGAATTGACCAGCGCGAAGGGTCCCAGCTTTGCCGCCACGTAATCGGCGAAGCTGCCATCGACCAGGCGGGTGCCGGCGAATTTCTTCTTGGCCATGCCGGTGGCGAAGAACAGCTCCTGAATGTCCTCGATGCTGGCGAGGTTGATGCGCCCATTGGGATCGCGCGCTTGCCACGGCATTTTATCGAGCAGCGCGCGGTTGGGCGCGACCTTGTACTTCACCATGATGTCCTCGACTTCGGCCCGGTTGGGGCCGCCGTGATAGGCCTGGCAATAGTCGCGTGCGGCGCGGCCGAGAGCGAGGAACAGCTTGCGCGCATCGTCGCCACGCTGCTTCACCCAGTCGCTGTTGGCGGTGTAGACCGCGAGCTCCATCGGCTGCGGCCGAATGACATCGTCGAGATCCTGCCAATGCACCGCGGCCTTTTTCTGCACCGCCATGGCGTTGAGCGGCGGCGCCATCAACGCCGCATCGACCGCGCTATTGGCGAGCGCAACGGTCATTTGCGGCATTGGCATGTATTTGAGATTGACGTCGCCGAGCGATAAATGCCCCGTCTGCAGGAGCTTCGCCAATTGATAGACCGGGATCGCACCCGGCGCGGTGACGGCGACGGTGCGGGTTTTCAGATCGGCGGCGCTTGAAATCTTTTCGACCAGATCGGGGCGCAGCAGGATATCGACATAGACCGGGCTCGACGCGCTGTCGAACGCCATGATGACCGGCAGATTGTTGGCGAGCGCGTTCCAATAGGCGGCGCTGACCCCGCCGACCAGAATCTGCATGCGGTCGCTGGCCAAAAGCGGCATCGCGTTTCCGGTCGTCTCGATCGGCTCGATCTGCACCTCGAGGCCCGCCTCGCGAAAATATCCTTTCTCGGCGGCAATATAGGCCGGTGCCGAAGAGACGAGGGTGATGACGCCCATTGTTATCGTCGCGCGCGGCTGCGCGACGGCGGGCAAAAACCCCGTCATGACGAGACAGAAAACCCCCAGAACCAATCGCCTCATCGCGCCCCCTCGGCAGACGGCACCGGCTCGGCACGGATGCAGGCTGCTATCGTTTGGTGTGTCGTTGTTTTTGCGGCACGGAGTATGGCAGCGCACCGTCTTTGCGCGCAACTCCGCTTCGCATTTCACACGGCGCGTCATGCGCGGGCGGAATTTGCCAGGACGATTTGACCGCGCCTAGACTGGCCGATCGAAATGGCAAGAAAGCGAGCCTTGGCGCTCGTCACCTGGGTGAGGACAATGCCTGAAACGCGTGCAGAACCTCCCGATCATGTTCCGGTGCTAATCGTCGGGGCCGGCCCGGTCGGTCTCGCTCTGGCGGCCGAGCTCGGTTGGCGGGGCGTGCCCTGTCTCGTCGTCGAACAGGGCGACCGCTCCAACGAAATTCCGCGCACCAACGCGGTCGGCGTGCGGACGATGGAGTTTTGCCGCCGCTGGGGCGTCGCCGATCGCGTGCGCCGGGCCGGATTTCCGCCCGACTATCCGCATGACTTCGTCTACGTGACGAGCATCACCGGCTATGAGATCGCGCGCGTCAATCGCCCGACGCATGGCGGCGTCAAGCCCTCGCCGGTCAGTCCGGAGCGGGCGCAACGCTGCAACCAGCTTTGGTTCGACCCGATCCTGCGCGATCTGGCCTCGGGCTTTCCCTCGGTCGCGCTGCGCTATTGGTCGCGTTTCGAGAGCTTCGAGAAATCCGAGAACGGCGTCGTCGCGGACATCACCGACGTCAAAACCGGACGGCGCGTGCGCGTCGCCGCGGATTATCTCGTCGCCTGCTGCGGCGGGCGAAGCTCGATCCGCGACCAGCTCGATATCAAGATGGGTGGCATCGGCGTTCACGATTATCCGGTCAACGTCTCGATCGACGTGAAGAACCTGCCCTCGTTCCACGACAAAGGCCGGGTGGCGATGTTCTATATCGTCGGGCCGGATGGGGTGAAGTCGACGCTCGAATCCCAAGACGGCGCCGACCATTGGCGGCTCTCAGTCGTCGGCGGCAGCAAGCCGATGGATGTCGCATCCTTCGATGTCGATGCCGCTTTGCTGCGCGCGTTCGGCGTCAAGATTCCCTATGCGATGCGCAACATCACCTCCTGGACGCGCCGCAGCCTGGTGGCGCAGCGCTACGGCGGCCCGCGCGTCTTCCTCGCCGGCGACAGCGCGCACCAGAATCCGCCCGATGGCGGCGGCGGCATGAACACGGGCATCGGCGACGCCGTCGATCTCGGCTGGAAGCTCGCGGCGATGGTCGAAGGCTGGGGCGGGCACAATCTCCTCGCCAGCTACAGCATCGAACGCCAGCCCGTCGGCATCTTCAGCGTCGCCGCCTCGACCCGGATGATGCAACGGCGCGTGCTGTCGCCCGAAGTCACCATTTGCGATCCAGGGGAGGCCGGCGAGCGCAGCCGCGCGAGCTTGCGGCAAACCATCATGAGTGCTGGATCACTATTCAACGCCGACAAGATCGGGCTCGGCTATTGCTATGAGGACTCGCCAGTGTGCTGCCCCGATGGTCTGGCCATGCCGGAGGACGGGCCCGACTATGTGCCCTCGACCCGCGCCGGAGCGCGGGCGCCGCATGCCTGGCTCGACGAGAGGCGCTCGACCCTCGATCTGTTCGGCCGCGGTTTCGTTTTGCTGCGCCTCGGCGCCGATGCTCCGGACGGGAGGGCGTTCACCGATGCCGCCCTGGCACGCGGCGTTCCGTTGGAGACGGTCGAGATCACGGCGCCGGACATCCGCGCGCTCTATCAAGCGCCGTTGGTGCTGGTGCGGCCCGATGGGCATGTGGCCTGGCGCGGCGAGGCTCTGCCGCGCGACACAGGCGCGATCGTCGATCGCATTCGCGGCGCCTAGGCTCCGTCTACCTGACGAAACCGCCGGCCGTCAGGCTGGTCCTTTCTTTCGATTTCGCACCGGCGACCGCGACCGCGACTCCCACCGCAGCCGAACGCTCATTGCGCGAGCGCGGGCTCAATGCGTCGCGGCATCACCCGGTTGCCACGGAAATCGCTCCGCCATCCGCGACCGGCCGCTCAACTCGCCGATCGATCTTTTGCGCCGCGCGTGCTCTCCTTCGAGCTTCGTTGCGAGTGCAGTCAAGGCACGCGCATGTTGAGCCAGCCGCAATTTCAAATGCGGATCGGGTTCCTCCGCCGCCATTTTTCGAAAGCATAGCGACTGCTTGCGCCACTCCGCCGGTGTCAGCATCGGTCGTCTCCCTCATGAACGATGTCGCGAGACCAAATTGCCAAAGTGAGAGCGCTTCGCCTGTGACGTGAATCACAGCGCAGAGCACTGCTGAAATCGCTCTGCGCGACGCCGCTTTGTCAGTTGGCGATCGCTAATTAATATTTTGGACACCTGCGCTTGCTACAAAAAGAGGCAGTGTGGTGGTGAAGCCCAGTTTCGACCGGCGCCGTTCGCCGACCGAAAAGCGAGGCGAGAAGGTTAGTGAAATGCCCATTGGTGCGCGTGTTGATGCGAAGCGCATGGTGCGCTTCGATGGTTCCCTCACCTTGCCCCGAGCCGAGGCAATCCGCTCGACCTTGGCCGCGGCTCTCGATGATGGCGCTCCCATCGCGATCGATTGCGGCGGCGCCACCGATGTCGATGTCAGCTTCATCCAGCTCCTGCTCGCGGCACGCCGCTCGGCCGCGCAGCGCGGCGCTTCGCTTGCCCTTGCGGCTCCCGCTGCCGGCGTTCTGCGCACCGCGCTCGAGCGCGGCGGGTTCCTGACCGCGACGTCGCAGGGCGGCGCATCCGACAGCGATTTCTGGGGCTAGGAGACGCCATCCCATGAAAACGATCTTGACGGTCGATGACTCGGCGAGCATTCGCCAGATGATCAAGCTGACCCTCACCGGCGCGGGTTACCAGGTCGTCGAGGCCGGCAACGGCGCCGAAGGCTTGACGGCGGCAAAGGCAAGCCCCGTCAACATGATCGTCACCGACCTCAACATGCCGGTGATGGACGGCCTAGCTTTCATCAAGGAGATGCGAAAGCTCCCGGACTACAAGGGCGTTCCCATCGTCTTCCTGACGACCGAATCCGACAGCGGGATCAAGCAGCAAGCCAAGGAAGCCGGCGCGACGGGCTGGATCACCAAGCCGTTCCAGCAAGACCAGCTGCTCGCGGTCGTCAAAAAGGTCTTGAGCTGATGTCGACGCCGGATTTCGCCGAGACGTTTCGCCAGGAGGCGCAGGACCTTCTCGAGCAGCTCGAGCAGGCGCTGCTCGATCTCGAGCAAGCACCCGACGATCACACGCTGGTCGACAGCGCGTTTCGCTCGCTCCATACCATCAAGGGCTCGGGAGCGATGTTCGGCTTCCCGGATGTCGCCGAGTTTACTCATGAATTCGAGACCGCTTTCGACCGAGTTCGTAAAGGCGATGCCCCATCGAGCCGCAAACTCATTGCGATCGCGCTCGCCGCGAAGGATCACATCCGCCTCTTGATCGATCGGCCGCAAGATGCCGATCCCGCGGTCGCCCGCGCGATCCTCGACGATCTTGTGCGGACGGTCGGCTCGACGCATCGGGCCGAAAGCGCAACGCCCCCGGCCGCGGAAACCGAGCGCCGCGAGAGCGCGGCGCCGGACGGCGATGCGGCAATTTGGCACCTGCGGCTGCGCTTTGCCGAGGATGTGCTGATCCGCGGCACCAATCCGCTCGGCCTGCTCGACGAATTGCGCGCGCTCGGTTCCTGCGTCGTCACGGCCCTGACGGCGGATGTTCCGGCGCTCGAAGACATGCAGGCGGATTCCTGCCATCTCGAATGGGATGTCGTGCTGACGACCGCGCACCCGAAAGCCGCGATCGAGGAAGTCTTTCTCTTCGTCGCCGACGACATGGAGCTGACGATCGAGCCGCTCGCGTCGCCTGACGTGCCCGCGCTTCCGCCCACCGCATCGGAAAGCGACGCTTTGCCGGGCGCAAGCGAGGCGGGCGAGGGACGGTCGCGCAAGCCGGATGCGGAATCGGGGCATGGCGCGGCGAAAATGAACACCAGCCTTCGCGTCCAGGCCGAAAGGCTCGACGAGTTGATGGACCGCGTCGGCGAGCTCGTCATCGCACAGGCCCGGCTCACCCAGCTGGCGACGTCCAGCACGGACGCCAATATCAAATCCGTCGCCGAGGAGATCGAGCGCCTCGCTTCGGGGCTGCGCGACACGACGATGGGCATCCGCATGGTGCCGATCGGCTCGTTGTTCGGGCGGTTCCGCCGCCTGATCCACGATCTGTCGCGCGACCTCGGCAAGCAGGTCGAGCTCGCCACCATTGGCGAGGAGACTGAACTCGACAAGACGATGATCGAGCGCCTTGCCGATCCGCTGGTCCATCTCATCCGCAACGCCATCGATCACGGGCTCGAAGATCCGCAAAGCCGCAAGGCGGCCGGCAAGCAGGACAGCGGGCGCATCCGCCTGATTGCCCGGCATTCCGGCGCGGAAGTCCTGGTGACCGTCAGCGACGACGGACGCGGCCTCGACCGCAACCGCATCCGCGCGAAAGCCGAGGAGCAGGGCCTCCTCGCGCCCGGCACGGCGATCACCGACGCGGAGCTCTATCAGTTCCTGTTTCACCCGGGATTTTCGACGGCGAAGGAAATCTCCGCCGTCTCCGGCCGCGGCGTCGGCATGGATGTCGTCAAGCGGACCATCGAATCGATGCGCGGCGGCATCGACATTTCGACGACTCCCGGCCGCGGCACCGAGATCACGCTGCGCCTGCCGCTGACATTGGCGATCATCGAAGGCCTCCTCGTGCGGGTCGGCAACGGGCGCTACGCGCTCCCGCTATCCGCGGTCGAGGAATGCGTCGAGCTGTCGCATGACGACGATACCCGCTCGCAAGGCCGCAGCTTCCTCAACATCCGCGGCGATCTCGTGCCGTTCCTGCGCTTGCGCGAGATTTTCGAAACCGAAACCGAAGCCGATCCCTACCAGAAAGTGGTCATCGTCTCCTCCAGCGATCTGCGCGTCGGGCTGGTCGTCGACCAAATCATCGGCAGCCACCAGACGGTGATCAAATCACTCTCGAAGCTGCACGCCGACGCCGAGACCTTCTCGGGCGCAACGATCCTCGGCGACGGCACCGTCGCGCTCATTCTCGACATCGCTCACCTGGTCGAGCTTGGCCAAGCGCGCGAGGAGAAGCTCAAAGCGCGCCAGTCGGAGTTGACATGATGGCGAATCCGGACAGCGGCGACGCTTTCGAAGCGGTCATGCTCGGCCTGGGCGGCGAAATCTTCGCGCTCGAAGCTGGCATCGTCCGGGAGATCCTCGATCCGGTTCCGGTGACGGAGGTGCCGGGCGCCCGGCGCTTCATCCGCGGCGTGATCAACGTCCGCGGAAAAGTCGTTCCGCTCGCGGACCTTCGCCTGTGCTTCGGCATGGAGCCGACCGCGCCGACGCAGGATACGCGGATGGTCGTCGTCGAGATCGACCTCGACGGCGATCCCACCACGGTCGGCATCCTGGCCGACAAGGTGCACGAAGTGACCGAGGTCGCCGCCGCCTCGACCGAGGAGGCGCCACGGATCGGCATGCATTGGCGCGCCGACTTCATCCGCCGCATCGGCAAGCGGAACAACGATTTCGTCGTCATCCCCAACATGGAACGGATTTTCGCTTAGACGAGCGGCAGGACGCCGCTCGCCAAACCCTATGCGATCACGCAGCAGATAGTACGGAGCCAGACAATGCGTTTTTCGATCAAGCTGAAATTGGGTCTCGCCTTCGGGACGGTTATTGTTCTTTCCGCGGCAACCGCGGCGGTCGGGATCGGTAGCCTCGCTTCGATCAAATCGATGACCGACCGGCTGATCGAACGCTCGGTGCAACGCACGATGCTGGCGGAACAGTTGGGCTCGGACCTGTTGCGGGTCGAGCGCGCTGAGAAAAATCTCATTTTGTCGGCATCCAAGGATCAGATCGAAAGCTACGACGCCGACATTCTGAAGCGCCGCCAAGATTTGGTGGGCGAGCAGGCGAAGCTCGATACGCTCTCCAATCCCGCCATCAAGCAGAAGCTCGCGGCCTTCGCTTCGGCGTGGCAGCAATATATCGGGGCGCAGGACAAGATCCGCTCGATGGTGCGGAACAGCCAGCAGGACGCGGCGCGCACTCTATCCGATGGCGAGGGACAGCGCTTGATATCGGAAGCCGAGACGCAGTTGAAGGGCATCATCGACCTCGGCCATGCCAGCATGGACCAAGACATGTCGGATGCCGATGACCAATACAGTACCGCGCGGCTCGAGCTGATTTCGATGGTCGCCGCCTCGTTGGCGATCGCCATCGGGACGGCGCTGTGGATCGCCTTGTCGATCAGCCGCGGCCTCGGTCGGGCGGTCGAGCTTGCGAGCGGGGTCGCGACGGGCGACCTGACGCAGCGGATCGAAGTGAAGACCAACGACGAGGTCCGCGACCTCGTCGAGGCGCTCAACCGGATGACCGCAAAGCTCAAGGACGTGGTCGCTGAGGTCGCCTCCGCAGCCGAGAACGTCTCCTCGGGCAGCCAGGAGCTGTCGGCGAGCGCCGAGCAGCTCTCGCAAGGCGCGACCGAGCAGGCCTCCTCGACCGAAGAGGCGTCCTCCTCGATGGAAGAGATGGCCTCCAACATCAAACAGAACGCCGAGAATGCGGGCCAGACCGAGAAGATCGCCCGGCAGTCGGCGAAGGACGCGCAGTCGAGCGGCGAGGCGGTCGGCCGCGCCGTCGAAGCGATGCAGACCATCGCCGAGAAGATCACGATCGTGCAGGAGATCGCCCGGCAAACCGATCTCTTGGCGCTCAACGCGGCGGTCGAGGCGGCTCGCGCCGGCGAGCACGGCAAGGGCTTTGCCGTCGTCGCCTCGGAGGTGCGCAAGCTCGCCGAGCGCAGTCAGGCGGCCGCAACCGAAATCAGCACGCTGTCGACCGACACGGTCAAGGCGGCGCAAGAGGCCGGCGAGATGCTCGGCAAGCTCGTGCCCGACATCAAGAAGACGGCCGAGTTGGTCGAAGAAATCACCGCCGCGTGCCGCGAGCAGGACACCGGCGCCGATCAGATCAACCAGGCGATCCAGCAACTCGACAAGGTGACGCAGCAAAATGCCGGCGCATCGGAGGAGGCTTCGGCCACCTCGGAGGAGCTGGCGGCGCAGGCCGAGCAGCTCCAGACGACCATCGCCTTCTTCCGCACGGACGAGCAGGGCGGCGGCCGGTCCGCGGCACCGGCCAGCGCGCGCAAAGCGGGCCGGGCGGCCGTGGCGCATCTCGCGCCCAAAGCGACGCATGTCGACGCTGCCATGGAGAAGATCGAAAAGGCTTACGCTGGTTCTTCCAAGCCGCATGCGGGGGCGAAGCCGCATGTCGCCCAAGCCGCGTCGGCGCGGAGCAGCCACGGCAAAAGCGCGAAAGCCGCCGGCGGCGGCTTCGCCCTCGACATGTCCGGCAGCGCCGACGATCTCGACGCCGAGTTCGCGCGGCACTGATGGCGTCGCGCAACCGGGAACGGAAGCGGCCAATCATGACGGATGTGGTTCAATACGTAACCCTCGGCATCGAGCGGGAAACCTTCGCGGTGCCGGTCGAGAGCGTGCGGGAAATCCTCGACATGCGCGACGTGGCGCGCCTCCCGCACGCCCCCGCCTATCTCTTGGGAATCATCGATGTCCGCGGACGCAGCGTGCCAGTCATCGATCTGCGCCTGAAGCTTGCTTTGCCGAGCGTGCCGGCCACGCCCGAAACGCGCATCTTGGTGCTGGAGGTTCCGATCGACGGCCGCGCCATCGTGTTGGGGCTGGTCGCCGACCGGGTGTTCGAGGTGACGGGGCTCGATACCGCGGCGGTCGAGCCGCCGCCCGATATCGGTGGCCGCTGGCGGTCGGAATACATCGTCGGCATCGCCCGGCGGCGGGACGCGTTCGTCATCATCTTCGACGTGGCGCGTCTCTTTGCCGCCGAGGATCTCGCCGCGCTCGAGCGCCCGCCATCGGGTATCGCCGCCTAGCATAGTTCCGCGACCATGCATGACCGGATCAGCGAGCGAAACTTTCAGCGCCTAGCCCGCATCGTCGAAAGCCACGCCGGCATTCGCCTGCCGCCGAGCAAGCGCACGATGGTCGAGGGGCGGTTGCGCAAGCGGGTTCGCGCGCTCGGCCTCGCGACGCTCGACGAATATTGCCACAGCCTGTTCGACCAGGGGCAGCTCGAGAAAGAGTTCGTACATCTCATCGACGAGGTCACGACCAACAAGACGGATTTCTTTCGCGAGCCCGAGCATTTCAACTTCCTGAGGACGCAGGCCCTGCCGGCGCTCTTGGCGGAGCGCTCGCACAGCGACCGCCACCTCAAGGCCTGGAGCGCGGCGTGCTCGAACGGGGCGGAGCCTTATACGCTCGCGATGGTCCTGGCGGACGAGGCGCTGCGGTTCAGCGGGCTCCGCTTCTCGATCCTCGGCACCGATATTTGCACCGAGGTTCTGCAGCAGGCGGTGCTTGGCGTCTACTCCGAGGAGGTGCTGGAGCCCGTGCCTGGCGCGTTGCGCGAGCGCTACGTGATGCGATCCCGCAATCCGGCGCGGCGGCAGGCGCGGATCGTTCCCGAACTGCGCAGCCAGGTGCGCTTCCGCCGGCTCAACCTGATGGATTCGCACTATCCCGCCAGCCGCGACGTCGACGTAATCTTCTGCCGCAACATCCTCATCTACTTCAACCGGCAAACGCAGCACAACGTGCTCGAGCGCCTATGCGCCCATCTTCGGCCCGGCGGCTATCTCTTCCTTGGCCATTCGGAATCCGCCGCCGGGGGCAATCTCACCCAGATGAAGCCCGTGGCCGCCTCGGTTTTGCGGCACGAATGAGGAGCTGAGAAGCACAGTGAGCGAGATCAATCGCAAGATCCGCGTCTTGGTGGTCGATGACTCGGCCTCCGTTCGGCAGACCATGGCCGACATCCTCGGCGGCGACAGCGAGATCGAGGTGGTCGGCACCGCGCCCGATCCCTTCGCCGCGGCGACCCGCATCCAGAAGGAAGTCCCGGACGTCATCACCCTCGATGTCGAGATGCCCCGCATGGACGGCATCACCTTCCTGCGCAAGATCATGTCGCAACGGCCGATTCCGGTCGTCATCTGCTCGTCCCTGACGGAGCAGGGATCGGAGACCCTGTTTCAGGCGATGGACGCCGGCGCGGTCGAGGTCATCGCCAAGCCCCGCCTCGACACCAAGCAGTTCCTCATCGAATCGCGCGTCCGCATCTGCGACGCGGTCAAGGCCGCGGCCCATGCGAAGCTGACGCGCTCCGATCGGCCGGCGCGGCGGCATCTGGTCGAGAAAAAGCTCACCGCGGATGTGATGATGCCGCCGCCCGCGCCGACGCGGGCCATGGCGCGCACGACCGAGCGGATCGTGTGCATCGGCGCCTCGACCGGCGGCACCGAATCGCTGCGCGAGGTGCTGACGGCGCTGCCAGTCACGAGCCCCGGCATCGTCATCGTCCAGCACATGCCCGAGCTCTTCACCGCCGCCTTCGCCCGGCGGCTCGACAGCATGTCGGAGATCGAGATCAAAGAAGCGCAGGACGGCGACGCTGTATTGCCTGGCCGCGCGCTGATTGCGCCGGGAAACCGTCATCTGCTGCTGCAGCGCAGCGGCGCCCGCTATCACGTCGCGGTGAAGGACGGGCCGCTCGTCTCCCGCCATCGCCCGTCGGTCGACGTGCTGTTCCGCTCGGCGGCCCAATACGCGGCCTCGAACGCCGTCGGGATCATCATGACCGGAATGGGCGATGACGGCGCCAAGGGGCTTTTGGAGATGAAGAAAGCCGGCGCCTACACCATCGCCCAGGACGAGGAGAGCTGCGTCGTCTTCGGAATGCCCAAGGAAGCGATCGCGCTCGGCGCCGCCGAGAAGGTCTTTCCCCTCGACCGCTTGGCCGCGGAAATCCTCCGGGCGCGTCAGGCCGCGTAACCCGGGATCATCGCACAATGGCCCTCGAATCCCACGCCGCATCGGAGCTTCGCGATCTCGCGCGCATCGTACGCGGCATGTCGCACACCGTCGATAACGGCCTGCTGGTCGTCGGCGACCGCTTGACCAGCGCAGTCGATGTCCTCGGCGCCTTGACCGAGCGGTTCGAGAGCTTGCCGGGAGAATTGGAGACGGACGCGCTGCGCGCCGCGTCAGGCTCCCTCGACGAGGTCTCGAAGCAAATCCCCGCCATGGCCAATGCGCTGGTGCAAGAGAAGACAACGCTATCGCGCCTGGCCGGTCACAACCAATTGGTGGGGGCAAGCATCGCGCAGCTGAAGAAGACCGTCAGCGTGATCTCGGTCCTAGCGATGAACGCGCAGATCGAGACCGCGCATATCAACATGGCCGGCGAGGACTTCGCCGCCTTCGCCAAGGAGATCGTCCGCCTTTCGAAAAAGGCCGAGGCGACGATCGAGGACTATATCCGCGAGCACGCCAAGCTGGCAGGGCTCCTCGCCGAGGCGGGTCAGGCGCATGAGCGCTTCCTCAGCACGCAGGACGAGACGTTGAACGTGGCGGGGCAAAAGCTCGCCGAGAGCTTGCGGACGATCGAGACGCGGCGCCGCCGCGCCGCCGATGTTGCCACCGAAATCGGCACCACCTCGAAAAACATCGGCGAGGAGATCGGGGCCGTGGTGATGGCCTTGCAGATCGGCGACATCACCCGCCAAAGGCTGGAGCATGTCGTCGAGACGCTGGACGCCTGCACATCGCTCGGCGAGCCGGGCGGCGAGGGGCAGGAGGTTCCGCCCTGGGCGGAAGGTCTCGCGGCCGAGCAGCGTAACGGCCTCGTCGCCGTGATCCTGCGCATGGAATCGGCGCAGCTGGAGCATGCGGCCAAGGAGTTCGACGTCAAGCTGCGCAAAGTCATCGGCTCGCTTCACCAGCTCGGCGCTGAAGCCTCTGGCATCGTCCGCCTCGGAAGCGCCACTTTCGGCTCGGAAGAATACGGCAATCGCTCCTTTCTCGAGGATCTCGACGAAAGCCTGCGGCGCGCCAATGGGCTGATATCGCAATGCGAGGCAGCACGGCGCAATGTCGATGCCGCGATTGCGACGCTCGCCGCCTCGCTCGATGGGTTGCTTGCGCGAATCACCTCGGTGAAGGATGTCGAGACCGAGATGCGGCTCGTCGGCCTCAACACCGCGCTCAAATGCGGCCGTCTCGGCTTACAAGGGCGCACGCTCAGCGTCATATCGCATGAGCTGCGCGCCTATGCCAACCAGACCGTCGAGGACGCGGACAGGCTGACCTCGAGCCTCACAGAGATCAGCAAGGTCGCCGAGCAATTCAAGCAAGACCGCCAGGAGTGGAGCGGGGGGCGGCTGAGCGAGATGAAGCAGCGCCTCGCCGCCTCCTGCGATCCGTTCCGCGCCTGCGGTGCGCGGGTGGGGCAGGCGCTCGATGTCCTCAGCACCCAGGGCAGCGGCGTGAGCCGAACCCTCGACGAGACCGCGTCCGGCTTGCGGTGGCACGCCGACGTCACCCAGGCGCTGAAATCGGCTTGCGGCAGGCTCGGCGCCATGGCCGCGGGCCTACCGGGCGAGACGCTCGAGGAAGACGATCTCGCGCGGCGCTTGGAGTCGTTTTCGAAGGGCCGCTACACCATGGCGAGCGAGCGCGGCATTCACGGGCAGTTTGCGGCGAAGACGGAGGACGACGCGGCGGACGCGGCGCCGGCCGAGAGCGCGCCCGCGTCGCTGGAAGATATTTTGTTCTGACGGCATGCGGCGACACAACCTCGAAGGTGAGCGACGATGGCAAAGATACTCGTTGTCGACGATCAAGCCTCAGTGCGCTTGCGGGTCCGCAGCCTGCTCGAAGCCGCGGGCCATCACATCACCGAGGCCGCCAATGGCTATGACGCGCTCAAAGCGATGGAAATGCCGCACGACCTCGTCATCACCGATGTGCTGATGCCGGAGATGGACGGGCTCGAGATCGTCGCGCATCTGAGACGGAAGGGCTCGTCAAGCCTCGTGCTCGTCATCAGCGGCGGCTGGAAGGACGAGAGCATCGATGTGCTCGATGTCGCAAAAAAGCTCGGCGCCAATCGAATCCTGAGCAAGGCCGACATCACGGCAAAGCTCGTTCCAACCGTCGCTGACATGCTGGGCGCGACGAGGCCCGCCCGGCCATAGCTTCGGCCTCGCCTGCAGGGAACGCCGCGCGCAGCGCGGGGGTTGTCCCCGCATGCGCCACCGCCGATCGAAACCGCCGCTTCCGTTGCTCGTCGCCGAGCTTTGTCTTGCCTCCGCCGAGACCATTGCTCGCCGCGCCGCACTCGCCGCCAGCGGCAAGCTCCGCGCAGCCGAGCGGCGGCGCATGCTCGACGAAAAAATCCGCGCGGCGCAAAAGTCCGGCCTCGCCTTGATGAGCCCGCACGTGTCCTGGGCGGCCCTCATCGCGCCATGGCATCGCGCCGCGCGCCGAAACGCGAAGCGCCTGCGGCGGCGTTAACGCCCCGCGCCGCCGGGCGCCGGCGTCCCCGTCGTGCCCGCTCCGCCGGGTGCGGGCGTATTCATCGTTCCGGCGCCGCCAGGTGCCGGCGTATTCATCGTCCCGGCACCGCCCGGCGCGGGCGTATTCATCGTGCCCGCGCCGCCAGGCGGGGTACCGAGACCGCTTCGGCCGCTTGGCACCGTGGCCGCGCCGCTGCGCGTGGTGCCTCTCGGCGCCGTGCCGAGATCGCCAGGCGGCGTTCCGTTCGGCACGGGAATGCCGGCATCATTGTCGCGGCTGGTCGCGCCGCCCGAGCTCGACGTGCCCATCGTGCTGCGTCCGGGCGTGGGCGCTTGTGCAAATGCACTGACGCTCGCGGCAAGCGAAATGACACTAGCGGCCAGAGCAAGCTGCCGTATCCTCATTGAAGCCTCCATCCGTTGCGGGGACAACGGCGAGGTTTCTCGGCGGTTCCTGGTTTCCACCCGTCCTTCGTGCAGCGGCGATTGTGCGGCGAAGGGCAAAGTTGTGGCGGTAAGAAGGCCGGAACCCTCCCTCCCGGTCGCCGTTTTTCTACGTCTGGAACAGAGCAGAGAGATGGTCACATGAATGCCACGATTAAAGCTGCGATGCTGAGCTTCGCGCTTGCGGGCGGCGTGCTCGCGCTGGGTGCGCCCGCGAACGCCGAGAAGCACAGCGTTACCATCGCTGTCCAGCCGCCGATTGCCTTCGGCTACAATGACGGCTATTGGGACCAGGATCACCATTGGCATGGCTGGCGCGACCGTGACGAAGCCGCGCGCTGGCGCTCCGAGCATCGCGACCATTTTTATGCCCGCAACCATGATCGCGAGCGCGACGAAGGCTGGCGCGAGCACGACCACTGGTGGGGTCACGATCACGATCACGACTAAGCGCTTGCGTTGAGAGCGACGAGGCGCCGCCGGATTTCGGCGGCGCCTCTGTTATGCGCGGGTGCGAACAGGGTCTCGCGCTTGGGTGTTCTGTCTGCGGCTGCCGGCGACTATAGTGGTCGCCGCGAATAGGAAGCGGTGCGTCATTCCAGGGGGAGGCTGATGATGAAAGCGATGCGGTGGATTCTGCTGGCAGCGGGGCTTGGCGCGGCGGCGCCGGCAATGGCGGCCGAGCCGGACGCAGTGAACCTCGCCATCCCGGCCTCGAGCTTCTCCTTCACCATGGAATACATCGCGATGGATCAAGGCCTCCTCGCAAAGCAGGGGCTCGCGGTGAAGGAGCTCAATATCGCTGGGCTCGGCTCGATCAATGCCCTCATCGCCGGCAGCGTCGATTTCGCGCTCGCCTCGGGCGCTTCGCTTACCCGCGCCGCGGCACGCGGCCAGCGTCTTCTCGACATCGTCGCGCTCTCGGACCATTCCTTCGTCCAGATCGTGCTGCGCAAGGAGGCGGCACAGAAGGCGGGGTTCGACCCCAAAGCGCCACTCGCCAAGCGCGCCGCGATCCTCAAAGGGCATACGATGGGGATCGATTCGATCAATTCGGTGAACCACGCCTATCTCCGCCTCATGGCGCGCACCGGCGGCCTCGATCCCGAAAGCATTCCGATCGCGGTGGTGGCTGCACCGTCCTTGGCCGCGGCCTTCGCGGCGAAGCAGATCGACGGCTTCGCCATGACGCCGCCCTGGCCCGAAAAGCTGCTGGTCGAGGGCAGCGCGGTGCTCGTCACCAGCGGGCCCGACGGAGACCCGGCCAATCTCTCGCCGATGGTCAACAGCGTGCTGCTGACGCGCAACGAGGTCTGTGCGCAACGCAAGGGCGTGTGCGAGAAGATGGGACGGGCCTATGCGCAAGCGGCGATGGTGATCCGCGACCACCCGGATCAGGCAATCGCGGTGCTGGAGAAACGTTTCCCGGCGCTCGATCGCAAGACCGTCGAAGCGTCCTTCGCGGTGTTGCGCAAGGTCACGCCGGTGCCGCCCGCGCCGACGCTCGACGGCATCCGCAACAACGAGACCTTCAACGTCATGGCCGGCCTATTGAAGCCCGAGGAAGCGCTGAAATCCTTCGACGGACTGTTCACCGACAAATACGTCCGCTGAACCGGCCGAGCGCGGCTACTTCACCGCGTCGACGCCGGCCTGGGCCGATTGGATATCGCCGGGCGACGTCGGCGCGCCGCTCGCGCCGATGGCGCCGACGACATGGCCCAGCTCGACGAGCGGTATGCCGCCGCCCACCACCGAGATTCCGTCCAGCCCGGCGAGGAATGGCGCGTCTTTGAGGCGATCCTCGAACAGCTTGGTCGGGCGGCGATAAAGCGCCGCGCCCTTTGCCTTGGCGATCGCCGCATCGACGACCGCGTTGTTGGAGTCCCTCTCGTGTGACGTCGATCGAAACCCGCGCCGGCGGTTTATTTTGCCGCCGGTGTCATGACGGCTGCTCGGCAAGGCGCAGGCGGCGGCTCGTTTCGTCTTTCCAAGCCAGAACCACGACCGTGAAGACCAACCCGGTGCAGAGCGTGCTGAGGGGAAGGCCGATCATGGCCCTACCGGCGAGAAAATCGCCGGCCGAGGTGCCGGCCGAGCGCACCGCGACGACGGCCAGCCAGTAATAGGCGGAGATCGCGAATAGGCCGCGGCTGCCGCCGTAAAAGACGAGCGCCAAAATCGTGCCCAGCACCAACGTCGCTGTCGCCGTGCCGAGATGAAGGCCAAAGGAGGCGATATCGCCGATGACGGTTCCGACAGTGCCCGCGATCAGCATCGCCGTCCAATAGCGCGCATCCGTCACGGGCAAGGCGTAGTGCTCCGCTGCGGCGTCGTTCGGCACGCTTGGCGCCGGGGGCCAGAAGGCAAGCGAGATCACCAGCAGCGCGATGAGAAAAACCACCGCCCCGCCTTTGCCGAGATTGTGCGAGCAAAAATCGCCGAGATTGGTCGCTGCGGCGCGGACAATGATGATCGCCAGCCAATAATAGGCTTGGTTCCACGATCGGTCCCGACGCTCGGCGAGGAACACCACGGCCAGCAGAACCGCCATCGGCAGCAAGCCCAGAACATGGCCGAGCTCGAGATCATGGGCCGAAAAATCGCCGAGATTGGCGCCGAAAATGCTGACGATCGTGAGGGCCGTCCAATAGCGCAGCCCTGTCGCCGGAACATGTTTTCTTTGCATGGAAGATTTGACCCCCGGATCGCGCAACGGCCGTCGATGACGGAGCGCGACGGCCGCGGATGCTAATCGATCGGCAAAGACCGCGCCAGACCGCGCGGCAGGCCGCTTCACCACGATTGTGCGCGCCCGCTTTCGAGCCCGGCGGGGCGCAGTCTAAGATACGGCCGTCCCGGCGGCCGGACGGCGCGCCGGCGAGGAGCTCGGGGGAATCATGCCGCCTTCGCCCATCCCGGATGAGCGAATCCGACAAGCTTACGCTTATTGGCTTGGCAAGACCGCGGGACGCGCCATGCCGCGGCGAGGGGATCTCGATCCAATCGAGATTCCGTTGCTTTTGCCGAACATCATGCTGGTCGATGTCGAGGAGCCTCGCCGCTTCCGCTACCGCCTGATCGGCACCGATTGCACTCAATCGCACGGGTTCGATGCGACCGGGCGGTATCTCGATGAGGTGCTGCGGGATATGGCCTATCGCACCTTCGTCATCGCACTCTACGAGGAATGCGTCGCGAAGCGCCGCCCGATCTATTCCGAGACGCTCTTCGCTTCGGAACGGATCGGCGCCGCCGGGCGGCATGTGCGCGTCGCCTTCATGCCCTTATCCGAGGACGGCGAGCGCGTGAACATGGTGTTCGTGGCGCAGCATGTGAGCTTTCCCGATCGCATGATGCGCGACCGCCACTTCCTCGAAGCCAGCCCGTTCAAGGAAGTTGCGCACCACGTGCTGTGAAGCTGAAACGCCGATTTTTTATTTGACGTATTCGTCCGTCCAAAGCCCGTCATAGGACGCGAGCTTGTCCTTGGGATCAAGCAGCTTCGAGACGAGGTTGACCTTCTCCGCGTTTTCGAGCTCGTCCTTCGTTACGCGCAAATCCTTCGCATGCGCCGCGGACACCACTTTCCAGGCGGCTTCAAGCAAGGGCGGAGCGATCGTCTTGAAGCGAGCGCGAAGGTAGTTCAAAGCCTCCTCGGGCTGGTCGCGGATGAGGCGATTGGCGGCCGCAAGCGCGCGCACCACGCGGATGCATTTCTCGCGGTTGACACGGCACGTCTCGGGCTTGGTCTCGATAAGCGCGTAGGCGAAGGGAAGCAGCTCGGGCGCATCGCCTTGGGCCGCGCTCGCGAACATCACCGCGCTGCCGCGTAGCACCGCGTCGGTCGTGATCGGCATCGAGGTGGTGAAGCCATCGATCGATTTGGTTTCGAGCGCCGCGAGCATCGCCGTCGGCTCCATCGGTGCGATCCTCACATCGGTTTCGGGATCGAGCCCGCCCTTGACGGCGACATAGCGCTCCCAGGCATTGACGATGCTGCCGACGCCTTGGATAGCGATGGTCGTGCCTTTGAGATACTTCGCGCGCTCGGCGAGCGTCATCGCAGGCGTGATGCGGAGCCGGTCGGCGACATCCTTGCGCAAGACGATCTCGAGCAGCGGCCGGTCGATCAAATTGGCGATGGCGAGCAGACGCTGGCCCTGCGCTGCGGCGCGTAGGAAAACCGGGCCGGTGCCGATGGTGAAATCGGCACTGCCGGCGATGACGGCATTGATCGCCGCGACGCCGACCAGAACCGGCTGCGTGACTTTCAGACCCTCCGTCTTATACAAGCCCGCCGCTTCGGCGACGATGGGAGCGCCGTAGCTCAGCGTCGAGGTCGGCAGCGCGATCACGGTCTCGATCGGCTGCTGCGCCAAGGCCGCGATCGGAACGAAGCTGCCGGCTGCGATCAGTGCCGCAATCGCCGCGTGTCGCCATCGTGCCATGTTTGCCCCCTGGTTGAGAGTAGCCCTGCTTGCTTCACTACGAATTCCCGCGCTGCTCGCGCCACAGCCCGAGCTTTTGCTGCGCCACGCGATCGGAATAGCTGAAGAGCGTCGCCTCGCCGTCGCTCTCGAGCCGGTAAGGAACCCAGCACGGCACGACAAAAATGTCGCGCGGCTTCCAAGCGATGGTCTGTGCCTCGGCGCCTTCGCCGACATGAAGGCGGCCGGTGCCTTCGACCGGCGAGAACACGGTGTTCTCGGTGGTGCGATAGGTCTCGGTCTTGAAGCCCTTGGGCAAGAGTTGAAGGAAGGCGGAGATCGTCGGCATGGCGCTGCCGCCGCGCGTCGGATCGATATATTGCAGCTTGATCCCGTCATAAGGATCCCATTCGCCGTTCTTCTTCAAATGCTCGAGCGCCTCGCGCGCACGCTCATAAGGGTAACTGAAGATCGGCGATTCCGGCTTGTCCCAATTCTCGTTGACCGGCCGCATATTGGCGCCATAGCGCGCGAGGCTGTCGCCCGGCGGACGGTGCTGCGGCGCGCGGTCTTGCGGATAGCGCTCGAAGAACATCGGCCCGAAGGTGCCGACCATCGGAATGTCGAGCCCGTCCATCCAGAAGAACGGGCCGTCGCCGTCATGCCCGTGATCGTGCCAGGTCATCGACGGTGTGATGATGAAATCGCCCGGCTTCATATAGGATTTCTCGCCCGCGACCGCGGTCCAGGCCTTGCCGTCGCCTTCGATGATGAAGCGCAGCGCCGAGGGCGTATGGCGATGCGCCGGCGCACATTCGCCGGGCAGGATCATTTGCAAGCCGGCATAAAGCGATTCAAGGATGCGATGCTCGCCGGCAAGTCCCGGATTCTCCAAGGTCAGGACGCGGCGATTGGCCTCATGCGCGGTAATAAGACTGCCCGATTCCAACAGCAGCGGACGCAGCTGATTGTCGAAATCCCAGAGATGCGGCCGCGCGCGGATGTGGTTTTTGGGTAGCGGCGGCACCAGCGTCGTCGTCCACAGCGCGGAGAGATTCTTGCCGTCCACCTTGGCGTAATACTTCTCGCGCGCGACTTTCATCTCGCGGGTCAATTCGGATGCCGTCATCGCCTCGCTCCTTGCCGCGGTCGGCCGCACGCGCCTGCTCTCGCGCCCGGCGCGCCGATCGCCTAATATCGCCGGGTCATTATAGGGTCACGCCGGGGCGGAGAGGAGAGGGATGCGGTACGAAGACAGCGAGCGCCTCGTCAGGGTGGGGCCCGGCACGCCCGCGGGTGTGCTGTTCCGCCGCTATTGGCAACCGGCCGCGCTGTCGCGTGAATTGCCGGAAAAGGACGGCGCGCCGGTCCGGGTGAGGCTTTTGGGCGAGGATCTGATCGCGTTTCGCGACAGCACCGGCCGGGTCGGACTCATCGATGCGTATTGCCCGCACCGCCGCGCGCCGCTGTTCTTCGGGCGCAACGAGGAATGCGGGCTGCGCTGCGTTTACCATGGCTGGAAGTTCGATGCCGAAGGACGCTGCGTCGATCTGCCGTCGGAGCCCGCGGATTCGCCGATGAAATCCGGCATCAAGATCACCGCCTATCCGACCATCGAGCGCGGCGGCGTGGTCTGGGCTTATCTCGGGCCCCGCGACGCCCAGCCGCCCGCGCCCGACTACGAATGGACGCGTGCTCCCGAAACGCATCGCGCCGTCTCGAAATCCCATCAGGCGTGCAATTACCTCCAGGCGCTGGAGGGCGGGCTCGACACGGCGCATGTCTCCTTCCTTCACAACAACCGCATGGGCGACCGCACCAATCTCTTCGCGCGCGACGGCGCACCCCGCATCGAGGTGGTCGAGACCGATTACGGCTATTACTACGTCTCGACGCGCAAGCACGACGCCGAGCGCAATTTCGTGCGCGTTTACCAATACACCATGCCGTTTCAGCAGATGCGCCCCAACGTCATCCAGACCGGGCTCGGCGCCAATCGCCGCGTGCCGCGCATCGACGGCCATATCTGGGTTCCGATCGATGACGAGCAGACCTTCGTCTACAATTGGGCTTACGGCTACGATGCCGAATGTCCGCTGAGCGCCGAATACGCGGAAGAGCTCGAGGCCTTTTACGGCCGCGGCCATGACGACTACATCCCGGGGACCTATCGCTTGAAGGCGAATGCCGCGAACGACTATTTCATCGACCGCGCGGCGCAGAAGACGGTGAGCGCCACCGGCATCAAGGGCGTCAATACGCAGGACGTCGCCGTGCAAGAAGGGATGGGCGCGATCACCGACCGCACGAAGGAGCATCTTGGCAGCTCCGACCGCGCGATCGCGGTGATGCGCCGGCTGCTGCTCGATGCAACGCGCGCGGTCGAGGCGGGAGAAGCCCCGCCGGGCCTCGATCCTTCAACCTATCGCGGCGTCCGGCCGCATGACGGGCTGTTGCCGATCGGGGCGGATTGGCAGGAAGGTTACGCCGAGGCTTTGCGCCCGAAATGGTAGAGCGCGCTTAAGCGGCTTCGCGCAAGCCCAGGCGCACGAGCCGCGGCACGACCTCGTCGAGGAAATACGGCAACTCCTTCAGGTAATGCACGAAGGAGAAGCCGATGCCGGTGATCCCAGCCGCATAGACCGAAGCGAGATCGCGCGCGATGTCGTCGGGCGAGCCGACGAGCCGCATCCCACCCAAGCCATAGGCTTGGTTGGCGCGCAAGCGCTGGAACTCGTCCGGCCCGTGCTTTTGCGCGGTGACGCCTTTCATCGCGAGGATGTGGTCGACCGCGCCCCAATCCGCATGCTCGGTGAGGCAATAGCGCTCATACTCCTCAGCCTCTTTGCGGCTGGGGCGGCAGGTGATGACGCCGGCGGTGAAAATGTCGAGCGCGCGGTTCTGGCTCGCGGCAAGGTCGCGCACGCGCCGCGCGCTTTGCGCCGCAGCGTCGAGCGCCTGCAGCGACGCCGAGATGAAAATTCCGTCGCAATTGCGGATGGCAAAGGCCTGGCCGGTCGGCGAGGCGCCGGCATTCATCACATAGGGTCGCGTTCCGCCATAGGGCTTGGGCTTGGCACGCACCTGGCGCAGGCGGATGAAGTCGCCCTCGACGGAAAACTCATCCTCGCGGCTCCACATCGCCTTGACCGCGTCGAGCCATTCCTGCGCATAGGCGTAGCGCGCTTCGTGGTCGCGCTGCGTGACGCCGAACATCTCGAACTCATCCTGGTTCCAGCCGCAAACGAGATTGAGGCCGAACCGGCCCTCGCCGATCTGATCGGCCGTGACCATCGCCTTGGCGGCGACGACGGGATGAATGAGCGGCGCGTGCACCGTGCCGAAAGCGTTGAGGCGCGTGGTCTTGGCCAAGAGGCCCGCCGCCCAGGTGATGGTCTCGAGCGTCGCGCCCTGATAGTCCGTCGCGCCGCCATAGCCTTTCCAGCGGCCGATCGGCAGCATGAAATCGATCCCGGCGCTATCGGCGAGCTGCGCCAGCGCAAGGCAATCGGACCAGCTTCCGGACCAACGCTCATCGACGGTCGTGACCGCGCGCCCCGACGAGCAATTGGCGCCAAAGAGGCCGATCTTCAACTTGTGGCGGCTGTTCAGGCCGGCGCGTCCCATCGCCGGCCGGTCCGAAGCCGGCATATGACGCTCCTTCGCAAGCCGCTGCACTGGCTTGGGGAAGGCTAAGCTCCACTTGGAGCGCGGTCAATTCGCCGCAGCTTATGAAAGCCGGCGGCTCAGCCGGCGCGGCGGCTCCCTTCGCCGCGATGAGCGTCGCGCAAGATCCAGCCGGTCCAAAATGCCAGCAGATGGGTCGAGAGCAGAACCAGCAGGATAAAGATTTCGAAATCCATCATTTGCGCGCTCCCTGCACATCGATCCGTTTGCCATCCGCGTCTTGCCGCCCGCCAGGCTGCGTCGCAGCCACCGGCGCGGTGCGCTGCGCCGGCTTTGCGGCAAGAAGGGGAGAGGGGCGCTCGCTCGCGGGAGCGCCCGACATGCCCCGCCGCGCCAATCGCCGCATGCGCGAAGCTTTTCGCAAAGAGTACATGGCGTCTCCGCTCTGCTGTCGATTGCCGTGTTGCGCTGCTGGGGGCTCGCTTACCGCTCAGCCGTGGCTCAGAGCGCGCCAACCCGCGAGGCGTAATACATGTGTACCGCGAGGCAACGCTGGAACGTTGTGACCTCCTTGCGCCGGAAGATGTGGCGCAGGAAGCGGCGGTGCGGGCGGCGCGCCGATTGCGCGGCCGTAATCGGGCGGCGTTGCGGGCGGATCGAATTGACGGTGTGGGCGTCCATCGCTGCTGTCCTCCAAGCGAACCGTTTGTTGCTGGAGACAGGGCACCACAAAATTTTAGTTAATTGGAAGAGTATTTTTCTCGAAATTCGCTTAAACTCGTCGAAAATTCGTCCTGAATTTGTCTAAAAATTATTCCAATCTCAAGTCATTAACCTTAACGCCAAGTCATTAACTATAAAATGTCGCCGAAAACCGCGCCGCGCAAGCTCTTTTTCTTTGCGCGGCAAAAATGCCGGCCCAGGACCCCTGCAAAACACGCAACGCAACCAGCTCTTAGCGTTTCGTTGCTAGGCTGCCATCGCTCACGCGAAGGGAGAGATTTTCCGCATGTGCACAGGCTCGGTTCCGAGCGCGGGTCCGCCGATCCAGCTGCCGCTCAATCAACAGCTCACGCAATCAACGCCGCGCCCGCAAAAGCCGGCGATTCCCGATCCCCTGGCAAGCCCGCCGCCGGCGCTGAGCGATCCCCATCGCGGCAAGAATTTGAACATCGCGACATAAGCCGCGCGGCACCCTCACATCACGGGCCGGGGAACAGCGCGTCGGTTCGCCCGAGAAGGCGATAGGCGAGAAGGCCCAGCCATTCATGCGTCGCGCGGTCGACGCCGCGGAGATGATCGACGAGCTCGAAATCGTAGCTGCCGCCGGTGCGATAGGCGACGGGCCAGGGCAGCACCGGCCAGCCGGCTTGGCGAAAAATTCCGACGGCGCGCGGCATGTGCCAGGCCGAGGTGACGAGGATCCAAACCTCGCCCGGCTTTGGGTCGGCGAGCTCTTTGCTGAAGATCGCATTCTCGTAGGTGTTGCGCGACCGGCGCTCGAAGATGATCTTGGCGGTGTCGAGGCCCAATTGCGCGAAGAGCTGCTTGGTCGCATCGGCTTCGGCGATTTTCTTGCCGAAGACCGCGGCCGAGCCGGAGGTGAAGACGAGCTTCGCCGCCGGATAGCGCCGCGCCAGCATGGCGAAAGTCGTCAGCCGCTCGGCCTCCTCGTTCAGATGCGGTATGCCGTGATTGACGGAAGCGACCGGATCGACAGCGCCACCCAACACGATGATGCCATCAACATGCGAGGGCATCTGCCGTACTTGCGGGAAGCGGTTCTCGAGCGGCGCATAGAGCCAATCCTCCACCGGCGCCGCGATCAGCACGACAAGCAGAATTGAGCCAAGCGTCGCTAGCCGCCTGCCGCCGCGCGCCCAGCGCGTCCACAGCAAGGCAACGCCGACGACGATGAGGGCGAAGACGATGAGATCGGGCTGAATTGCCGCCCAGGCAAGCTTCGAGACAGCAAACAGCAAGACGCCACCCCCTGGCTGGCCGCGCGTCGGCCGTCTTCATAGACGGGAAATCGCAAAAAATCTCTCCTTCGCCGAAAGCCGCGCCAGCATGAAAGATATTTCACCGAGCGTGATATCGGGCGGCCGTCGCTTGCGATCGCCGCGGGCCGTCGCCACATCGAGAATTGGCCGCTCAGCAGCAACTTGCCACGGTTTTCCGCAATTTCGCCGGAGGAGGGCAGGATGACGCATGACGCACTTTCGACGAATCGGCCCGCCAAGACGCTGTTTCACCCGGTCGTCTATCGGGTGATCATCGCGCTCGCAGCCTTGCTCGCGATCTCGGTGTGGGGTTTCTTCGCCGAAGCCGATATCGGCTATCTCGTCGCTGTCGTCACGGGCTTCGTCTTCATGATCGTGGCGCTGCCCTCGCTGCTCTGGCGCATTCGCCGCCATGGCCATGATCCGCGCCTGCAAGAGGACGGATCGAGCGAAAGGGCAGGATCGCTCCTCGAATGGATGAGGAGCGATTTCGAGGCGAGGCAGGAGCGCTTGAAAGGCTGGGACGCTGTCGCCGGCAGCCTGTTGCCGATCGCCGCTTGCGCGCTCGGCATGCTGGTGTTCGCGATCATGTTCCAATTCGCCGTGCCGAGCTAAAGCCGCCGCCCACGTCCCCGCGCCGAGAAGTCGCTTGTCGACAGCCCGGCATCCGCAATGCCATCCTGAGCGCCAGCCGGGGCGGAGGCGGGGCGGGGCATGCGGGGAATTTTGGGGCTGGGCGCGTTGCTGTTGCTCGCTTGGGCCCTCAGCGAAAATCGCTGGCGCATTCCCTGGCGGACGGTCGTCGCCGGCATTGCACTGCAATTCGCGCTGGCGCTGGTCTTCGTCAAATTCCCCGCGACCGCCTCGATCTTCCTGCTCCTGAACGAGGCGGTCGATGCGCTGCAGCGCGCAACCGACGCCGGCACCGGCTTCGTCTTCGGTTATTTGGGCGGCGGCGCCTTGCCTTTCGCCGAGACCCATCCGGGCGCGAGCTATATCTTCGCCTTCCGCGCCCTGCCGCTCGTTTTGGTGATCAGCGCGCTGGCGTCGCTCCTGTTCTATTGGGGCGTGCTGCAACGTCTGGTGCAGGGCTTCGCCTGGCTGCTGCGGCGGGCAATGGGCGTGGGCGGGGCGCTCGGCCTCGGCGCGGCGGTGCATGTCTTCGTCGGCAATATCGAGGCGCCGCTGCTCGTGCGGCCCTATCTGCGCCAGATGGAGCGCGGCGAGCTTTTCGCGCTCATGACCTGCGGCATGGCTGGCATCGCCGGCACGGTGATGGTGCTCTACGCGTCGATCCTCGGTCCCGTCATCCCTGGTTCCTTGGGGCATATCCTCGCCGCCTCCATCATCAGCACCCCGGCCGGGCTGGCCGTTGCCGCTCTGATGGTGCCGTTCGGCAGCGATCCCGACGCCGAGGCGCAGCTTTCGCTGGGTGAGCCCATGCTCTCGGCGATGGACGCGCTGGCCCGCGGCACGGCGGACGGCATCGTCTTTCTCGCCAATATCGCGGCGATGCTGATCGTCGCCATCGCCTGCGTCACGCTCATCAACATGGCGCTCTCCTGGCTGCCGCAGGTCGAAGGCGCGCCGGTCACGCTGCAGCTGCTCTTCGCTTATGCCTTCCGGCCGGTGATGTGGCTGATCGGCGTGCCCGCCAACGAGGTCGCGACCGCCGCCTCGCTCATGGGAACGAAGACCGTGCTCAACGAGTTCATCGCCTATGTCGATCTGGCGCATTTGCCGCCCGCGGCGTTGAGCGACCGCTCGCGCCTCATCATGACCTATGCGATGTGCGGCTTCGCCAATTTCGGCAGCGCGGGGATCATGATCGGCGGCATGACCGCGATGTGTCCCGAGCGCAAGCACGACATTCTCGATCTGAGCTTGCGCTCGATCCTCTCCGGCACGATCGCCACCTGCATGAGCGGCGCCGTGGTGGGGTTGCTGTGATCCGCGCGATTTTCTCAATTGGCATCGCGGCGCTGGACGATTAATCTCTCGCGCATCATGCTCAGAAAATCCCCCGCCAAATCCAAGTCATCCTCCCGGCTCATCACCGCCTCGCGCGAGCTCGTCGATGACGTGGCGCTCGCCAATCTCATCCTCTTCGACCATGAGATTCTGGATGGCTTCGGCCATGTCAGCGCGCGCCACGACAAGGATCCGCAGAAATTCGTCATGGCGCGCTACGTTGCGCCCGGCATCGTCACCCGCGCCGATATCCGCGAATTCTCCTGCTCGGACAGCGAGCCCTTGCCCGAGCGCGGCGAGAAGCACTACAGCGAGCGCTTCATCCATGGCGAGATTTACAAGGCCCGGCGCGATGTGAGGGCCGTCATCCACTCGCACGCGCCGCCGCTCATCCCGTTCGGCGCGACCGGCGCGGCGCTCCGGCCGATGTATCACATGAGCGCCCATGTCGGGCTCGGCGTGCCGCTCTTCGAGATCCGCGACTTCCAGAACGAAGGGCAGATGCTGATCCGCTCGGCCTATCTCGGCCGCTCGCTCGCCGAGACGCTCGGCGACAAGCCGATGGTGCTGATGCGCGGCCATGGCGCGACCATCGTCGCGCCATCGCTCCATGTCGCGGTCTATCGCGCGATCTACGCGGCGCTCAACGCGCGGCTGCAGATGGAGGCGATGCGCCTTGGCGAAGTCACCTACCTCTCGGATAGCGAGGTCGAGCATTGCCTTGCGGGCGTCGAGACCACGAATGAGCGCGCCTGGGCGCTGTGGAAGAAAGAGGCCGCCGGCAAGAAGCGATGAGCGCGCTGGTCGAGACCTATCGCGGCGGCGTTACCATCCAGGAATGCGACGCCTTCGGCCATCTCAACATCGCCTATTACGTCGAGCGCTTCGCCGATGCGGCGCATGAGCTCCTGCAGCGGACGGCCCCGGGCGGGCGGTGGCGCACCCGTTCGATTGCGACGCGCTATCTGACGGAGCTGCGCGCCGGCGACCCGATCGCGATCGCGAGCGGGGTGATCGCGCTCGATGCCGCTTCGCTCGCTCTCGGACATGTCGCCTCGAACGGCATCGGCGGCGAGCCGACAACCCTCGCCGAGCAGGTCCTGACCCTCGATGCGCCCGATGGCGAGGCCTGGGCCGAAACGCGCGAGCGGCTCGCTCCCACGCTCGCGCCCTGGACGCATGAGCGGTTTGCGCCGGTCTCCCTGCCCGCGGGCGAGGGCCCGCTCTTAACTGGCCTCAACCGGGTGAAGCCCTGGGAGGCGGACGCGTCCGGCTCGCTGTCGCTCTTCGGATTCATCGAGCGCTTCTCCACTGCCAACCTCGTCAACATGAACGCGGCCGGCCTCACCAGCACCTATATGCGCGCCGAGAAACGCGGCTTCGCCACCTTCGAGACTCGACTCGAGCTGCTCTCCGAGCGGCCGGAGATCGGCGACACCATCGCGATTCAGAGCGGCATTCTCGAGCTCGGCAATTCCTCGGTGAAGATCCTCCACACGATGCGGCTGCAGCGCGGCCGCCGAGTCGCGCGCTTCTATCAGGGCGGCGTGCATTTCGATCTCGAGGCGCGGCGCTCCGCGCCTTTGCCGCAAGCGCTGCGCGAGAAGGCTCGCGAGCAGTTGATCCGCGCTTAGCGAACAGATATATGGCGAGCCAAGCCGCGCTCGTTTAAGGATGCAGAATGCATCGCTTGACTCCGCTGTTTCTGGTTTTGTCGCTCCTCGTCCTGCGCCCCGCCTCTGCGGCAGAGGCGGGCGACTTCGCGAGCTGGCTGCATGGCATGCGCCAGGATGCGCAGGCGCAAGGGATCACCAGCGCGACGCTCGACCGCGCCTTTGCCGGGGTGAAGCCCATCCCGCGCGTCATCGAGCTCGATCACAGTCAGCCCGAGACGACGCTTACCTTTGCCGAATATCAGGAGCGCGTGGCCTCGCCCGAGCGGCGTCAAGCGGCGCATGAGCAGTACTTGCTCAACAAGTCCCTGCTCGACGAGATCGGACAGCGCTATGGCGTGCAGCCGCGCTATATCGTGGCTTTGTGGGGCATCGAGACCAATTTCGGACAGCGCATCGGCAGCTATCCGGTGATCGCCGCGCTGGCAACCCTCGCTTATGACGGACGGCGCGCCGCGTTCTTCCGGCGCGAGCTCATCAACGCGCTGCGCATCGTGCAGACCGACAATATCGACCCGGCAAAAATGATCGGCTCCTGGGCCGGGGCGATGGGCCAGAGCCAGTTCATGCCGTCGAGCTTTCTCGCCTATGCGGTGAGCTATCGCGATGCGGGCGCGCCCGATATCTGGACCCGCAAGGACGATGTCTTCGCCTCCATCGCCAATTATCTGTCGCGCGTGGGATGGCGTGGCGACCAGCCCTGGGGCGAGCCGGCGGTCGCGCCCGCCAATCTCGACTCGTCGCAAATCGGACCCGGAAAAAAGAAATCGGTCGCCGAATGGGCGGCGCTCGGGGTCAAGCGCGCGGACGGCCGCGCCTTGCCGAGCGCCGGGCCGGAAGCGTCCTGGCGGGCGGCGCTGTTGCAGCCGGCTGGAAGCGATGGACCGAGCTTTCTCGTTTACGATAATTTCAACGTCATCATGCGATGGAATAATTCGAGCTATTTTGCCGTCGCCGTCGGCAGCATCGCCGACAGCGTCGATTGACGGATCGCGGGGGTATGGGGCGGACGCGGCTCATCCTGTGCTTTGCCGTGTCGGCGCTTCTGCTCGGCGGCTGCGCAAGCGGGACGCGCGGCACGGAGGGCAACGGCTCGCATGGCGGCTACAAGGTCGGCGACCCCTATCAGATCAATGGCGTCTGGTATTACCCGGCCGAGGATTGGACCTATGACGAGACCGGCATCGCCTCCTGGTACGGCGAGGCGTTCCACG
Source organism: Allostellaceae bacterium (assembly GCA_035605975.1). Taxonomy (GTDB): domain Bacteria; phylum Pseudomonadota; class Alphaproteobacteria; order ATCC43930; family CGMCC-115725; genus CAIKMD01. The sequence continues at coordinate 31,291 of DATNGG010000104.1, read as the reverse complement.
GCAAATACACCGCCGATGGCGAGGTGTTCGATCTCAATGCCCTGACGGCGGCGCATCGTACCTTGCCGATGCCGTCGGTCGTTCAGGTGACCAACCTCGAGAATGGCCGCTCGATCGAGGTGCGGGTGAACGATCGCGGGCCCTTCGCGCGCGGCCGGATCATCGACCTCTCGCGCCGCGCCGCGCAGCTTTTGGGCTTCGAAGGGCAGGGCACGGCGAAGGTGCGGGTGAAGCTCCTTGTTCCGGAATCGATCCAGGTGGCGAGCCTCGCCGGGCGCAACGGGCCGCCGCCGCCCGTGCTTGCCGGGGCGCAACCGAGCCCGGCGCCCGTCGCCAAGGTCGATACCCAGTCCCTGCCGGCGCCACCCGGCGTCAAGGTCGCGGCGGCGCCCCTCCCGGTTCCCGCGCCGAAGCCGGCGCCGGTGCGCAGCGTCGCCGAGCCGCCGCCGCCCTCCGAGACAGTGACCGTCGTCCCTGTGAAACCATCTCAGATTTACATTCAGGCCGGAGCCTTCGCGAGCGTCGACCGCGCCTGGCGGCTGAAGCAGCAGCTCGAAAAGCTCGGCCCGGTCACCGTCAGCGACGCGAGGGCCGGGGGCTTGGTGCTCTATCGGGTGCGCGTCGGACCGGTGGCGACGGTCGAGCAGGCCGACGGCCTTCTCGACAAGGTGAGCGTCACCTCGCCGGACGCGCGGATCGTCGTCAACTGACGCACTTTTAACGCAATTGCCGCTATGCTTGCGGCGCCATCGCCTTCGGGCCTTTCGGGTGAGTTCGCATGAAGCCATCCCTGCCGATCCTCATTGCCGTCTCTCTTGCCGTCGCGGCCTTCGCGCCGGCGCCCCACGCCTGGGCGGATCCGCCCACGATCGATGTCGCGGCCAACACCGCGATCGCGCTCGATTACGATACCGGCGTGGTGCTCTACGACAAGGATGCGGATAAGCGCATTCCGCCCGCCTCGATGAGCAAGATCATGACCGCCTATGTCGTCTATTCCTATCTCAAGGACGGGCGGGTGAAGCTCGACGACACCCTGCCCGTCAGCGAGAAGGCCTGGGCCAAGCACAAGACCAATGAATCGAACATGTTCGTGCCGCTCGGCGCGCAAGTGAAGGTCGAGGATCTGATTCGCGGGATGATCATCCAATCGGGCAATGATGCCTGCGTCGTTCTCGCCGAGGGCCTCGCCGGCAGCACCGATGCCTTCGTCGACCAGATGAACCAGATGGCGCAGAAGCTCGGCTTGAAGGGCAGCCATTTCGCCGATGTCGACGGCTTGCCCGATCCCGAGGAGTACATGACCGCGCGCGATATCTCGACCCTGGCGCGCGCTCTGATCCGCGATTTTCCTGAGTACCAGCATTATGATGCCGAAAAGGAATTCACCTATAACGGCATCAAGCAGGGCAACCGCAATCCGCTGCTCTATAAGGACATCGGCGTCGACGGCATGAAAACCGGGCACACCGAGGAGGCGGGCTACGGCATCACCGTGACGGCGCTGCGCAATGGCCGGCGCATCATCGAGGTGCTGAGCGGGATGAAGAGCATGAATGCGCGCTCGCAGGAGAGCGAGAAGCTGCTCGATTGGGCCTATCGCGAATGGGGCAATTACAAGCTGGTGAAGGCCGGCGACACGCTCGACGAGGCGCCGGTGTGGCTGGGCGTCGCCGCGACCGTGCCGGTCACGACGGCGAAAGACGTGCTCGTGACCATGCCCAAGCGCTCACGCCCGAAGATGAAGGTGATGGCGCTCTACGACCAGGCGGCCGCGGCGCCGGTGATGCAGGGCCAGGTTATCGGCAAGCTGCAGATCACCGCGCCCGACATGACCGAGGTCGATGTTCCGCTGATCGCCGCCCAGCCGGTCGCGAAGGTCGGCGCGCTCGCACGCGCGGGCCTCGCCGCGGGCTATCTCCTCTTCGGACATAAACACTGACGCGCGGACGCTTCATCACCATCGAAGGCGGCGAGGGCGCCGGAAAGTCGACGCAGCAGAAAATCGTGGTCGAGGCAGTCATGCGTGCCGGCCTTGATGCCGTGGCGACGCGCGAGCCCGGCGGCGCGGCCGGCGCCGATGAAATCCGCGCGCTGCTCCTCAACGGCCCGCCCGAGCGCTGGGACGCGGTGAGCGAAGCGCTGCTCATGGTCGCCGCGCGGCGGCGCCATCTCGTCGAGACGGTATGGCCCGCGCTCGAGCGAGGCGCCTGGGTGATCTGCGACCGCTTCAGCGATTCGACCATCGCCTATCAGGGATATGGCGGCGGCGTGCCGCGCGAGCGTTTGGCCGAGCTGCATCGCCTCATCGCTGGCGATTTTCACCCCGATCTCACCCTCATCCTCGATCTGCCGGTCGAGGTGGGACTCGAGCGCGCAATCCGGCGCGGCGGCGAGCGGCGCTTCGAGATGAAGGGCGTCGCGTTTCACGAGCGCGTGCGCCAGGGCTTCCAGGAGATCGCGCGAGCCGAGCCGCGGCGCTGCGCCTTGATCGACGCCCGCAGCGAGGTCGGCGATGTCAGCACGGCGATCCTCGCCGTGCTGCGCGAGCGCTTGGGTCTCGCTTCCTAGGCCATGGCCGAGGACGAGGATTTCGACACCGAGGAAAGCGGCTCGGTCGCGGTCGTCGAGCCGCCGCAGCCTCGCGCCAATCCGCTGCTCAAGGGCCAGGATGCCGCCGAGGCGGTGCTGCTTCAGGCCTTCAATTCAGGCCGCCTGCCGCATGCCTGGCTGCTGACCGGGCCGCGCGGCATCGGCAAAGCGACGCTCGCCTATCGCTTCGCCCGCTTCCTTTTTGCCGAGGACTCCGGCGGCGGCGGACTCTTTGCGGCGGCGCCCACATCGCTCGCGCTCGCCGCCACGCATCCCGCCTTCCGGCAGGTAGCGTCGGGCGGTCATCCCGATCTTCTGGTGGTCGAGCGCGGCATCGACCCCAAGCGCAAGCGCCAGCGCCGCGAGATCGTCGCCGAGGATGCGCGCCGGGTCGCCGACTTCCTTCATTTGACCTCCGGACGGGATGGCTGGCGGATCGTGATCGTCGATGGCGCTGACATGATGAATAGCCATGCCGCCAATAGCTTGCTGAAGATTCTTGAAGAGCCGCCGAAGCGCAGCGTGCTGCTCCTCGTCAGCGACAATCCCGGCCGGCTGTTGCCGACGATCCGTTCGCGCTGCCGCTCCCTGCCGCTAAAGCCATTGCCACAATCCTTGATTATCGAGCTTTTAGAGCTCTATAGGCCCGATCTTTCCGATAGCACGCGAACTGTGCTGGCGGGTCTCGGCGAGGGCAGCGTCGGCCGCGCCATCGATCTCGCGGCCAGCGACGGCGTCGCCTTATATAAAGCCATGTCGGATCTGCTGTCGCGGCTCCCCGCGCTCGATGCCGAGGCGCTGCACGGCTTTGCCGAGCGGTTCGCGCGGCCCGGCGCCGAGGACGCGTTCGGCCTGCTCTCCGAGCTGCTTCCCGCCTGGCTTGCCCGGCTGGTGAGTGAAGGCGCGGCGGGCGAGGGTGCGGTCTCGGCCGAGGAGCGGGCGTTGATGCACCGCCTCGCCGGACGGGGCGGTGGCCTTGATCAATGGGTGGAGGTATGGGAAAAGCTCACCCATCTCTTCGCCCAGGCGGAAGGCATCAATCTCGACCGCAAGCAGGTCGTGCTGAACGCTTTTTTTGCTCTCGAAGAGGCGGCGCGCGGCTAGGGCGCGCCACGTAATCGCCCAAGGAGATGTTCCGAGATGGAAGGCGGCCGGCCCTTCTACGTGACGACGCCGATCTACTACGTCAACGACTCGCCGCATATCGGTCACGCCTACACGACCGTGGCGGTCGATGCGCTGGCGCGCTTCATGCGCCTCGACGGCCGGCGCGTGATGTTCTTGACCGGCACGGACGAGCATGGACAGAAGGTCGACAAATCGGCGCGCGCCGCCGGGGTCGCGCCGCAGGAATTCTGCGACCGTGTCTCGCAGAATTTCCGCGCCATGAATCAGCTGATGAACATCAGCAACGATCAGTTCATCCGCACCACCGAGCCGCGCCACATCCGCGCGAGCCAGGCGATCTGGCAGGCGATCGCCGCGCGCAAATCGCCCAAGGGTCGCGATAACATCTATCTCGGCAAATATGCCGGCTGGTACGCGGTGCGCGACGAGGCCTTCTACGGCGAGGACGAGCTCACCACGGCGCCCGACGGCACGAAGCGCGCGCCCTCGGGCGCCGAGGTCGAATGGGTCGAGGAGCCAAGCTATTTCTTTCGCCTGTCCGATTGGCAGGACTGGCTGATCGCGCTTTATGAATCGAACGAGGGCTTCATCGCGCCGCGCGCGCGGCGGAACGAGGTGATGAGCTTCGTCAAAGGCGGCTTGACCGATCTCTCGATCTCGCGCACCAGCTTCAAATGGGGCGTGCCGGTGCCGGGCGACGAGAACCATGTGATGTATGTCTGGCTCGACGCGCTGACCAATTACCTGACGGCCGTCGGCTATCCCGAGATGACGGAGGATTACCGAACCTTCTGGCCCGCCGATCTGCACATGGTGGGAAAGGACATCATCCGCTTTCACTGCGTTTATTGGCCGGCTTTTCTCGCCGCCGCCGATCTGCCTTTGCCCAAGCGCGTCTTCGGCCATGGCTGGTGGACAGTCGAGGGCCAGAAAATGTCGAAGTCGCTCGGCAATTTCATCCCGCCCAAGCAGCTCGTCGATCTATACGGCGTCGATGCGGTGCGCTATTTCGTGCTGCGCGAGCTGCCTTTCGGGAGCGACGGCGATTTCTCGCATCGCGCCATGGTCGGACGCATCAACGGCGATCTCGCCAATGATTTCGGCAACCTCGCGCAGCGCGTCCTGAGCTTCGTCAACAAGAATGCCGGCGCAAAGGTGCCGGAGCCGGGGAAGCTCGCTCCCGCCGATGAGGGGCTGCTTGCGGCGGCGCGCGGCTTGTTGTCGCGGTCGCGCCAGGAATATGCCGAGCAGGGCTTTCACCGTGCGCTCGAAGCGCTGTTCGAGGTCGTGGCCCACGCCAATCGCTATGTCGACGAGCAGGCGCCTTGGACCTTACGCAAAGTCGATCCGCTACGCATGGCGACGGTGCTCTATGTCCTCGCCGAAACCATTCGCCGCCTCGCCATCCTGGCGCAGCCGGTGATGCCGCTCTCGATGGCCAAGCTGCTCGATCAGCTCGGCGTGCCGCCGGAGAAACGCGATTTCGCTGCGCTCGAAGCGGCGCTCGTGCCGGGCACGGCGCTGCCCAAGCCCGAAGGCGTCTTCCCGCGTTATGTCGAGGCTGCGCCGGTCTGATGCTCGTCGATTCACATTGCCATCTCGATTTCGCGGCCGAGGCCGAGCGGCCCGAGATCATCGCGCGCGCCAAGCGGGCAGGGGTCAAGACCCTTGTCACCATCTGCACCAAGATCGAGGAATTCCCGACCGTGCGCGCGATCGCCGAAAGCGACCGCGATGTCTGGTGCTCGGTCGGCGTTCACCCGCACGAGGCGGCGAAGGAATCCGACATCACGAGCGATACCCTCGTTGGGTTTGCGCGCAATCCCAAGGTGGTCGGCATCGGCGAGACCGGGCTCGATTTCTACTATGAGCATAGCCCGCGCGCCGAGCAGGAAGCGAGCTTTCGCGCCCATATCGCCGCGGCGAACGAGGCGGGCGTACCGCTCATCGTTCACACCCGCGACGCCGATCCCGAGACCATCGCCATCCTCGAGGAGGAGCGCCCGCAAGCCGGGGTCATCCATTGCTTCAGCACCGGGCGCATGCTCGCCGAGCACGCCCTGAAACTCGGCTTTTATATTTCGCTCTCCGGCATCGTCACCTTCAAGACGGCACAAGAGTTGCGCGGAATCGTGCGCGATTTGCCGCTCGATCGCTTGCTGGTCGAGACCGACGCGCCTTATCTCGCGCCTGTGCCGCTGCGCGGCAAGACCAACGAGCCCGCTTTCATCACCCACACCGCGGCGCTTGTCGCCGAGCTCAAGGGCATTTCGCCCGAAGCGCTCGCCGAAGCGACGACCGCGAATTTCTTTACGCTCTTCACCAAAGCGAAGCCGCCGGAAGCATCCTGATGCGGGTGACGATGCTCGGCAGCGGACCGTCTTGGGGTGTGCCGCGCATCGGCGGCGATTGGGGCGATTGCGATCCCAAGAACCCGAAGAACCGCCGGCGGCGCGTCTCGATCCTGGTCGAGGAGGCGGGCGCCGCCGTGCTCGTCGACACATCGCCCGACCTGCGCGAGCAGATGCTCGATGCCGGCATCACCCGCGTCGATGCCGTGCTCTTCACGCACAGCCATGCCGATCACACCCACGGCATCGACGATCTACGCTCGATCAACCGCATGATGGGCAAGCCGCTGCCGATCTTTGCCGATCCCGGAACCATGGCCGAGCTCAAGGCGCGGTTCCGCTATATCTTCGCGCCGATCGATCCCGAGGCGAAAACGGCGTTCTACAAGCCGTCGGTCGAGCCTCATGAGATTGCCGGACCGTTCACCGCCGCCGGCATGGCCGTGGTGCCGTTCACGCAGGATCACGGCTTTTCGCGCACCCAGGGCTTTCGCTTCGGCCGCTTTGCTTATTCGACGGATGCATTCCAGCTCGACGACGCGGCCTTTGCCGCGCTCGCCGGCATCGAGGTCTGGATCGTCGATTGCATCCGCCGCGCGCCGCATCCGACGCACAGCCATGTGGCGCGCACGCTCCAATGGATCAGCCGCGTCAAGCCGCGCCGCGCGATCTTCACGCATATGGATCAGAGCCTCGATTACGCAACGCTTGCCGCCGAACTGCCTCCGGGGGTCGAGCCGGGCTATGACGGGCTGGTCATCGAGCTCTGAGGCTGACCGGGCGGTGCCGAAGCATCGCTGGCAATATACCCTGCCGACCCTTATCTCTAATTTCCCATAATATACATTATGCGCGAAATGTGTTCAGGGCCGAGAATCCACAGCTCGGCTAAATTCCTGATTTTCCGGCATTTGCTTTCCCGCAGCATGGAGCCTCTCGCATGACCGCCTCGCCCGATCTGGACCCTCTCTTGGCCATCATGGCGCGGCTCCGCGATCCGCGCGTCGGCTGCCCCTGGGACCTGGCGCAGAGCTTCAAGACCATCGCGCCCTACACGATCGAGGAAGCCTACGAGGTCGCCGAGGCTTGCGAGACCGGCGATCCCGCTGCCCTCAAGGACGAGCTGGGCGACCTGCTCTTCCAGGTCGTCTTCCACGCGCGCATGTCCGAGGAAGCCGGCGGCTTCGCCTTCAACGATGTCGCGAAGGCCATCGCCGACAAGATGGTGCGACGGCATCCGCATGTCTTCGGCGAGGCCGAGATCGCGACCGCCGCGGCGCAGACTTTGGCCTGGGAAGAACAGAAAGCCGCCGAGCGCAGTGCCCAGGGCGCGGCGAGCGCGCTCGACGGCGTCGGCGTCGGTCTGCCCGCCCTCACCCGCGCCGCAAAGCTGCAGCGCCGCGCCGCCCGGGTCGGTTTCGACTGGCCGGAAGTCGCGCCGATCTTTGCCAAGATCGACGAAGAAATCGCCGAGCTGCGCGGCGCCATGAGCGAGGGCGCCGAGCGGATCGAGGACGAGCTCGGCGATCTGCTCTTTGCCGTCGTCAACCTCGCGCGCCGGCTCGAGACCGATCCCGAACAGGCGCTGCGCCGCGCCTGCCGCAAATTCGAGCGCCGCTTCCGCCGCGTCGAAGAGCGCCTCGCCGCCCTAGGCAAAACGCCCGGTGCCGCGACGCTCGACGAGATGGAGGCGCAATGGCAATGGGCCAAGGCCGAAGAGCGGAAATATGGGTGAAAAACCCTGAGCCGCTCGGCTAGGCTCCCTCGATAACAATCAACGCGCGGGAGGGACGCTATGAGGGGCTCGAGAACAACGGGATCGGGAATTTCGCGGCGCGGCTTGATGAAAGCGAGCGCGGGCATCGCCGCCGGCGTCGCCGCCGAGCGCACGCTTGCCGGGCAGGCCCTGGCGGCGGGATCGGGCACCGCCCCGGCGGCCGCGCGCTCGCCGGCGCGTATTCTTGTGAGGCGCGCCACCATCATCAGCATGGATCCGAAAATCGGTGACGTCGTCCAAGGCGATATCCTCATCGAAGGCAAGAAGCTCGTTGCCGTGGGCGGCGCGCTCAATGTTTCGGGCGCGGAGACGATCGACGCGTCCAACATGATCGCGATTCCGGGCTTCGTCGACGCGCATCGTCACTCCTGGGAAGGCCAGCTGCGGCGCATCAACCCGAATGCGGCGACGCTCGACGCCTATTCCGCGGCGACGCATCAATCCTTCGCCAAGGCCTATCGGCCGGAGGATATGTATGCGGGCAATCTCGTCACGGCCTTGGGCTGCATCGACAGCGGCATTACCTGCATCATCGACAATTCGCACAATTCGCGCAGCGCCAAGCATTCCGACATGGCGATCAAGGCGCTGTTCGATTCCGGCATCCGCGGCGTGCACGCCTCGGGCGCGCCGCAAGCCGGCGACTGGGACCATCAATGGCCGCAAGATCTGTCGCGGCTCAAGAAGCAGTTCTTCGCGTCGGACGACCAGCTCGTCACCCTGCGGATTTTCGCGGGGCCGGTGCGCGAGCAATGGGCGCTGGCGCGCCAGCTCGGCCTGCGCATCACCATGGAGTTTCAGGGCCCGGTGATGGCGAAGATGATGGATCAATTCGCCGCCGAAAACCTCTTGGGACCGGACGTCACCTTCAACCATTGCGGCAATCTGCCGGAAAGCACCTGGCAGAACATCAAGAAGGCGGGCGTCACCATCGATGTCTGCCCGCGCTCCGATTCGCAATATGGGCTCGGCGAAGGCTTTCCCGCCTATCAGCACGCGCTCGATCACGGCTTGAAGCCGGGCTTCAGCATCGACAACGAGACCTCCTACAGCACCGACATGTTCACCGAGATGCGCGTCGCCTTTCACATCCAGCGGGCTGTTGCGACCAACCGCCGCGTCAATGGCGATGCGAAGGCGCCCGCCCCGGTTTCGGTGCGCGACGTGCTCGAATGCGCGACGGTCAACGGCGCGGTCTGCGCCGGGCTCGCCGACAAGATCGGCACGCTCGCGCCCGGCAAGGAGGCCGATCTGGTGCTGATCCGGACGGACGACATCAATCTCTATCCGTCCAACAACGCGATCGGCACGGTGGTCGCCGCGGCGGACCGCAGCAATGTCGATACCGTCATCATCGGCGGCGTCGTCAAGAAGCGCCACGGCAAGCTGGTCGGCGTCGATCCGGCGCATATCCGCAAGCTGGCGGATGAGTCGCGCCGCTATCTCTTCGCCAAGACCGGCCACAAGCCCGACATCTTCGCCGAGAGCTTCAAGATTTAGCGGGCTGGCGAGACAGGCGGTGCCACCCTCCGCCGGCACCGCTATTTGATGCGCGCGGCGGCTTCCTTGATCATGCTGAGATCGGCGTAAGGCGCGACATCGAGCTTGTGCTTCAGGAAGCCGACCTCGTGCTGCGCGTCGACCGCGCGCTGCAGATTGGGGATGTTCGGCATCATGTTCGGATCGCGATAGAGATCCGTCTTGCTGAACACATATTGCAGCTGCGCCGCGGGCTGCTTCGTCAGCTTCGAGGCGATCTCGACCACGGCGTCGTGGTTCTTGGGATCGGTCATCCAGCGCGTCACGCGGATCGCGTCCTCGAACATGTCGACAAGCACAGCACGGTGCTTGGCAATGTAGTCGGAATGCGCGGTCCAGATCACGAATTGCGTCGGGCCGCCAAGCGCTTCGGCCGAGGTGAAGAGCGGCCGGGCGATCGCCTTGAAGCTGGGCTTCAAAGTGAAGGGTTGCACGCCGGCAACGAGATCGGCCTTTTTCGAGGAGAGGAGCGCCTCCATGTTCGGGAAACCCGCCTCGACGATCGTGTAGTCGCGCGGCGTCTCGAGCCCGTTCTTCTTCAGCATCGCGCGGATGGCGATATCGACGGCGGAGCCCGCGCCGACATCGGCAATCACCTTGCCCTTGAGATCGGCGACCTTGTGGATCGGCCCGTCTTTTAAGACCCAATAGGAACCGGACTCATGGCCATGCGCGCCGTCCTGCGCCTCGTCGGCGATGAACTTCAAATCCTTCATGCCGGCATTCTCGACCGCGGTCGCGAAGGACGAATAGGCGAGATCGGCGATGTCGAGCTCGCCCGCGGCAAGCGCGGTGATCATCGGCGGCGTGCCGCCGAAATGCGTCGGCTCGACCGTGTAGGTCTTGCCGTAATGGGTCATCAGATCCTTTTTCTCGTAGATGATCGACGCCCAATTGCCGACCGGCACGACCCAGGCGATGCGGATTTTGAGTGGCTCGTCGGCGCGCGCGGCGAAGCTGCCCGCGACGAGCGTTGCGATAATGGTGGCGGCTAGGATTTGAATGCGGCGCATGCTGCCCTCCCCGATCTCTTCCGGCATTTTGCGAAAGAATCGAGAGCGCACCGCGCCTTGTCAAGCGTGGGCATTCCGCACGCTCGTGGGCAGGCTCAGGGCTTCGACAACAGGTGGATGAGGCTCGACGTGTCCCAGCGTCCGCCGCCGCGCTCCTGCACGCGCTCGTAGAATTGATCGACCAGCGCCGTCACCGGCAGCGCCGACTTGTTGCGCCGCGCCTCGGCGAGGCAAATGCCGAGATCCTTGCGCATCCAATCGACCGCGAAGCCGAAATCGAACTTGCCTTGAAGCATGGTCTCGAACCGGTTCTCGAGCTGCCAGGATTGCGCCGCGCCCTTGGCGATGACACCCGCCGCCTTCTTCGCATCGAGCCCGGCGCGCGTCGCGAAATTGAGGCCTTCGGCGAGACCCTGCACCAGCCCGGCGATCAGAATCTGATTGACCATCTTGGTGAGCTGGCCGTTGCCCGCCGGCCCCATATGCGTGACGGCACGGCCGTAATGCGCCATCACCGGCTCGGCGCGCTGAAAGCTTGCCGCCTCGCCGCCGACCATCACCGTGAGCTTGCCGGTCTCGGCTCCGGCCTGCCCGCCCGAAACCGGCGCGTCGAGAAAGCCCAGCCCCCTCGCCTTCGCCGCGCGATCGAGTTCGCGCGCGAGCTCTGCCGAGGCGGTGGTGTGATCGACGAGGACCGCGCCCTTGCCCATGCCGGCGAGCGCGCCGCCCTCGCCGAGCGTCACCGCGCGCACATCGTCGTCATTGCCGACGCAGGTGAAAACGAGCTCGGCGCCTTGCGCTGCCTCGGCCGGCGTTGCGCGCAGCGCGCCGCCATGTTGCGCCGTCCAGGCCTGCGCTTTTGCCGCGGTGCGATTGTAGACCGTGACCTGGTGCCCGGCCTTGGCGAGATGCCCCGCCATGGGGAAGCCCATCACGCCAAGCCCGATGAATGCCAGTTTCATGCCGCCTCCGTCGTTGCGCGTTATCTCTTGGTTTTACAATTTTATACGCGCAACGACATGGGCGGAACCGCGCAAAATCTCGATGGTGACGATGCTGTGCGGCTTCGCTTTGGCGAGAAGATCGAGAATCTCCTTGCCGGATTCGACCGGCTTGCCATCCAGCTTGACGATGAGATCGCCGCCGCGCACGCCCGCAGCCTCGGCCGCGCTGCCGGGAATGACGGCAAGAATTACGGCGCCATGCATCGAGCCGTGAGTCATCGCCCCCGTCGATTGCGGCAGCATTTCGAGGCCGATGTTGCGATCGGTGGCCAATCCCGCCGGCGGCTGCGGCGGAGGTGCAACAGTGTTTGTCTTTGCTCCAGGGGCGTTGGGATCGGCGGGCATATCGAGAGCGCCGTTCTGCGTCGCCGGTGCCCGCAACCGCTCTGGCGGCCTCGCCGCTGCCGGCCCAATCACCTGCTCCAGAGCCGCGTATTGCGCCGCGATCATCTGCGGAAGGATTTCGACGATCAGGTACTCCTTCAGCACGGAGGACATTTTGATCCGATATCCGCTTTGCATATGTGAGCGCAACGCGGCATCGGGCAAGTCGACATCGAAGACCTCCTCGCGCGTGCAGTCCTTGCACACGCGGCTGCGCGTCCGCGCCACGGTCGTGAGTCGCAGGCTCTGTGCCGTGTCATCGGCGGCGTAGCGATAGCCGATCTGGTTGAGCGTGTCGTACACGACATCGACGCCGAGCTGATGGCGATAGGAGTGCGTCTGTTTGTCGACGACAGTGAAAAGATTGTAGAAGACGTAATAGCCCAGGCTGAAATCGATTCGCCGTGCGGGCCCTCTGATCTCAATGGTCTTGCTGAATTCGTCGGTCTTGACGACTGGCGGCGTGTTCTCCAACCGGGGCGGCGGAAGGCACGACGCAAGCGAACAGGCAAGCAAAGCGGCAATCGTCGCACCCCGGATTCCGCACCGCATGATCCCATCCAAAGATTCTCGACGCCAAAGATCGACCTTGAATGCTAATTCAAGTCCGGACTCAGAACAAGAACGTTTCAAGAACTTTGGCGGAAATTCGGCCTAATCGCTTAAATGAGAGTGGTCGATTTGATTATTGAATTTCAAGAAAAGACCCCCGAAACCGGCCGAGATCGGCATCGCTCAGCAGCACCTCGACATGGGCATGATGCTCGTCATCGCGCCGCTCCAGCACCTCGCCATGGCGATAAAGCCAGGCGATCGCCGCGCCATCGCTCAACGGCACTTCGAGCCGCACGCGGCGGCGATCGCGCTCGAGCCGGCGATCGAGCAAGGCGACCAGCGCCTCGCAGCCCTCGCCCGTCGCCGCCGAGAGCGGAACCGTGTCGCGGTTGCGCCGGGCCTGGTTGTGAAGCGCCGTGCGCTGCTCCGTCGCCAGCAAATCGATCTTGTTGAGCGCTTCGATCAGCCCATTCTCCACGGTCTCGCCGAGGCCGAGCTCCGTCAGCACGGCATGGACATCGTCGCGCTGCGCTTCGCTCTCGGGATGGTGGATGTCGCGTACATGAACGATGAGATCGGCGGCGGTCACCTCTTCGAGCGTCGCGCGGAAAGCCGCAACCAGCGGCGTCGGCAGATCGGACACGAAGCCGACCGTGTCGGAGAGGATCGCGGTGCGTCCGGAGGGCAGCGGCAGTCGCCGCATCGTCGGATCGAGCGTTGCGAACAGCATGTCCGCGGCAACCACCTCGGCGCGGGTCAGCCGGTTGAACAAAGTCGATTTGCCGGCATTGGTATAGCCGACCAGCGCCACCACCGGATAGGGCACGCGCTTGCGCGCCTCGCGATGGAGCGCGCGCGTACGTTTCACGCCCTCGAGCTCGCGCTTCAGATGCGCGATGCGGTCGGTGATGAGGCGGCGGTCCATTTCGAGCTGGCTTTCGCCGGGACCGCCGAGAAAGCCGAAGCCGCCGCGCTGCCGCTCGAGATGGGTCCAGGACCGCACCAGCCGCGAGCGCTGATAGGTCAGCGCCGCAAGCTCGACCTGCAGGCTTCCCTCATGGGTGCGGGCGCGCGCGCCGAAAATCTCGAGGATGAGGCCGGTGCGGTCAATGACCTTGCATGTCCAGTCGCGCTCGAGATTGCGCTGCTGCACCGGCGTCAGGGCGGCGTCGATGACGACGACTGCAACCTCCCGAGCCTTGATCGTTTCGGCGAAATGCGCGACGGCGCCGCTGCCGAGCAACGTCGAAGGACGCCACTGGGCGACGCGCGCGATCTCGGCCTCGACGACATCGAGCGCGATGGCGCGGGCGAGCCCGACCGCCTCTTGGAGCCGCATCTCGGGCGATCGGCCGGCGTTGCCTTTGCGTGCAGCCGCGGTCTTGAGACACGGATGGATGACGAGGCAGCGTCCGACCGACGCTTCGCGGCCGCCAGCCGCAGCGTCCATGCCGTCAGACTTCTTCAGTCGCCTGTCCGGGCTCGAAGAGCTGAATCGGAGCCGCCGGCATCACCGTGGAGATCGCGTGCTTGTAGACGAGTTGCGAATGGGCGTCGCGGCGCAGCAGGACGCAGAAATTGTCGAACCAGGTAATGATACCCTGGAGCTTGACGCCGTTGACGAGGAAGACGGTGACGGGGGTCTTGTTCTTGCGAACATTGTTCAGAAAAACGTCCTGAACGTTTTGAGTTTTTTCGGACGACATGGGGGTTCCCCTTCTTGAGTTTATTGCGGCCGGTCGGATGAAAAGGCGCCTCCCGACCGGGAGCGCGAGGCGGATTTAAGCCTCAGACCACTGGATAGCAAAATTGGGTGCCCAAGGGAAATCACAAGGCTTTCATGTCGATATTTCGGCGACTCGCCGGCCGAAATCGGGGCCTTCGGCGCTGCGCCCCTCGCCTTCGGCCGCGATTGCCCGAAAGCCGGCAGCAAGCGCCGCGGCGGTTTGCTTTTTCGGCCGCTGCCGAGGCACAATCGCGCCATGTCGCGGTGGGGTCGGTTCTCGGGGTGGCGCGCGGGTTTGGCGCTTGGCTTTGCGCTGGGCCTCGCCGGCTGCTCGCGCATGTCGCAGCTGGGGTTCGATGCGCAAAGCAGCTTCGGCAGCGTGAGCCTCGCCGACCGCTGTGCCGATTTCATGCATCGAGCATTCCCCGACAGCCCGATCGAGGTCAGCGACAGCCATGTTGCGACGGCGATGAACGGGGCGACGGTCACGGTCGACGCGACCCGGACGACGGTGCCGGCGGGCAGCGCCTATGCGCGGGATGTCGCGGTCGAATGCCGGTTCGAGAACGGCGTGCTCACCGGGTTCCGCTGGACGAAGGGTCCGCTGCGGCCGTGAGCGCTCGCGCCAGCTCGGCGATCGAGGCAAAGCGCAGCCCCGGCGGGAACTGCGCGAACCCCTGATCCGCCGCGTCGGCCTCGCCGAGCAGCACGCCGACGCAGCCGGCGCGCGCGGCGCATTCCATGTCGAGCGCGGTATCGCCCACATACCAGACATCGGCGCCGGCAAAGCCCGAGCCCTCGAGCACCGCGGCCATGGCAATCGGGTCGGGCTTGTCGGCGCTCGCATCGCCCGCGCCGACGAGCCGCGCGAAATAGGAGCCCCAGCCGAGATGCTCGACCTCGCGCCGCAGGATGCGTCCCGTCTTGTTGCTCAAGACGCCGGAATAAAACCCCGCGGCATTGACGCCTTCGAGCAGCTCGCGCGCGCCGGCGAGCGGCGCCATCTTCGCGAGGTGGATGGCGGTGAAGTGATCGAGATAGAGCTTGCGCGCATCCTCCCAGCGCTCGCCGAAGAGCTTCGGAAAGGCTTCGCGCAAAGAGTGGCGAACGCGCGCCTTGGTCTCGTCGAGCGTCCAGGGCACGTGATCCATCGCCGTAAAGGTGAGGACGAGCGCCTCGTGGATGATCGCCCAGCTATCGACCAGCGTGTTGTCCCAGTCGAAGACGAGAGCGCGCGGCGCAGCCATCAGCGATCCTGGCCGCCGGCGGCGGCGTAGTCGGCGTAAAGCGCGGCAAGCTTCTTGGCGAGCGGTCCCGGCTTGCCCGAGCCGATCACCGCGTCATCGATGCGCACCACGGGCAGCACGAAATTCGTGCTGCTGGTCAGCAGCGCCTCGCGCGCCGCCTTGGCCTCGGCAACGCCGAAGCGGCGCTCGACGAGCCGCAAGCCGCTATCGGCGATAACGCGGATGAGGCCCAAGCGCGTCACGCCGTTGAGGATTGCGTGATCGGCGGCATGGGTCAGCACCTCGCCGGCTTCGGTGACGATCCAGGCGTTGGAGGAGGTGCCTTCGGTGACATTGCCGTCGCGGTCGACCTGCCATGCCTCGTAAGCGCCCGCCCGCCGCGCCTGCTCCTTGCCGAGGACGTTCGGCAGCAGCGAGACGGATTTGATGTCGGGCCGCGCCCAGCGGATATCGGGAATGGTGATAACCTTGATGCCGGCGGCGAGCGCCTGGGGATCGGCGAGTTTTTGGCGGCGCGCGGTGACGACGAGGCTCGGCCTGACGCCCTGGGGAAAGGCGAAGTTGCGCCGCGCCGCGCCGCGCGTGATCTGGAGATAGACGAAGCCCTCCTCGACGCCGTTGCGGCGCGCGACCTCGGCGAGCACGGTCTTCAGCGCGGCATCGCTCATCGGTGCGGCGATCTCGATCTCGCCGAGCGAGCGATGGAGCCGCCGCAAATGAAGCTCTTCATCGACGAACCGGCCGGCGCGAATGGCGACGACCTCGTAGCACCCATCGGCGAATTGATAGCCGCGATCCTCGATATGGACCGCGGCGGCGCGGTGCGGGAGATAGCGGCCGTTGACATAGGCGACGCGCGACATCTGTCGGATCTTGGCCGAAGGCTCAGTCGACTTCGGAAGCGTCGGCGTGAGCAGTCTCGCCGGCGGCGCGCTCGCCATTGCCCCGCTCGCCATTGCCGCGCTCGCCGCTGAAAACGCCGAGGGATTTGAGCTTGCGGTGAAGGGCCGAGCGCTCCATGCCGACGAAGGCGGCGGTGCGCGAGATGTTGCCGCCGAACCGCGTGATCTGGGCCAGGAGATATTCGCGCTCGAACATCTCGCGCGCGTCGCGCAGGGGCAGCGTCATCAGCTCGCCGCCCTTGTCCCAACGCACGACCGCGGGCGCGATCGAGCCGATTTCCGCCGGCAGCATCTCGGCGCGGATCGGCTCGCTCGCCGGTCCCGGCGCCATGATCAGCGTCCAGTCGATGGCGTTCTTCAATTGCCGGATATTGCCGGGCCACTCATAGGCCTGCAGCGCGGTGATCGCATCCTGGCCGAATTCGCGCGGCGGCACGCGCGCCGTCTCGGCCGCGCGCGTCATGAAATGCCGCACCAGCAACGGAATGTCCTCGATGCGCTGGCGCAGGCTCGGCACCGGCAAGGGCACGACCGCCAGCCGGTAATAGAGATCCTCGCGGAAGCGGCCGGCGGCGATCTCGAGCGCGAGGTCGCGATTGGTCGAGGCGATGACGCGCACATCGACCTTGACGCGCGTGCCGCCGACCCGCTCGAAAGTCTGGTCCTGCAAGGCGCGCACGATTTTGCCTTGGGTTTCGAGCGGCATGTCGGCGACTTCGTCGAGATAGAGCGTGCCGCCATGGGCCTGCTCGAAGGTGCCGACCTTGCGCGGCGCGTCGGGCCCGTCGATGCCGGCATCGGTGCCGAAGAGCTCGTGTTCGAAACGCTCCGGCCGCATGGTCGCGCAGCTCAAGACGACGAGCGGTCCCTTCGCGCGGCGCGACTGCGCGTGCAGCATGCGGCCGACGATCTCTTTGCCCGTGCCCGGCGCGCCGGTGATGAGCACGCGGCTGTTGGTCGGCGCGATGCGCTCTATCTGCTGGCGGAGCTGGCCCGCAGCATGCGAATTGCCGATGAGGTCTTCCGCGGCGCCCGCGCGCAGCCGCAGCTCCTCGTTCTCGCGCTTGAGGCGCGAGGCTTCGATCGCGCGCTCGACCACCAGCAGCAGGCGGTCGGATTTGAAGGGTTTCTCGATGAAGTCGTAAGCGCCGATCTTGATCGCCGCGACGGCGGTCTCGATGTTGCCGTGGCCGCTGATCATCACCACGGGAAGCTGCGGCAGCTCGCGTTTGACGATCTTCAGGATCTCGAGCCCGTCGAGCTCGCTGCCCTGCAGCCAGATATCGAGGACCACGAGCGCCGGCTGGCGCGAGCGGATCGCCGCCAGCGCTTCCGCGCTGTTGCCGGCCTGCCGCGTCTCGTACCCTTCATCGGCGAGAATGCCGCACATCAGCGTGCGGATATCCGCCTCGTCGTCGACGACGATGATGTCCTGCGCCATGAGCTAGGCTTCCACCTTCTCGGTCGGCTTTGCTCCGGCGGCCTTCGCATCGATCCGGTGAAACACCAGCTTCACGCGCGCCCCGCCCTCCTCGCGGTCTTCCAGCACCAGCTCGCCATGATGATCTTCCATGATCTTCTTGACGATGGCCAAGCCGAGGCCAGTCCCTTTGACATGGGTCGTGACATAGGGCTCGGTCAGCCGCTCGCGCCCTTCCTGCGGCAGCCCCCGCCCATTGTCTTCAACGGCCAGCACGATATTACCATCCTGCTCGGCGAGCTTCACCATAATCATTCCGGGTGATGCGTCGCCCTCGCGCGCGTGAATCGACTCGGCTGCGTTCTTCATGAGATTGACCAGCGCCTGCGCCACCTGGCGCGAATCGCAGGACAGCCGCACCGCCTCGCGCGGCAGATCCGTATCGACCCGGATATCCGAGGTCGCGGCGCGCTGGAGGAACGCGGTTTGGCGCACGATTTCGCCCAAATCCTCGTCCTTCAAGATCGGCGCTGGCATGCGCGCAAAGGACGAGAACTCGTCGACCATGCGCCCGATATCGCCGACATGGCGGATGATCGTGTCGGTGCAGGCGGTGAAGGTTTCGGGGTCCTCGCGGATGTCGCGCAGATATTTCCGCTTGAGGCGCTCGGCCGAAAGCTGGATCGGCGTCAGCGGATTCTTGATCTCGTGCGCGATGCGGCGCGCGACATCGGCCCAAGCCGCCTTGCGCTGCGCCGCCTGCAGCTCGGTGATGTCGTCGAAGGTGACGACATAGCCCTTGGCCTCGCCCTCGAGGCGCTCGGCGACGATGCGTACCAAGAGGGTGCGCGCGCGGCCGGCGCGCACGAGCTGCACCTGCGATTCCGAAAGCCGGTCGGGCCGGCGCTCGGCTTCGGCGACGAGCCCTGCCATCTCGGGCACGACTTCAGCCAGCTCCTTGCCGATTGACTGGTCGAGGTCGCTCCCCAAGAGCAGCGAAGCCGAGCGGTTGGGCAGGTTGACGCGGCCCTGCTGGTCGAGGCCGATGACGCCGGCGGAAACGCCCGACAGCACCGTCTCGGTGAAGCGGCGGCGCTGATCGAGCTGACGGTTGGCCTCGATCAGCTCGCTCTGCTGCGATTGCAGCTGGTGGGTCATGCGGTTGAAGGCGCGCGACAGCGAGCCGAACTCCTCGTCGCCGTCGCCCGCCGGCACCCGCGCCGAGAGATCGCCGCCACGCACGCGCTCGGCCGCCGCCACCAGCGAGCTGATCGGCCGGGCGAGGCGCGTGGCGAAAGAGAGGCCGACCCAAACGGCACCCGTCAGCAGCAGCAGCCCGACCGCGAAGAACACCACCGAGAAGGCGATCTGATAATCCGAGCGCTGGCCTTCGAGGCGCTCGTATTGATCGACCGCGCTCTTGGTCTGGTTCATGTGGTTGACGACTTCGGGATCGATGAAGCGCCCGGCATAGAGGAACACATCGCCGAACCGGTCGAGCCGCACCAGCGCGCGCACGCGGTCGTCATTGTCGTTGGTCATCACCGCGACATCGCCCGCGCGCGCCGCCGCCATCGCCCAATCCGGTACGGGCTGGAGCTCGAGCGCGAAGCTGAAGCCGGTGCGCGCCAAAAGATGGCCCTGGCCGTCGAAGACGATCGCCTCGTTGAGCGAGCGCAGCGCCGCCTGGGCGCGCACCACATCCTGGAAGCGCTGCGGGTTGAGGCTCAGAAGATTGGCGTCGCGATTGAGGTCGTTCGCCATGCCGACGACATCGGCGCGGATGGTCTGCTGATGCTCGTGCAGATAGGCCTCGGCCACGGCGAGCGATCCGGTGACGGCGGTGCGCACGCGCTCGCTGAACCAGGCCTGAACGCCGAAGGCGAAGAGCAGATATGAGAAGATCGCGACGATGATCGTCGGAATGACCGCGACGAGGCTGAACAGCACGACCAGGCGAGTATGAAGTCGCGAGCCGGCAAGGCCGCGGCGGCGCTCCGCCCAAAGCTGCACGAGGCGCCAGGCGACGACCGCGATCAGCGGCAGCAGCAGGACGAGGTTCAGCAGCAGGAAGAGCTGGTCGAGATGCGGCGATGCCGCGCCCGGCCAGAGACCGCGCAGCATGGCGACCGTGGCGACCCCCGAGAGGATCGCGAAAACCCCCAGGGTGATCGCAAGCTTGCGGGCGAGCCCGACGCGCCCCGCCCACAACACGAGCCCCCGCGATCCGTTCATGGGCTTATTTTAGGCCGCGGGCGATATCGATGTCCAATTCGCGCACTTTCTTGCGCAGCGTGTTGCGGTTCAAGCCCAGGAGCTGGGCGGCGCGAAGCTGATTGCCGCGAGTCGCGTTGAGGGTCAGCTGGATGAGCGGCCGCTCGATCTCGCGCAGCACCCGGTCATAAAGGCCCGACGGCGGCAGCCCGCCCTTATGCGCTGCGAAATAGTCACGCAAATGACGCTCGGCGGCGGTGCTGAGATTTTCCTCACCATTGGGCTCGGCGGCGGTAAGGACGGGCGAAGCCTCGGCAAGCTCGCCTTCGACCGCATCGACGCCGATGACCTCTTGCGAATAGAGCGCCGCCAAGCGCCGCACCAGGTTTTCGAGCTCGCGCACATTGCCCGGCCAGCGATAGGCTTTGAGGCGGTCCATCGCCGCCGCATCGAGGGATTTGGCGGGAAGACCCTCGCTGCTCGCCTGCGCGAGGAAGTGGCGGGCGAGCGCGGGAATGTCCTCGGTGCGCTCGCGCAAAGGCGGCAGGCGGATCGGCACGACGTTGAGGCGGTAGAACAGATCTTCGCGGAAGAGTCCCTGGCGAATGAGCTGGCGCAGGTCGCGATGGGTCGCGGCGATGATCCGCACATCGGCGCGGATCGGCGTTCGGCCGCCGACCGTCGTGTATTCGCCCTGCTGCAACACGCGCAGAAGGCGCGTTTGCGCCTCCAAGGGCATGTCGCCGATCTCGTCGAGAAAGAGCGTGCCGCCCTGGGCCTGCTCGAAGCGTCCGACGCCGCGCGCCAGCGCGCCGGTGAAGGAGCCCTTCTCGTGGCCGAAAAGCTCGCTTTCGATCAGCTCGCGCGGAATCGCCGCCATGTTGATCGCAACGAACGCTCCGGCGCGCCGCTTGCCATAATCGTGCAGCGCGCGCGCCACCAGCTCCTTGCCCGTGCCGCTCTCGCCGGTGATCATGACCGTGAGATCGGTGCCCATCAACCGCGCCAGCACGCGGTAGATTTCCTGCATCGCCGGCGAGCGCCCGATCAGCGGCAGCTGCTCCTCGGCGTCGCTCGCCTCCGCCGCCGGCGCGCCGCCGCCATGCGGCACGGTGAGCGCGCGCTCGACGACGTTGACGAGCTCGCGCAGATCGAAGGGCTTGGGCAGGTATTCGAAGGCGCCCCGCTCGGTCGCCTTCACCGCGGTCAGCAGCGTGTTCTGCGCGCTCATGACGATGATCCGCAGCTCCGGCCGCAGCTTCTTGATGCGCGGCACGAGATCGAGCCCGTTTTCGTCGGGCATGACGACATCGGTGATGACGAGATCGCCCTCCCCGTCCGACACCCAGCGCCACAGCGTCGCGGCATTGCTGGTGGTGCGGACATCATGGCCGAGCCGAGCGAGCGCCTGGCTCAGCACCGTGCGGATCGCGCGGTCGTCATCGGCGACGAGAATGGTGGCGGGGTTGCTCATGGATGCACCACCCGCGTCTCGTCCTCGCCCCCTGCCGCCATCGGCAAAAGCACGCGGAATACGGTGCGGCGCGGCTGGCTCTCGAACTCGATGACGCCGCCATGATCGCCCACCACCTTGGCGACGAGCGCGAGGCCGAGACCGCTGCCATTGTGCTTGGTCGAAACGAAGGGATCGAAGAGATGCGGGCGCAAATCCTCGGGAATGCCGTCGCCATTGTCGGTGACGGAGACGACGAGCGGCAAATGCACGCGGCTGTCGCTCCCCGCGACGGCAAGGCGCACGCCGTGCTGAAAGGCGGTCGAGAGGATGATCTCGCCGCCTTGCGCGGGGGCCGCCTCGGCGGCGTTCTTGACGAGATTCAGGAAAACTTGGATCAGCAGATCGCGATTGCCGTGCACCGGCGGCAGCGAGGGATCGTAATCCTCGATGAAGCGGATGTGGCGCGCGAAACCCGACTGCGCGGCTCGGCGCACGCGCTCGAGCACCTCGTGGATGTTGACGGGGGCGCGCTCCAGAGGCCGCCGGTCGGAGAACACGTCCATGCGATCGACAAGCGCGCAAATACGGTCGGTCTCGTCGCAGATGAGCCGCGTCAGCTCGCGATCGCCCGGGCCGGCATTCTCTTCGAGGAGCTGCGCCGCGCCGCGGATGCCGGAGAGCGGATTCTTCACCTCATGCGCCAGCATCGCCGCCATCGCCGTCACCGAGCGCGCCGCGTTGCGGTGCGTCAGTTGCCGGTCGATCTTGTCGGCGATCGAGCGGCCCTGCAGCACGAGCACCACATGATCATGCTCCTCGCCCAAAGGCGCGGCCTGAACCGTCATAAGGCGCGGACCGGTGCGCGGCATGTCGACGCCGACGCCGTATTCGGAGACGCTCGCTCCGGTGCGGCGCACCGATTCGATCAATGCGAAGACGGGACTGTCCGCCGGCAAGAACTGGGCGAGCGGCAGTCCGAGGAGGGTCGAAGCGCCGGCATCGAAGAATTCCTCGGCCGCGGCATTGGCGTAGCGCAAGCAGCCGCCCTCGACGACGAGAACCGGATCGGGCAGCGCCGCCAGCACCGCCCGCGCCTCGACCGCGATGGCGGGCGGAAGCCGGCGGATGGCCGTGCCGCGCGCCGCCATGCTCAGGCGGCCTCGGCGATCAGCGGCGTGTAGAAATCGCGGATCATCGCCTTGACGATCGCCGGGTCTTCGGTGCGATTGACCGTCGCGCGGAATTCCGCCGAGCCCGGCAGCCCCTTCGAATACCAGCCGATATGCTTGCGCGCGATGCGGCTGCCGACCGCCGCGCCATAGTGGAGGAGCATGTCCTCGTAATGGCCGAGCAGGGTGTCGCGCTGACAGTCGAGCGGCGGGTCCGGCAGGCGCTCGCCGGTCTTGAGGAAATGGATCACCTGGCGGACGAACCAGGGCCGGCCATAGGCGCCGCGCCCGATCATCAGCCCGTCGGCGCCCGATTGCGCCAAGGCTTCGCGCGCCTCGGCGAGATCGGTGATGTCGCCATTGGCGATCACCGGAAGGTGCACCGCATCCTTCACCTCGCGGATGAAGGCCCAATCGGCGCAGCCCTCATAGAATTGGCAGCGAGTGCGGCCATGAACCGAGATCATGCGGATGCCGCTCTCCTCGGCGATGCGTGCGAGCTTTGGCGCGTTGCGGCTTTTGTCGTCCCAGCCGGTGCGCATCTTCAGCGTCACCGGCAGATCGACGGCTTTCACCACGGCTTCGAGGATGCGCGCGGCAAGACCCTCCTCGCGCATCAGCGCCGAGCCCGCCTGGCCGTTCACCACCTTCTTCACCGGGCAACCGAAATTGATATCGATGATGGCGGCGCCGCGATCGGCATTGAGCCGCGCCGCCTCGGCCATGACATGCGGCTCGCAACCGGCCAGCTGCACGGCCATGGGCTGCTCTTCCGGGCAGTTCTTGGCCATGGTCATCGATTGCCGCGTCTCTCGGATCATCGCTTCGCTGGCGATCATCTCGGAGACGACGAGGCCGGCGCCGTGGCGTTTGACGAGGCGGCGAAACGGCAGGTCGGTGACGCCGGACATCGGTGCCAGGATGACCGGATCGTCGAGCCGGACGGAGTCGAGAAAAATGCTCATTTTATGTGCAGCAACCTAATTGCTCACTATTTGAGCATAGAATACCGCAGCGCACAATGAACGCAACCGAATTTTCGGGACGAGCCGGTTCGGCCGCTACGCGAGCGGGGCGCCGCCGAGGATCACATCGGTGACGAATTTGACCCCGGGATAGGCCAGCGTCAGCAGGAGATAGGCGATCAAGGCCCAGCGCGCCGCGCGGCGGCCGCGCAGCCCGGAGATGCGCCGCGCGAGCAGCAGCACGGCGATGACGCCGAACGCCGCCACCGAGAACAGCGTCTTGTTGTCGAGGGCAAGCCCGCCCGCCCCCGAGAGGTATTGCGTTCCGATGCCGCTGAGAACGCCCAGCGCCAGCACCGCTTCGGCGGCGTAGAGCAGGCCGATCTCGAGGCTTTCGCTGTCGGCAACCGCGGGCAGCAGCCGCGTCAGCCGCGTCGGGTGCTTCGCTTTGAGCGCACGCTCTTGCAGGAACACCGCCGCACCCGCAACCGCGGCAAGCGTCAGCAAGCCATAGGTCGCGACGGCAAAACCGATATGCGCATCGAGCCAACCGGCGGGCAGGTTTTCCGGGATCGGCGCCGCCGGCGCGCGCTGCCAGATGGTCGCCAACATGCCGAGCAAAAAGAGATAGGGAAGAAGCAGCGCCGCGAGACGCCACGCGTGCCGCGTCGCGGCGGCGAGGAAGACGAACAGCACCATCGTTGCCGCAATGGTGATCCACAGCGAGGTGGCAAAGCCGGTGCGCCACGCGCCGCCGAGCTGCGATGCCGCCCAGGCGAGCGGGCCGATCGCGGCAAGGGTCAGCGCGACGAAGAAAACGCCGTCGCGCGCATCCTCGCGCCGCCAGCGCACCAGCGCGGCCGGCAGCAAGCTCGCCAATGCCGCGAGGTTGAGAACAAGGCTGGTCGAGATCGCCGTCTCCACGCGACGGGCATAAGTCACGCATCGCTTGTTGGCAAGGAGATCATGCTCTAGCTTTGCGCCCCATGGCTTCCTGCATCGCCCTGGTCGTGGCGGCCGGCCGCGGCACGCGGCTTGGCGGCGCACGGCCGAAGCAATATTTGCCGCTCGCCGGCCGTCCTCTGCTTCGCCACTCGCTCGAAACGCTCGCGCGGCATCCGCGCATCGCCAAGACGCGCATCGTGTTCCATCCCGAAGATCGCGCGCTTTACGACGAAGCCGTCGCGGGGCTCGATCTGCTGCCGCCGGTTCCGGGCGGCGCCGCGCGGCAGGATTCGGTCCGGCTCGGTCTCGAGAGCCTCGAAACCCTCGCGCCGGAGCAGGTGCTGATCCATGACGCGGCGCGCCCGTTCCTCGACGCCGCGCTCATCGACCGGGTGCTCGATGCGCTCGGCGACGCGCCGGGCGCCATCCCAGCGCTGCCGGTGAGCGACACGCTGAAACGCGGCAGCGCCGGCGCGATCGCCGCGACCATCGACCGCACGGGACTTTATCGCGCGCAAACCCCGCAAGGCTTTCGCTTCGACGCCATCGTCAAGGCACATCGCGCGGCAGCCGGCCAAGAACTGTCCGACGACGCGGCGGTCGCCGAGCATGCGGGGTTACCCGTGCGCCTCGTCGCCGGCAGCGAGGACAATCTCAAGGTGACGCAGCCCGAGGATTTCGCCCATGCCGAGCGGCTCATCGCCGCGCAAGCAGGCGAGTTCCGCACCGGCCAGGGTTTCGATGTCCATGCCTTCGGGCCCGGCGATCACCTCTGGCTGTGCGGGCTGAAGCTCGCGCATAGCCAAGGCCTCGTCGGCCATTCCGACGCCGATGTCGGGCTGCATGCCTTGACCGATGCGATTTTGGGCGCGCTCGGCGCCGGCGACATCGGCATGCATTTCCCGCCGGGCGATGCACGCTGGCGCGACGCGCCCTCGCATCTCTTTCTCCGTCATGCCGCCGATCTCGTGCGTCAAGCGCGCGGCAGCATCGTCCATGTCGATGTGACGGTCATCTGCGAGGCACCGCGCGTCGGCCCGCAGCGCGCGGCGATGATCGCACGCATTGCGGAGATTCTCGGCATTGCACCGACCCGCGTTAGCGTCAAGGCGACCACCACCGAAGGGCTCGGCTTCACCGGCCGCCGCGAAGGCATGGCGGCCCAGGCGGTCGCGACCTTGCGTCTGCCGGCCTAGCGCCGGCCGCGATGCGTCCCGCGGCGATCCTCGTCACCTGGTTCGGCATCGGCTGGCTGCCCCGGGCGCCCGGGAGCTGGGGCTCGCTCGCCGCCCTGCCCTTCGCCTGGGCGATTGAGCAGATCGGCGGGCCGGGGCTCCTCGCCTTTGCCGCGCTCGCGCTTTTCGCGCTCGGAAGCTGGGGCAGCGATATCGCCCTGCGCGCGACGCAGACGCGGGATCCCGGCTGGATCGTCATCGACGAGGTGGTGGGGCAATGGCTGACGCTGCTCGCGGCGCCGGCCAGCCTTCTCGGCTATGCGGCGGGGTTCCTGCTCTTTCGCCTGTTCGATATCTGGAAACCCTGGCCGGTCTCCTTGGCCGACCGCAAGCTCGCAGGCGGCTTCGGCGTGATGGCGGACGATGTGCTCGCGGCGATCTATGCTGCGCTCGTGCTGCTCGCCGGGAGGTATCTCATTGAGCGATGAAACCATCAGCCGCCTCGCGCAGCAGGTTCTCGAGCGCTGCCGCGCCGGGAAGCTGATGCTGGCAACCGCCGAATCCTGCACCGGCGGCATGATCGCCGCCGCCCTGACCGACATCGCCGGCTCCTCCGATGTGGTGGAGCGCGGCTTCGTGACCTATTCGAATGAAGCCAAGACGGAGATGCTGGGCGTCCCCGCCGACCTCATTGAGCGCGTCGGCGCGGTCAGCGAAGAGGTGGCGCAGGCGATGGCGGCAGGCGCGCTGGCGCACGCCCCGGTCGATCTCGCGATCGCCGTCACCGGCATCGCTGGACCTGGCGGCGGCAGCGCCGAGAAGCCGGTCGGCCTCGTCCATTTCGGCCTCGCACGCCGCGGCCATCCGGTCGAGGCGGAGCATCATGTCTTCCCGGGCGATCGCGCTGCGGTGCGCCACGCGACGGTGAAGCGCGCCCTCGAAATGCTGCTCGGGGCGGCGCAGCGCTAGGCCTTCCCTCGGTTAAGCCGGGATCGGCACGCGATGGAGCTTCATCGCGATCGCGACGGCGCTGTAATAGCCGAAAAGCGCCAGCACCTCGGCGAGGCCGTTGCGCCCGAGCGCCTTGGTCGCGCGCTCGAACATCGCATCCTCGCCCGCACCCGGCTTTTCCGCCGCCTTGGCGAGCTCGTGGATCGCGCGCTCGCGCGGCTCGCGGAAATCGGGATCCTTACCGTCAGCAATGGCGCGGAGCGCGGCCTCCGGCACGCCGAGCTCCTTGAGCCGGCGCGCATGCACGGTCTCGACATAGGCGCCGTGCCAATGATGCGCGGTCAGAGTGATGCAGAGCTCGACCTCGCGCTCGCTCAAGGAGCAGGCCTTGTTGAGAAACGTGCCGAGGGTTTCGAGCGCGCGCATCAAGGGCGGGCTGTAGAGCCAGATCTTGTAGGGCGTCAGCAGCCGGCCGCGGCCGCCGATCACGGCTTCGATGCCGGCCTTCTGCTCGGGCGAAAGCTCGCCCGGCGGAATCTCGAGAATGCGGGCGGGGCCGGTATCGCTCATGGGCTCTGTCTCCTTGGAGGTCGCATGGGCGCATCTTCGCACCAAGCGCCGCGCTTGGCAAAGCGGCCGGTTGGTTGCGATGTTAAAGACCGGGCGCAGCGGTGGCGCTCCGACTCCACGGCGCCGGTGAATTTTCCCGGTTGTGCGTAGGCGCATCCCTCGCCTAAATTGGGGTGATGCAGTTCGGTCTCTTCGGTGGTGCACGGTCCAAGGGCGAGGGTCCGATCGGCGACAGCCAGGGCTATCTCGACTATATCGCCTATGTGCGCGAGGCCGAGGATCTGGGCTTTCGCAGCGTCTTCCTGGTCGAGCATCATTTCACCGGCGTCGGCCAGGTCTCGGCCTCGCTCGGGCTTCTCTCCTATCTCGCTGCCTGCACGCAGCGCATCCGGCTCGGCACGGCGGTCGTCGTGCTGCCCTGGCACAATCCGGTGCTGGTGGCGGAAGCGGCGGCGACGGTCGACCTCCTCTCCAATGGACGGCTCGAATTCGGCGTCGGCAAAGGCTATCGCGATCAGGAGTTCAACGGCTTCTGCGTGCCGATGGCCGAGGCGACCGAGCGGTTCGACGAGGCGATGGAGGTCATCCGCAAGGCCTGGACGAGCCCGGGACGGTTCTCGCATCACGGCAAGCGCTGGCACTATGACGACGTGGTGGTCGAGCCGACGCCGACGCAGCGGCCGCACCCGCCCTTCTGGCTCGGCGCCGGCAGCGAGGACTCGATCCGCCGCGCCGCGCGCGAGGGTTATAATTTGCTGCTCGATCAGATCGCGCCGATCGATCTGACGGTCGAGCGCGTCGGGATGTTCCGCGACGAGTGCTTGAAGGCCGGACGCGCTTATGATCCGACCATGGTCGGCACGACAAGAGGCTTGCAGCTCGTGCATTCGAAGGCCGAACGCGAGCAGGCGCTCGCGGTGCGCATGAGCATGCTGAAGAACATCGGCACGCTGGCGCGCGGCAAAGGCGCCGAGCGCTACGCCAAGTTGAAGGATTATTCCGGGCCGCCGATCGAGTTCGACGATGCGCCGCTCTTGGGCACGCCCGACGAGATCATCGCGCGGCTGAAGCAGCTCGAGGCCGGCGGCGTCGAGCACATTCTTCTCGTCGATCCCTCGGGCTCGATCGAGACTTTGCGCGCCTTCGCCAAGGAAGTGATGCCCGCCTTCGCCCGGAGCCGAGCATCCGTCGCCTGACCGCGCTGCGTATCGCACTGATCCTCGCCTGCGGCGCGCTGAGCGGTTGTGCCGCGCAGCAGCATGCTTCCGCCTGCCCGGTTCCGGGCCAGACGCCTTTCGCGATCATCAAAGTGTTTTTCGGCCGACAGGTTCCGGGACGCGGCCCGGTGACCGAGGCCGAATGGTCCGACTTCGCGGCCAAAGTCATCGCGCAGCAATTTCCCGATGGCTTTACCGTCATCGATGGCGACGGCCAATGGCTCGATCAGGCCTCGAATCGCATCGTCCACGAGCCCAGCAAGATTCTGATTGCCGCCGCCGATCCCGAATCCGATCTCAAGAGCCGCATCGGCGCGGTCGTCGAGGCTTATCGCACCCGCTTCCACCAGCGCTCGGTCGGCGTCGTCACCAGCACGGACTGCGCCGCGTTCTGATCAGCGGACCGGATGAAGCCGGTCGAGAAATTGCTCGGCGCAGCGCCGCCAGCTGAAGCTCAGGGCATGCTCGCGGCAACGCTCGCGCGAGACATCGAGCGCCGCCCGCGCGGCCTTGCCGAGATCATCATCGAGCGCCCCCGCGCCGCTCCCTGCGAGCAGATCGATCGGCCCGGGCACCGGATAGGCCGCGACCGGAACGCCCGAGGCCAGCGCCTCAAGCATGACGAGGCCGAAGGTATCGGTGCGGCTTGGAAAAACGAACACATCGGCGGAGGCATAGAGCTGCGCGAGCACGCCATTGTCGCGCCCGCCGAGGAAATGCACATCGGGGAAGCGCCGGCGCAGCGCGGCGAGCGCCGGTCCTTCCCCGACCACCACTTTGCTGCCGGGCAGATCGAGGCCGAGGAAGGCGGGAAGATTTTTTTCGCGGGCGACCCGGCCGACCGAGAGAAAGATCGGCCGCTTCATCCCTTGCATATCCGCGCGCAGGTTCGGGTCGAAATGCGCGGTATCGACGCCGCGGCTCCACGGCACGAGATTGCCAAAGCCGCGCGCGGCGAGCTCGGCGCGCACGCTGTCGGTCGCCACCATCACGCCGCGCGAGGGCGCGTGAAAGCGGCGCAGCAGCCCATAGGTCAAGCCGCGCGGCACGAGGTGACGCATGGCGAGATATTCGGGAAATCGCGTGTGATAGGCGGTGGTGAACTGCGCACCCTCGCGCAAGCACCAGCGCCGCGTCGCAAGGCCGATCGGCCCCTCGGTGACGATATGGATGGCGTCGGGCGCGAGCTCTTCGATGAGCCGCCCGACCGTTCGCAGCGGATTGATCGCCAGGCGAATCTCCGGATAGAAGGGACACGCCACGGTGCGAAAGCGCTCGGGCGTCACGGCGACGACGCGATGCCCCAGCGTCTCCAGTTCGCGCATCACGGCCAGCATGGTGCGCACCACGCCATTGACCTGAGGCGGCCAGGCGTCGCTCGCCAGCAGGATATTCATGGCTCTTCCTCCGCGAGCGCGAGCGCTTCGGGGCTCGGCCGGCGCAGCGGATCGAAGCCTCGGAGCTTCATCCAGTGGAGAATCTCGAGCCGGCCGTCGAAATGCTCGACCAGCGCCGAGCAGCTCTCGACCCAATCGCCGTCGTTGCAATAGAGCACGCCCTCCATCTCGCGGATTTCGGGCTGGTGAATATGGCCGCAGACAATCCCGTCGACGCGATGTGCCCGCGCCTCGGCGGCGATCGCATTGGCGTAATCGCTCACGAATTGAACCGCGTTCTTGACCCGCGATTTGAGATAAGCCGAGAGCGACCAATAGGGATATCCCAAATGGCGGCGCGCGAGGTTGAAGACGTTGTTGATCCGGAGCGTCAGCTCGTAGGCCCAATCCCCCAAGAGCGCGAGCCAGCGGGCGTAGCGCACCACGCCGTCGAACGCATCGCCATGGGTGACGAGCAGCGTCCTGCCGTCGGCGGTCACATGGATCGCCTCGGCGAGGAGGAGCACGCCGCCGAAATGGTGATCCGTGTAGTCACGAAGCCACTCGTCGTGATTGCCGGGGATGTAAACGACCTTCGTTCCCTTGCGCGCCTTGCGCAGAATCTTCTGGATGACGTCGTTGTGACTTTGCGTCCAGTACCAGGATTTGCGCAGCCGCCAGCCGTCGACGATGTCGCCGACGAGGTAAAGGTATTCGGAGTCGGTGGAGCGAAGGAAATCGAGCAGGAAATCGGCTTTGCATGCGCGGGTTCCCAGATGGACGTCGGATATCCAGATGGCGCGATAGCGCTGCGTCGTGTCGCTCGCGCTCATGCCGCGATCGGGCCGCGCCAGTAGCGCCACAGCTGGACCGGCGGAAACTGGGTCCAGATGCGCTCGATCTCGGCGCCTTCGAGACACAGCGCCGCGCGGTCGAGCGGCGAGACCAGCGCGTTGGTCAATTGCAGCAGCGCCCCACCCTCGCCCAGGAGATCGAGACAAGGCATCACCACCTCGCGCTGGCCGGCGATCGGAAACCATTTGATCGGGAGCGAGGAGACCACGGCGGCAAGCCGGGTCACGCCATGGAGCGCCAGCAGCCGCGAGAGATCGCGCGCATCGCCCTCGACGATGCGAATGGCGGGAAAGCTCCGGCGCAGCACCGCCGCCAAGGCCGGCTCGCGCTCGACCACGACGAGGCGCTCGGGCGGGCAGCCGGCCTCGAGCAAGGTGCGGGTGACGATGCCGGTTCCGCCGCCGAGTTCCAGCACGGCGCCCGGCCGGTGGAGCGGAAGATCGCGCGCCATGGCGCGTGCGACGGCAAGGCTGCTCGGCAGCATGGCGCCGATGCCGAGCGGATGGCGCAGCCAATGGCGAAAGAACAGCGCGCCCGCTCCGAATTGCCCGTCAGGCATCGCGGCCCCATCGGCGCGCCGGCTCCGCCGCCACCACCACATCGACCAGCCGGTCCGTGCGCCGGGTCTTCTGCATCTCCTGGAGCGCGGCGCGAAAGATTTCCGCCGTGTGCGTATCGGGAACGGCGACCACCAGCGCTCGTCCCTGCGTCGCCGTTCGGACTGTCGCCGGACCGAGCCGGTTCACCGCGAGCATGGTCA
>DATNGG010000103.1:0-29405 GCA_035605975.1 Allostellaceae bacterium | reverse complement strand
CAGCACCTTCTATTACCGCATCCAGAGTCCGGTCGTGCTGATCGAGTTCGACCATCATTGCGGCGTGTTCCTCACCAATGCCGAGCCGGCGAAGTTCCACGTCCACACCATCGTGCGCACGCCCAACGGCAATGATTACGGCCGCGACCTCTTGCGGCTGCATTACGAGCGCTCGCCGCATCATCGCAAGCAGCCGTAACGGAAGGGTAACGCCCGTTCACCGGCTCTTAATCGCGCCCGGCCTATAAGGCAGGCTCCGCCTTAGACTAGGCCGCCATGCCGCTCAGCGACGACATCAAGGACCTGATCGAGCACGACAATGCGCGTGCGCGGCGCCTGCTGCACGGCCTCGTCGGCGAGGCGCCGCATTCGGTCGAGGCGCGCTTCCTCTTGGCGCAGGCCTATCTCCGCCACATGGAGGTGGAGCGGGCGCTGCCGCTCTATCTGGGCGTCACCGAGCGCGATCCGAAACTCGCCGAGGCGCGCCACGCCGCCGCCTTTTGCCGGCTCGTCACCGGCGACTATCCGGGGGCGCTCGCCGCTTATCGCGAGGCGTTTCAAAAGCTCGGCACGGTCTATGCGCTTGGCATGAGCGCGCTGGTGCTGCATCGCCTCGGCCGGCTCGACGAGGCGATCGCCGCTTACGACAAATTTCTGAAGATCGCGCCGCCGGCGAGTCAGACCGTGCCGGCCGCCCTCCAGGGCATCGTCGCGGCGCTGCGCGACGCCGGCAAGGCGGATGCCGCCGAGCGCTATGCGCAGCAATTACTCGAGCGCTTCCACCGCAATCCGGTTGCACTCGCTCTACCGCTCGTCGATCGCAACAGCGCACTCGATTTTCACGAATGGTGGCGCTGGGAGGACAAGGCGCATCTGGCGCTGGCGACGCGGCGCTTCGCCGCGCGCAACGCCGTCAATGCGCGCTTTCCCGAAAGCTTCGTGCTGCCCGCGGACCGTGCCGCGCTGACCGGCTTCGCCCTCGCCAATCCTGGCGTTCTCCTCATCGCCAAGCCGAAGAACGGCACGGGCGGGCAGGGGATCATCGTCACCGCCGAGCTCGGCCGCATTATCGGGCGCGAGGATGTCGTGGTGCAGCGCTATCTCAGCCGGCCCTTTCTCGTCGATGGGCGCAAGGCGCATCTGCGCATCTATGGGCTCATTGCTCAGGCCGCGCCGCTGCGCGCCTATATCTATGGCGAGGGCATCGTTCGCTTCGCGCCCGAGCCTTACGATCCTCGGCCCGAAGCGCTCGCCAACAATGCGATGCACGTGACCAACACCGCGCTTCATCGCGGCAATCCGGCGCTCGTCGTGAGCCAGGACGCGGCGCGCGAGGATGACGGCCATGTCTGGAGTCTCTCCGCCTATCTGAAGCGCTTGAGCGCGGAGAGTTGCGACGGCGGCCTCGTGTTCAAGAAGATCGAGCGACTCGTCGCCTGGTTCGTGCGCCTGGTCGCATCCGAAGGCCTCTTCGAGCATCAGGCCAAGGCCGCGCCGCCACGCGCTTTCGCGCCGAAGCTCTTCGGCCTCGATGTGCTGATCGATGCGGAGGGCGAGCCCTGGCTCATCGAGATGCAGGTGAAGCCCGCGGCCGCCGGCTCGCCGCTCGTCGCGCGCATCAATGGCGAGCTCTTCGCGACGGTCTTGCGCATGTCGACCGGAGTGCTGATTCCTGAAACGACGCCGTCCAGCGAGCGGGCAAAGCTCCTCGCCGATCCGCGCGAGGTCGCACGGCGCGAGCGCGCGATCGAAGAGGCCGAGCGCGGCCTCTTCCGCCCGCTCGATCTCTCGGCCTAAGGTCGCAGCCTCGACTCGCCTCTTGCTGGCGCCGCGTGGCTGCGCCAACATCCTTCGACCGATCGCCGTGACGAAACGCAGGCCGTCGGCGGGCGATGGAGGAGATGCGGGATGGGGACGAGCACGATCCTTGTGATCCGCAACGGCACGCTGATCGACGGCAGCGGCGATGCGCCGCGCAAGAACGACGCGCTTGTCATCGATGGCAACCGCATCCGCAGCATCGGCGCGCTGCCGCCGGATCTGCGGCTCGAGGACGAGCGGATCGCGGTGATCGACGCCGCGGGCCAATGGATCATGCCCGGCCTCATCGACGCGCATGTGCATCTGTCCTACGGCTATCCGAAGCTGCCGGGCGAGGGGATGGGGCGCGGCAATCTGCGGCCCGAGCTCAATACGTTGAAAGCCGCGCGCGGCGCACAGATGGCACTGCGCGCGGGCGTCACCTCGATCGCGGTGCCGGGCGGAACCTATTTCATCGATGTCGGGGTGCGCGATGCGATCCGCCTCGGCGTCATCGAAGGCCCGCGCATCCATTGCGCCGGCCGCATGATCATCGCCTATGGCTGCATCGAGGATGACGAGCCGTCCTGGGTCGGCACGCCGGAGCACGGCGTCGGCGTCATGTGCAACACCGCGGCGGAGATGGTCACCGAGGTGCGGCGCCAAGACAAGCACGGCGTCAACTTCATCAAGATGGCCGACAGCCGCTCGGGCACGACGCAAATGCTGGCGCGCGAGGAGATCGCCGCGGTGGTCGGCGAAGCGCATCGCCGCAAGCTGCGCGTCGCCATCCATTCGCGCGGCGCCGGCTCGACGCGCGCCGCCGCCGAGGCGGGCGTCGATTGGATCGTCCACGCCGATCTCGCGACCGAGGCCGATCTCGAGGCCGTCGCCAAGGCCGGCATCCCCATCCTGCCGACGGCGACCTTCCTCTGGCAGGTGCTGGAGGAAGGCCGGCGCGTCGGGCCCGAGCAGGTGCAGCTCGACTTGAACCGCATGAAGCGGCATTTCGATAATGTCGTCAGCCTGATGCAGCGCTCCAAAGAGCTCGGCATCCGGCTGCTCTGCGGCACCGACAGCGGCAACAACAGCTTTATGCCCTGGGGCGCGCTGCACGCGAAGGAGCTGGAGATCCTGGTGAAATATGCGGGCTTCGCGCCGCTCGAGGCGATCTCGATCGCCACCAAGGGCAATGCCTTCGCCGTCGGCCTCGAGGGCGAGGTCGGTGAATTGAAGCCGGGCAAGCTTGCCGATGTCATCGTGCTCGAGCGCGATCCGGTCGCCGACATCACCGTGCTCCAAGGCGGCCGGCACCTCGCCCATGTCATCAAGGATGGGCGGTGGGTCGATCTCGGCAAGGACGCGGCGCCGCTCGCATTCATCCACGCCGCCGCCCGCGGCTGAGGCGGCTCGGCATGCTGCCTGTGGAAGACACGGGCTCCAGAATCGGCAAACCTCACCGGCGCTAAAGCCGGTCTGCTCTTCCGCGGCGGAATGTGTCGTGGCAGGCGATGCAGACTTTCGTCACCGTGCGATACTGATCATTGATCGCACGCGCATCGCCCGATGCCGCAACCGACGACAGCTTCGCGGTTTCCTCCCCGAGCTTCTTGGCGTGGCCGACGAATTCATCCCATTTCTGCCAGATGACCGGCTTTGCATCCGTGATCCCCTTGTCACTACCGGGAGGGAAAAGACCAGATATGCGCGGCGAATCCTTGCTGATCCGATCGGCATCGGCGGCGATCGCGGCCAAATCGCGGTTGCCGCGGAGGCGCTTCGAGATGCTCTTCATGCCCTGGGACATGTCGCCCATAAGATCCATTCGATCTTTCGCGACACCGGTCGCGCCCTCATGCGCCACACTGGCGGAAACAAGAAGGATCGACGTAGTGCAGACGACGATAAGACGAAGCGAATGCATAGGATCGCCCCTTAGAGAAGTTTCAAGCGCATGAAGGCCATAAACGACAGCGGCGTGCGGCCGCCATAGGCGGCGCGCATTTCGCTGGGCAAAACATCGAGTGTGCTAACCCCGCCGATACCAAGCTTCAGATGCTCGACGACGGGGATGTCATAGATGTAGCCGAGACTGAATTCGTTCACCGCAAAGCTGCGGCCGGCCAGGGGCGAGGGCGGCTGGAACAGCTCATCCTCGTCCGTTCGTTCGATGCGCCCGAAGATCGTATGGGTTTCGGCGAGGTTGATGGCGCTCTCGAGCAAAAAGCCGTCCAGATCGTCACCGGGACTTTCCATCTTGCGGCCCCAGGCGAAGGTCGTCGCCCAGTTGTTGTCGCCGAACGGCAGATTGTAGATCGCGGAGGCGGTCACGCGTCGCTCGTGAGTCGCGGGCGCAAGCTGTTCGGGGCTTTTCAGATAGCCGTAGCTCGCCTGGAGCGACCAATTCGCGCTCGGATTGAAGGTGACCCGGCCCGAGGCGGAATCGAATTTGGGCGAATTGATGTTCCAGCGGTTCTGATCGGGCTCGCGGCCGTTGAAGACCGACGCTTCGATCTTCCATTGATCGAGTACGACGCCGGTGGTCCCGACGCCGTAGGTGATATGCGTCGAATCGAGCCAGTGATGGGTGAGGGGTGCCTGAGGATTGTCCTCGCCCGAGAAGCGATGCATGAAAGCCGGCGGCCCGAGCGCCGGCTCGCCGGGATTGCCGAAATAGACGAAAACCGAATCCCGCTCCGAGAGTGGCACGCTGTAGCTGCCAGCGAGTTCCATGAAGAGATCATGCGGGTGCTGGCGATCGACCAGCGGCGTGCGCCCGTCCGCGGTCTCGCCGGTCTGCAGCAGCAGCGGATAGCCGCGCTTGCCCATCAGCGGATCGAGCGACAGCATCGCACGCAAGCCGAGCGTGCCGGGCCCCAGCGGCCGCTGGCCCATCGCCATTCCCATGCTATTGCTGAACCATTTCGTGCCGCCACGCGGGCCGCTTTGATGGTCATAGATGCCGTTGACGATGCCGTGAAACATCCACATCCAATTGCCGGCCATGAGCTGCGCGCCTTCAACCGGAGTCGATTCCGGCTGCCAGCTGGTGCCCGAGGCTTCGCGCGACATGAGATAGGGCCCGTACATGCCCTGCATCGGACCCATGCCCATCTCATCCTCGCCCATATTCATGCCCGGCATACCGCCCATGGAGCCGTGCTCCTCACTCGAATGCGCCGGCTCGTCGGCGAGCGCTGGCGGCGGAAACGACAGCAACGCGGCGAGAGCAACCCACTGCGCGATGCGCCAAAGCAATAAATTTATCTCCGTCATGACCAAAATCGTCCCCTCCCTGAATGCGCCGCTGCTTGCGGGCAGCGGACGAGTTCGACGCGCTTTGGACGCGTCTTACCGACCTCGCCGCTTCACCGGCGAGGTTCGCTTCAGGCGATGGGCCTGGGCGGGGAGGGATCGGGAGCGACGGAGCGGCCGGCGAAGCGCGGCAACTTGGCGATGTAGACGATGTATTCGACGTGGAACGTCGGGCTCAGCGCTGCCGGTGCTTCGGGCAAGGTCGGCACCACGGCACAGCACGGGCAAGCGAGACAAGCCGCATCCGTTCCATCATCGTGGTGATGCTTGTCCCGCGGCGGTGTGTTGGCTTCGGCGAGGTTCTCGCAAGGCTCGTCGGCAAAAGCGAACTCGAGGCCGATCGTCCCACCAAGGAAGGTTACGGCAGTGAGGACACACAGGACACGGCGCAGCCAGCCACGCATGGTGGCCCCAGCCTATGGAGGCGCGGATTTTCCTTCAAGCTATCCTAATGGCGACCCCATCGCCTGGCTTTCGGACCACGCAGATTGGAGCGAGTCGTGGATCGTCGGTCGGCGCGAGTTCCGCTCGGCGCTTGACGCTGCGCCGCCAGGACGTATCGTTGCGCCGCCATGGCAACCGTCACGCATGTCCAGCCCGAGCCGCTGCCGCCGCTGATCCGCTGGAAATTCGCGTGGATCTTCGTCGCCGGCATCGCCCTCCTCATCTTCACCGTCAATGACGAGCGGTTTCTGCCGACCGAAGAGGCGCTGTGGCTCCTCAACTGGGTGCATGTGTTTTTCGGCCTGTCTTGGACCGGCATCGACCTCTTCATGGGGTTCCTGCTCGGCCCGATCCTGAGGCGGCTCGATCCGCGGCTGCGGCGCACCGTCAGCCAGGAGCTGTCAGCGCGGTTCTTCTGGATTTTCCCGATGCTGTCGACGGTGACGCCGACGGCGGGATGGGAGCTGGCGCGCCGCCTCGGCTATCTCGATGTCGGCTATCCCGGCTTCTATTGGGTCGAGGCGGCGCTGGCGCTGGTCATCGTCATGGCCATTTTCGGCCTCGGCGTCCTGGCGCCGATCAATCTCTGGGTGCTGTGGGAGCTGCGCAAGCCCGATCCCAATATGGCGCTGGTGCAAAAGCTGATGCGCATCTATCTCGCGGTGACGGCGCTCGAGGCGGTGCTTCAGCTCACGACCATCGTCGTCATGACGCGATTCCGGCTGGGGATTTAGGCCGCGACCCGCATGCCGCGATGCCGTTTGCGGATTCTTTTCAGAGGAGTGACCCGCGATGACCGAGATCGTATCCGCGCCGACCGCCGGCTACAGCTTTCTCAAGGGCCAAGCCCATCCGTTTTCGGCAGGCGTCGCCTGTCTCAAGGGCTTTGCGCTGACGCGCGTGCGGCTGCGGCAGCCGCTGCCGCTTGCCGAAGGGCTGGCGCGGGCGGCGTCCTTCATCAAGGCGCAAGGCCGGCCGCTCAATGCGCTGGCCGCCTGCGAACTGCGCTCGCCCGCGCAGATGTCGGTGAGCGCATTCGCCGATTTCAATCGCCACTATGTCGAGCTGCTTCGCGCCAACGGTTTCCCCTCGGAGCAGCCCTTCCCCATGGCGCGCAGCAACGTCGCGCCGATCCACGCGCCGCCGGCCACCAACACGCTCTATGCCTTCACCTTCGCCTCGCCCGCAGCCGGGGCCGACGCGACGGCGCGGCCCGATTTCTTGATTTCCGGCCGGGCGGAGCTGGTCGATGAGCCGCGCGGCGTGATCGCCGATGGCGATGCCTCGGCGGCAGGAACCGAAAAGAAGGCGAGCCATGTCTTCGCGCAGCTGCGCGGGCGGGTCGATGCGTTGGGCGGCGCCTGGGCGGACGTCACCGGCGTGCAAATCTATACGGTGCGCGCGCTCGAGCCCGCTCTGCCGCTTTTGGGGCGGCTTGGCCTCGCCAATGTCGGGCTGGCGCTCCATCCCGCCCATCCGCCGGTGACGCCGCTGGAGTTCGAAGCCGATCTGCGCTCGGTAAGCCTCGAGCGCGCGATCTAACGCCTCCCCCGACGGAGGCCGCGGCTCATTTGAGCCGCGCGGCCGCCTCGTGCACGAGGCTCAGATCGGCGTATTGCGTCACGTCGAGCTTGGCTTTCTGCAGCCCCATCTCGTGCTGCAGATCGAGGCTGTGCTGCAGCGCGTGCAGATTGGGCTCGGCATTGGGATCGCGGTAATTGTCGCGCTTGGTGAAGAGCCGCGCGAGCTGCGCCTCGGGCTGCTTCGTCAGCGCCGCGGCGAGCGTGACCGCGGCCGCGTGATTCTTGGGGTCGGTGAACCAGCGCACGGTGCGGATCATGTCCTCGAAGAAATCGACCAGCACGGCGCGGTTTTTGTCGATGAAGGATTTGCGCGCGGCGAGGGCGAGGAGCTGCGTCGGCCCCATCGCATCGGTCTCGGTGAAGAACATGCGGCTCTTCGCCTGCAGCTCGGGATCGAAGGCAAAGGGCGGCGCGATCGCCACCATGGCGGCTTTCCCTTCGAAGAGCAGGCTCTTCATGTTGGGAAAGCGCGCTTCGATGATGCTGTAATCGCGGCTCGCCTCGAGCCCGTGGCGGCGCATCATGATGCGCGCCTGCATGTCGGTGGCGCTGCCGACCGTCAACACCGCGACGACCTTGCCCTTCAAATCGTCGAAGGTCTTGATCGGCCCGTCCTTCATCACGAGAAAGCCGCTGCCGTTCTCGTGGCCATTGACGCCGTCCTGGATTTCATCGGAGATGATGCGCAGATCGTCCAAATGCGCGTTCTGGATCGCCGCGCCGAGCGCGGAATAGGAAATGTCGATGATGTCGACCTGATCGCTCGCGAGCGGCACCAGCTCCACTGCGGTCGAGACGAAATGCATCGGCTCGAAGGTATAAGTGACGCCGCGATGCACCGAGGCGTCCGGCTTCATCATCAAAAGCGCGGCGGTCGAGCCCGGCGCGACCACCCAGCCGAGGCGAATCTTCGGCAGCTCGGCGCTCCATGCCGTGCCGCCGAAAAGGACAAGCGCGGCCGCGGCCGCGAGATATCGCGCGAGTTTCATGCCTCCCCTTCCTGGACCGTTGTTTTGATCGAGGGCGGAGGATCGGCCAGATCGCCCGCGATTGCCAGGGAAAAGCGCCGCGCGCCGGTGCGGAGAGGGGAGCCTGACAAAGACCCTGGAAACGCCGCGACCCCCGGAGAGGTCCCCGGGGGTCGCTTGGGTCATCCTGAGGGGAAGTGCGCTTCCCCGTGGCGTGTCAGTCTTTCTTCACCCGCTGGTGGCGGACGGCTTCCGCGCTCTCCTCGTTGCAGCGCGGATAGGTGGCGTGATCTTCCATCGCCGTGCGGGTGATGTAGTGGCGGAAATCCTCGGCGCGGAAGTCGCGCGCCTGCTCGAGGAAGCCCGCATACTGGCCGCACAGCGTCGCCACCGGCGTCTTGCCCGCGCCCAACGCGTATTGGTTGGCGAGCTTCGTCTGATAGCGGTCGAAGGCGTCTTCGGCGTGACGGCCCTCAAGCTTGCGAAACCAGTCGATCAGCGCGTGCTGATAGGAGATGATCAGCGCACGGTTGCGGTTGACGAAGGTGTTGTAGGAGCTGCTGCGGCACGTGTCGCTCAGCACCATCAGCTTCGCCTGATAGCGCATCGCCTGCTCGGCCTCGGCTTCGTTCGCGCGATAGCATTGCGGAGCGGCCGTGGCCGTCGCCGCGATCCCCATCAGCGCGACCGCGATTAACCCTGATTTGGTCATAACCCCCACCCCATTTGCTGGATGCCGGTTCCTACCGAACGCCGAGTCTAACCCCGTCCCTGTAAAGGTGCCGTTACCGCCCGAAAAGCGCAAGAACTGTGTCGAGTCGCCCCGATCAATTTGCCGCGTTTTCCCGGGCGATCATCTCGGCGAGGATGCGGCGGGCCTGGAGCTGGGCCGTATCGGCGTTGATATCGACAAGGCCGTCCAGCGCCGCGCCCTGAAGCTTCTTTTGTTGCGCCTCGATCATCGCCTTGTCCTCGAGGAAAGTGGCGAGGGTGCCGTCGAAGATGAGCTGCGACATCGCCTCGTCCTCGAGCTTGAAGTTCCGCGCCCAGCCGAAATGATAGTGGCAGCTGGTCTCGGTCTCGGGCGTGATCATATGCGTCGACCAGACCGAAA
Source organism: Allostellaceae bacterium (assembly GCA_035605975.1). Classification (GTDB taxonomy): domain Bacteria; phylum Pseudomonadota; class Alphaproteobacteria; order ATCC43930; family CGMCC-115725; genus CAIKMD01. Next base: position 20,181 of record DATNGG010000103.1, on the reverse strand, counting down.
CGCCCTGGCTGCGGTCGCCCTCGGGCGCGCCAGTGCCGGCGGGCGCCGCCCCGACATCCATGAAGACCAGCGCCGGGGCCCGCCAATTCGCGAATTGCCAGCGGTCGATGCGGCCGTTGAAGCCGCCCGCGGCGGCGAAAAGCGGCGCCGGCTCGAAATCGAGCATCCAGCGGCCGACGCGGATGCCCTCGGCCGAGCGCTCGGTCTTGACCGGCGTCGTCGCCTCGCGCGGATCGCCCGCCAGGGTCTTGGGGTGGAGGTGGATGACATGGCTAAAATCGAGAAGGTTGTCGACGAGCAACTGACCCGCCGCCTCGATATGCATATAGCCGGGGGTGAGCTTCCATTCCGGGCTCGACAGCCAGGGAAGCGAGGGGATTTTCGCCTCATCGGCCTTGGCCGGATCGCCCATCCAGATCCACACCGTGCTCCATTTCTCGGCCACGGGGTAGGCCCTGACCTGCGCGCCGGGCGGGACCATGGGCTGCATCGGAACTTCGATGCAGCGTCCGGCACCGTCGAATGTCATGCCGTGATAGCCGCATTGCAGCGCGTCGCCCGTCACCTTGCCGCGCGACAAAGGCGCGGCGCGATGGCAGCAGCGATCCTCGAGCGCGACCGCCTTGCCGCTGGCGCCGCGATAGAGCACGACATCGTCGCCGATGATCGTGCGCGCGACCGGCTCGTCGTGCAAATCCTTCGACCAGATCGCCGTATACCAGGCGTTGCGCAAGAACATGCCCGTCTCCGCCGCTTCCATCCCGCAGGCGAACGATAAGCCCCTGCCGCAAGCAGAGCAAGGCAGGCGGGCATGTCCAAGCCGTGTCTAAGGGGAATGGTTTTTATACGGTGGCGCTGTGCCGAGATCGACATAGACGCGCTCGCCGGTTTCGGGCTTCACATAAACCTGGACGAGCTTTCCGGTCGCGGGATCGATGAAGCGCTCGGCGCTCGGCGTGAAATCGGGTGGCGGCTTGCGTGGGGCGAGCTTTTTATAGGTGACACGCTCGAACAGCGCGGCGAAGACGAGTACCGCGCCGATGACGCAAAGCCAAAACACCGCCGCGACGGGAGCGCGGAGATAAACCATCCAAGCGGCGAGGATGAGCGCGAGAAGGCCGATCGCACCCAGTGCCGCGCGCAGCGCGGGCATCGGGCTTCAGACCTTCACCGGCTCGATCACCACCGCCGTGCCATAGGCGACGATCTCGCTCATGGTTTGGCCGATCTCGGAGGAATCGAAGCGCATCATCACCACGGCGTTGGCGCCCATGGCGGTCGCGTTCTGTACCAGCCGGTCGATGGCGTGACGCCGCGCTTCCTCGATCATCACCGTGTATTCGGTGATCTCGCCGCCGGCAAGCGAGCGCAGCCCCGCCATGATATTGCCGCCGAGCCCGCGGCTGCGCACGACGACGCCGAAGCATTGCCCCTTGGTCTCGATGATGCGATGCCCGGCGACGGTCTCGGTGGTTGCGACCAGCATGGGGCCGGTGGGCGCTAGACCCCTTCGACGATCCGCATGTCGCGCTCGCAGGCGCCCTGCAGCACCTTCAGCGCCTCTTGATAGGCCGCGCTGTCATGCGCCGCGATCGCCTTCTCGACGCTGTCGAACTCGATCACGACGGTGCGTTGCGCCAGCCCGGCTTCGTAAGTCTTCGATGGATTGCCGCGCACCAAGAAGCGGCCGCCATTGGCCTGGATCGCCGGTCCGGCGAGCTTTCCATACGCCGCGAGCGCGTCGGGGTTCTTGATCGAGCGATAGAATGCAATCCAATAGGCTTTGGCCATGCGGGTCCTCCCAGATGCATCTCGTCCATAACCGGACGCGGCGAACCGTATCGGCGAAGGCGATGGCGCGCAAGGCCCGTGGACGCGCGGCGTTCAGCGGCTTGGCGCCGCTTCGGGAAGAGCCGAGGTTTGCGGCTGCGCCGCGCGCGTTTTGTACTTGGCAAGAAAGCCGGCGAGCATTGCCGGAAAACCCGCGCGCGCCGCCGCCTGCTTTTTTGCCCATTCATCGCGCGGCAGGAAGGACGGCTCATAATCGGGATCGCGCGGCAGCTCGATCTCGAATCCGGCGAAGGCGGATTTGGGTCTGGCGGTGACCGGCTCGCCCTGATGCTTTTGCAGATCGTCGAGTGTCTCCTGCATGCCGAAGCGGCAGAGATATTTGTCGTTGCCGCGCAGCTCGGCGATGGTGCGCTCCATGTTGATCGCGGCGGTGATCGCGTCGCGGCGCTTCACCTCGGGCTCGGCCGCGAGCGCGGTGAATTGGTTGCGATATTGCTCGCCGATCAACTCGATGCGGTGCGAGGGCGCAGTCGGATCGGCGCATTTGAAGCTGTCGGCATGCGCCACCAGCAGCGCATAGAGCGCGACGATGCCGGAGCTCGTCTTGAAATCGGCGAATTGGGGGTAGTTAACGCCCAGCTCCCAGAGCAGGCTCGCATAGATCAGCGGAACGATGATGCTGCGCCCGGTCAAGGTGCCGGTGCGCGTCCAATCGAGCGACGGCTTCAGATGGGCGCTGATCTTGGGCGAGAGAATCTGCTCGGCGAGCGCGCTGTAGTTCTGCGCCGCGAGCAGGCGGTCGAGCGCGGCGAGGAAGCTGCGCTGCTCGGCGGTATAGCTGTCGGCCGCGGGCGGCATCGGCGCCGCCGTCGCGTCCGGCGCGGCCTCGACGATCTGCACCGGCTCGGTTGCGGCACGCGCCAGGAAGGGTGTTAGCACGCAAAGACTCGCGCCGGCGAGCCAAGCAAGGGTGCGGCATGCTCGCGCCGCACCGGGATTGGACGATCCGATTGTCATCGCCTTCGCTCCTCGACTGCCGAAGGGGCAACCAGTCTAGGCAAGCGAAGGAATCGAATGCGTTAACGCCGGCAACAAACCGTCCCGCGCGCGGGCGTCGCTATGGTTGCCGCAGGCTTAACGCCGCCGTGAGGGCAGGGAACCCGCCATGCCGAGCGCGTGTTGACTGGGCAGGACGGTCATTCCGCGATCCATCTTGGAGGAATTTTCATGCGTGCAGCTCTGGTTCTGGCGGTGGTTGGGCTTGGCCTTACGGCCTGTGGCGGCGGCAGCGATCGGACGGTTGTCGTGCCGCAGCCGCAGACCGCAACCACCGTCATCGTGCCGCAGGGGGCGACGGTGATCTGTCCCAATGGCCGGTCGGCCGTCTTGAGCGACGGCGCCTATCGCTGCTGAGGGCGGCGCCGCGCTCGAGTCCGGCCGCGGCACCTTTCCGTCTTTCTTTTCCCGTGCCGGCCTGACGCGGTTATCGCCGCGTCGGGCCACAGTGCGTTTGCCTCCTCTCCCCCCGTTTTCAAACCGCCGGGGACGCGCTATCTAATAAGCAAGCAACAAATCGAAAATTTGCGTCTTTGGCCGAGGAGGGTCGAACACCATGCCCGAGATCGTCATCGCCGGCGCCGTCCGCACGCCGATCGGTTCCTTCAATGGCACGCTGGCCGCGCTGCCTGCCCATGAGCTGGGCAAGGTCGCGATCGCCGAGGCGCTGCGGCGTGCCCAGGTCGAGCCCAAGGATGTCAGCGAGGTGGTGCTGGGCCAGATCCTGACGGCGGGCGAGGGGCAGAACCCGGCGCGTCAGGCGGCGGTCGCGGCGGGCATTCCCTATGAGGTCACGGCCTATGCCATCAACCAGCTGTGCGGCTCGGGGCTGCGCGCGGTGGCGCTCGGCTATCAGGCCCTGAAGCTCGGCGATTCGCAGATCGTCGTCGCCGGCGGCCAGGAGAGCATGAGCCAAGCGCCGCACTGCATGCATCTGCGCAACGGCGTCAAGATGGGCGACGCGCAGATGATCGACACCATGATCAAGGATGGCCTGTGGGATGCCTTCAACGGCTACCATATGGGCGTCACCGCCGAGAACGTGGCGCAACGCTGGCAGATCACGCGTGAGCAGCAGGACGCCTTCGCCGCGCAATCGCAGGCGCGCGCCGAGGCGGCGCAGAAATCCGGCCGCTTCAAGGACGAGATCGTTGGCGTCACGGTGAAGAGCCGCAAGGGCGAGACGGTGGTCGACGCGGACGAATATCCGAAACACGGCACCACGGCCGAGGTCCTGGCAAAATTGCGGCCAGCTTTCGATAAGAACGGCACGGTCACCGCGGGCAATGCCTCGGGCATCAATGACGGCGCGGCGGCGGTCGTGCTGATGAGCGAGGCCGAGGCGCAAAAGCGCGGCGTGAAGCCTCTGGCGCGCATCGTCTCCTGGGCGACGGCGGGCGTCGATCCGGCAGTCATGGGATCGGGCCCGATCCCGGCGACGCGGCTTGCCTTGCAGCGCGCGGGATGGAAGGTCGGCGATCTCGATCTGATCGAGGCCAACGAGGCCTTCGCGGCGCAAGCCTGCGCCGTCTCGAAAGAGCTCAATTTCGATCCGGCGAAGGTCAATGTGAATGGTGGCGCGATCGCCTTGGGCCATCCGATCGGCGCCTCGGGCGCGCGCGTTCTCGTAACCTTGCTCTACGAGATGCAGAAGCGCGACGCGAAGAAAGGCTTGGCGACGCTATGCATCGGCGGCGGCATGGGCGTCGCGCTCTGCGTCGAGCGGTAATTCCGCAGCATCGTCATTCGCTGCGGAGCAATGACCGAGCGGCGGGTCGAGCCGCCGAACGAAGCGCCTCATCGAGGGAGGAAGACATGGGTCGGGTTGCGGTGGTCACGGGCGGAACGCGCGGCATTGGGCGGGCGATCTCCGAGACGCTTCACGGCGCGGGCTATCAGGTCGCGGCCGTCTATGCCGGCAATGTCGCGGCGGCGGAGAAATGCGCGGCGGAGACGGGGGTTCGCACCTATCGCTTCGATGTGTGCGATTTCAACGCCTGCACCGACGGGGTGAAGCAGATCACCGACGAGCTCGGCCCGATCGAGGTCCTCGTCAACAATGCCGGCATCACGCGCGATGCGGTGCTGCACCGCATGACGCCCGAGCAATGGGGGCAGGTGATCGCGACCAACTTGACCTCCTGCTTCAACATGTGCCGCCTCGTCATCGAGGGCATGCGCGATCGCGGCTTCGGCCGCATCGTCAATATCGGCTCGATCAACGGCCAGGCCGGACAATACGGGCAGGTCAACTACGCCGCGGCGAAATCGGGGATTCACGGCTTCACCAAGGCGCTGGCCCAGGAAGGCGCCAGCAAGGGCGTCACCGTCAACGCGATCGCCCCCGGCTATATCGATACCGAGATGGTGCGCGCCGTGCCGCCGAACGTGCTGGAAAAGATCGTCGCGCGCATTCCCGTGGGACGGCTCGGCCATGCGACGGAGATCGCGCGCGGCGTGCTCTTCCTCGTCTCCGACGAGGCGGGGTTCGTCACCGGCTCGACGCTGTCGATCAACGGCGGCCAGCATATGTATTGAGGCTCGGCGCGTTGAAGATTCGCGCCGCCTCTTTGCTACGGGCTTGCTTTGCTTCGCACGACGCTCGCGCGCTTAACTCGCGCGCTCGCTGTGCTACGCGTTAGGCCGGATCCTTCGGCTCGCTTTGGCGCATCGCGGGACGCTGCGCGAAATCCTGATACCAGACGGCGAGGCGTTTGTGGCGCTCGCGCCAGACCTCGCTCGGATAGCGGAAATCGAGATAGCCCAAGGCGCAGCCGATGGTGATCTGGCCGATGGTCGGCGCGGCCCCTGCGGCGACCGGGGCGAGCGTTCCCGCCTCGCATTCCATCTCGAGCGCCGAGAGCGCGCCGCGTACTTTCCGCAGCTGCGCGTCGATCCAATCCTGCCATTGGAATTCCTTGGGCCGCAGCGCTTCGTAACGGCCGAGAATGGCGGCATCGAGCATGCCGTCGCCCAGTGCCTGCTGCCGCAGCGCGACCCAACGTGCCGGACCTGATGCCGGGAAGAGCCGCGGCCCCTGATGAAGCGTGTCGAGATATTCGCAGATGACGCAGGAATCATAGATCACCAACCCGTCATCCGTGGTGAGCGCCGGAATCTTGACGAGCGGATTCTCGCGCGCGACCTCGTCGTTGCGCTTGGTCGGCGCGACCGCGGTCGGCATGCGCTCGAGGCGTGGCTCGAGCCCGGTCTCGAAGGCGACGACGCAGACTTTGCGCACGAAGGGCGAGGTCGGCGAAAAGCGGAGCTTCATGGAGCGTCTCCTCGGTGGGCGTTCTGCGGCTGTGTTCAGAAATTGTCCTTGCGGCGGCGGATCGCGGCGAAGGTCGCGACCGCATCGCCGGGCGCGCCGGCGTCGGCCTGAAGCGCCGGCAGATCGGCGCGCAGGAACGGGTTGGTCGCCAGCTCTTCGCCGAGGCTCGCCGGCACGGTCGATTGTCCCTGGGCTCGCATCTCGTCGACGTGCTTGGCGCGCGCGATCAGCGCGGCATTCTGCGGCTCGACCGTGACGGCAAAGCGCGCATTCGCTTGGGTATATTCATGCGCGCAGAAGACGCGCGTCTCGGGCGGCAGGGCCTTGAGCTTCGAGAGGCTCTGCCACATCTGTTGCGGCGTTCCCTCGAAGAGCCGTCCGCAGCCCATGAGGAAGAGCGTGTCGCCGCAAAAGAGCGCGCGCGAGCCCGCGAACCAATAGGCGATGTGACCGCGCGTATGGCCCGGCACGTCATAGACGCGCGCATCCTCCGTGCCGAAACGATAGGTCTCGCCCTCGGCGACATCGATGTCGATTGCGGGGATGCGGTCGCGGTCGGCGCGCGGGCCGACGATGACGCAGCCCGTCGCTTCCTTCAATTCGCGGTTCCCGCCGGTGTGGTCGTTGTGGTGATGGGTGTTGAGGATGTGCGTCAGCCGCCAATTCTCGCGCGCGAGCGCCGCCATGATCGGGGGCGCCACCGACGGGTCGACCGCGGCGGTCGCCTTGGTCTCGGGCTCGTGCAACAGATAGACGTAGTTGTCCTTGAGCACGGGAATCTGGCGGATAAGGAGTTCGGCCATCGAAGTGTCCTTCCTCTCAGCGTCCGCTACTCTAATTCGTCAACCCATCTCATGCTACACTCTCGGCCATGTTCGCCGACGTCGTCGATTTGCGCGAATTCTACAGTGCCCGCCTCGGCCAGGTGGCGCGGCGCATGCTCGTCCGCCGCATCCGCGCGCTGTGGCCGGATGTGAGCGGCATGCGCCTGATGGGCCTCGGCTATGCAACGCCCTATCTCCGGCCGTTCCTCGGGGAGGCCGAACGGGTGATGGCGCTGATGCCGGCGGCCCAAGGCGTGCTGCGCTGGCCGAATGACGGGCCGAACCAGGTCGTGCTGGCTGATGAGAGCGAGCTCCCGCTGCCCGATTTCTCGATCGACCGCGTGCTGCTCGTGCACGGGCTCGAATTCAGCGAGCAGGTGCGGCCACTGCTGAAAGAGGTATGGCGCGTGCTCGCGGGCGGCGGCCGCGTGCTCGTCGTCGTGCCCAACCGGCGCGGCATCTGGGCGCGCATCGACGGAACGCCCTTCGGCCAGGGCTATCCCTACACCACGCGCCAGCTCTCCCGGCTGTTGCGCGAGGAGAACTTCACCCCCGAGCGCAATGCCGGCGCGCTCTACATGCCGCCGACGCGCCATCGCATCCTGCTGCGCTCGGCCGGCGTGTTCGAGGGCATTGGTGGGCGCTGGTTCGGCACCGTCGCCGGCGTCGTCATGGTTGAGGCGACCAAGGAAATTTACGCGCGCCCGGTGGCGGCGCAGAAGCGCAAGAAGCGCAGCGTGCTTCTCCCCATGCCCGGCACGCCGAGCCCAGTAGGACGGTAAGCGCAGCATAGCCGTGTCGCAACTGGAGCGGCACGGCGTCATGCGAAGCGAAGAAAGAAGCCTCTTATCCTTGGCTCGCTCCACTTCTGCTATGCTGGCGCGAGAAGAAGAGGAGGAGAGCCGTCATGCCGGTGCTGAAGCGCAAGGACGCCGAGATCTATTTCGAGGAATTTGGCAGCGGCTATCCGCTGCTGCTTCTGGCGCCGGGCGGCATGCGCTCGCAGATCGCCATGTGGCACGCGCCCGCCGAAGGCCCGGCGCGCGCCTGGAGCGACTGGACCGAGGTGCTGAGCAAATCCTACCGCGTCATCGCCATGGATCAGCGCAATGCCGGGCGCTCGCGGGGCGCGGTCGAAGCGGCGCATGGCTGGCGGACCTATGCCGAGGACCAGCTCGCCCTGCTGGATCATCTCGGCATCGAGCGCTGTCATACCCTCGGCGGCTGCATCGGCTCGAGCTTCTGCCTGATGCTGAACGAGATGGCGCCCGAGCGAGTGAGTGCCGCCGTGCTGCAAAACCCGATCGGGCTCAATCCCGAATTCCCGACCTATTTCCCCGAGATGTTCGCCGATTGGGCGAAGGACCAGCGCGCGGCGCGGCCCGAGCTCGACCAGCGCGCGCTCGATGCGTTCGGGCGCAATTTGTGGGGCGGCGATTTCGTCTTCTGCATGTCGCGCGATGCGGTGCGGCGCGGCAAAGTGCCCTGCCTGGTGCTGCCGGGAAACGATAAGCCGCATCCGACGGTTACCGGCTTGGAGCTGGCGGAGCTGTTGCCGAGCGCCGAAATGCTGCGCGACTGGAAGGGTCCGGCGCATCTCGCGGCGCAGCGCGCCGCCGTGACCGATTTCTTGAAGCGCCACACGCCCGCGCGCTGACGGGAAGGAGCCGACGCCCATGCCCTCCTATGCAGTCGACATCGACGAGGTCGAATATCTCCGCCACAACGACAAGCCCTATTTCGCGCGCCTCTTCCGGCCGCGCGGGCCAGGGCCGTTCCCGGCGGTGATCGAGGCGCATGGCGGCGCCTGGACGAGCGGTGCGCGGAACAACAACGATGCGATCAACCGCGCCGTGGCCGAAGGTGGCGTCGTCGTCGCGGCGCTCGATTTCCGCAACCCGCCCGAGGCGACCTATCCAGGCTCGGTGCAGGATATCAATTTCGGCATACGCTGGCTCAAGGCGCATGCTGCGGAATTCTCGACCCGCGCCGATTGGGTCGGAACGATGGGCACATCGAGCGGCGGTCATCTGGCCGTGCTTGCTGCGTTGAAGCCCTCCGATCCGCGGTACGGCGCGATCGCGCGCCCGGGCATCGGTACGGATGCGCGTGTCCCCTATGCGGTGGCGCTATGGCCGGTGATCTGCCCCTTGGGCCGCTATCGCGTCTGGACCACGGGCGCCAATGCCCAGCGCGTCTCGCCGCGCGGCGGCAATCCGGCGATGAGCCAGGTCAAATACTGGCTCAGCGAAGAGGCGATGGCCGAGGGCAGCGCGGTCTTGGCGTTGGAGCGCGGCGATGCGGTCGAGCTGCCGCATATTCTCTATCTGCAAGACCCGGCCGACCCGATGCATCCCGAGCAGCTGATGGAGGATTTCATCCGGAACTATCGCCGGCGCGGCGGCGCGGTACGCCAGGTTCTCTTCAAGGGCGCGGCTTACGATCTGCCGCGCAACGCGCCCGATTCGCCCGAGGCCAAGGCGGTGATCGCGGATATCGTTGCCTTCATCCATGGCGAGACCGGATGAGCGCAGCGATGACGCCGCGCGAGCTGGTGCGCGCGTTCGTCCATGCTTTCAACCGCGCCGATGCCGAGGCGCTCGCGGCGCTCTATCACGAAAACGCAATCAATCATCAGGTGGCGGTATCGCCGGTCGAAGGCCGCGCTGCGATCCGCGCCATGTTCGAGCGCGAATTCGCCGCGGCCAAGATGGTGTGCCTGGTCGAAACACTCTTCGAGGACGGCGACTGGGCGATCCTCGAATGGCGCGATCCGCTCGGCCTGCGCGGCTGCGGCTTCTTCCATGTGGTGGACGGAAAGATCGCGTTCCAGCGCGGCTACTGGGACAGGCTCAGCTTTCTGCGCCAGCACGGCTTGCCCGTGCCGCCCGAGCCGTGAGGCGGCGCGTCACGCTTCGATCATCAACTTCAAGGGCCGCTCGAAAGCCAAAACGACGAGCCCTGCCGCAAAGCCGATCGCGGCGATGAGGACGAAGAACTCCGTCTTCGCCATCCCGCTCCAGAAGCTGCCGAGCCAGCCGGCGACGAGATTGCCGGCGAAATCGGTCGCAAGCCAGAGCCCCATCATCATGCCGACCGTGCGCGCCGGCGCCACCTTGGTGACGAGCGACAGCGCCGTCGGCGAGAGATAGAGCTCGCCCAAGGTGACGATGGCGAAATAGGCAAGGAGCCAGAGCCAGCTCGCCTTGCCGTCCGCGCCCGCCAACCCGGCGGCCGCCACCATGACGAGATTGCCGGCGCCCAAGCCGAAGCAGCCCAGCGCCATCTTGCGGATGGTCGAGGGCTCGGCGCCGCGCCTCGCCTGCTTGCGCCAGAACGCCACGACGAAGGGCGTGAAGGCGAAGATCATGAACGGGTTGAAGGCCTGGAACCAGGTCACGGGGATGGCGGCGCGGAGGCCGAACAGCACGATGCCGCGGTCGGTCGATTGATCGGCCCAGAGCGCGATGGTGTTGCCCTGCTGCTCGTAGCCCGCCCAGAAGAAGATGAGCGGCAGGAAGAGCAGGGCGAGCGCCCAGACTGCGCGCCGCTCGGCGGGGTCGAGCTTGCGTCGCGGGGCGGCGCCGCGACGGCGCGGCCGGTCGTCGGGCAGAAGCGGCAGCGCATAAAGATAGATCGCGGTCGAGATCAGCATGCCGACGCCCGCCGCGCCGAAGCCGAAGCGCCAGCCTGCTTCCTCGCCCAGCGTCCCGCAGACCAGCGGCGCCAGGAACGCGCCGATATTGATGCCGACATAGAAGATCGAATAGGCGCGGTCGCGGCGCGCATCGCCGGGCGCGTAGAGCCGGCCGACTTGGGTCGAGATGTTGGGCTTGAACGCGCCGTTGCCGAGAATGAGGGTCAAGAGCGCGAAAAGAAACAGCGGCTCGACGGCCATCATGAAATGGCCCGCCGCCATCAGCAGAGCGCCGATCACCACGGTGCGGCGCTGGCCGAGCACGCGGTCGGCCAAGAGCCCGCCGAAGATCGGCGTCAAATAGACGAACCCGGCATAGAGCCCATAGATCTCCGACGCCATCGGCTGGACGCCCAAGGGTCCGAAGACGAATTCGAGCCCGCGCCGCAGCAAGTCGTAGCCGAGCACGGTCTCGGCCATGCCCGGCTTCAGCAAATAATGCACCATGTAGAGGACGAGGAGCGCGCGCATCCCGTAGAAGGAAAACCGCTCCCACATCTCGGTCGCGAAGAGGAAGCTCAGCGCCTTGGGATGGCCGAGAAACGTGCCGGCCGGCTCCGCCGCCGGGCCCGTGGCCTCTTGATGCGCACGGGGATCGGCGGCGCTTTCGCCGCTCACAACCAGGCGGACCGCTTGAAGCGGTAGTAGAGGAAGGCGCAGATCCCGGCGATCAGCGCCAAGATCGCGGGATAGCCCCAAGGCCAGTCGAGCTCGGGCATGAACTTGAAATTCATGCCGTAGATGCCGGCAATCGCGGTCGGCACGGCGAGGATCGCCGCCCAGCCGGCGAGCTTCTTGACGATGTCATTCTGCCGCGCCGATGCGAGGAGCAGGCTCGCCTCGAAGGCCGAAGCGAGGCGTTCGCGCAGATCGGCGGTCGCGTCATTGACGAGCTGGAGATGGTCGTGGAGGTCGTCGAGATAGGGGAGGATCACCGCCGTCGCCGGCGCGGCGTAGTCATGGCGGCCGAGCCGTCCCGAAATCTCGAGCATCGGCGCGACCACGCGGCGCATGCGCTGCAGCTCGACGCGCAGGCGATAGATGCGCTCGATCCGTTCATTCGCCGGGGTCGCCGCGAAAATCGCCTCTTCGATCTGCTCGAGCTCTTCCTCGATTTCGTCGAGCACCGGGAAGTAATTGTCGGCGATGAAGTCGAGGATCGCATAGAGCACAAAGGTTTCGCCGATGCGCAGCAATTCGGGCGCGCGCTCGCAGCGCCTCCTGACTTCAGCATAGGAGGCAGACGCGCCGTGGCGGATCGAGACGACATAGCCCCTGCCGACGATCAGATGCGTTTCGCCGAACTCGATCTTGCCGTCGATCAATTGCGCCGTGCGCACCGCGACGAAGACCACGTCGCCATAGGTGTCGAGCTTCGGGCGCTGATGCGCCTGGTTCACGTCCTCGATCAAGAGCTCGTGCAGGCCGAACTGCTCCTGGATCACGCGCACCAGCGCGGCGTCGGGCTCGTGGAGGCCGATCCAGACGATGCCGGTCTCGCGCAAGGCCGCTGCGCCCGATTCCTCGATCGGGATGTCGCGGCGGACGCCGTTCTGGTAATGGGCGCAGGCAATGACGCCGCGCCGGCTTTCCTCGGAGAGGCCGCGCGGCGGAGCGACATTTGCATCGGTCATCGCGCGCGAGTCCCAAAGGGTGGCGGGCGCGGCTGTGCGCCGCGCCCCGGGTTCAGGCCGGCGCGGCCTCGCGGATCTTCGTCGCCGGCTGCGCCACCGCCGGATCCTTCAGATTGAGGATGCGCCGTGCATTCGAATAGAAGATCTTGTGCTGGTCGGCCTCGCTCAGCCCGATCGCGTTGAAGTATTTGAGACAGGCCTCGGGGTCCCAGCACGGATAATCCGTGCCATACATCACGCGGTCGGCGCCGTAATACTCGATGGCGAATTTCATGCCCGCCGAGTGCGGCGAGACCGTATCGGTATACATGCGCTTGATATAGGTGCTGGGCGGATGCGGCAGCTTCGCCGCCTTGCCGTTCTTGTCCATGCGGCCCGCCTGATAGGGCAGGGCGCCCCCGGTGTGCGACATCACGATCTTGAGGTTCGGATGGCGCTCCATGATGCCCGAGAAGACGAGACGCATCGCGGCGACGCTTACCTCGATCACCCGGCCCAGGGACAGGAACAGCGCGCCGCCATAGCCGTCGACCAGCATGTCCTGGAACACCGCGTCGGTCGGGTGGAGGAACAGCGGCACGCCGAGTTTCTCGACATAATCGTAGAAGGGCTCGAGCCGCTCATGATCGATGCGCGGATCGGCGCCGACGCTGCCCGGCAGGTTGACGCCCATGAGACCGAGCTTGTTGACGGCGTGATCGACCACGTCGATCGCGGTTTGCGTGTCGACCAGTGGCACGGCGGCGCTCGCCCAGACCCGGCCCGGATGGGTGCGCTGCGCCCAGGCCATCTCCTCGTTCCACAAGGTCGCCATATCGCGGCCGAGGATCTTGTCCATATAAGAGAAGGCGATCGAGAACGGCCCGATCGAGCACACCACGTCGATCTGGTGGCCAAGCTTGTCCATATGGGCGAGCTGCTCGTCGATATCGAACCATTCGCTCCAGCCGCCGAGGAATTTCTCCTGCCGGCCCGAGGGGCTGAAGAACTCGTAGCCGCCCCGCGCATTGGGCTCGGCGCGGGGGAAATCCTTGCGCTTCATCAGCGCCTCGAAGACGGAGCGCGGCCACCAATGGAAATGCGAATCGATGATATGCATGGCGTTCCGTCTCCTGCCCGGTTTCGGCCGGCCCGCGCCCAAGGGGGCCGAGAGCCGCCGCTCAATCCCACAAGTCTAAGGAGTGCCCCGGGCCGCGGTCAATGAGAGGGTTGGGGGCTTCCGAAGTCGCTCGGGGGCATTGGAACAAAGCACGATCGCACACGGCCTCTCGGGCTGGAATCTTTGCGATCTCTTTACGCTTGGGCGCTGTGATGGGTGGCGCTGCGGCTGCCGGTCCGCACGGGCCCGCCGGCACGCGGCGTCGTTCGCAACTGCAACAGAGCCCGGGCGCCGGGATTCGGGCGGCGGCTCGTCTATTTCATTACGGAACGACTGGACATGGATGTTGCTCCCGCTGTCGCCCGCGCGCGGATTTTCGCCACCATCAGCGGCGTGATCGCGCTTGCATCGCTCATCGCCCTGGGCGTCACATTGCACGATCGCGCACGGACAGGCGTGCCTGCTCCGCATGCGCTTCCCATTGCCGAGAGCGATGAATCTGCGCCGCTCGTGGTCGATGCTCCTCGGATCGAGTTCACCGCCGACAAGGCGCGGCGCGTGCGCGATGCGATCAAGCAGGGTGATTATCGGACTGCACGGCAAGTCACCTCCGAGGTTTTAAAAGCCAGTCGAATGGAGAGGTGGCGCTTTTATCCGTTCAGCGATTTCATGAACGCGATCAGCGATGTGAGCGATGCCGCCTTCGCCGCGCATCTCAACGAATGGGTCGCGCAAAGTAAGGGCGACGCGATCCCGCTTCTCTTGCGCGCGCAATACGATAGAGACATGGCTTGGTACCGGCGCGGCGGCAAATTCGCGCGCGAGATCGCTGCTGACAACGCGAAGGCCTTCTTCGACTATTCGGGTCAAGGCCTCTTGGACATCGACGCCGCTATCGCTTTCGACGGCAGCGACCCTTACGCCTATGACCTGAAGCTTCGCCTTCTCCATGGCTTCGGCGTGACCGACGAGATGGCACGCGTTTTCGAGGAGGCCGTCGCGCGATATCCGGGGTACTACGCGCTCTACGACGAGTATCTCGGCACGATCGAGCCGCGCTGGGGCGGGACGGTGAAGGCGATGTACGCCTTTGTCGGTCACTATGCGGATGACGCCCCGCAAGATTCGCCCCTAAAGCTGCTCTACCTCACCCTCTATGACGATCTGCTTGGCTCAGCCTCCGCGGCTTGTTCGGATTCAAAAGACAATGACAAGCGGGCGCGATGCGTCGGAACCTATATGAGCCGGTTCGTCACGCCCGGGCTGAACCAAGAGGTTCTTGCGGCCTTGCAACTCTATGACCATACCGACAAGGCGGAATTCGGCTTTGCGATCCACAAAATTCTATCCGACATGCTGCGCAGCTCGGGCGCCAATGCCTATGCGAATGAAATACTGCAGCTGGCCGCGACCAGCATGCACAGCAACACGCAGCTCAAGGAGGATAAGCCGGGTGCCAACGACTACGTGATCGACAAAATCGTCGCCGATTCTTGGTATCAGCAAGGATTTTACGACAACGCGCTCAGAAAAGCGGAAGAGGCCGCGAAAGACGTCGCACACACGGTCTTCGCGGACGAGGAACAGAAGGCGCTCGCATTGGCTGGAATCGATGAGCTGATCGCCGACAGCAAAGAAAGGCTTCATCAATACGCCGACATGATCACCGCCGCCGGGGCGGCGCTGAAGCTCGGCGGTCGCTCCGATGAGCGCCTATTGATCTGCTACGGCCGCTATCAAATGAATCAATTTCTCGATGCCGTGCGTGACTGTGCAGCGGCGATGGGCGATGCGACCTACGATGTGGCCGCACATTACTGGCGGGGTCTGGCCTATCGTGATCTGGGCAAAGCGGACGAGGCTTTGGACGATTTGAAGCTCGTTGCGGCCTCCGAGCACGGTTTCCGCAGCGGCGCTGCGATTTCGATGTCGGTAATCGACTTCGATCGCAAAGACCCGCGCGGCGCGTTGGATGTGCTGAACAAATACACCTTTCTCTATGACCCCAACTCGACGAGCCGCGACGATATCGCCGTCGCCTACAACAACCGTTGCTACGCCTATATGCTGCTGGGTGACCTGCACAAGGCGCTGAGCGACTGCACCGCATCGCTCAAATTCGGCAACCTTCCGGATGCCGTCCGAAAAGAGCAGGACCTGCTCAAACGGCTCGGGACGCCGGAATCGGATTTGTGAGCCGTTTCGGTCGCGAGCTACCGGCGGCCAGGGCTCTCCGAGAGCGCGGGGCTGGGGTTTATGAGAGGGTTGGGAGCCCGGGCGGTGAGCGTTGGGCTAATTCCTGCGGCGCTTTTCGACCGCACCGGCCCGTGTTGCAGCGCAACCTGCGCCCCACGATCCCTGATTGAGGGTGTGCAGCCTTTTGGGCTAAAGTTCGTTGATCGTTGGTTCGGCGGCACTGTGCCGACGGAGCGTTTTGTTGGTCTTCCATAACGTGCCCTCGTGGCGACGAGCGAACAGCGGGAGGAAAACATGCCTATCGGGAAGTATCGTGCTTTGACGCCGACGCGCCGCGACGTGATCAAGACCGCCGCCGCGGCGGGCGTTGCCGCGAGCGTCGGCCCGTTTTTCCATGTCACGCCGGCGCGCGCGGCCAAGACCTTGAAGATTTTGCAGTGGAGCCACTTCGTCCCCGCCTACGACACATGGTTCAACAACACCTATGTCAAGGAATGGGGTGCGAAGAACGGCACCGAGGTGCAGGTCGACAACATCAATCTCTCCCTCATCCCCTCGCGCGCGGCGGCCGAAGTCTCGGCGCAGCGGGGCCACGATCTGGTGATGTTCCTTTCCCCGCCCTCGGTCTTCGAGGAGCAGGTGGTCGATATGAAGGACGTCTACGCCGCGGTCGAGAAGAAGCACGGCAAGGCGGTCGATCTCGCGGTCAAGAGCACCTACAACCCGAAGACGAAGAAATACTTCGCCTTCTCCGACAGCTTCGTGCCCGATCCGGTCAATTACCGCTCCGACCTGTGGGGCGAGGTGGGCATGAAGCCCGACACCTGGGACGATGTCCGCACCGGCGGCAAGAAGATCAAGGACAAGACCGGCATTCCCGTCGGCATCGGCCTCTCCGCCGAGCTCGACACCGCCATGGCGATGCGGGCGATCATGTATGCCTTCGGCTCGCATGAGCAGGACGAGAGCGGCAATCTCGCCATCAACACGCCGCAGACGCTCGAGGCGATCAAATTCGTCACCGCCCTCTTCAAGGAGACGATGACGCCCGAAGTGCTCGCCTGGGATCCGTCCTCGAACAACCGGCAGATGCTGGCGGGCCGCTCCTCGCTGGTGCTCAATGCCATCTCGGTGACGCGCACCGGCGAGACCGAAAAGATGCCGATCAACGAAAAGATCGCCATCGCCAAGGCGGCCAAGGGCCCGGCGAAGCGGATCGGCCTCGAGCACGTGATGGATTGCTACGTGGTTTGGAAATTCGCCGAGAACATCGACGGCGCCAAGCAGTTCCTCGCCGACTACATCGACAATTTCAAGCAAGGCTTCCTCGCAAGCCAGTTCTACAATTTCCCATGCTTTGCCTCGACCGTTCCGGACCTGAAGCAGATCATCGCGCATGATCCGAAGGCGACCCCGCCCGACAAATATGCGGTGTTGTCGGACGTGCTCGACTGGGCGACCAATGTCGGCTATCCCGGCTATTCCAATGCCGCGATCGACGAAACCTTCAACACCTGGGTCCTCAACACGATGTTCGCCCAAGCCGCGACCGGCGCCGAGACGCCGGAAGATGCGCTGAAGCAAGCGGAAGGCAAGATGAAGGCGATCTGGGCGAAGTGGAAAGAACGCAAGATGATCTGAGCCGCTCTCCGGCGCGAAGCAACGAGGCTTGTCGTCCGCCGCCGCGCCGGAGACGTTTCCGCAGGCGCATCCCTATCACCACCAACCTCGCTCTTCGGCGCCGCGCAGCCGGCGCCGCGACGGCTGAAGCGTGAAGCCGGCCGGTTGATGCGCCATACTCCCCTCAAGGACAGTTCCCTCTAGTCAGTCGAGACTTGCCCATGGCCACCATCGAAGCGCGGAGCGTGACCAAGCTGTTCGGCGAGGTCCGTGCCGTCGACGGCATCGATCTCACCGCGAAGGAGGGCGAGTTCCTCGTCCTGCTCGGCCCCTCGGGCTGCGGCAAGACCACGCTGATGCGCATGATCGCGGGCCTCGAGCGCCCGAGCTCGGGCGATATCGTGATCGACGGCAGCGTCGTCACCGACCTGCCGCCGCGCGCGCGCAACATCGCCATGGTGTTTCAGAGCTACGCGCTTTATCCGCATCTGACGGTCGAGAAGAACATCGCCTTTCCGCTGCATGCGCGCCGCGTG
This sequence comes from Allostellaceae bacterium, assembly GCA_035605975.1. GTDB lineage: Bacteria > Pseudomonadota > Alphaproteobacteria > ATCC43930 > CGMCC-115725 > CAIKMD01. Next base: position 2,454 of record DATNGG010000103.1, on the reverse strand, counting down.
CCCAAGGCCGAGATCCGCAAGAAGGTCGAATGGGCGGCGCAGATGTTCGGCATCGGGCGCATGCTCGACCGCAAGCCGCGGCAATTGTCGGGCGGCGAGCGCCAGCGCGTGGCGCTGGCGCGGGCGGTGGTGCGCGAGCCGGCGGTGTTTCTACTCGACGAGCCGCTCTCCAACCTCGACGCCAAGCTGCGCAACTCCGCGCGCGACGAGCTGAAGCAGTTTCAGCGCAGCCTCGGCACCACCACCCTCTATGTCACCCATGACCAGGCGGAGGCGATGGGCCTTGGCGACCGCATCGCCGTGCTCGAGCAGGGCCGCGTGCGCCAGGTGGGAACGCCGCAGGAGATTTACGGCCATCCGACGGATGTCTTCGCCGCCACCTTCATCGGCTCGCCGCCGATGAATTTGATCGAGGAGGGTGAGACCTGGCTCGGCTTCCGGCCGGAAGAGTTCCTGCCGCGCGAGATCGAGGCCGCCGGCGATCACGTGGTCTTTCCCTTCCGCATCAAGCGCATCGAATATCTCGGCGCCGATCGCCTGGTCTACGGCGTGATCGAGGGGCGGGTGCCCGAAGCGCATGTCATCTCGAAAATCCCGACCAACATCCGCACCCATATCGCCGTCGACGAGCTCTATGATTTCGTCGTGCGGCGCCAGGACCTTGCGCGTTTCGCGCGCGACACCGGCCGGCGTGTCGATGGAGGCGCCGCGTGACCTCGCTCGCGGGCGGCGGCGCCGGCAAGCTGCGCGCGCAGGGCGGCTTTTTCGCGCGCTTCGCCGATGACGACCTTTGGCTGTGGCGCGTCATGCTGGCGCCGGCGATCCTCTATATCGTGCTCCTGGTCGGGTTCCCGTTCCTGCTCTCGATCTATTACAGCGTCTCGAGCGCGACGGTGGCGAGCCGCGAGGTGCATTTCGTCGGCCTCGAGAATTTCCGACGCATCGTCGAAAGCGGCACCTTCTGGCTCGCGCTCAAGAACACGATCATCATCACCGCCGTCTCGCAATTCGTCGTCCTCGTTCTCGCCAACATCCTGGCGATGGCTCTCGTCGTCGATTTCCGCGGTAAATGGCTGCTGCGGCTGCTGATCCTCCTGCCCTGGGTCGCGCCGATCTCGCTCGGCAGCATCGGCTGGCTGTGGATCTTCGATTCGATCTACAGCATCATCAATTGGACGGCGCGCGCGGTCGGGCTGTTCGGGCCGAATGAGTGGCCGATCTGGCTCGGCCAACCGGCGCTGGCGATGAGCTCGATCATCATCGTCAATGTCTGGCGCATTCTGCCGCTGGCGACCGTCATCATCCTCGCGGGACTCGCCTCGATCCCGCAGGACATTCACGACGCCGCGCAGGTCGACGGTGCCAGCTTCTGGCGCCACTATTTCCAGATCACCGCGCCGTTGCTCTTGCCGATCGCGCTGGTCGCGCTGCTCTTCGGCATCGTCTTCACCTTCACCGATCTGATCGTCGTCTTCGTGCTGACCCGCGGCGGTCCCTACGACATGACGCAGGTGATCGCGAGCTGGGCCTATTTCACCGGCATCCAGGGCGGCGATCTCGCCGGCGGCGCGGCCATCTCGCTCTTCCTCTTCCCGGTCCTCGCCGGCATTACGATTCTCTTCCTGTGGCTCGCCCGGCGCGCGGAGGTGACGTGATGACCCCGCGCTTCGCCCGTGGGCGGCGCATCGCCGGCCGCGCCGGCCATGCCGGCATCCTCGTCGTCTTCGTGACCTTCCTTGCCTTCCCGTTCTACTGGATGGCGATCACCACCTTCAAAACCAATCAGGACCTCTACAACACCCACAACAATCCTTACATTTTCAATAGCCCGCCGACCTTGGACCATCTCATTGTTCTCTTCCGCGACACGCAATTTCTGCAATGGCTGCTCAACACGGCCTTCATCGGCGTGGTCGTCGTGCTGATCACGCTACTCCTCGCGGTGCCCGCGGGCTATGCGCTCGCGCGCAAGACCGGCGCCTGGGCGCAGGGGCTCGGGGTTGCGATCTTCCTCACCTATCTCGTCCCCCCGACCATCCTCTTCATCCCGTTCTCGCGCATCATCGCCGCGCTCGGGCTGCAGGATTCGGTGTGGTCGCTGATCCTCGTCTACCCCAGCTTCACGGTGCCGTTCTGCACCTGGCTGCTGATGGGGTTCTTCAAGGCGATTCCGCGCGATCTCGAAGAGGCGGCGATGATCGACGGGCTGAGCCGCTTCGCCGCTTTCGTCAAGATCGTGATGCCGATCTCGACCGCCGGGCTGCTGACCGCGGTGATCTTCGCCTTCACCCTGGTGACGCAGGAATTCGTCTACGGCGTCACCTTCATCACCCAATCCTCGAGCTACACGGTGAGCGTCGGCGTGCCGACCTTCCTCGTCCGCGGCGACGTTTATTTCTGGGGCTCGATGATGGCGGCTTGCCTCATCGTCAGCGTGCCGATCGCCATCGTCTA
>DATNGG010000102.1:0-23462 GCA_035605975.1 Allostellaceae bacterium | reverse complement strand
GGTTCGAGATCTGCCTCCTCATGGATCCTTCCGCGCTTTTGGAGTTCGCTTTATGTCCTCGTCCTCGGCCGACCAAACCGCCGGCGCGCCAAAGCGCCCCGCTCGCCAAACCCTCCACGGCCAGAAGGCGCTCGTCACCGGCGCAAATTCCGGGATCGGAAAAGCCATCGCCATCGCGCTTGGCGAAGCGGGCGCCGATGTCGTCGTCAATTATGTCGCAAAGCCGGAGGCGGCCGAGGAGGTCGTGACGCAGATCCGCTCTGCGGGACGAACGGCGTCCTACGCACATCAAGCGGATGTCGCGCAGGAGGATCAGGTCGAGGAGATGATCCGGCGAATGGTCGAGAAGCTCGGCCGGATCGACATCCTCGTCAACAATGCCGGGCTGCAGCGCGATGCGCCGATCGAGGAGATGACGCTCGCGCAGTGGAATACCGTCATCAGCGTGAATTTGACGGGCCAGTTCCTCTGCGCGCGCGCCGCCGTCCGGCAGTTCCTCAAGACCGGCGTGGTCGAGGGCGTGTCGTGCTCCGCGGGCAAGATCATCTGCATGAGCTCCGTGCACCAGGAGATCCCCTGGGGCGGGCATGCGAATTACGCGGCGTCGAAAGGCGGCATCATGATGATGATGCAGAGCATCGCTCAGGAGGTCGCGCCGAAGCGCATCCGCGTCAACAGCATTGCACCCGGCGCCATTCGCACGCCGATCAACACCGCCGCCTGGGAAACGAAAGCCGCCTATGATCGGCTGATGACGCTGGTTCCCTATAAGCGGATCGGCGAGCCGGTCGATATCGCTCGCGCCGCCGTGTGGCTTGCCTCGGACGATTCCGACTATGTCGTCGGAGCGACGCTTTTCGTCGATGGCGGCATGACGCTGTTCCCCGGCTTCGCCACCGGCGGCTGAGCGCGCCGCGGTAGCAGCCGATCCGGCCCGCCGCAAGCTTGCGGGCGGAATCGGGGACATGTAACGATATCCGCATGAGCGGAAGCTGCCCCATCGCGATCATCGGCGGGGGCCTCGCCGGTTTGGCCACTGCCCAGGCGCTCGCCGCTTTCGGCCTCGAGGCGGAGGTGTTCGAGCGAGCCTCGAGCCTCGGCGAAATCGGCGCCGGCATCAATATCAGCCCGCAGGCGGTGAAGGCGCTGGCGGCGATCGGGCTCGGCGAGCGCCTTGCCGCGGTCGCCAACGTGCTTCCCGGCTTCATCACCCGCGATATGCACACGGGCGAGCAGCTCGAAGCTTACGACCGCGGAGTCGACCGCGCGCGGTACGGCGCGCCGCATCAAACCTTCCACCGCGCCGATTTGATGCAGGCGCTGGCGAGCGGAATCGATCCCAATCGGCTGCATCTCGACCACCGCCTCGTTGCGCTCGAGGAGCGCGCCTCCGGGACGCTGCTCAGCTTCGCCAATGGAACGACGCGCGAAGCCGCGATCGTGATCGCCGCCGACGGCATTCACTCGGTGGTCCGCCGCGCGCTCTATGGCGAGGACGATCCCTCCTACACCGGTCAGATGGTGTGGCGCGCGCTCCTCAAAGGAAGCGAGGTCCCGTCCTTCGTGATGGAGCCGCACGGCCGCGTGCAGTGGCTCAGCGCCGGGCGGCATTTCTGGGCCTATTACCTCCGCGGGCGCGAGGTCGTGAACATTGTGACGCAGGAAGACACCGACAAATGGGTCGAGGAAGGCTGGTCGATCCCGGGCGATCCCGCCGAGATGCGCTTGAGCTTTCCCAATCCCGAGCCGAACCTCAAAGCGCTGCTCGATGTCGTGACCGAATGCTCGAAATGGGGCCTCTTCACGCGGCCGCTGACCGAGAAATGGGGACGCGGCCGCATCCAGCTCATCGGCGACGCGGCGCACGCCATGCTGCCCAATGCCGGCCAGGGCGCGTGCCAAGCCTTCGAGGATGCCTACATCCTTGCGCGCTGGCTCGATGCGCGGCGCGACGATCCGGCGGACGCGCTCGCGCATTTCCGCCGCATCCGCATCCCGCGCGTCCATGGCGTGCAGAAGCGCTCCTTCGCCAATGCACGCATCAAGCACATGCATGACCGCGCGGCGCAGAAGGCGATCCTCGAAACCGACCATAAGACCGGCCGCGGCAGCGAGATGAGCATGGATTGGATCGTCGGCTACGATCCCGTCGCGGATTGGAACAAGGAACCCGTCGTGCCCGCGATCGCATGACGCGGGGCATGCAGCTTACGCATTGATGCAGCGACGCGGGACCCCCGGCTATTTGAGCGGCGCGCCGCCCGGTTGCGTCAGCCAGACAAAGGCTTTTGCCGCGGGGTCGTAGCGCACGACGATGGCGCTGTCGGGGCCAAGCCCGCGCTCCGGGTTTTCCTTGAAGTTGTAGAACCCGTCGACGCCGGCAAAGTTGGTGAGGTTCGCGATGTAGTCGCGGATCTGCTTCGCCGTCGCGTTGGGGCCGAGCGTCCTCAAAGCGTCGACCACGATCAGCCCCGCATCCCAGCAGGTGGCGACGAGATTGTCCGGCTTTTCGCCATGCGCCTTGAGGGCGGCATACATGTCGCGCTGCGCCGCCTCGATCCGCGGGTCGAGCTTCCAGATGCCGTCATGTTCGGGAAAAACCGCCGAGCCCATGACGAGACCCTTGGGAAGGAAATCCTTCCATTGCTCCATCTGCGCGACCACTTCATTGCCGCTGGTCGGCGAGACGGGGATGTCGAGGCCGGCCTGAACCATGCCCTTGAAGACGGTGGCGGCGGGCGAGCCGGTCACACCGGCAATGATGGCCTCGGCGCCCGACGCCTTGATGCGCTCGATCTGCGCGGCGACGCTGATATCGGCCGGATTGAAATGCTCGCGCGTCACCAGCTTCACCGCCTTGTTCTCGGGGAGAGCGGCGACGAGGTCGGTCGCCTTGTCGTTCTGCTGGCCGGTCGCGTCGGTGTTGTTGAGCGTCGCGATCTTGGTCCATCCCTTCATGCGGTAATAGCGCATCACCGCCTTGGTCTGGTCGATTGCCGAGGCGCTCGACGAGAAGACATAGCTCCCGGCTTGCGGGTGATAAGCGGGCGACAAGCAGTAATCGACCGGGCCGTCCTTCAACAATGGCGCCACGGCAGCGCACATCGCCACAAGGCTCGATCCCAGCATCACCGCCGGCTTTTCGGCAAGAACCAGGCCGGCGAGCTGCACCGCGGTTTGCGGGCTCGATTCATCGTCGTGAAAGACGAAGTGCAGCGGCCGTCCCTGGATGCCCCCGGATTTGTTGACGATCTCCGCGAGCATTTCGAGACTGTCCCGATGTCCTTTGCCGAGGAAAGCGCCGTTGCCCGTCAAGGGCAGGATGACGTGAATATTGTATGGCTCCGCGGCGAGCATGGGTTTCGCCGTCGCGCAGGCCACCGCAAAGACGAGGGCGAGCACGGCAATCGTTCGTTTCATGGACTCCTCCCCTGCATGGTCGGAATGCCATGCTTGACTTGTCATATAATTCTACATCGCGTTCCGAATACGGCCAACGGATTCGCGCAAGGCGCCCTTTGTTCCGGCTGGGGCATGATCGGTCGGTACGGTTTCCGGCATTGACGAAAAGCCGCGGGCGCATCGTTATGGTACGTGCAGACGAGGCGCGCCTCGGCGCTATCCGGGCCGCGCCGCCCGCTACCGACGAAGGACGCCCTGATGACCGAGACCGAAGCACCGCCATCGTCCATCGAGGTGTCGATCGAACGGCAGATTGCCACCATCGCGCTCAAGCGCCCCCAGGCGCGCAACGCCGTCGATGACGCGATGCGCGGCGAGCTCGTCGCGGCGCTCGACAAACTCGCCGCCGATACTGCTGTGCGCGCCGTGATCGTCACCGGACGCGGCGCGGCGTTCTGCGCCGGCGGCGATATCGCGGGAATGCAGCAGCGCCTCGAAGCCCCCGCCGGGGAGATCGCCATCAATGGCTGGCACAGGCAGCAGCGCACGCACCGGCTCATGGCAACGCTGCACGATTTGCCGAAGCCGACCATCGCTGCGGTGAATGGCGCGGCGGCGGGACTTGGCTGCGATCTCGCCCTGTGCTGCGATTTCATCATCGCCTCGGACGCCGCGAGCTTCATCATGAGCTATGTGCTGCGCGGTTTGATCCCGGATGGCGGCGGAATGTATTTCCTGCCGCGCCGCGTCGGGCTCGCCCGCGCCAAGGAGCTGATTTTCTCCGGCCGGCGCGTCGACGCCAAAGAAGCGCTCGAGATTGGCATGGCGGATCGCGTCGTCAGCGCCGACCGCCTTCTCACCGCGGCGCGGGACTGGGCCGAGGAACTCGCGCAAGGATCTGCCGCCGCGATCGCGCTCAGCAAATCGATCCTCAATGCGAGCTTCGAGACGACGGCCGACGCCGTCTTCGCCGCGGGCAGCCAGGCACAGGGCATCTGCTACACCACGCGCGAGCATCGCGAGTCGGTTGCGGCCTTCTTGGCAAAGCGCCCAAGAGCCGCAAAAGACCCGCCGCGATGAGCGCGATTGCGCGCCTTCTCAATCCGCGCTCGATCGCGGTAATCGGCGCCTCGGGCGATCCCCAAAAGCTCACCGGCCGGCCGCTCGCCTATCTGCAAAAGCACGGATTTCGCGGCGCGATCTATCCGGTCAATCCGCGCCTGCCGGCGATCCCCGGCCTGATCTGCTATCCGGATGTCGCCGCCCTGCCCGCGGCGCCCGATCTCGGCCTCGTGCTGCTCGGCGAGGAGCGCGTTGAAGCAGCGGTGCGCGCGCTCGCCGCGAAGGGCGCCGGCGCCGCCATCGTGCTCGCGAGCGGCTATGCCGAAACCGGCGAAGAGGGTGCCAAGCGACAAGCGGCGCTCAAGGAAGCCGCCGGGCCGATGCGCCTCTTGGGTCCCAACGCTATCGGCTTCGTCAATGTGACGGACCGCGTGATCGTCTCGGCGAGCGGCGCGCTCGAGCTCGGCGATTTGCCGGCGGGGCGCATCTCGGTGGTATCGCAAAGCGGTGGGATTCTGGGCGCGCTGCTCTCGCGCGCGGCCGATCGCGGCATCGGCTTTGCGAAGCTGGTCTCAACCGGCAACGAGGCCGATCTCGACACAGCCGAGATTTTGGAAGCGCTGCTCGACGACCCGAGCACGGCCGTGCTCGCCGTCTATATGGAAGGGCTGCGGCGGCCCGCGGCCTTCCGCCACGCCGCCGAACGCGCGGCGAGGCTCGGCAAGCCGATCGTCGTCTTCAAGGTCGGGCGCTCGGAAGCGGGCGCGCGCTCCGCCACCTCGCATACTGGCGCGCTCGCCGGCACCGATCGTCTCTATGATGCGCTCTTCGAGCAGCTCGGCATCATCCGCGCCGAGACGTTCGATGCGCTCATCGACATTCCGGCGGCGCTCGCCGCGGGATATCGCGCGAAGGGCAGCCGCGTCGCCGTGCTCACCTCGACCGGCGGCGCCGGCACGCTGCTGGCGGATTGCTGCGGCCTCGCGGGGCTGGAGCTGCCGGCACCCGATCCACAAACCCAGGCACGGCTCGCGGCGCTGCTGGAGGGCCGGAAAACCTCGGCGCAGACCAATCCTGTCGATGTCACCCTCGCCGGGCTGCGCCCCGATTTGCTGCGCGCGGCGATGGCGGCGCTGCTCGAAAGCCCGCTTTATGATTCGCTGATCGTCGTCGCCGGCGCGTCGGCCCTGGCGCAACCAAGTCTCGCCGCCGATGCCGCGCTTGCGTGCCGCAGCGCGAGCGACAAGCCCATCCTCGCCTTTGTCAGCCCGCACGCGCCCGAGGTCGTGCGGCTGTTCCAGACGCGCGGGATTCCGGCGATGACCGCGCCCGAGACCTGTGCCTCCGTCCTCGCCGCGCTGTCCCGCCCGCCGGCCGAGCGCGCGCCATCCGTGCCGCGCCGCGTGATGGGGAGCACGATGCCGCCCCTGCCCGCCGGGCCGCTCAACGAGGCCGAGAGCAAGGCGCTGTTCGTGCGCTTCGGCATCGCCGCCGTACGCGGGATCGTCGCGACCGATGCGGCGGCAGCCGAGGCGGCGGCGCGCCAATTGGGCGGCAAGATCGTGCTGAAGCTCTTGTCGCGCCGCATTTCGCATAAGAGCGATCTCGGCGGGGTGAGGCTCGGTCTTGCGCCCGGCGAGATCGCGCCGGCTTGCGCCGCGATGCGCGCGGCGGCAGCGGCGCGCGGCCTCGATCTCGAAGGCTTTCTCGTCGAGGAGCAGATTGCCGGCGGCATCGAGATGATCCTGGGGCTGCAGCGCGATCCGCAGCTCGGGCCGGCCGTGCTTATCGGCTTCGGCGGCATCGCGGCGGAGCTGCTCGGCGACACGGCTCTCCGCCTTCTGCCGATCGCACCCCGCGACGCCGCGGCGATGGTGGAGGAGCTCAAATCCGCACCGTTGCTCGCCGGCTATCGCGGCGTGCCGAAGCGTGATCGCGCGGCGCTTATCGATGCGATCCTGGCTTTCGCGGAAATGGCCGAGGCGCTGGGCGACCGGCTCATCGAGGCGGAGATCAATCCGCTTTTCGTGCTGCACGATGGCAACGGCGTGCGCGCCGCCGACGGGCTCATCGTGTTGCGCGATTGACCGCGGCCAAACGGTCCCGGGATTGTCGGCCAGCCCTTGGTGGTGAAAGAACAGGGCCGCGGCACGCATCTGACGCCGCTCGGCGCGCGGCTGCTCTGGTTGCGCGAGCGGATCGAGGCGCGGCTCTTGCCTCATCTCGAAAGCGCCGCCTCCGAGGTCGGGCAGCAGCTCAGCGTCATGCTCGACGAGCCGCAATCGTCCTCCTCGAGCCCGCCACCCCGTCTCGTTCCCGCACCCCACCCAACTCCTAAAATGTTCGCAAATGACTTGCATTCGCAGCTTGACCTGAGACGCGACAGTGCCGAGACTGATTATCAGTCGCAATTACAACATCGCGAGGTTGTGGTGGTCGCGGCTGCGATAGGCTTGCACGCCACTTCGGGAGGTTTTGCGTGATGGATCAGGTGAAAGGGGCCGAGGGGGTGATTATGGGCACTCGGCGAGGCAGATCCTCATGATTGTCTCCCGGCGGAACCTGTTCCGATTGGGCGGGGCAGCGGCCCTCCTCGGCGGCGCGCGGGCGACCGCATGGGCGCAAGCGCGGCCCGGCCACCCGATGGCTCCTGTCGCGGCATCCGGCAGCGCAAGCAACGAGGCGGCGGACTATACGCTTCGCATCGCCACCAGCCTCGTCGAGCTCGGGCCCGACACCACGGTCTCGACCAAGACCTATAACGGCCAGTATCCGGGCCCACTGCTGCGCATGACGGAAGGCAAGCGCGTGGTCGTCGATGTCCACAACGACACCGACACGCCCGAGCTGCTTCACTGGCACGGGCAGTTCCTCCCCGCTGCGGTCGATGGTGCCGCCGAGGAAGGCACGCCGTTCATTCCGGCCCATGGCATGCGCCGGATCGCATTCGTGCCGGGACCGTCGGGGTTCCGCTTCTATCACAGCCATGTGACAGCCGGCATCGATCTATCGGCCGGCACCTATAGCGGCCAGTCCGGGCCGCTTTTCATCGCGCCGCGGCACGATGCGGGCGCCTATGATCAGGAGATTTTCCTCACGCTCAAGGAGTTCGGCCCCTATCTCACGCGCACCGAAATGCCGTCCGACATGCTGGCCCCGACCGATCAAATTCCCGGACTGAGCGATGAGGCGGAGGCGGCGATGAAGGCCGCACTCGAGGCCGGCCGAAACCAGGGCTACGAGCTGGCTTATAATTTCTTCGCGGTGAACGGCCGTATGCTCGGCGAGGGCGAGCCGATCCGCGTGAAGCGCGGCCAGCGCGTCCTGTTCCATGTCCTCAATGCCAGCGCCACCGAAATCCGCAGCCTGCATCTCCCCGGCCATGCATTCCGCGTGGTGGCGCTCGACGGCAATCCGGTGCCGCGTCCGGCGGAGGTGCCGGTATTGTGGCTCGGAACGGCTGAGCGCGTATCCGCCATCGTCGAAATGAAAGAGCCCGGCATCTGGGTGATGGGCGACCTCATGGACGAGGACCGGACACGCGGCATGGGCATCGTGGTCGAATATGCCGGCGAGAAAGGCGAGCCGCGTTGGGTGAAGCCGCCGGCCTTTCGCTGGGACTATCGCCGCTTCGCGAAGAGCGACGCCAAGGCCAAAGAGCCCGACGAGACCATCGACATGGCTTTCGCGGCGCGCATCGGCGCGCGCCAGGGGTTCGATGAGTTCACCGTCAACGGCGTTCCCTTCTCGATGGAGAAGATGGAGCCGCTGTTTCGCCTGACGCGCGGCCGGCGCTATCGCCTCCACATGACGAATGGCACGGACGACGTCCATCCGGTCCACCTCCATCGCCACAGCTTCGAGTTGACCTCGATCGCCGGGCATCCGACGGCCGGCGTGATCAAGGACGTGGCGATGATCGGCAGCTTTCAGGAGATGAGCGTCGACTTCACCGCCGATCAGCCGGGCCTCAGCCTCTTCCATTGCCATATGCAGCAGCACATGGATTTCGGCTTCATGGCTTTGTTCGATTGCCACGGCTGAAAAGCGCCAGCGAAATCCCCGAAACGGCTATTGATTGATTTCGGGCTCGACGAGCCTTGCCAGGTTTCGCAACGAATCCTGCCAGCCGAGATAACACGCCTCTGGCGGAATGATGTCCGGGATGCCCGCCTGGACGATGTCCAGCTCGGTGCCGACCGAAACCTTCTTTAAGGTCACGGTCACCTGAATTTCGCCCGGCAGGTTGGGATCATCGAACTTGTCCGTGTAGCGCAAGCGTTCGTTGGGAATGAGTTCGATATATTTGCCGCCAAAGGAATGACTTTTGCCGGTCGTGAAATTCCGGAAGGACATTTTGAACGAGCCGCCGACGTTCGGCTCGAGATGATGCACGGTGCAAGCAAAGCCGTTGGGCGGCAGCCATTTCGCGAGCGCATCCGCCTCGAGGAACGCGCGATAGACTTTCTCCGGCCTAGTGGCGAGAACGCGGTGCAAGCGCACGGTGCTGGGCATGATGGTCTTTCCTCTCGTTGCGTCGGTTGAAAGCGCCGTCGCCGATCAGCCGGCCGGTATCGGCAGCACCGGCATCACCTCGACGGAGTCGCCCGGAAAGATCGTAAAATGCGGATGGTTCTCGAACAGCCTCGCGGCCGCTTCCGGCGAATCCGCGCGCACGACCATGAAGGCGCCCATCGCGTTGCTCACATCTTCGACGCCCCGCTCGGTGATCTTCTTCGTCTTGCCGAGCGGCCCGCCGATCGCCGAAACCGCCGCCTGATGTTGATCGATCCATGCTTTCCAGGCAGCGATGCCCGCTTGTTCCTTCGCGTTCCTTTCGGCTTCAGGAAGCGCCATCCATGCCTTCATGCGAGCGCTGGTTTTGCTGCCGAGAAACACGGCGAGATAGGTATCGTTCGTGCTCATGTGGATTCCTTTCCTGAGCGAATCGCGGGCTGAAACGAGAGCTCGACATAACGGCGCAGATGATCGACGCACGCAGCAGCGATCTCCGCATTGCCTTTGGCCTTGGCCAAGATGAACGCGCCTTGCAGCACCGCTTGGGTGTGAAGCGCCAGGCTTCGCGCCGTCCAATCACCGCGAATGCCGTGACGGTCCATGGCTTCGGCGATATCCGCCTCGACCTCGGCCGCGTGGCCGCTGATGCTGGCATCGCACGCATCGCGAATCTCGGGGCAGGTCTCATAGACTTCCTGCACCATAGTTCCGACAAGGCAGGTGAATTCGGGAACCGTGCCGGTGAGGATCGCCTTGCGGAAATCGATGTAGCCGAGAACCCGCTCGAGCGGATCAGCATGGCGGTGGTAAGGCGCGGCCGCGAAGAAGGCGCCGGTCATGTCCGACCAATACTCGGCCGCGGCAACGCCGAGCGCTTCCTTGGTTTTGAAGTGATGAAAGAAGGACCCCTTGGCAACACGAGCTTCGGCGCACAGCTCGTCGATGGTCGTGGCCGCATAGCCCTTGGTGCGGATCACCGACAAGGCCGCGTCGAGAAGCTTTTGCCGGGCGGAGGCCATGGGACGCTGGGTCAAAGGTTCATTGCTCATGGCCGAATTATACTGACTAGTCGGTATAATTCCAAGCTTCGATTTGCTTGCCGGAGATGGGCCGAGACGCATGATTCGCGAATTTCACCCAAACCTTTGCCGTCGCTGGCCAATCCGCCTCGATCAGCACCTGCCTGCCGAAGGACATTCGACAGCCGCGCGCGATCGGTGCGAAGCTTGGAGCATTCTCTGATCGAGGACGGCGCGATCTCTTGGAGGTGTTATGAGTCTCGATCCGGTTCTGCTGTCACGCCTGCAATGGGCTTGGGTGATCGCCTGGCACATCCTGCTTCCCGCCTTCACCGTCGGCCTCGCCTCCTATATCGCCGTCCTCGAAGCCTTCTATTTCTTCACCAAGCGGGAAATCTGGTTCCGGATCTCCGGCTTCTGGATCCGGATCTTCGCCGTCACCTTCGGCATGGGCGTCGTTTCCGGCATCATCATGCCGTTCCAATTCGGCACCAATTGGAGCCGCTTCACCGACGCGACGGCCGACGTGCTCTCGCCGATGATGGCTTACGAGGGGCTCATGGCTTTCTTCCTCGAAGCCTCATTCCTGGGCGTTCTCTTGTTCGGGCGAAAGCTGGTGCCGGCTTGGGCGCATTTCGTCGCGGCGTTCATGGTCGCCTTCGGCACGCTCCTCTCCTCGTTCTGGATTCTCGCGACCAACAGTTGGATGCAGACGCCTCAGGGCTACAAGCTGGTCGATGGGCGGTTCGAGCCGGTCGATTGGCTGGCGATCATCTTCAACCCGTCCTTCCCCTATCGCCTCGCACACAACGTCACCGCCTTCTACATCACGACCGGCTTCGTCGTCCTCGGCGTCGGCGCCTATCTTCTCCGCCGGGGCAAGGCGGCCGAGGAGTCGCGGTTGATGATCCGCATGGCTCTCGACCTGCTGATTGTGCTGGTGCCGCTGCAAATCTTCCTCGGCGATCTGCATGGCCTAAACACGCTCGAATATCAGCCGGCCAAGATTGCCGCGATCGAGGGACGCTACGATACCGTCCAACCGGTGCCGTTGACGCTGTTCGGCATTCCCGACGATCGCGATGCCGTCATGCATGACGCGATCGACATTCCCGATCTCGGCAGCCTGATCCTGACGCATTCCTGGAACGGTACGATCAAGGGGTTGAAGGAATGGCCGCCGGATGAGCGCCCGCCGGTCGGACCGCCCTTCTTCGCCTTCCGCATCATGGTCGGTATCGGCTTCATCATGCTCGCCGTCGCCATTGTCGGACAGGTGCTGCTGCGGACCGGCGAGCGGCTCTACCGCACGGGCTGGTTCTTGCGCCTCTGCCCATGGGTGGCGCCGCTGGGCTTCATCGCAGTCGTCGCCGGCTGGATCGTGACGGAGGTGGGCCGTCAGCCCTGGACCGTCTATGGCCTCATGCGCACGGCGGACTCGGTATCCCCCTCGCTCACGGGCTCGGATGTCGCGATTTCGCTCGCCTTCTATGTGATCGTCTATCTCGTGATGTTTCCGACGGGCATCGCCTTCATGGCGGGGCTGGTGCGGCGCGGGCCTCAAGCCGCAGACGCCGAGCCGTCAGCCATCGAGAGCGGGCGGCCGGAGCGGCCTTTCGCGGCCGCCTCGCCACGGCCCGAGCCGTAAGAACGGAGACGCATCGGATGGCGCTCGATCTCGTTCCGATCTGGACCGCGCTCCTGGCGCTCGCGGTCTTTTACTACGTCGTCTTCGACGGATTCGATCTCGGCGTCGGCATGCTTTACGGCTTCGCGCCGGACGAGACGGAGCGCAGCATCGTCATGAACTCCGTGGCGCCGATCTGGGACGGCAACGAGACTTGGCTCGTGTTCGGCGGGCTCGGGCTGCTTGCGGCGTTTCCACTCGCTTTCGCGATCATCATTCCCGCGGTCTATTTTCCGATCTTGATCATGCTGCTGGCGCTGGTGTTTCGCGGCGTCGCCTTCGAATTTCGCTTCAGGCGTTCGGGGCTGCGGCGCTTTTGGGACCAGGCATTCTGCGGCGGCTCGATCGTCGCGACCTTTGCCCAAGGGGTCGTACTCGGGACGTTCATCCAGGGCTTCAAGGTGGACGGTCGCCACTTCGCCGGCACCTCTTTCGACTGGGTAACGCCCTTCGCTCTTCTCACCGGTCTCGCTCTCATGTTCGGCTACGGCCTGCTCGGCGCCGGCTGGCTCATCCTGAAAACGGAAGGAGCGCTGCAGGACTGGGCGCGCAAAGCGGGACGCGTCTGCCTAATCGCCGTTCTGATCGCGATCCTCGCGGTCAGCATCTGGACACCTTTGGCCGAGCCGGAGATCGCCCGGCGCTGGTTCAGCTGGCCCAATATCGGTTTTCTCTCGCCCGTCCCCTTGATCACGCTGCTGATCGCCGCGGCCGAGTGGCACGCGCTGCAACGCAATCACGAACTCGTGCCGTTCCTCGGAGCGGTGGGGCTGTTCCTGATGTCCTTCATCGGCATTGCGATCAGCCTCTGGCCGATGATCGTTCCCTATCACTACACGCTGTGGGAGGCGGCATCGTCCGAGAGCACCCAGGCTTTTCTGCTGATCGGCACTTTGTTCCTCCTGCCGATCATTCTCATGTACACCGCCTGGTCCTATTGGGTTTTCCGCGGCAAGGTGCGCGGCGATGTCGGCTATCACTGAGCGTGGCCGGCGACCCGCCCGTTCACGGATCGGCGAGGCGCTGTTGCCGCCGTTGCCACCATCAACGATTGTGTTAAGCTCTTGCTAAGACGCGATTTCGCGGGAGGTCTGCCATGATCACATTCACCGTCAACGGGACACAGCATCAAATTGATCTCGAGCCCGACACGCCGCTGCTCTGGGCCTTGCGCGACGCGGTCGGCCTGACCGGCACGAAATTCGGCTGCGGCATCGCGCAATGCGGCGCATGCACCGTGCATATCGATGGACAGGCGATGCGCTCCTGCTCGGTTCCGATCGCCGCGGTCGCGGGCAAAAACATCACGACGATCGAAGGTCTGTCGCCGGACAGCAAGCATCCGGTGCAGCAAGCTTGGCTCGCCGAAGACGTACCGCAATGCGGCTGGTGCCAATCCGGCCAGATCATGGCGACGGCGGCGTTCCTCAAGCAGTACCCGACGCCGACGGACGCCGAGATCGACGCCAACATCACCAATATCTGCCGTTGCGGCACCTATGAGCGTCTCCGTCGCGCGATCCATCGCGCCGCCGAGCTGATGAAAGCTTGAGAGAAGGGAGGACGACCATGGACGGATATCGCACCACTTCCTCGCTAAGCCGCCGCCACTTCCTCGTCACCGCGGTTACCGCGGCTGGAGGCTTCGCCATCGGCATCAGCGCCCTGCCGCATCTTGCGCACGCGGTCACCGTCGCGGCACAGCCCTGGGACGATGATGGCCATGCGCCGAACGAGATCGACGCGTGGATCGCGATCGATCCCGATGATTCCGTGTTGATCCGCTATCAGCGCTCGGAAATGGGCCAAGGCAGCATGACGGCGCTGCCGATGCTCATCAACGAAGAGCTGGGCGCCGATTGGTCGAAGGTGCGTATCGAATACGCCTCGCCCAACCGCAATGTGCGCGAGAAGAAAGTTTATGGTGACATGTTCTCGCATGGCAGCCAGTCGGTCCGCGCCTCGCAGAAAAAGGTTCAGCAGGTCGGCGCCAGCGCACGCGAGCGGCTGATCGCGGCGGCGGCGGCACGCTGGGGCGTTCCGGCGAGCGAATGCAGCGCGGCGAGCAGCGTCGTCACCCACACGCCATCGGGCCGGACCTTGCGTTATGGCGAGGTCGCGCCCGATGCGGCAAAGATCGCGCTCAACAAAGAGCCCGACATCAAATCGCCCGACAAATTCACCTTTGCCGGCAAGCCGATGCCGCGCGTCGACGTCATTCACAAGATCGACGGCTCGGCCCGCTTCGGCATGGATGCCCAAGTTCCGGGCATGGTGTTCGCGGCGATCCAGCAATGCCCGGTTCCGGGCGGCACGCTCAAAAGCGTCGATGAATCGCCCGCGCAGGGTGCGCCCGGCGTCATCAAGGTGGTGAAGCTCGACAATGCGGTGGCGGTGGTCGCAACCGGCACCTTCTGGCGCGCCAAGCAGGCGCTGGCGAAGCTCCAGCCCGAATGGGATGTCGGCGCCGCAGGCAATGTCGACAGCGTCGGCTTGTCGAAGGAATTCCACGCCGCGCTCGATGGCCCCGCCGTCGCCGCGCGCAGCCAGGGCGATGTCGAGAAAGCCATGGGCGGCGGCGCCAAGACCATCGAAGCGGTCTATGAGACGCCGTATCTCTCGCATTCGCCGATGGAGCCGATGAATGCGACGGTGCATCTGCAGCCCGACCGGCTCGATGTGTGGTTCAGCACCCAGGATGCGCTGGACGCGACCGAAGATGCCGCCAAGGACGCCGGGCTGAAGCCCGAGCAGGTCTATGTCCATAACGGCTTTGTCGGCGGCGGCTTCGGACGCCGCGATGCGAATGACGAGCTGAAACAGGCGATCGAGATCGCCAAGGTCGTCGAGAAGCCGGTGAAGCTGGTCTGGACGCGCGAGGAGGATACGCGCCACGACAAGTTCCGTCCGCACGCCGTGGTGCGCTTCAAAGCCGCGGTGGGCGCCGACGGCATGCCGACCGCGATCTCGGCGCGCGTCGTCACCTCGTCGATCTTCCACACCACCGGCATCAAATTTCCGCCCAACAAGGTGGAGCCGATGGCGACGGCGGGAATCTCCGACATCGGCTACGCGATTCCCAACTTCCATGTCGATGCGGTGATCAAGAACACCCATCTGCCGGTATGGTTCTGGCGCGCGCCCGGAGCGAACCAGCATGTCTATGCGATGGAGAGCTTCATCGACGAGCTCGCCACCGCGGCCGGACAGGACCCCTATCAGTTCCGGCGCAAGCTGCTCCAAGGCAAGCCGGACTGGCTCAAAGTGCTCGACACGGCGGCCGAGAAGAGCGATTGGGGCAAGCCCTTGCCCAAGGGCCGGGGCCGCGGCATGGCGATCTGCACCGATACCGACAGTCTCTGCGCGCAGGTCGCCGAGGTGACGGTGAAGCCCAACGGCACGGTCAAGGTCGACCGCGTTGTCGTCGCGCTCGACACGCGCTACGTGGTCAATCCGCAGACCATCGCCGAGCAGGCCGAAGGCTCGGTGATCTTCGGGCTCAGCGCCGCGCTCTACGGCAAGATCGAGGTGAAGAACGGCGCTCCGGTGCAGGGCAATTTCGACACCTATCGCATGGTGCGCCTTGCCGAAGCGCCGAAGACCGAGGTCTATCTGGTGCCGAGCGGCGGCGCCAAATGGGGCGGCGCGGGCGAGCCCGCAACGCCGCCGATCGCCGGCGCCGTCGCCAATGCGATCTTCGCCGCGACCGGCAAGCGCATCCGCACCCTGCCCATCATGGACACCGATCTCTCGAACGGATCGGCGTGATCTGACGGAGACGGAAGGACTCGCGGGGCCGCCGGGCAACCGGCGACCCCGCCCGCGCCGGCCTCGATCGAGGCCGTGGCGTGATTGCAGCGACAATAAAGAACATCGGGGGCGAAGAGCATGAACCGGATGATATTTCTCGCCGCGGCGCTTGCCGTGCTCGGCTCCGCCACGCTCGCGCAGGCACAGCCCTCGGCGAGCGGCGCCGAAACGCCCACCGATAAGGGCGAGTATCTGGCGCGCGCCGGCGATTGCGTCGCCTGCCATACCGTGCCTGGCGGCAAGGCCTTTGCCGGCGGCCTCAAAATGGGCACGCCGCTCGGCGCGATCTATTCGACCAACATAACGCCCGATCCCGAGACCGGCATCGGCCAATACAGCTTCGAGGATTTCGAGCGCGCCGTGCGCCGCGGCGTCGCCAAGGACGGGCATCGGCTCTACCCGGCCATGCCCTATCCGTCCTATGCGAAGATTACCGACGACGACATGCACGCGCTCTACACCTTCTTCATGAAGGAGGTGCCGCCGGTCAAAGAGCCGAACAAGCCGAGCGAAATCCGCGGCGTGCTCAGCTGGCGCTGGCCGCTCGCGATCTGGAATGTTCTCTTCACGAAGAGCGGCGCCTATACGCCGAATCCCGATCACGACGCCGCGTGGAATCGCGGCGCCTATCTCGTCGAGGGCCTCGGCCATTGCGGCGCCTGCCACACCCCGCGTGGCTGGGCGTTTCAGGAGAAGGCGCTCGATGCGTCGAGCGGCGCCTATCTTCAAGGCGCCGAGCTCGACGCCTGGTCGGCGCCCAATCTGCGCGGCGATGTGCGCACGGGGCTTGGCTCCTGGTCGCAAGAAGAGCTCGCCACCTTCCTCAAGGACGGCCACAACATGAAGGGCGTCGCATTCGGCTCGATGCTCGATGTCGTCAACAACAGCACGCCCTATCTGACCGACGAGGACGTGAGCGCGATGGCGGCCTATCTGAAATCGCTGCCCGCGACCGCGCAACAGGCCGCCTATGTCTATGACGACGCGACAACGAAGTCGCTCCAGAGCGGCAAGCCGCAAGAGGCTGGCGCCGCGATCTATCTCGGCTCTTGCGTCTCGTGCCACGGCATCGACGGCAAGGGACAAACGCCCTTCATGCCGCCGCTCGCCGGCAATCCGGTCGTGCTCGACAACAATCCCTCCTCGCTCATCAATCTCGTCTTGAACGGGGCGGAGCCGCTCATCGTCAAAGGCACGCCCGATTCCTACCGCATGCCCCAATACCGCGTTCAGCTCACCGATGCCGAAATCGCCAGCGTGTTGAGCTTCGTGCGCAGCGCCTGGGGCAATGGCGCGAGTCCGGTGACGAGCGATCGCGTGAAGACGCTGCGCCCGATCACCGACCCGAGCAGCGACCGCGTCCTCATCCTGAAGATGCGCTGAACGCACGGGCGCCCCGACGGCGGCGCCCGTCGCGGCAATGCGGGGACGCCCCGCCTTGCGAAAAGGATGCCATTGACGGGCCGCCGCACTATCATGGCGCCATGGAATTGCGGCGCCTTCGCTACTTCGTCGCCGTCGCAGAGACGGGCCATTTCGGCCGCGCCGCGGAGCGGCTGAGCATCGCCCAGCCGGCGCTGTCGCGGCAGATCAAGGCGCTCGAGAGCGAGTTGCGGGTGACGCTGTTCGAGAGGCTGCCGCGCGGCATCCGCCTCTCCGAAGCCGGCCGGCTCTTTCTTCACGAAGCGCGCCGCATCGTCGGCGAGGTCGATGCGGCGGTCGACCGCGTCCGCCGCTTTTCCGAAGGATGCACCGGCAGCTTGCGCGTCGCCTTCAGCGAAGCCGTATCGGGCCATCCCGCCGTCACCGAAACGATCCGCTCGTTCCGCACCGCCCTGCCCGAGGTCGAGCTGGCGCTGCAATCCATGGTTTCATCGCAGCAGATCGACGCGCTCGCGGCTGGCGAGATCGATGCCGGCTTCGCCTATCGCACGCCCCATGCCAATCCTGGGATCGCGCGGCACGACATCGACACTTTGACGCTGCTGGCCGCGCTTCCCTCGGCGCATCCCCTCGCCGGCGAGACGACGATGAGCCTGGCGCAGCTCGCGCGCGGCCCGCTCATCTTCGTCGGACGGCAGATCAATCCGCCCCACTACGACAATGTCATGCGCGCTTTCGCGCAGCAAGGCTTGGTGCCGCACATCATTCAGGAGGCGAACAGCGCCGTCATCGTCAATCTGGTCGCCGCGGGCATGGGCATCGCCCTCATCAGCTCGGCGATGCGCTCGCGCCTGCCGGTCGGCGTCATCCTCAGGCCCGTTCGCGATCTCGAGATCGCCACCACCTTCGGCCTGATGTGGCGCGCCGACAATGATTCGCCCGTCTTGCAGCGCTTCATCGGCGTCGCCAAGAACATTGGCGCGCGCAGCCCGGCCCGTGTCGATTAGGGCGCGGCGATCACAGTGCGCTTCCTCGCCACGGCCCAATAGAGCGCGACAAACGGCGCCATCAGCACGAGCATCATCGAGGCGACCGCGGCGGCATCGCCCGTTCCGCCGCTCAACCACAATCCCCAAACGATCACCGGCAGGGTGATGCTGTCGCGCGTGGTGATCATCACCGCGAGGGTGAGCTCGCGCGCGGTGAGAAGCGCGATCCACAGCCACGCATAGGTGATGGTCGGCCGTAGCAGCGGCAGGATGATCATCCGCAGGATCCCGCCGGTGCCGGCGCCGCTGAGCGAGCCCGATTCCTCGAGCTCGCGGTGAATTTGAATGAGGCCGCTATTCGTCATGCGCGTGGCGTAGCTGGTCCGCGAGACGACGAAGACCAGCAGCATCAGCCAGATCGTGCCGTAGAGCGGTAGGAAGTTCTGGAGAAAGAACAGCGCGAGCAGCAGCGCGCCTATGCCGAAGACGATGTTCGGCACGGCGTGGGGGAGAAACGCGACGAAATCGAACCAGGCGCGGCCCGGCACGCGCGAGCGCAGCACGACCCACGAGAAGCACAGCGCGACCGCCAGCGCGAAAGTCGGCGTCAGGACCATCAGCAGCACGGTGTTGCCGAGTCCGGTCAAGAGGTAGTGCCATTGCAAATTAAGGTAGTGACCGAGCGAGATGCTGTGGAGCGCGGCCGCGGAGGGAAGCTGGAAGAAGGGCAGCACCGACGCCCAGAACAGCACCAGCACCGGCATGATCTGCGCGACGAAAATGTAGCCGCCGACCAGCGTCCATGCCGCGAGCTTGCCGCGCCGGCCCAGCTTGACCAGCACTGGGCGATAGGCCTTGCCGGTCACGACCTTGTAGCGATGCGCCCGGCTTTGCATGCGCCCATACCACCAGCTGAAGAGTCCGGCGAAGCCGACGAGGCAGGTCGAAAGCGCCGCGGCAGAGCCATAGCGCGGCAGGGATTCGTCGGGACTCAGCTGGATCACGAGATAGGTCGCAAAGGTGAACAGCCGGCTTCCCCAGCCGATGATCGCCGGCACGTCGAAGGCGGCGAAGCCGAGGGTGAAGATGTAGATGCTGGCGGCGAGGATGCCGGGCCAGGCGATCGGCAGGGTCACGCGCGTCAGCGTCCGGCAAAACCCGGCGCCCGACATTTGCGCCGATTCCTCGAGCGCCGGATCCATCGCCCGGAACACCGCCGCGGTCATGATGAAGGCGAGAGGCGCGAGGTTGAGCCCCTGCACCCAGCCCATCCCGGCGATCGACGAGATGTTGAAGGGCGGCGCGCCGAGGCCGAAGACGCTCATCAGCCAGACATTGACGAGGCCGATACGCGGATGCATCAGGAAGAGCCATCCCATCGCCGCCGCAAAGCCGGGAACGAGGAGCCCCACGGCCATCAGGGTGAAGATCGCGGATTTTCCGGGAAAATCCGTCCGCTCGACGAGCCAGGCGATGGGCAGGCCGAAGGCGAGCGCGACGATCAGCGCAACGAAGGAGAATCCGAAGGTATTGGCGATCACCTTGTAGGTGAAGGGATCGAGAAAGACCTCGGTATAGTTCGCGAGCGAGAACGGCTCATGCGAATCGCCGACCGCGCCTTTGTGCAAGCTCAGCCAGATCACGACGGCGAGAAGAGCAAGGATGATGACGCTCGTCGCCGACGCGATCGAGACGAAGACCCCCGGCCATGCATCGTAGGGGCGACGCCCGCCGAGGCGGCGGAACGTCGATTCCGTTGCGGAGACCATCAACGATCTCCGACGCGCGGGCTACGCCCGCGGCTCACGGCGCGGCGACCGTCAAAATCCGCCATTCCGCAGCGATCGGCCCCGGCGACATGCTTCAGCTGCCTCGCAGAATCTTGATGATCCGCTCTTGCAGCGTGCGCAAATCCTTTTGCTTCTCGAGCCAAGTCACCGACAGCTCCTTGAACTTCACGCCTTCCTTCTCATAGCCGGCCATCACCTGCGCCATTCCCGAATCCGGGAAGGTGTGAAGATCGTAATCGTCGTGATTCCAGATGATCTTCTGGCCGGCGCTCGTCAGCGCATAGGCGACGAACAGCTTGCCGGCATTCGGATGCGAGGCGTTTTTCGGGATCATCAGATAGTAGTAACGCTGCGCCGCATAATCCTTCGGCACTGCCATGTCGAGCGGAGCGCCCTCGCGCTTGAGCTTCACCCATTCGCGGCCCGAGCAGGCCATGGCGAAGGCGATAAATTCGCCCGAGGCGACGCGCTCGACATCCGGGCAGCCAATCAGGCCGCCGATCTGCTTGCTGAATTTCTGGGCGAAATCGAGCGTCTTGTCGGGTCCCCAGAAATCGTCGGAAGCGAGGTTGTCGAAAGACGCGGCATAGGGGTTGGTGGCGATCTTTCCCTTCCATTCCGGTTTCAAGAGATCCGCGAGGGTCTGCGGGCGCTCCGGCGCCAATTTGGTGTTGTAGATGATGCCGCCGGGAAGCGTCGTATAGATGCGCACCGCGAGATTGCTCGCTTCCACCATCTTGTCGGTGATCCGGCCCGGCAACAGCGCCGTCCAATCGACGGGTATCGCCGCCTGGCGCTTTTCCATGATGAGAACGTGATTGGTGGTGCCGATAAAAACGTCGCTCGGCGAGGGCTGATGCGCCTGCGCCGCCACCAGGATCTTGTTCAAATTGCGCGGGACCGAGCCGGGGTCGGGCGTGAAGCTGTAGGCGAGGTTGGTACCGAACGTCGCGTTCATGCCCTTGACGAGCTCTGCGACGCCATCGGCGCCGAAGAAGCTCGGCAGCCAGCTCAGATCGAGCCGGCCCTCCTTCTGGGCGTCCTTGATGACTTGGTTGAGCGCCGGGCTCGGCTCGGCCGCGCGCGCGGCTTGCGCGGTGGCAGCCGCCGCCAAAAGCGCCGCCAAAAGCGCCAATCGGAGTCTCATGACCACCCTCCCCGCTGCGTTTTTTTCTTCATCGCGCCGCACCGGCTCCCGATGCCGAACGGCGCCGCGGCGGCGGCTTGCGCCCCAGCGCGAGCCGCCCCCATGAAACCATTTGTCGACGCGGCTTACAAATCGAACGGCGACGCCGCCTGCACTTTCAAGCCATGCTCCGGGTTGCGGATTTGTCCCGCGACCGCGCCGAGCTCCGTCTTATAGGCCCAGAGATCGATGACCGCGTGGTTCGGATCGCGGAAGACGCCGCGCGGGTCCTTGCCCGCCTGCACGGCTTCGATCGCCTCCTTCACCATGCGGCGCAGGATCACGACGCCCTTGTCGCATTGACCCAGATGCTCGCGCGAACGGTCGGCGATCGCGCCTTGGCTGTCGCATGCCGCGTCGTCCTGGTCGCGGTCCCAAATGTTGAACCAGCCATCCTCGATGCGCTTGTAAACGCCCAGCTCGCGGGTCTGGAACTTCGCCGTTTGCAGCGTGAACGGCGCCTCTTCGAGCTCCGACGCCCAGACCTGGTAGGAGATGCAATGGGTGTCGTCGGTCGGAACCGCCCATTGCATGAACTGGTACGGCTCGCGCCCGGCGCGGGTCACGAACACCCGGTTGATGAACGGGAACACGTAATGGTGCTTGTCCTTGGTGCCGTTCTTGTATTCGAGATAAATCTCGCAGCCATAGGGCTGCTCGCGATATTCGAGCGTGGTCGGATAGCTCATGGCCAGCTCGGGATAGACGCTCGCATGCAAGCACATGACATGCAGCGCATCCATCATGTTCTCGGCGCGCTGCAGCCAATTCGAGAGCTGCTCGCGGCCTTGCACGACCTTGTTGCAGTTGGTCTTCACCAAAAGATCGTATTTCGGGAATGCCGGCACCGGATCGGGGCCGACATAGCCGAAGATCAGCCCCGATTGCTCGTGCACCGCATAGGCTTTTTGGCGCACGCGCGTCTTCAAGGTCGAACCGGGCGGCTCGCAGGGCTGGTCGTGGCAGCGCCCCTCGCGATCGAACAGCCAGCCGTGATAGCAGCAGCGCAGCCCGCCTTCCTCGACCCGGCCGAATTCGAGAGAAGCGTTGCGGTGGCAGCAATGGAGATCGAGCAGACCGAGCTGACCCTCGAAATCGCGGAAGAGGACGAATTCCTCGCCGAGCAGCTTGATCGGCATCGGCGCTTCCTTGAGGTTCTCGGCGAGCGCGATCGGCCACCAATAACGCCGGAGCATCGCGCCGCAGGGCGTGCCGGGCCCGACCCGGGTCAAAAATTCGTTTTCTTCGCGGCTGAGCATGATTTCCTCCCGGAGGATGTGGCGGCGGATGAGGCTTCGTGAGAACGCGCCGAAAAACGCTAGACCCGAAGCGGCTTTACCGTCCAATAACGAAAACGGCCTTGACCGATAGCAAAACGGCATCGGTCGCTGCCAAAGCCCGCCCGGGCGATTGGCGCCGAAGCCTGCCCTCGGCTAGGAGGCCCGTCCCCACAGCCGCTTCGTAGCGATCCGGGCCCCTTCGACCATGGCTTCGAGCTTCTTGTCGACGATCCGCGCATCGACCGCTCCTCGTCCCGCAAAGGTTTCGAAGCCGCAATCGACCCCGGCGATCACCCGTTCGCGGCCGACCCCGTCGGCATAGAGGCAGAGGCGCTGCGCCACCAGCTCGGGATGCTCGACGAAATTGGTCGTGGTGTCGAGGACGCCCGGCATCAGCACCTTGTCGTCGGGCAGTTTGACGCGGCGCCAAACCTCCCACTCATGTGCATGGCGCGGATTGGCGCCCTCGAAGGACAAGACCTGCGCCTTGGCTTTCAGCGCCGCCGGCAAGATTTTCTCGAGCGCGATGTCGTGGATGTGCGGGCCCTCGTAATTCCCCCAGCAGAGATGCAGCCGGACCCGCTCCGCCGGCACGTTCCGCAGCGCATCGTTGAGGATTTCGATGCTGACCTCGCATTCCCGCAGGAATTCATCGTCGCTGAGGGCTGAGAACACGCTAAGGCGTCCGGAGGCGAGATCGGGGCAATCGACTTGAAGAATGAAGCCGGCAGCGACGATCGCTTCATACTCCTCGCGCATCGCCGCGCCCACGGCACGCCGGAACGCCGCGCTGGACGGGTAGTAGAAGTTCGGGTGAAAGCGCGAGACGACACCCGGCGACGCGGCGGTAACGAACGCGGCCGTAGGTTTCGCCGCCTCGACCGCCGCGCGCAGATGCGCGAGATCGCGTGCGACGGCTTGCCGGTCGCGCGGAGTCACCGGACCAACACAGCCAAGGAGCCGACGCGACGCTGCCCCGCTCGCGGCAGCGGTGCTGCGGTAATACTCGGGGAAAGCCTCACGATCGGGGTTTCGCTCGACCGGCCATTTTGCGGGGTCGACCGGGCCGAAGCCCGAGAGCCGCCGTTGAATATAGGTCGCGTAGGAAGATTTGCTCATCTCGCCGTCATTGACGACATCGATGCCGATCGCGACCTGTCGCGCCACCACCTCGCCGATGGCCCGAGCCACCACCGCGTCCATCGCCGCGGGATCGACGGCTTCGTCGCGATCCTCGCGCTTCAACAAATCCACCACTGCCGGCGGACGCGGCAGGCTGCCGACATGAGTCGTGAGGATGCGATCGCGGCTGCTCTGCATGGCTGTTCTCTCTCTC
>DATNGG010000101.1:0-3835 GCA_035605975.1 Allostellaceae bacterium | reverse complement strand
CGGCCCGAGGACCGCGCCTTCAAGGATTTGCACCAGGTGCTGATCGCGCGCTCCCGTCCCGAGCGCATGTTCATGACCACGGGCTGCGGCTCCTATCGCAGCGAGGATGGCGGCGCGCATTGGCGGCGCATGACCGATGAGGGCTTCCGCCTCGCCTATCCCGACCACATCGCGCTCTCGCCCGACGAAGCGACGCTCTTCATGTCGGGCGCGGCCGGCCATCCCGGCACTTGGCGCGCATCGCACGATGCCGGCACCGCAGTGCTGCGCAGCCGCGACAATGGCGAGAGCTGGGAGGTGTTGAGCCGCGGCATTCCCGCCAGCGCCCCTTGCAACATCGAGGCGATGAGCCTCGCCGCCTGGCCGGGTGGGTATAGCCTCTTCGTCGGCGACACCGACGGCACGGTTTATTTGAGCGAGGATGGCGGCGAAAGCTTCGATCGCATCGCTGAAGGCCTCGGCCCGGTCTCCAAAGGCAGGCATTTCGTGCCGCTGAAGCGCAGCGCCGCCTAAGCGCGCGGCCGCTCAGCCAAAGCGCACTCCGCTCGCGGAAAGCGCCGCCTTCTCGGGCGGCGCGGACAAAAACTCCGATTGCTTCGCGACGCCCATCAGGCGTTCGCGCAGCCAGAGATGTCCCGCCTCGGCGTCGTTGCGACGATGCCAGTACATAGCGAGCGCGATTGGCGCCAGCGGCACCGGGGGCCGGGAAAGGCGCAATCCCAAGCCGGGCGCGAGCTTCGCTGCAAGACGCTCGGGATAGGTCGCGATCATCCGCGACTGCGCGACGACTTGAGCGATCGAGAAGAAATGCGGCAGGCTCACCCCGACATGCCGGCTGCGGTTGATCGCCGCCAAAGCCGCATCGACATTTCCGACCGTGGCGCCGCTGTAGGAGTGCAGCACATGCGTCAGCCGGCAATAGAGGTCGAGGTCCAAGGCTGCCTCCCGCCCGATATCGGGGTGGTCGACGGCCGCGATCACCACATAATGGTCGCTAAAGAGAAATTGCGAGCGGATCGGGTCCGCCTGCTCTTCCATGGCGTCAAGCGCCAAATCGACCCGCCCCTCTTCGAGCAAGCGCGCGATCGGCCCGGTGGCGGCATCGACGAACCGGACGGCGATGCCGGGCGCGGCGTTCTGCTGGATGGCGGCGAGCGCCGGCGCCAGCAAATAGCTGAAATAATCAATGCCCATGATGCGGAAGTCGCGCTCGGCGGCCGCCGGCTCGAACCGGCCGGTGCTGCCCAGCGCATGCTCGACGCGCCGCAAGGCGTCGGCGATCGGCTCCGCCAGCGCGATGGCGCGCGGTGTCGGCATCATGACACCCGCGTCCCGGATGAAGAGATTGTCGTCGAAAATCGCGCGCAGGCGGTTGAGGGCGGCGCTAACGGCGGGCTGGCTCAAGCCGATGCGCTGGCCCGCGCGGGTGACGTGGCGCTCGTTCATCAGCGCGTGGAATACGCGGAGCAGGTTAAGATCGAAGCTCGCGAAATTCATAGGACCGATGGTAGCCATATAAACTTGCGATTTCCATTCGGCCGCGCCTCCGGGTAACCCTGTCGCAAAGCACCACATCGGGAGAGTTCCATGAGCGTGCAGCGTTCATCGGAGTTCTCGGCGAGCGGGGAACGCCTTGAGGATCGCGCCGCCATCGCGGCCGTGGCGCACGCCTTCGACACCGCCTGGAACCGGCACGACCTGGTGGCGTTCGCCGCGCTCTTCGCGCCGGATGCGGATTTCGTCAACGTCGTCGGCATGTGGTGGAAGAACCGCGCCGAGATCGAAGCGGCGCATGTCTACAGCCACGCCAGCTTCTTTCGCGACAGCGCGCTCTCCGGTCGGATCGAGAAGGTCCGCTTCATCGCCCGCGACATCGCCGCCGCGCATATCCTCTGGGAGCTCAAAGGTCAGATCGAACCCGACGGAAGCATCGGCAAGCCGCGCCACGGCATCCTCTTGCTCGTGGTGGTTCGCCGCGAGGGACGCTGGCTCATCCAGGTCGCGCAGAACACCGATATCATCGCCGGGGCGCTAACGCAGCCCGGCGAAGGAGAAAGTCCTCAATTTGCCAGCACAGGGAGGTGACCATGCTTGATACCAAAAGGATGTTGTCTTGTTCCAGCTTGGTGCTTGCCATCGCAGTGTTCATTGGCGGCGCGCAGGCCGCGACCTATGAGGGCAAGCCCGTCGCGATCGGCCAAGGCACCGCGCGCGTCGTGGTGCAAACCGATAAGACGGACAAGCCCGTCAGCGTCGCCGTGCGCTTCACGCCCGGCATGCTCCAGGGGCTTCCAACCACGCTCAACAAGATCATGGCGGACGGCGGATGGGAATATGTGCTCCCGATGCCGGCGAAAGGGCCGAAGACCGGATTCAGCCATGTCGCGATCGACTGGAATCCCCAAGGTCATCCGCCGCCGCATGTCTACACGGTGCCGCATTTCGATTTCCACTTCTACGCGATGAGCACCGCCGATGTGGCGAAGGTGCATTTCAGCGGGTCGTCCGACCCCGCGACGCAGGTCTCGGACAAGGGGCTGATCGCCGCGAACTACCAGGTGATCCCCGACACGGCGATCGACAAAATGGGCGTCCACGCCATCGATGTGACCGCGCCCGAGTTCCACGGCCAGCCCTTTACCGCCACCTTCATCTACGGCTACTACCAGGGCCGGCTCACCTTCGTCGAGCCGATGGTCACGCGCGCCTATCTCCTGAAGAAGCCCAACTTCAGCAAAGCCGTGCCGCGCCCCGCGCATTACAGCTTGAGCGGCTACTATCCGAGCCGCTACACAGTCCGTTACGACGCCCGGCACAAGCTCTACAGCGTCGAGCTGGCGGAGCTTCAATACGAAGGTGCCTCGCTGACGAGTTTGATGCCAGCGCCGAAGGGAGGGAATCCATGAAACTCTACATGCATCCGGCATCGACGACCTGCCGCCCGATCATGCTGTTCGCCGCGGATCACGGCATCGCGCTCGAGCAACAGGTCGTTGACCTCTTCACCGGCGAGCAGTTCAAGCCGAACTATGTCGCGGTCAATCCCAGCTGCCAGGTTCCGGTGCTTGAGGATGAAGGGTTCCGGCTGACCGAGAGCTCGGCGATCCTCAAATACCTCGCCGACAAGATCGGCTCGGCCGAATATCCGCGGGAGCTCCAGGCCCGTGCCCGCGTCAACGAGATGATGGATTGGCTCAACACCGGGTTCTATCGCAGCTTCGGCTACGGTCTGTGCTATGCGCAGCTCCTCGAGGATTACAAGCTCGCTGATCCAGCCGCGCAGAGTCTGGCGGTCGCGGCGGGCAAGCGCCACGCCGAGCGTTTCCTGCGGGTGCTCGAGGGGAATCTTCTCGCCGGGGGAAGAGCCTGGCTTTGCGGCGACGCGGTTACCATCGCCGATTATCTCGCCTCGGGCATGATCTCGCTCGGCGAGGTGATCGGCTGCACCTATGGCGGTTATCCGAACATCGCGCGCTGGTATGGCCGGATGAAGGACCGGCCCAACTGGCGGACGGTCAACGCGGCGCTCTATGGCTGGGCGGAAGCGGCGCGCGGCCCCGCCTATGTGACCCTCTAGCCGCAGTGCGGCGGCGGGCGCCGGAAAAGCGGCGCCCCGCCGCTCTTGGCTCGACCACCCCGCTATTTCACCGCGCCGCCGGTGAAGCCGATGACGAAGCGGTCGACGAAGAAATTGTAGACGATGGCGATCGGCACGCTGACGATGAGGCAAGCCGCCATCATCGAGCCCCAGAAATAAACGTCGCCGCGGACGAGGAAGGTCGGCACGCCGACGCTCACCGTGTAGCTCGAGGATTGGGTGATGAAGGTGACGCCG